>CAMBEZ010000017.1 GCA_945865885.1 Owenweeksia hongkongensis DSM 17368
GGCATCAACGGTTCCGGCAAGCACAACAACTGGTCTTTGGCTACCAACACCGGAACGAACTTGCTTTCGCCCGGAAAGACGCCCAAGCGCAATTTGCAGTTCTTGACGTTTTTTGTGAATGCTATTGTGGCCGTGGATCGCCACGCAGACCTTCTGCGCGCTTCAATTGCCTCAGCAGGCAACGATCACCGCTTGGGGGCCAACGAAGCACCTCCGGCCATTATTTCCGTATTCTTGGGGCAGCAGTTGAGTGCCGTGCTGGACGAATTGGAGAAAGTAGAGAGTGGAAAATTGAGTCCGGAGCAAAAAACCGAGCTCAAATTGAACGTAGTGGGCAAAATACCGGAGATTTTGCTGGACAACACGGACCGCAACCGTACTTCACCATTTGCATTTACGGGGAATAAATTTGAGTTTCGCGCGGTAGGTTCCGCTGCAAACTGCGCCCAGTCCATGACGGTATTGAATACCATCGTTGCCAATCAGCTTTTTGAATTCAAGAAGTCCGTAGATTCCTTGATTGAACAGGGGCTGAAAAAGGACGACGCCCTTTTCAACGTACTCCGCGACCTCATCTCCACCTCCCACAAGGTTCGTTTTGAAGGAGACGGTTACTCCGAGGATTGGAAGAACGAAGCAGCCAAACGTGGACTGAGCAATTTGCCGGATACGCCCCGTGCTTTAAAGGCCTATGTTTCCGAATCGTCGAAAGCGTTGTTTGAGAAGCTGAATATCTTGAACCACATTGAGTTGGAAGCTCGCTACGACATTTTGTTGGAGGACTACTTCAAGAAAATTCAAATCGAAAGCCGCACTTTGGGTGATTTGGTGACCAACCACATTCTTCCCACTGCTATGAACTACCAAGCTCAGGTTGCTGAAGGTGCTTTGAAGCTCAAATCCCTCTACGACGAAAAAACATTTGCACAGCTGGCCAAGCCGCAATTGGACTTGGTGACCGAGTTGGGCAACCGAATTCACATTTTGTCTTCGGAGGTAAGTGCAATGACCGAAGCACGGAAGGTGGCAAACAAGATTGAGGATCCAGAAGCGCGAGCCGTAGCCTACTGCGATTCGGTTAAACCTCATTTTGAAACCATCCGTTACCACGTGGATAAATTGGAATTGTCCGTAGACAATGCCCTTTGGCCGCTTCCCAAGTACCGCGAAATGCTCTACGCGCGTTGAGTTAACGCCGTTGCAGAAAAGAAATCCCCCAGCCGTTGTGGCTTGGGG
Organism: Owenweeksia hongkongensis DSM 17368; assembly: GCA_945865885.1. GTDB lineage: Bacteria > Bacteroidota > Bacteroidia > Flavobacteriales > Schleiferiaceae > CAMDTE01. The sequence continues at coordinate 1,237 of CAMBEZ010000017.1, forward strand.
GATTTTTATTTCCTATTTTAGCCTTTTGTAGACCCATTAACGCTATGATTCCGACGTCCCGTCTGTCTTCTTTTCTCTTGTTCTTGGCATTTTTGCCGGTTGTGGCCTGGGGCCAATCCGTTTCTAAACCAGCTGCTAAAACGGCTGCTAAAACAACGGTTGCACCCGCTTCGAACAAGTCGTCGGGCACCAAAACCGACCCCAAAAAATCCGTTGCAGCGCCTACAGTCAAGGCAAAGGACTCCGGCAAGGCAAATGCTGTAAAGCCGGTTAAAGAAGCCGCGGAGCCCAAGGAAAAGGAGATGACCCCCGCGCAACGAGCTCAGGCTCAGAAAGCTGCTAAAGCGGAGAAGGTGAAACGTCCCAGAATTTTGCGCGACGCAGACGATTACTACAACGCCAAGGAATACTTTAAGGCCATCACCCTGTACAAAAAGGGCTTCTCCAAGGCCAAAGCCCGACCAGACAAGGCAGAAGTTGCCTTCCGTTTGGGCGAGTGTTACCGCTGGACGCGTCGTTACAAGGAAGCCAATGCGCAGTATGTGCGTGCCGTCAAGATTGGTTACAAGGATCCGTCGGTTTTGTTGATCATGGCCGACATGCACAAGGCGTTGGACGAATACGAAGAAGCGCTGATTGCCTACCAAGACTTTACCAAGCAAATGCCCGAAGATCCGCGCGGTCCAAAAGGAGCTCAATCCTGCAAGGATGCGTTGGACTGGAAAAAAGCGTTGACGCGGTACCAAGTAGGAAACTTAGGATCGGTTAACTCCCGCTTCCACGAGGTAGGATTGTCCTTTTCGGGCAAACCAGACACCTACGAGGAGTTGCTCTTTACTTCCTTCCGCGAAGGTGGATTGACCAAGCGCCAGGACGGTTGGACGGGTGAGTTTTTCGCAGATCTCTACACGGCCCAACGTCAAGCCCCCGCCGGTGCCCCCAAGGCCAAGCGCGGAGCGAAAACCAAGCCGGACCCCAAAGCGGCCAAGGACCAAGTGTTCAGCACGCCGGTTCTGATGCCAGAACCCCTCAATTCTGCGGACCACGAAGGTGCTGCTGCCTACGACAGCCGTCGACGCACCTTGTACTTTACCCGGTGCATGGACGTCAAACGCGCCCAATTGGGTTGCGCCATCTACGAAACCAAGCGCATGGGTGTGGCATGGAGTGCTCCAGAACCGATCGTTTTCACCTCCGACTCCTCCAAAAGCGTAGGTCATCCCAGCATTTCGTCCGACGATCAAATGCTCTACTTCGCCGGCGACCTGGACGGGAATAAAGGCGGAAAAGATTTGTGGGTAGCCAAGTACGACAAGCGCAAGAAGAAGTGGGGTACCCCCATCAATTTGGGTGGCTTGGTCAATACCTCCGGCGACGAGTTGTTTCCCTATGTGCACGACGATGGGTACCTTTATTTTGCGTCCGACGGCTTGCCGGGAATGGGCGGAATGGACCTATTCCGGGTTGAATTAGGGGCAGACGGTTTGCCGAATGGCGAACCCGAAAATCTGCGTTTCCCCATCAACTCCAAGAACGACGACATCAATTTGGTGCTTCGTCCGGGCGGCCTGCAAGACGGTTATTTCATCTCCAACCGCGACGGAGGTAAGGGCGGATACGATGTTTGGACTTTTTACGAAGTACCGCTGACGTACAAAATTCAGGGCAATGTCGTGTCCGCAAAAACGGGTCGTCCGATTGCTGCGGCCAACGTTAAAATCATAGGTTCGGATGGATTCACGCACTCCATAGTCACCAGCAAGGAAGGTACGTTTGTGTACGAATCAGATAAACTCAGCGGCGACGTTACCTATACCTTCTCTTTGGAAAAAAAGAAGTTCCTAAATGCAGCCGGCACCACCAACACAGTAGCGCTTTCTTTGGACAAGTACGCCTACCAAGACGACAAGAATACCTACCTGCACACCATGAGCTTTGTGGGCAAAATGGACCCCATTGAGGTTCCAATTGTGTTGCCCAACGTTTTCTTTGATTTGGCGAAGTGGGAGTTGCGTCCAGAATCAAAAGCTGCACTGGATTCCGTGTACAAGATTTTGTTGGCCAATCCCAACATTGCTATTGAGTTGCGTTCGCACACTGACTTCCGCGATACCGACGAAAAGAACCAAGTACTCTCCCAAAATCGTGCACAGTCTTGTGTGGATTACTTGATTTCAAAAGGAATCAAAGCAGATCGCTTGGGTGCCTTGGGCATGGGCGAGAAAGAACCCTTCTCCATTCCAGACGGTTACAAAGGCTATGGCGCTGTAGATTTTCCCGCCGGTACGGCCCTGAGTGAGCGGTTCATCAAGACGCTGCCTGCGCCCAAGCAAGAGGTGGCGCACCAAATCAATCGCAGAACTGACTTTAAAGTGGTGCGGGACGACTACGCCCCGCCGTACGATCCAGCGCAGGAAATGGATGCGGCTTCTTTGGCTGCTGAGGAGGCCAAGAAAGTAAAAGTGGCACCGAAAGGAGAGTTCTACACGGTTGGTGACAAAGACAACTTCACCACCATCTGCCGCAATACCTCCTTGACCATCACCGACTTGAAGAAGTTGAACGGTGGCTTGCGCGGTGTTCGTGTATTCCCGGGCATGAAATTGAAGGTGACGTTGGGCGGTGATTACGCGGAGTTTGATGCGTCCAATCGTTTGGTTCAGTACGAGGAAACATGGGGATCCATTGCCAAGGCGTTGGAGTTGAAGGAAAAGGAGCTCAAGGCCCTAAATCCGGACATCGACGACGACTTGTTGCCCGGCATGTACATCCGCGTGAAGTAAGGGACAAGCCGTACCTTTGCGCCCATGGAGCAAAGTGCGCGTTACGCCGGCCGGGGAGTGTCTTCCGGCAAAGAAGAAGTCCACCGCGCCATTGCGCATTTGGACAAAGGCTTGTTTCCCAAAGCCTTCTGTAAAATCGTCCCGGACGATTTGACGGGGTCGGAAGAGCACTGTTTGGTGATGCATGCCGACGGTGCCGGAACCAAGAGTTCCTTGGCTTATCTGGTATGGAAAGAAACCGGCGATTTGTCGGTTTGGAAGGGCATTGCGCAAGATGCCCTGGTCATGAATCTGGACGACTTGTTGTGCGTAGGAGCTTTGGGCCCTATTTTGGTCAGCAGCACCATCGGCCGCAACAAGGCGCGCATTCCGGGTGAAGTGATTGCGGCGTTGATCGGAGGTACGGAAACCTTGTTGGAAGAATTGCGCGGTTTGGGAATAGACATTCGCTCTACGGGCGGAGAAACAGCGGATTTGGGTGATTTGGTTCGGACCGTCGTGGTGGATTCCACGGTGGTGGCGCGCATGCGTCGGGACGAGGTCATCGACAACTCCAGAATTCGCCCCGGTGATGTAATTGTGGGATGGGCCTCCGACGGCCAAGCGTCCTACGAGGATGCCTACAACGGCGGCATGGGTTCCAACGGTTTGACCTCCGCCCGGCACGATGTATTCAAGAAAGATTTGGCCACGCGTTACCCGGAGAGTTTTGCGCCGGAAGTAGATCCTTCGTTGGTGTACACCGGTTCGTACGGATTGTCCGATTCCGTGGCCGGGTCCCCACTGAACGCGGGTCACTTGGTCTTAAGTCCTACACGCACCTATGCTCCGGTCGTTAAGGAATTGCTGAGCAATCACCGTTCCGCCGTGCACGGCATGGTGCACTGTTCCGGCGGCGGTCAAACAAAAGTTCTGCATTTTGTGGAAGGAGTGCATGTGGTGAAGGATCAGTTGTTTCCCGTGCCGGTGCTGTTTGAAACCATTCAGAAAGAGTCCGGAACGCCGTGGAACGAAATGTACCAGGTGTTCAATATGGGACACCGAATGGAAATTTATCTAGCTCCAGAGGACGCGCCCGCGGCCCTAGCAGCAGCGCAGAAATTCGGAATTGCAGCGCAGATTGTGGGCCGGGTAGAGGAGGCCCCAGCGGGAGCAAAGGCATCGCTTGAGCTGCGTACCCCGCACGGGAATTTTAGCTACGGCGGATGAGTTTTGTAGACAAATTAAACGCATTGGCCCAGCGTTTCGACGAGGTCAACGATTTGTTGATGCAGCCGGAGGTTTCTGCGGATCCGCCGCGCGCCATTCGCCTCAACCGGGAATACAAAACCTTGTTGCCCGTGGTGGAGGCGCGCGCCAGGTACTTGCGTTTGCTGGAGAACGAAACGGAGGCGCGCGAGTTGCTGCAGAACGAAAAAGACCCGGAACTGAAGTCCATGGCCAAGGAAGAATTGGACCGACTGCTGCCGGAATTGGAAGTTTTGGAAGCGGAAATCAAGCAGTTGTTGGTTCCCAAGGATCCCGAAGACGCGAAGAATGCGGTTTTGGAAATTCGCGCGGGCACCGGAGGGGATGAGGCTGGATTGTTTGCGGCGGACCTCTTCCGGATGTACGCCCGATACTTGGACGAGAAGGGTTGGAAGTACACGGTTTTGTCCGCAACAGAAGGCACGCTCGGCGGGTACAAAGAAGTCAGTGTTGAGGTATCCGGCGAAGAGGTGTACGGTACCTTGAAGTACGAATCCGGAGTGCACCGCGTTCAGCGCGTTCCTGCCACGGAAAGCCAAGGCCGCGTGCACACTTCCGCCGCAACGGTTGCCGTATTGCCGGAAGCGGACGAACTGGACGTACAAATCAACGATACGGACATCCGCAAAGACACCTTTCGTTCCAGCGGTGCCGGCGGTCAGCACGTGAACAAAACGGAATCGGGTGTTCGGTTGACCCACTTGCCCACCAATACCGTAGTCGAGTGTCAAGACGGTCGCTCCCAGCACCAGAACTACGATCAAGCTTTGAAGGTCTTGCGCGCCCGAATCTGGGATGCGGCTCGCGCCGAACGGGACAAGGCCATTTCCGAACACCGCAAATCGTTGGTGAGTACGGGCGACCGGAGTGCCAAAATCCGAACCTACAATTACCCGCAAGGGCGGGTTACGGACCACCGAATTGGATTCACGGTATACAACTTGCCGGAGGTCATGAACGGTCAAATTCATAAATTTATTGAAGAACTTCAGGTGGCTGAGAATGCTGAACGCTTGAAAGAAGGAACCGAATAAGTAGCCCATGAATTACCACGATTTAGTCTATGTTATTGAGTCCCGCCAATCCGTGCTGTGCGTGGGCCTGGATTCGGACGTTTCCAAGTTGCCGAGCGGTTTTGCCGCAAAGCCGGCATCGCTTGCGGACTTCAACAAAGCCATCATCGACGCAACTGCTGAGTACGCGGTAGCCTACAAGCCAAACTTGGCGTTTTATGAGGCGTACGGACTGGAAGGTTGGAAAGCTTTGGAGGAGACCATTGGCTATTTGCGCAATCAGTACCCCGGTCATTTGACCATCGCAGACGCCAAGCGGGGAGACATAGGCAACACGGCTTCTCAGTACGCTAAAGGCCTGCTGCAGGAGTTGGGATTCGATGCCATCACGGTAGCCCCGTACATGGGACGGGACAGTGTGGAGCCCTTTTTGTTGCCGGACAAGTGGGCGGTAGTTTTGGCCCTGACCAGCAACGGAGGAGCGGATGATTTTCAGCAGCAGCGCATGGCCGACGGCCGTCCTTTGTATGCGCATGTATTGGAGCGTGTTTCCCAATGGATTCCCACCGAACAGCGGATGTTTGTGGTGGGCGCCACACGTCCGGAAGGATTAGCGCACGTGCGTACGTTGGCAGAGGACACCTACTTTTTGGTTCCGGGCGTTGGTGCCCAAGGTGGAAGCGTGCCGGAAGTGCTTGGTGCTGCGGGTTGGAAAAACCGGCCCGGGGTTGGGGTGTTGATCAACGCCTCCCGCTCCATCCAGTACGCCTCCAACGGTCCGGACTTTGCCGCGGCTGCAGCGCGTGAAGCATCAGCCCTGCAAACGCAAATGGCTCATTGGATGCAAACCGAGCGCGCCTGGACGGATGCCGAAGCGTCCGCAGATCCCTTAGATGTAGCATAGCGTGGAACTTCCCGTTGCTCCCTCCACTCGCATCCTTCTGACCGGCGCCAACGGTCTCCTGGGGCAAAAATTTGTGCGTCTGTGTGCAAATCATCCCGGAGTAGAGTTGCTGGCAACGGCACGAGGTCCGGAACGCATTGGTGCCGCACTGAACGCCTCGAATGTGTCGTATCGATCCTTGGACATCGAGTCATCCGCCGACTGGGAGGCTGCTTTGCTTGATTTTCGTCCGGATGTGGTCCTGCATGCGGCGGCCATGACGCAGGTGGACGATTGCGAAAAAGAGACGGATATGTGCCAGCGTTTAAATGTAGACGCCGTCCGGTTGGGAGCGGAATGCAGCAGTCGTTTTGGGGCTCATTTCGTGCTCCTCAGCACCGATTTTGTGTTCGATGGGGCGGACGGACCCTACGAAGAAAACGCCTTACCCAACCCCTTGAGTGTCTACGGCCGTTCCAAGTACGATGCAGAACAAATCGTTCAAACCAGGTCTACCCCCTGGTCCATTGTGCGCACGGTACTGGTGGTGGGGCAGGTAGAAGGACTCAGCAGAAGCAACATCGTTTTGTGGGCCACTAATTCGCTGCGCGCAGGTAAATCGTTACCGGTGGTGGTGGACCAATGGCGCAGCCCAACTTGGGCGGAGGACTTGGCCAGCGGTTGCTTGGCCGTGGCACAGCGCCGTGCCCAAGGAATCTACCACATCAGCGGGGGCGAAACGCTGTCCGTCTTTGATTTTGTGGGGCGCATTGCGCGGGTGTTTCAACTCGACGCCACCTTGATCCAACCGGTTTCTACCGTATCGCTGGCCCAGCCGGCCCAACGGCCGGCCCGAACCGGTTTTGTCTTGGACAAAGCACGTCGGGATTTGGCGTACGAACCAACCCCGTTGGATGAAGTGATCGCTGCCTGCGGAAGCTGAGCGACTGGGACATTTACGGATTTAAACGTCTGTCCCAAATCGATTCCTTATATTCGCAATTGAACCGGCTCTTTAGGGCCCGACTGCTGTTGTTTTATGTCTACAAAAACAGAATCGTGGGGCTCCCGCGTTGGATTAATCTTAGCCATGGCGGGAAACGCTGTTGGATTGGGTAATTTTTTGCGCTTTCCGGTGCAGGCCGTTCAAAACGGAGGCGGGGCGTTCATGATTCCTTATTTGGTGAGCTTCCTGTTGATGGGTATTCCGTTGCTATGGATTGAGTGGGCCACCGGCAGATTTGGCGGACGCTTTGGCAACCACAGCACGCCCTTTATCCTGCACGAATTGGATCCCAAACGTGCCATTTGGAAGTACATTGGCGTCTTTGGAATTTTTACGAACATTGCCGTAGCAGCGTACTACTGCTATTTGGAAAGTTGGACCCTGAGCTACGTTTGGCATTCCATTCAAGGCACGTTTGTCGGCAAATCAGCGGCTGAAGTGGCAGGTTTTTTTGGTGATTACGTAGGGTTGACGGACCCCACCGAGCCGGTACTATTTTGGTTGTTGTGCTTGGTCCTGAATACCTGGATTCTTTCCCGAGGCTTGAGTGGCGGCGTGGAAAAAGTAGCTAAGATTGGCATGCCCTTATTGATTTTGTTTGGAGCCTTTCTGGCGTACCAAGGCATTACCTTAAAAGCAGGCGAGAACGGTGCGTTGTTTGACGGAACGGTGGGTTTGAATTTTCTTTGGACTCCGGATTACTCAACGATTTGGACGCCCAAAGTTTGGTTGGCTGCTGCCGGTCAGATATTTTTTACCCTCAGTGTTGGCATGGGCTCCATTCAATGCTACGCCTCGTACGTGAAACGCCGCGATGATATTGCGTTGAATGCTATGAGCGCCGGGTGGATGAATGAATTCGTTGAGGTTGTTCTTGGGGGTTCGATTTTAATTCCTATTGCTATTGGATACTTGGGCATTGACCGGGTGGTTGAATTAACTCAATCGGGAGGTCTTGGATTGGGCTTCAAAACCTTGCCTTATTTGTTCACCCAGTGGGGTCCCACCATGGGGATGTTCGCTGGAATTGCATGGTTTGGTCTTTTGTTTTTTGCCGGGATAACCTCTTCATTGGCCATGGGTACTCCCGTGATGGCCTTTCTGCAAGATGAGTTTGGCTGGAAGCGAAACCCTGCGGCATGGGCATTTGGTGCGGTCATCCTCGTTTTTGGAGCTCCAACCGTGTTGTATTTCAACGAAGGGGTGTTCGACGAATACGATTACTGGGCCGGTACCGTCAGTTTGGTGGTTTTTGCATTGCTGGAAGTAATTCTCTTCGCCTGGGTGTTTGGCATGGATAAGGGTTGGGAGGAGATCAACCACGGTGCGGATTTGCGGATTCCACGGGTCTATCGATTCATCATTAAGTACGTCACTCCCGTGATCCTTTTGGGTGTTTTCTTGGGATCTTTGCCCGCTATTTACGAAAAGCTGACCCTGCCCGCGAGTCCCTACGTGGTAGGTGCTCGTTTGCTTCTTTTAGCACTTTACTTGGGCATTGCCTGGGCCGTTTACCTTGCTTACCAAAAACGCCGCAAGGCCACAATCCGCTAATCATGAACGATGCAGCATTGACCACCATGGTCTTGGCCCAAGGGGTAGTCACCGTATTCACGGTTTACTTTTTTGTTCTGGTGTTGCGGATACCCGCTAAGCCGGAGCCGGACTCCTTCAACGAAAACGACGAACGCGATTGACGCATGAAAGCGCCTGGCCGGCTCCAACGCTTGGGGATTGGATTGATTCTGATCGGTGCGTACGGAGCTGTTGGGCTAAATGTTTATTGGCGCGGAAATACCGCCTACGAAACACCCCTCTGGTATCCGGAGCCGATTCGTTCTGTGAACCGGAGCAAGAGGGAGCATCCGTTTCGGCGTCCCTACATCCGGAAAGAGTTCGCCACTGGCCCGCGTCGGGCTGTGGATACCAATCAAATTTGGGTGCAGCGCCCCAAACTGCGTTTTCCAAAAAGTACGGTTGGCCTCAACTCGGTAGACAGTTTGGAATTGGCCCGTTGGGGGGTGTTGCCCGGCGCACTTCGTCATTTTCTAAAAGAACGCCAGCGGTGGTGCGGATTTTCCGCACTGGACCAGTTGCCTTCCTCGGCGCGCACGTGGCCGGTGGTCTGGGAGTTGGATTCCCTGCCGCCGCGCCGGATCTTGAATCGCCTGCCGGAACCCGTGCTGGCCGGCCATCCTTTGGTGGGCTGGGAGCGTGCGCGGTCACTGGGCAAGTACCGGAGATCGGTACGTCCGGTCCGGTCTTGGGCTGAGTTGCGGGCCGTCCCCGGATGGTCAGACGTCGATGTGCATCAGCTGAAGCGCTACTTCGTTTTGAATCGAAAAGATTCGCTATCTTTGCACCCTTAATGAGAGGAGGTGTTTTAGCATGTTGGTAATTCAAATTAAAGAAGGCGAAGGCATTGACCGCGCGTTGAAGCGTTACAAACGCAAGTTCGACAAAACCGGTACTATGCGCCAGCTGCGTTCCCGCCAAGCATTCCAAAAGAAGTCGATTTCTCGACGTATGGAGGTCATTAAAGCGGCTTACGTTCAGAATATGCGACGCGAGGAGATGGAATAATCCCTTGTGCTGCACCAAGCATAGGCGCCCTGCAAACCACCGGTTTGCAGGGCGCTTTATTTGGTACCTTCGCTACCGTGCCGGATTTGAACTCATTTGGGCTGGACGCCTTTGCGGATCACCTGCTGTTGGAGCGCAGACTGTCGCCCGCCACGGTGGCCGCCTACAGCAGCGATCTCTTTTTCTTTGTGCAGTATGTTCATTCGGTTTACGACGAGTCTACGCCGCAAGGAATCAAGGTTGTGCACCTGCGCTCGTGGCTGGCAGAGGGTGCGGAGGCCGGCTTGTCCTCCCGAACGTTGAATCGACGCTTGTCCGCATTGCGGACCTACTTTGGATTTGCCAGACTGCTTTGGGAAGGGGTGCCCCAGCCGGCGGTGCTGCTGCGCGGATTAAAAGTCCCCAAGCGCATCGTGCGGGTTCTTAAGTCCGACGAAGTCGAGCGGCTCTTGGACCCAGATCGCTTTGAAGCCGGTTGGTTGGGAACGCGCGACCGATTCCTTTTACTTACGCTTTATGCGCTGGGCATCCGTCGCGCAGAATTGCTCCAGATGCGTTGGGCAGACGTCGATGGATCCGCTCAGACCGTTCGAATTTTGGGAAAGGGAAACAAAGAGCGCCTGTTGCCGGCCTTGTCCGTTTGGCTTGAAGGGCTGGAGGAATACCGACGGGCGTGCGAGACGTCAGGAATCTCTACGGACTCGGTACTTTTTTGGGAATCGGCTGAAAAAACAATGACCCCCAAGCGTGTTTATTCCGTTGTTCATTCGTACCTTCAAAGTGCAAGTAGTGTCGAAAAGGCCAGTCCGCACGTGTTGCGGCACACCTTCGCCACGCATTTGCTGGACATGGGAGCAGACTTGGCGTCGATTCGCAGTCTTTTGGGGCACGCGAATCTCTCGGCCACCCAAGTGTACACCCACGCGTCCATAGAGCAATTGAAGTCCGTTGTACAGCGGGCGCACCCTAGAGGCCGGGAAGGGCAGCGCTCTTAAAACCCAAAAAACATGCATGCTATTGTCCATGCCGTAGACGTCAAATACAGCGACCGTCTGTCGGGAATGATTGCGGAGAAGTTGAACAAGCTGGGCCGTATAGCGGCCGATGCGGTTCGGGGAGATGTTTACCTGCGCAGGGAAAACAAAGACGGAAAGCTCATAAAAGTTGTTGAAGTCAAAATCCAGCTTCCCGGTGGTTCATTGGTGTTGAAAAAGGAGGGCAGTACCTTTGACCAAGCGGTTCATGCAGCCTTTCGCGCTGCGGCACGATGGGTTCAAAAGGCAAAATCCCGCCGGCGATCGCATTAATTTTTAGAGACTCTTTGCGGGGATTGGAAAATTTCCTACATTTGCAGTCCGTTTCAAAAAGCGCACCATGCTTGAGATACGGAACGTTCTTTTAAAGAATCTGCAAAGGAGGAAATTTTCCTTTTTTTTCTGCCAGCATAGCTCAGTTGGTAGAGCTGCTGATTTGTAATCAGCAGGTCGGGGGTTCGAGTCCCTCTGCTGGCTCTACTCCAGGCATTTTCTTTATGACTTTTTGGTTGCACTCATTGGGGAGATACCGAAGCGGTTAAACGGGGCAGACTGTAAATCTGTTGGCTACGCCTACGTAGGTTCGAATCCTGCTCTCCCCACAGTCGATTCATTGCGGAAGTAGCTCAGTTGGTAGAGCATCAGCCTTCCAAGCTGAGGGCCGCGGGTTCGAATCCCGTCTTCCGCTCAAGGATCGCACTGCCGATGTAGCTCAGGGGTAGAGCGTTTCCTTGGTAAGGAAAAGGTCGCGGGTTCAATTCCCGCCATTGGCTCAAATTCATTCTCTCTGTTCAATTTCAATTAACTAAAACACCATGGCAAAAGAGAATTTCGTGCGGAACAAACCGCACCTGAACGTCGGCACCATCGGTCACGTTGACCATGGCAAAACGACATTGACAGCTGCTATCACTTCTGTGTTAGCTGACAAAGGCTTGTCTCAAAAGCGTTCGTTCGATTCGATCGACGCAGCTCCCGAAGAAAAGGAGCGTGGTATTACTATCAACACGGCTCACGTGGAGTATGAGACGGCAAACCGTCACTACGCCCACGTTGACTGCCCGGGTCACGCTGACTATGTGAAGAACATGGTCACGGGTGCCGCTCAGATGGATGGTGCGATCTTGGTAGTAGCTGCTACCGACGGTCCTATGCCCCAGACGCGCGAGCACATTCTGTTGGCTCGTCAGGTAGGTGTTCCACGCTTGGTGGTCTTCATGAACAAAGTGGACATGGTAGACGACTCCGAATTGTTGGAGTTGGTTGAAATGGAAATCCGCGATTTGTTGACTTTCTACAAGTTCGACGGCGATAACACGCCAGTCATTCAGGGTTCTGCCTTGGGTGGATTGAACGGCGAAGACAAGTGGGTTGAGAAGATCATGGAGCTGATGAACGCGGTTGATACGTGGATCGAAGAGCCAGTTCGCGACAACGAGAAGCCATTCTTGATGCCTGTTGAAGACGTGTTCTCCATTACCGGTCGTGGTACCGTTGCAACCGGTCGTATTGAGACTGGCGTTGCGAACACGGCAGACAGCGTTGATATCATCGGCTTTGGTGACGAGAAGATGTCCTCTACCATCACTGGAGTTGAAATGTTCCGCAAGATCTTGGATCGTGGCGAAGCAGGTGACAACGTAGGTTTGTTGTTGCGCGGAGTTGACAAAGCAGCTATCCGTCGCGGTATGGTGATCTGCAAGCCAGGTTCCGTTAAGCCACACAAAAAGTTTATGGCTGAGGTGTACATCTTGAAGAAAGAAGAAGGCGGTCGCCACACTCCTTTCCACAACCGTTACCGTCCTCAGTTTTACTTGCGTACCACTGACGTAACAGGAGAAATCATGCTGCCTTCTGGTGTTGAGATGGTTATGCCCGGTGACAACTTGTCCATCGAGGTTAACTTGATCGCCCCAGTTGCTATCAGCAAGGGTCTCCGCTTCGCTATCCGCGAAGGTGGCCGCACCGTCGGTGCTGGTCAGGTTACGGAGATCATAGATTAATTCGTAGAATCAATGGATACAAGGTGTTCCGGGGTCAAATCCGGAGCACCTTTTCCCACTTACGGGTGTAGTTCAAGGGTAGAATAGAGGTCTCCAAAACCTTTGATGGGAGTTCGAATCTCTCCACCCGTGCTAGGAAAAACGATCGTTATGGAAAAATTGAAAACCTACTTGCAGTCGTCCTACGAAGAATTCGCCAAGCACTCTACTTGGCCGACGTGGGCGGAGCTACAGAAGAGTACTGTGTTGGTTATTGTGGCCTCCCTGATGTTTTCTTTGGTCGTATTTGCCATGGATAAGTCGCTGGCGGGTGCATTGGACTTCTTGTATTCCCTGTTTGCGTAAGTCCCCCATAAGAAATGAGTGAGTCGGGTAAAAAATGGTATGTGGTTCGGGCCATTAGTGGCCAAGAGAACAAGATCAAGTCTTACATTGAGAACGAAATAGCCCGTATTGGGTTGTCGGACTTGATGGGACAAATCTTGGTTCCCACCGAAAAGGTATACCAAATCCGCAACGGCAAAAAGGTGCTTAAAGAGCGCAATTTCTTCCCGGGCTACATCATGGTGGAGTTGATCCTGACGGGTGAAGCAGTACATACCATCAAAAATGTTACGGGTGTTATTGGTTTCTTGAGTGAAGCCAAGGGCGGCGAGCCCACCCCCTTGCGCCAAAGCGAGGTAAATCGCATGTTGGGTAAGGTAGATGAGTTGGCGGAAACGGCCGAACACATTGCGGTTCCGTTTGTTATAGGCGAGTCTGTTAAAGTTATCGACGGTCCGTTCCGTGACTTTACCGGCACCGTTGAAAAGATTTTTGAAGAAAAGCGCAAAGTGGAGGTTACGGTTAAGATTTTTGGCCGCAAAACCCCATTGGAGCTTGGATTTATGCAAGTAGAAAAAGAATAGTAACAACGGACGGAACTCCCGTTGCGGTCACGAGTGGGCTTCCAACACAAGCGACCAATGAGTTCCACAGAGAGTTAACCACGTAAGAACAAAGAAATGGCGAAAGAGGTAAGCGCAATGATCAAGCTGCAGGTTCGCGGTGGTGCTGCCAACCCTTCTCCTCCCGTAGGTCCGGCCTTGGGTGCGAAGGGGGTAAACATCATGGAATTTTGCAAGCAGTTCAATGCACGCACGCAAGAAAAGCAAGGAAAACTCTGCCCAGTAGTCATCACGGTTTACGTCGACAAGTCATTTGATTTTGTCGTCAAGAATCCACCTGTACCCGTTCAGTTGTTGGAAGCAGCCAAACTGAAGAGTGGCTCTGCCATCCCCAATCGGACGAAAGTAGGTAAGGTAACCTGGGATCAAGTAAAGGCAATCTCAGAGGACAAAATGTCCGATCTGAACTGTTTCACCTTGGAATCTGCCATGAGCATGGTCGCCGGAACGGCGCGAAGCATGGGCATTACTGTCACAGGCCAAAAGCCTAATTAACCTGTAACACGACCGCATCATGGCACAAGTGACTAAAAAACAGAAAGAAGCTGCAGCGAAGGTGGACATCATCAAGCAGTACGCTTTGGCCGACGCAACAGCGTTGGTGAAGAACGTGAGCACGACCAAGTTTGACGGTTCCGTTGACTTGGCCGTTCGTTTAGGCGTAGACCCCCGCAAAGCCAATCAAATGGTTCGCGGTGTGGTAAGCCTTCCTCACGGAACCGGTAAGACCGTGCGTGTTTTGGCTTTGGTAACTCCAGACAAGGAGGCAGAGGCAAAGGCAGCGGGAGCTGATTTCGTGGGTATGGACGAATACTTGGATAAAATCAAAAACGGCTGGACCGACGTTGATGTCATCATCACCGTTCCTGCTGCGATGGGTAAGTTAGGACCGTTGGGCCGTATTCTGGGTCCACGCGGTTTGATGCCAAACCCAAAGACCGGTACCGTTACCATGGAAATTGGCAAAGCCGTTTCCGAAGTAAAGGCCGGTAAGATTGACTTCAAGGTGGATCGCTACGGTATTGTACACGCCAGCATCGGTCGTGTCTCTTTTGAGGCAGACAAGTTGCGTGAGAACGCCGAAGAGGTTCTGAAGACGTTGGTTCGCATGAAGCCATCTGCGGCGAAAGGGACCTACATTAAGAGCATCTTTTTGAGCCCAACCATGGGTCCTGGAGTTGCTGTAGACACGAAAACCTTCTAATTGAATCCCCATGACGAAAGAGCAAAAAAATCAAGCGATTGAGGAATTGGTGGGTATGTTGGAAGGAACCAGCACGATTTACTTGGCCGATATCGCCGGTCTGGACGCTGAATCCACCAGCAACTTGCGCAGAATGTGCGCAAAGCAGGGCATTCAGTTATCCGTGGTGAAGAATACCTTGTTGAAGAAGGCCATGGAGCGTTCGTCAAAGAATTTTGACGAGCTGTTCGGTCAGCTTCACGGGAATACAAGCATCTTGATCGCCGAGCAGGGCAATGCCCCTGCGCGTTTGATCAAAGAATTCCGCAGAACTTCGGATAAGCCCCTGTTGAAGGGTGCCTACATCGATGAAGCGGTATTCATTGGTGATGCTCAGCTCGAGGCATTGGCAACGTTGAAGTCGCGCGAAGAAATGATTGGCGACATCATCTTGCTTTTGCAGAGCCCGGCCAAAAACGTCATCTCTGCTCTGCAGAGTGGCGCCGGCCAAAAAGTTGCGGGTCTTGTCAAGGCTTTGGAAGAACGCAACGCTTAAACCTAGTACGCACTCAGCTTCCAACTGTTGCAATTAATTAAACGTTAAAAAAATCCCTACAATGGCGGATATCAAAACCCTCGGTGATGCTCTGGTGAACCTCACCGTTAAAGAAGTAAGTGAATTGGCTAACTACCTGAAAGCGGAGTACAACATCGAGCCTGCAGCTGCTGCTGTGGCTGTTGCTGCTCCTGCTGCCGGTGGTGCTGCCGCAGCTGAAGAGAAGACCTCTTTCGACGTAATTTTGAAAGACGCAGGTGCCTCTAAGTTGGCTGTTGTTAAGTTGGTTAAAGAAATGACCGGTCTTGGTCTTAAAGAAGCTAAGGATGCCGTTGACGGCGCTCCTGGCAAGATCAAGGAAGGCATTTCCAAAGACGAAGCCGAAGCCCTCAAGAAGCAGCTTGAAGAAGCTGGGGCTGTGGTTGAGTTGGCGTAAGCTACTTACCTCCCTTCACGGTTTAGGTCTTCGGGGCGTGCCCCGGGACCTAAACCCTTTTTTGCATTATTTCCATTCCTCCCTTTATTAAGCGGTGAGTTCCATGGCGAAAGCAACCCCTCGGATTAATTTCTCGTCCACCATTGCGCCGGCAGACAGCCCGGACTTTCTGGACATCCAAATCAAGTCGTTCCGTGACTTTTTTCAAATCGAAACCAAGCCGGACGATCGAAAGCTCGAAGGACTTTTTAAAACCTTCGCAGAGAACTTCCCGATTACGGATTCCCGTAATCAGTTTGTTCTGGAGTTTATCGACTACTTCGTCGACCCTCCACGGTACTCCGAAATGGAGTGCATTCAACGCGGTTTAACTTTTAGCGTTCCGCTGAAGGCCCGCCTAAAATTGTATTGTACCGATCCCGAACACGAGGACTTTGAGACCATCGTTCAGGACGTTTATTTGGGCACTATCCCCTATATGACCCCGCGCGGCACGTTCATTGTGAACGGTGCAGAGCGCGTTGTGGTTTCCCAGTTGCACCGTTCTCCAGGCGTTTTCTTTGGACAGAGCTACCACGCCAACGGTACGAAGTTGTACTCTGCGCGGATCATCCCGTTCAAAGGCAGCTGGATTGAATTTGCAACGGACATCAACAACGTGATGTACGCGTACATTGACCGGAAGAAGAAGTTGCCGGTGACGACGTTGTTCCGTGCTATTGGATTTGAGCGCGATAAAGACATTTTGGAGATCTTCGGTTTGGCCGAGGAAGTAAAAGTATCCAAGGCTGGTTTGAAGCGTGTGCTGGACCGCAAGTTGGCGGCGCGCGTACTCAAATCCTGGCGTGAAGATTTCGTAGACGAGGATACCGGAGAAGTGGTGTCTATTGAGCGGAACGAAGTGATTTTGGAGCGCGACACGGTTCTGGAAAAGGAGCACCTAGACATGATCTTGGAGGCGGACGTTCCAGCTATTTTGTTGCACAAGGACGATGTAGAAGCTGGCGAGTACGCCATCATTTACAACACTTTACAGAAGGACCAAACGAATTCCGAACGCGAGGCGGTGGAGTACATCTACCGTCAGTTGCGCAACGCAGAGGCTCCGGACGAAGAGACGGCACGTGGCATAATTGATAAATTGTTCTTCTCCGAGCAGCGGTACAACTTGGGCGACGTAGGTCGTTACCGTTTGAACCAAAAATTGGGATTGAACATTAGCAATTCGGTACAGGTCCTGACCAAAGAAGACATCATCTCCATTGTTCGCTACTTGATTGAGTTGATCAACTCCAAGGCGGAAGTGGACGATATTGACCACTTGTCCAACCGTCGTGTGCGCACGGTGGGTGAGCAGTTGGCCAACCAGTTTGGCGTAGGGCTTGCCCGCATGGCCCGTACCATCCGGGAGCGCATGAATGTGCGCGACAACGAAGTGTTCACGCCGATTGATTTGATCAACGCCAAAACACTGAGTTCTGTGATCAACTCGTTCTTTGGAACGAATCAGTTGAGCCAGTTCATGGACCAGACCAACCCGTTGGCGGAAATCACGCACAAGCGTCGTCTTTCTGCACTAGGACCCGGTGGTTTGAGCCGCGAACGCGCAGGATTTGAGGTGCGTGACGTTCACTACACCCACTACGGCCGTTTGTGCCCTATTGAGACGCCGGAAGGTCCAAACATCGGTTTGATTTCTTCGCTTTGCGTTTACGCGAAGGTGAACACCATGGGCTTCATCGAAACTCCCTACCGGAAGATAGAGGGTGGTGTTGTTAACCTGAAAGATGCGCCCGTTTACCTTTCCGCGGAGCAAGAAGAAAACCGCGTTATTGCACAAGCCAATGCTGCATTGAATGCAGACGGAACCTTTGTCAACCCGCGCGTAAAAGTTCGGGACGAAGGCGACTTCCCCATGATGGAACCCACGCAAATCGACATGATGGACGTGGCTCCTAACCAAATCGCTTCGATTTCCGCGTCGATGATTCCTTTCTTGGAACACGACGACGCCAACCGGGCTTTGATGGGGTCCAACATGATGCGTCAGGCCGTGCCTTTGTTGCGTCCTGAAGCCCCGATTGTTGGAACCGGCTTGGAGCAGCAAGTGGCGCGCGATTCGCGCGTGTTGATCAACGCGGAAGGTCTGGGAACGGTCCAGTACGTGGATGCCAACGAAATCCACATTGCTTACGACCGCACCGAAGAGGACACCCTGGTTAGCTTTGAAAGCAATGTCAAGGTTTACCCGTTGGTGAAGTTTTTGAAGACCAACCAAAGCACCACCATCAACCTGCGCCCCATCGTTGTGAAGGGAGAGCGCGTGGAAGAGGGACAGGTTCTTTGCGAAGGTTACGCAACGCAAGGTGGTGAGCTGGCCTTGGGCCGCAACCTGCTGGTAGCGTTCATGCCTTGGAAAGGATACAACTTTGAGGACGCTATCGTGATCAACGAGCGCGTGGTCCGCGAAGACATCTTCACGTCTTTGCACATTGATGAGTACTCTTTGGAAGTGCGCGACACCAAGTTGGGCATGGAAGAATTGACGGCGGATATTCCGAACGTCAGCGAAGAGGCCACCAAAGATTTGGACGAGAACGGAATCGTGCGCGTGGGTGCGGAAATCAAGCCCGGCGACATTCTGATCGGCAAGATCACGCCAAAAGGCGAGAGCGACCCGTCTCCGGAAGAAAAGTTGTTGCGCGCCATCTTTGGCGAAAAGGCTGGCGACGTGAAAGATGCATCGTTGAAGGCTTCTCCTTCGTTGAGCGGTGTGGTCATTGACAAGAAGCTGTTCAGCCGTAGTTTGAAGGACAAGAACCAGCGCAAGAAGGACAAGGAAGAGTTGGAAACACTCGAATTGGAATTTGCTTCTCAGTTGGAGGTGTTGCGCGTGAATTTCTTGGACAAGTTGGGGCATTTGGTGGCCGGTAAAACCAGCCAAGGTGTAACCAACGATTTGAACGAGGAAATCATTCCGAAAGGCACGAAGTTTACACAAAAGGTACTCAACGCGGTTGAGGACTACACCCACCTGACCGGTGGAGTGTGGACCACGGATGCCGATAAGAATATCTTAATCGACAAGTTGTTGCACAACTTCAAAATCAAGGTGAGTGACTTGACTGGGGTATACCGACGCAAGAAGTTTACGATCAGCGTGGGCGATGAATTGCCCGCCGGTATTGTGAAGTTGGCCAAGGTTACCGTAGCCAAGAAGCGCAAACTGAAAGTTGGCGATAAGATGGCCGGACGCCACGGAAATAAGGGTATTGTGGCCAAAATCGTTCGCGAAGAGGACATGCCTTTCTTGGAAGATGGAACTCCGGTAGACATCGTGTTGAACCCGCTGGGCGTACCTTCCCGGATGAACATCGGACAGATTTACGAGACCGTTTTGGGTTGGGCCGGCATGAAGCTGGACCGCAAGTACGCAACGCCCATTTTTGACGGCGCCTCCTTGGATCAAATCGGAATCGAACTTGAGGACGCTGGCTTGCCGATGTACGGTCATACGCATTTGTACGATGGTGGAACGGGCGACCGATTCGACCAAAAGGCAACGGTTGGTGTGATTTACATGCTGAAACTCGGCCACATGGTGGACGACAAGATGCACGCACGTTCGATTGGACCGTACTCGTTGATTACACAGCAGCCTTTGGGCGGTAAAGCACAGTTTGGTGGACAGCGTTTTGGAGAAATGGAAGTGTGGGCGTTGGAGGCCTTTGGTGCATCCAACATCCTGCGCGAAATCCTGACCGTAAAGTCCGACGATGTTGTGGGCCGTGCCAAAACGTACGAAGCCATTGTGAAGGGCGATCGCATGCCGGAGCCGGGAATTCCTGAGTCGTTCAACGTATTGTTGCACGAGCTTCAGGGTCTGGGCTTGAAAGTTTCCTTGGATTGAACGCTTGAACGAAGAAAATAAAAGCATTCCTATGCAATCGAAAGTTGATTACAACCCGGGTTCCTTTGAGTCCATAACCATCAGTTTGGCGTCACCAGAGTTTCTCTTGGGACGTTCAAGCGGTGAAGTTCTGAAGCCGGAAACCATTAACTACCGTACCCACAAGCCAGAGCGCGATGGCTTGTTCTGCGAGCGGATTTTTGGTCCTGTAAAGGATTTTGAATGTGCCTGCGGCAAGTACAAGCGCATCCGATACAAAGGGATTGTTTGCGATCGATGCGGGGTAGAGGTTACGGAAAAGAAAGTTCGTCGTGAGCGGATTGGTCACATCTCTTTGGTGGTACCGGTTGCGCACATTTGGTACTTCCGTTCCTTACCGAACAAAATTGGCTACTTACTGGGATTGCCCAGCAAGAAGTTGGACATGATTATTTACTACGAGCGTTACGTGGTGATCCAGCCGGGTCTGGCCGTAGACGCGGAGGGTAAATCCTTTCAAGTACTTCAGTTCTTGACGGAGGAAGAGTATTTGGACGCTTTGGATCGTTTCCCAAAACAAGACAACCACTTCCTGGAGGACACCGATCCCAATAAGTTTATTGCGAAAATGGGTGCCGATGCCTTGTTGATGCTTCTACAGCGTCTGAATTTGGCCGATTTGTCTTATGAATTGCGTCACCGCGCAAACAACGAGACCAGCCAACAGCGGAAGCAAGAGGCGCTCAAGCGTTTGCAGGTGGTGGAAAACCTGCGCGAGGCCAACCTTCGCATGGAGAACAATCCGGAGTGGATGATCATGAAGGTGATCCCCGTAATTCCGCCGGAATTGCGCCCATTGGTTCCGTTGGACGGCGGTCGCTTTGCAACCTCCGACCTGAATGACTTGTACCGCAGGGTCATCATCCGCAACAACCGTTTGAAGCGTTTGTTGGAAATCAAGGCTCCAGAAGTCATTTTGCGCAACGAGAAGCGCATGCTTCAAGAGTCTGTGGACAGCTTATTTGACAACACCCGCAAGGCGAGCGCCGTGAAGACGGAGAGCAACCGCGCTTTGAAGTCTTTGTCCGACAGCTTGAAGGGCAAACAGGGTCGTTTCCGCCAAAACCTATTGGGTAAGCGAGTGGACTACTCTGCTCGTTCTGTAATCGTTATTGGACCGGAATTGAAGCTGCACGAGTGCGGTTTACCGAAAGACATGGCGGCAGAATTGTTCAAGCCGTTTGTGGTTCGTAAGTTGATTGAGCGCGGAATCGTTAAAACGGTTAAATCTGCGAAGAAAATCATTGACAAGCGTGAGCCGGTTGTTTGGGACATCTTGGAAAATGTGATGAAAGGTCACCCGGTGCTTTTAAACCGGGCTCCAACGTTGCACCGTTTGGGCATACAATCCTTTCAGCCTAAGTTGATTGAGGGCAAGGCTATTCAACTTCACCCGCTGACGTGTACGGCCTTCAACGCTGACTTTGACGGAGATCAGATGGCCGTTCACTTGCCTTTGGGACCTGCGGCTATTTTGGAAGCACAAATTTTGATGTTGGCTTCGCACAATATTTTGAATCCTGCCAACGGATCTCCGATCACGGTACCGTCGCAAGACATGGTTTTGGGTCTGTACTACATGACCAAGGCCCGCAAAGACACCCCAGAACACCCCATCAAGGGCGAGGGCAAGGTGTTCTATTCGCCAGAAGAGGTGATGATTGCCTACAACGAGAAGGCAGTGGATCTGCACGCCATAATCAAAGTTCGTACGCGCACCGTGGAGAACGGGGAGCACGTAATCAAGTTGATTGAAACGACGGTAGGACGCATCTTGTTCAATCAGGTAGTGCCAACCACAGTGGGCTACATCAACGAATTGTTGACCAAAAAGGCCTTGCGCGATATCATTGCTGATGTTTTGCGCCGGACAGACGTCCCCACGACGGCGAAGTTCTTGGACGACATGAAGCATTTGGGTTACACGAATGCCTTTAAAGGAGGACTGTCGTTCTCGTTGGGTGACATCGTGGTACCGAAAGAAAAAGAATCCTTGATCCAAGGAGCGAATGAAGAGGTGGAAGGCATCTTCATGAACTACAACATGGGTCTGATCACAAACAACGAACGTTACAATCAGGTAATCGATGTATGGACCACCACCAACGCGCGTTTGACGCAGGCGGCCATGAACCACTTGATCCACGATCGTCAAGGATTTAACCCTATTTACATGATGTTGGACTCCGGTGCACGGGGTTCAAAAGAACAGATTCGTCAGTTGTCCGGAATGCGCGGATTGATGGCCAAGCCCCAAAAATCCGGTTCCGGAGGTGGCGAGATCATTGAGAACCCGATCATTTCGAACTTTAAGGAAGGTCTGTCCATCTTGGAGTACTTTATCTCCACCCACGGTGCCCGTAAGGGTCTGGCGGATACGGCCTTGAAAACGGCCGACGCCGGATACTTGACGCGTCGTTTGGTAGACGTGGCGCAGGATGTCATCATCAACGAAGACGATTGCGGAACGCTACGCGGCTTGGAAATCACTCCTTTGAAGAAAAACGAGGAAGTGGTGGAATCTTTGTACGATCGCATCTTGGGCCGTGTGGCCCTGGTGGACGTCATCGATCCGTTTACGAGCGAAGTGTACGTTCCATCCGGTACGTTGATCAACGAAACAGCGGCCAAAGGCATTGCGGACTCGCCCATCGAAATGGTGGAAGTGCGCTCTGCATTGACGTGCGAAAGCAAGCGCGGTATATGCGCGAAGTGTTACGGACGCAACTTGGCCACAGCCAAGCCGGTGCAAACCGGTGAAACGGTTGGTGTCATTGCGGCTCAGTCCATCGGTGAACCGGGAACCCAGTTGACGTTGCGTACCTTCCACGTGGGCGGTACTGCGGGCAATATTTCCGAGGAAAGCCGTCTGTTGACTCGTTTTGCGGGTAAACTGGAATTGGAAGAAGTTCGTACGGTTAAGGGTGAAGACTCAGACGGAAACATCATTGACATCGTCATTGGCCGTACCGGCGAAGTGAAGGTGGTGGATGAGAAAACCGGAATTGCGGTTCAAACCTCCAACATTCCCTACGGCTCAGCGTTGCGCGTGAAGCACGGCCAGAAGGTTGAGAAGGGTGTAGAAGTTTGTTCTTGGGACCCGTACAATGCCGTTATTGTTGCTGAAACTTCCGGTATCATTGCGTACCAGGACATCGTTCAAGGCATCACCTACAAGGTTGAAATTGACGAACAGACCGGCTTCCAGGACAAGGTTATTTCCGATTCCCGAAACAACAAGAAGTTGGTGCCTACGTTGCAAATCCGCGACAAGAAAGGCGGCGAGTTGAAGCACTATACCTTGCCTTTGGGCGCTCACTTGATGGTGAACGATGGTGAAGACATCAAAGCCGGTAAGGTTTTGGTGAAGATTCCTCGTCGGGGTGCTAAATCCGGTGACATCACGGGCGGTTTGCCCCGCGTTACGGAATTGTTTGAAGCGCGCAATCCGTCCAACCCGGCGGTTGTAGCTGAAATCGACGGAACGGTTTCGTACGGCAAGATCAAGCGCGGTAACCGCGAGATCATCATCGAAAGCCGCACGGGCGAGCAGCACCGGTACCTGATCAACTTGAACAAGCAGATTTTGGTGCAGGAGAACGACTACGTTCGCGCCGGGCACCCGCTGAGCGACGGAGCCATTACCCCGTCGGACATTTTGGCCATCCAAGGCCCCACCAAGGTTCAAGAGTACTTGGTCAACGAAATTCAAGAAGTATACCGTTTGCAGGGCGTAAAAATCAACGACAAGCACTTTGAAGTGATTGTGCGTCAGATGATGCGCAAGGTGGAAATTCAAGACTCCGGCGATACGCTCTTCTTGGAAGGACACCTGGTTCACACGTCGGATTTCATTTTGGAGAACGACCGTATTTTCGACAAAAAAGTGGTGATGGATGCCGGCGACAGCGACGAGTTGAAGGAAGGCATGATCATCAATTCGCGTCGTCTTCGCGACGAGAACTCTCGTTTGAAGCGCTTGGACAAGAACCAAGTAACGGCTCGCGATGCTGATCCGGCCACCGCTCGTGTGGTGTTGC
The DNA here is from genome assembly GCA_945865885.1 of Owenweeksia hongkongensis DSM 17368. GTDB lineage: Bacteria > Bacteroidota > Bacteroidia > Flavobacteriales > Schleiferiaceae > CAMDTE01. The sequence goes on from CAMBEZ010000017.1 coordinate 24,901, forward strand.
AGGGCATCACGCGTGCTTCGTTGCAAACGAAGTCCTTCATTTCTGCGGCATCGTTCCAAGAGACCACCAAGGTGTTGAACGAGGCGGCGGTGGCCGGCAAGGTAGATACCCTGGACGGCTTGAAAGAGAACGTAATTGTGGGTCACCGCATCCCAGCGGGTACCGGCATGAAGCGTTACTACACCAGCATCGTGGGTTCCAAGGAAGACTACGATCGCATGATGGCGTCGAAAGAGGTAGATATTGAAGCAGCTGAATAAAATGGACGCTCCGCAAGAGAACCAAATTCAAGTGGAATTGTCGCCCGAAATGGCGGACGGTGTCTACAGCAATTTGGCCATCATCAACCACTCCCACACGGAGTTTGTGGTGGATTTTATTCAATTGATGCCGGGGATTCCTAAGGCACGCGTTAAGTCACGTGTCATACTGACCCCGCAGCACGCCAAGCGTTTGGTGGCGGCTTTGCAAGAAAACGTGGCCCGCTACGAAGCGGCACACGGGGACATCGAAGAGAGCACGGCTCCGGCCATTCCGCTCCACTTCGGGGGACCCGCTGGCGAAGCTTGAACCGAGTTAGTGAACCAAGAAAAATTAAGGGGCCGTCTGAAAAGACGGCCCCTTTTTGTTTTGGCGGGGGCTTGCCCTGCTGGTCAACAACTTACTTGGTTAGCGGCGTGGTTGGAAGAAGGCATCCATCAGGACTTTGAGTCCCCAAAAGCCAAATCCGGCACCGCCAAAGAGGAAGACGATGGTGATTAAAGCCCACGTATAATCTCCCCGTTGGACGGCAGGAGCACCTATCCAGTGGTACAGAGCGGGGCCCGCAAACAGCAGCGGTAAGGCGATGGCAATGATGACGATTCCTTGGACGAGTTTGGATTTGTTGTAGGCCACGGTTGTTTATTTTGAAGGGGATGTTGGAGAAAGACAGGCGTCTAATTGGGGTGTTGGCGCAAAGCGTCGGCCAGGATGTCAGCACCAGAACGCAATTCGTCGTCCGAGCAGGTCAGTGGAGGCGCAATGCGCAGGGCGGTGGATTCAAAGAGGAACCAGTCCGTCAGCAGGCCGTTTTCCAAGGCGGTGTGCTGGACGCGAATGGCCCGGTCCAACGATCCAACGCCAACGGACCAGAGGAACCCCGTCCCGGAAATTCCGGTGGTGTGGGGCAGCTGATCTAGAAGGTTTTTGAGGAGCAAGGACTTGCGGGGAAGGTCCGGTAATTCAGGGCCGTTTTGGAGGAGGTGCAGGGCGGCGTTGCCGGCAGCGCAGCTGACGGGGTGACCGCCGAAGGTGGTGATGTGGCCTAGCATGGGGTTCTGGGCCAACTGATGCATTAAGGAGCGGGCTGCAGCAAAGGCGCCCAAGGGCATGCCGCCGCCTAGAGCCTTACCCAGGCAGAGGATGTCCGGTTGAAGCCCGTAGTGTTGGTAAGCAAAAAGGGAGCCGCTTCGTCCGAAGCCGCATTGAATTTCGTCCAAGATCAAAAGGGCTCCAGAGCGGCGGCAGGCGGCTTGGACCGCGGCCAAGAACTCTGGATTTCCGGCGCGGTAACCGCTTTCGCTCTGGATGGGCTCCACCAATACGGCCGCGGTTTGGGAGCCAATGGACTCCAGCCCAGCAAGGTTATTGTACGGAACAATTATGTGGCCAGGAACCAAGGGGCGGTAGGCGCTTTTGTATTCCTCGCTTCCCATGGCGCTCAGGGCTCCGGCCGTGGAGCCGTGGTAGGAGTTTTCAAACGATACGATTTCCGTGCGCTGGGTAACGCGTTTGGCCAACTTCAGCGCTCCCTCAATGGCTTCGGCCCCCGAATTGGTGAAGTAAACGCTGTCTAAATGGTTGTCAAATGCCTTGATTAAGGCTTGTGCGTACGCCACCTGAGGCTGCTGGACCATTTCGCCGTACACCATGAGGTGCATGTAGCGAGCAGCTTGCTCTTGAACGGCGGATACGATTTCCGGCCGGCCGTGCCCCATGTTGCTGACACCAATGCCGGAGATGAAATCCAGAATTCGGGAACCGTCGGGCCGGTAGAGGTAGGAGCCTTCTGCTCGACTGATTTCCAACGCCAAGGAAAAGTCCGTGGTTTGCGCGTTGTGGCGCAAAAACAGATCTTTCAAACCAATGCCCATGGTGCAAAGGTAGGTGCGTGCTGCATGCAAAACGCGGCATTTGGTGCCGCGTTTTGGCTCAATGGATCATTCCCAAATCGGTTCTGGGGCGGGTGGGCCAGGACGCCCGGGTCGGGGCCCCGGCCGGCCACCACCGGGGCCACCTGGACCTCCGGGACCGCCCGGACGCGGAGGACCTTGGCGCTCGCGAAGTTTATCCAGCATAGCTTCTTTGAACTGAACTTCCGCTACGTACAGCATGAGGACCTTTTTTGCCGACAGTACGTCCATGAATTTGGTGTGGTACGCACGGCGGATTCGCTCTTTATCGTCTAGGGCTTTGGCGTGCCGGCGCATGAGTTCCTCTGCTTCCTTTTCGGTCAAGGCAGCCCATCGTTCCGGGTCTTCGGCCGCACGGCGGAGTCCCCGCAAAGGTTCGCGGTCTACTTGGGCCATATCATCGCGGTAGGCTTCGTACAGGGGCCAAAATTTTTGTGCCTCAAACGGGGTGAGTTTCAGTTTGTGCGTTAAAAACCCTATGTGTGCAGCCTCAACACGCTCCTTGGTTTGTTCCCTCCGAGCAGTCGGTTGTGCCGAAGCTCCGGCCAGGAGGACCAGCCAAAGAGCCGCAAATAAGCCTGTTTTCACTGTTTTGGCGTTCATGATTCCGAGGTTTTAACAAGGGATAATTGATTCAATTCTTCGTCCGTGAGCAGGGCACCCAGTTCTTCAGCATTCGAGTCCCAAGATCTGGTTTCCAGCGACTCCATCAATTCTAAATTGGTGGTTTGGTGGAGCCATGCTTCGGCCTGTAGGATAGCAGGAGCGGTGGATTCCAGGCGCAACCAAACCAACAACACAACTGCGGCCGCTGCAGTTGAACAAACGGTGACCAACCGCCGTACGCGCACACGCCGGCGCTCGCGCTGGGGAAGGTCGCTCAGTCGGTTCTGAAGCCGCTCAAGGGTTGCTTCGTTGAGGTGTATTCCGTCGTGTTTCATTCGTTCTCTGCGTTTAAGAGGTCGTCGGCTGGATTTGGTTTAATCGTTTGCACCATCGCACGAATTTTTTGGACGGCGTGGTGGTAGTTGGCTTTAAGTCCTCCTTCGGACGTACCGGTTATTGCGGCGATTTCCGAATAGGGCATTTCGTCAAAGTACCTAAGTTGGAAGACCAGGCGTTGTTTTTCCGGCAATTGGGCTTGGGCCCGATGGAGTAAAGCCAGGGCTTCGTCTGCCTGAAAATAAACATCGTTGCTGGCGCTCGTTGCAACGGCTTCGGGAGCGTCGGAAGCGCGCACCGTCCAAAGCCTCCTTTTTTGTTGTTTGCGCAACGCTGCCAAGGCTTCGTTGGCAACGATTCGGTAGGTCCAGGTGGAGAATTTTGCATCGCCCCGAAAATGAGGCAAGGCGCGCCAAATGTTGATAAAGGCGTCTTGGAGCACGTCTTGAGCATCGTCGGAATCCAATCCCATGCGAACCGCCAGCCGAAAGAGGGGGGGCGTTTGCGCACGAACCAAAAGCGCATAAGCCGCTTCGTACCGACGGTCGGAACAAAGGGCCGCAACTTCATTTTCCTCGCGATCCGTCATGTACGGTTAGAGGAACAATTCCGTCAAGGGTTTAATGGGCGAATGGATTATTCGCTCCATTGGAAGATTATCCCCGGCGAGAAAGCACGCGGTGGGCGGCTTGCACGATGGCTTCTTCGTTCAATCCGTACTTGGCCATCAGATCCTCCGGTGTTCCGCTTTCCCCAAAGGAGTCGCGAACGGCCACCATTTCCAACGGGGTTGGCAGGTGCTGCGCCAGCAACCCGGCCGTCAATTCGCCCAATCCACCGTACTGCTGGTGCTCTTCAGCCGTTACGACACAGCCGGTGCGTTGGATGGAAGCCAAAACGGCTTCTTCGTCGAACGGCTTGATGGTGTGGATGTTGATGACTTCGGCATTGACGCCAGCAGCGGCCAATTTCTCGGCTGCTTGAAGCGCGGGCCACACCAAGTGACCCGTGGCCAGAAGCGTTACGTCGGATCCGCTGCGCAATGTGAGCGCCTTGCCGATTTCAAAAGGCAGATCTGCGGGGGTGAAATTGGGTACTTTGGGACGTCCAAAACGCAGGTAAACCGGACCGTCGTAGTGGGCAATGGCGATGGTTGCGGCCTTGGTTTGATTGAAATCACACGGGTTGATGACCACCATGCCCGGGAGCATGCGCATCATGCCGACGTCTTCCAAAATTTGGTGTGTGGCGCCGTCTTCGCCCAAGGTTAATCCCGCGTGACTGGCGCAAATTTTGACGTTTTTGCCGGAGTAGGCAATGCTCTGCCGAATTTGGTCGTACACCCGGCCGGTGCTGAAGTTGGCAAAGGTTCCCGTGAACGGAATTTTCCCGCCCACGGTCATGCCGGCGGCCATGCTCATCATGTTGGCTTCCGCAATACCCACTTGGTAAAAACGCTCCGGAAACTCAGCCGCAAAGGCGTCCATTTTCAAGGAGCCGGTCAGGTCCGCGCACAGCGCCACCACGTTGGGGTTGGTGCGTCCGAGTTCGAGCAAACCGGCGCCAAATCCGGAGCGCGTGTCTTGATTTCCTTGGTTGATCAATGCAGAAAGTTCCATAGAGCTAGTGAATTACGGTATTTTAACCAGGGTAGAGGCCCCGGAGCTGACGGTGAACGGCACGGTGGCCGAATAAAGGGTTGATTGCGCCTGACGTGCTCGCGCTACCATGCGGTAGGACCCCGGTTGCAGGGCAAATTGTTGGCGGGTTTGGACCGGATCCAAATCCACCACCCATTCCCAGACGCCGCCCTGACGTTCCACAAAAAGGGCCCCAGCGCTGGCCGTTTTCAGTTGTACGGTCACGTCACCGGCCGCAGGGAGGCTGAGGGTGGTGGTTTTTCCGGGTTCAATGCGCACGGTTTCGTAGTAGCGTGGCAACGTGAGCAACTCAACGTGGTAGGTCCCCACCAAGAATTTCTGTTTGGTGTTGAACGGTTGGACGTGCAGCGCTTGGGATTGTCCCGGCAATCGCACAACCGCTTTGGGTACGTTGAACGTGCTGGAACGGTTCATCAATACTTCCAGGTTGCCTTGCGGGGTTTTGGCGCCGATGGGGGTGTGTTTTCCAGCTGCCACAAAAACAGAGTCCACGGTGACGGGAGGTACGGTGAAGACGGTCATGCGGTAGGTCATGAGCGGATCCAGCAACAAGGTGTCTGGATTTCCTTTGTAGTTCAGGGTGTGTACGAAGGACTTGATCAGTTTGCCCGACAGCCGATCGTGCAGGGTGATGGGAACGTCCGTTTCGGTGGGCAGTCCGCGGGCGTCCAACAGGTTGATTTGCGCGGTGGTGTTGTCCAGAACTTGGGTAATGACTATGCCCAACGCTTGCCGAAAGGAGCGTTCGTCGGCCGCATCGAAGTAGGTACCAACGCAATCAAACGCCTTTTTTTGGGAACCGTCGAGGCCCACGCCAATGACGAAAGGTTTCAGGATGATTCCCTTCTTTTGGAGCAGGGCGGAAACCGCACAGGGATCCTCGTCGCAGGCTTCAATACCGTCTGTGATGAGCACAATGATGTTCCGGCAATCGGCGCAGGCGGGAAAGTCGTTGCCGGATCGGAGCAAGGAGCGCGCAATGGGGGTGGTACCCATGGGGCGCAGGCTCTGGATGCGTTTCTTGATTTTTCCGGCGTTGTTGGGGGCGAAGGGAACTTCCAGTTTTGTGTCTTCGCAGTCTTGCGGCGGAACAGGTTTTTGGTGCCCGTAAGCGCGCAGAGCCAACTGAAAATTTGGATTGGGAAGGACCGCAAGACTGTCCAGAAAGCGGCCCATTAGGCTTTGGGCAGTTTCCATTTTGGTGCCGCTTTCCCAGCGTCCGTACATGGAGTAGGAGGCGTCAAACACAAAAAGGATGCGGGTGAGCGGGAGTTTGGGTTCCGGTGGGGTTGCCGTCTCTTGGGCGCTCGCCAAATTGGCGGCACCGAGCACGAAGGCCAAGCCAAGGAACCAACGGCGCATCGGCTCAGTAATCGCCCAAAGTTTCCGGCAACTGGGCCAAGGCACGAGCCAACTCGTCGTTGTTGGGAGCAACACCGTGCCACTTGTGGGTTCCGGCCATGAAATCAACTCCGTGGCCCATGGACGTGCGCAAAACAACCACTACCGGTTTTCCTTTTCCGGTGCGCGCTTTGGCCTCCGCGAGTCCCGCGCGAACGGCGGCCAAATCGTTTCCTTCGGCCACGTCCAAAACGTCCCAGCCGAAGGCGGCGAACTTGTCCCCAATGCTGCCCAAAGCCAAAACTTGGTCCGTACTGCCGTCGATCTGTTGTCCGTTGGCGTCCACCGTGGCAATCAGATTGTCCACGCCTTTGGAACCTGCGTACAGAACGGCCTCCCAAATTTGACCTTCTTGCAACTCACCGTCGCCGTGCAGGGTGTACACCAATTGCGAATCGCCGTTGGATTTTTTGGCCAAGGCCGTGCCCAACGCAACGCTCAATCCCTGCCCCAAGCTGCCGCTCGCCATGCGAACGCCGGGCAAGCCCTCGTGGGTGGTGGGGTGGCCTTGCAAACGGGAGTTCAGCTTGCGGAAGGTGGCCAATTCGCTCAAATCAAAATACCCAGAACGGGCCAAAATGCTGTAGAATACCGGGGAGATGTGGCCGTTGCTCAGGTAGAATACGTCCTGGTTAGTTCCGTTCATGTCAAAAGGGACGGGGGTGTGCTGCAGGGCCTCAAAATACAGGGCTACGAAAAATTCCGTGCAGCCCATGGAACCGCCGGGATGGCCTGAATTCACCGCGTGCACCATGCGGAGGATGTCGCGTCGGACTTGGGGACAAAGGGCTTCGAGGTGCGCGGAATCGGCCATGGGTATTGGGGAGATAAGTTTGTGCAAAAGTAGGAAGGAATCCCGACCCGAGCAGGAAGGATTACAGACTACCTTTGCCTTTTTAAAAGCAGAACATTCATGAAGTGCGGCATTGTCGGTCTTCCTAACGTAGGGAAGTCCACCCTTTTTAACTGTTTGAGCAACGCGAAGGCCCAAGCGGCCAACTTTCCGTTTTGCACCATTGAGCCCAATGTGGGCACAGTGAATGTGCCGGATTCGCGGTTGGAAGTATTGGAATCCCTGGTCAACCCAGAGCGCGTTTTGCCCGCCACAGTGGAGATTGTGGACATTGCCGGTTTGGTGAAGGGGGCTTCTCGCGGCGAAGGATTGGGCAACCAGTTCTTGGGCAACATTCGGGAGTGCAACGCTATTTTACACGTTGTTCGGTGCTTCGACAACCCCAACGTGGTGCACGTGGACGGCACGGTCAACCCGTTGCGGGACAAAGAAACCATTGATTTTGAATTGCAGTTGAAAGATTTGGACACGTTGGAAAAGCGCGTGGACAAGGCCAAAAAAGCAGCAAAATCCGGTGGACGCGAAGCGCTGCGTGAGGTGGACATGGCCGAGCGCATCAAAAAGCACTTGGAGCAGGGCAAAAACGTGCGCGGTTTTGACCGCACGGAGGAAGAGCAAGTGTGGATCGACGAGTACCAGTTGTTGACGGAAAAGCCTGTTTTGTACGTGTGCAACGTGGACGAGGCCGCGGCGGCAAGTGGGAACGACTACGTGCAGCAGGTGCGTGCCATGGCGGCTGCTGAAAAAGCGGGCGTCATGTTTTTGGCAGCGGCCGTGGAAGCGGACATTGCGGAACTGGAGTCCTACGACGAGCGCAACTTGTTTTTGACAGACTTGGGCTTGGAAGAGCCGGGAGTAAACAAAGTCATTCGCGCGGCCTACAGCCTGCTGGATTTGCAGACGTACTTCACGGCCGGGGTAAAAGAGGTGCGCGCCTGGACCGTGCCGGTGGGGGCCACTGCGCCGCAAGCGGCGGGAGTTATCCACACGGATTTTGAAAAAGGATTCATTCGCGCGGAGGTGATTTCCTACAGCGATTACGTGCAGTACAAATCCGAGGCTGCGGCCAAAGAAGTTGGCCGGATGCGGGTGGAAGGCAAGGAGTATGTAGTTCAAGACGGGGACGTCATGCACTTTCGCTTCAACGTCTAATCCCTTACCTTTAGGGCATGACCGACGTCGTTCAATACAACGAAGACAACATCCGGAGTCTGGAGTGGCAGGAGCACATTCGGCTTCGTCCGGGCATGTACATTGGCAAAATGGGGGACGGCACTGCCCCCGACGACGGCATTTACATTTTGATCAAGGAGGTGGTGGACAACGCCATCGACGAGTTTGTCATGGGCGCGGGAAAAACCGTGGAAATTTCCGTGCAAAACGGATCCGTTACGGTGCGCGACTTTGGCCGGGGCATCCCGTTGGGCAAGATGGTGGATGCCGTCTCCAAGATGAACACCGGGGCCAAGTACGATTCCAAAGCATTTAAAAAGTCTGTGGGTTTGAACGGAGTTGGCACGAAAGCGGTCAACGCCCTTTCGTCCCGATTCTTGGTTCAGGCCATCCGCGACAACCAAACCAAAACGGCTGTTTTTGAGCAAGGTGTTTTGGTGGAAGAGTCTGCGGTGGAGGAATCCACCGGCCGACGCGGAACCAAAGTAGTCTTTACCCCGGACCCCAGCTTGTTCTCCAACTACCGGTTCCAGATGGAGTACGTGGAGAAAATGGTTTGGAACTACGTGTACCTGAACCCGGGACTGTCCATTTACCTCAACGGAGAAAAGTACTTTTCCGAGAACGGCCTGAAGGACCTCCTCCAGAACACCTTGAGTGGAGAGGTCATCCACGACATCGTTCACCTGCGCGGTGAGGATATTGAAATAGCCCTGGTGCACGCGGAGCGCTCCCAATCCGAGCAGTACCACAGTTTTGTCAACGGACAGCATACCACCCAAGGAGGAACCCACCAAACGGCCTTACGCGAAGCGCTGGTCCAAACGTTGCGCGGCTTTTACCAAAAGCAGTACGACCCCGCCGACATCCGCCAAAGCGTGATTGTTGCGATATCGATCAAAGTGATTGAGCCGATTTTTGAGAGCCAAACCAAAACGAAATTGGGCTCCAACGACATGGGCCCAGACGGACCGTCGATTCGGTCCTTTATTGCGGACTTCCTCAAGACTTCCCTGGACAACTTCCTGCACCGCCACCCGGAAATTGCAGAAGCCATTCAGCGCAAAATTTTGCGTGCCGAACGCGAGCGCAAGGAATTGTCCGGCATCCAAAAATTAGCCCGCGAACGCGCCAAGAAAGCCACCCTGCACAACCGCAAGCTGCGGGACTGCAAAATCCACTACAACGACCTCAAAAACGAGCGTCGGCTGGAAACCACCCTCTTCATTACGGAAGGAGATTCCGCTTCCGGCTCCATCACAGCCTCCCGGGACGTGCTCACGCAGGCGGTGTTCAGTCTCAAGGGCAAACCGCTGAACTGCTACGGTTTGACCAAAAAAGTGGTGTACGAGAACGAGGAGTTCAACCTCCTGCAGGCGGCGCTGAACATTGAAGACGGACTGGAAGACCTCCGCTACAACAACGTGGTGGTGGCCACGGATGCGGACGTGGACGGCATGCACATTCGGTTGTTGTTGATCACGTTTTTCCTGCAGTTTTTCCCGGAATTGGTGCAGGAAGGGCACCTGTACATTTTGCAGACGCCGCTGTTTCGCGTCCGCAACAAACAGAAAACCACCTACTGTTACTCCGACGAGGAGCGTCGTGCCGCCATTGCGGCCCTGGGGCCGCGTCCGGAAATCACCCGATTCAAAGGATTGGGTGAGATATCGCCCGGCGAGTTCAAGCACTTCATTGGCGGCGACATCCGCTTGGAACCGGTGATGTTGGGCAAGGAGCAGATCGACATCCTGTTGGAGTACTACATGGGCAAGAATACCCCCGAGCGTCAGGAATTCATCATTGAAAACCTGCGCGTGGAATTGGACGAAGCAGCTGAATGATTGTGGACGATACCGACCCCATCCCCCAACCCGGAGACGCCCCAGAAGCGCTGGAGCCGGCGCCCTTAACGGACGCCGCGGCTGAAGACGAGCGACCGGAGCTGGAAGTGGACGTCCATTCGGCGGAACTGCTTCCCTTGAAAGACGCACCGTCCCGCGTGCGAAGCATGTACCGGGATTACTTCCTGGAATACGCCTCGTACGTCATTTTGGAACGCGCCGTTCCGGCTTTGGAAGACGGCCTCAAACCCGTGCAGCGCCGGTTGTTCCACGCGCTGCGGGAATTGGAAGACGGTCGGTTCCACAAAGTGGCCAACGTCATTGGGCATACCATGAAGTACCACCCCCACGGCGATGCCTCCATTGGCGACGCCTTGGTGCAGTTGGGCCAGAAGAACGTCATGGTGGAAACCCAGGGAAATTGGGGCAATATTTTGACGGGAGACAACGCGGCCGCACCCCGGTACATTGAAGCGCGCTTGAGCAAATTTGCACTGGAGGTAGCCTTCAACCCCAAGATCACCGAGTGGCAGGCGTCGTACGACGGACGGGCCAAGGAGCCGGTTCACTTGCCGCTGAAGTTCCCGCTGCTTTTGGCGCAGGGCGTAGAAGGCATTGCCGTGGGTTTGAGCACCAAGGTCTTGCCCCACAACTTTTTGGAATTGATTGACGCCTCCATTGCCTTGTTGCAAAACAAGCCTTTTGAGCTGTTTCCGGATTTTCCCACCGGCGGCATTGCGGACATCAGCATGTACAACGACGGCGAGCGAGGCGGCCGGGTGCGGGTGCGTGCGCGCATCACCAGTCCGGACAAAAAATCGTTGGTGATCACGGAGATTCCCTTTGGAACCACCACGGCCTCCCTGATGGAGTCCATTGTGAAGGCCAACGAAAAGGGCAAGATCAAGGTCAAGAAAATTGAGGACAACACGGCGGAACACGTGGAAATTGTGGTGCACTTGGCGCCCAATATTTCCCCGGATAAGACCATCGATGCCCTGTACGCGTTCACCGCATGCGAGTCGTCCATTTCGCCGCTTTGCTGCGTCATCGAAGGGGATAGGCCCATTTTTGTGGGGGTTCGGGAGTTGCTCAAGCGCTCCACCCAGCACACCCTGGAACTGCTGCGCATGGAGCTGGAGGTTCAGCTGCACGAACTGCAAGAACAGTGGCATTTCGCGTCCTTGGAGCGCATTTTCATTGAGAATCGGATTTACCGAGACATTGAAGAGTGCGAAACCTGGGAGGCGGTTTTGGCCGCCATTGACTCCGGTTTAAAGCCGCACATTGGGCACTTGGTGCGCGCTGTAACGCAGGAGGATTTGGTTCGTCTCACGGAAATCCGCATCAAACGCATTTCCAAATTTGACGCGGACAAGGCCAACGACCACATTGCAGCGCTGGAGGGGCGCATGGTGGAGATCAAACACCATTTGGAGCATTTGGTGGCCTACGCCGTGAACTACTTCAAGGAGCTTCGCAAGAAGTACGGAGCCGGACGCGAACGCAAAACCGAATTGCGGCTGTTCGACGCCGTTGTGGCCTCCAAGGTGGCCATTGCCAACGAAAAATTGTACGTCAACCGTGCGGAAGGTTTTGTGGGCATCGGTCTGAAAAAGGACGAGTACGTGTGCGATTGCTCCGACTTAGACGACGTGGTGGTGATCCGTCAGGACGGTACCCTGTTGGTGACCAAGGTGGACCAGAAAACGTACGTGGGCAACGACATTCTCTACGTCAACGTCTTCAAAAAGGGCGACCAACGCACCGTCTACAACGCGATTTACCGCGACGGCACCAAGGGCGCCAGCTTCGTAAAACGCTTCAATATCACCGGCATTACCCGGGACCGCGAGTACCCAGTAACGCAAGGAACCAAAGGTTCGGAGTTGCTCTACCTCAGTGTCAATCCCAACGGGGAGGCCGAGGTGGTAACCGTGCATTTGAAGCCGCTGGCCGCGTTGAAAAAGTTGCGTTTTGACCTGGATTTTGCTTCGCTGGCGGTGCGCGGACGGTCGTCGCGTGGAAACACCGTGACCAAGTACCAAATCAAGAAGGTTGAACTGAAGGAAAAGGGTGCCAGCACCTTGGCGGCGCGCAACATTTGGTTGGACGAAACGGTTCGACGCCTGAACGACGAGGGCAGAGGGCGCCTGTTGGGCGCTTTCCGCGGGGACGATAAAATATTGACCGTTGCCTCCAACGGGATTTTCCGCCTCACCAGCTACGACTTGTCCACGCACTTTGACGAGGAAGTGGTATACTGGGAAAAATGGCGTCCGGAAGCTCCGATTACCGTGGTCTACTGGGATGCGTCCAAGGAGGCTCATTTCATCAAGCGTTTGGTGATGGAATCCGATTCCGACCTACGTGTGGTGCTGATTTCCGAATCGCCGGGCAGCATCCTGACGGCCTTCAGCACCCACCCTACGCCGCAGTTGACGCTCTCGTTCAAAAAGGTCAAGGACAAGACCCGCGACAATGAGGTTTTGGAGGCGGCGGAGTTCATTGCGGTGAAAGGGTGGAAGGCGCAAGGGAACAAACTGAGCGTGTGGCCCATCAAGGCGGTGGCCGTTTTTGAGCCGGAACTTCCTGAATCGGAAGTTGTGGAGCTGGAGGTAGAGCACGATGTGGAGGATGTTGCGGCACCTGCTAGTGTGCCTGCGGATGGTGCTGCTGAAGCGTCGATTCCCCTGGAAACCCCTGCAATTCCCGACAATCCTCCCGCGGTGGATCTTGAGTTTGACGACGGCACCGGAGACCCCGGCGTTCAAATAACCTTGGACTTTTAATTATTCCTCATGCGGAAATTCCTAAAGTATTGGTTGACCGCTGTTTTTGCGGTGGTGTATGCCCTGGCGGCACTGTCCCAGCCCAACAACGATAGCCTGAACATGCGTTCCGTTCTGCACTACCCCCAAGGCGTTTGGGGAACTGGAGCAGCTTCCATCAACAACGGTTTGTGGGGGTACAACGATACGGCTACCGGTAAAGAGTACGCCTTGGCCGGCAACTACCGGGGCTTATTGATTACAGACATCACCACACCCGGCCAGCCCGTCAACAAACTGTGGGTCCCCGGGGTGTACAGCACCTGGCGCGAGGTTCGGGTCAAAGGGCACTATGCGTACATGGTGCACGATTTTGTGGCCACCGGCAGCCCGGTTTCGGACGAAGGATTGCTGATCGTAGATCTGGACAGCCTCAACGGTACTCCGCGCTACAAAAAGATGCGCATCCCCGTGCCCAAGCCTACCGGCGGTTTTGACACGGTCAAGCGGGCCCACACCTTGTTTGCGGACGAAAAAGGATTCTTGTACCTCTTCGGCAGCAACATCGGTCCGGGCGGAGCGGTCATCCTGAACATTGGAACCGATCCGTGGAATCCTACCGTGGTGGGACACTACAACAGCAACTACATCCACGACGGTTACGTGCGCAACGATACGCTCTATGCAGCGTCCTTGTGGAACGGCATCGTGGTGGTGAATTGCGTGTTGAAGTCCAATCCCACGGTGGTCAAATCCTTCCAAACGCCCAACCAGTTTGCGCACAATTGTTGGCTGTCTGACGACGGACGCGTCCTGTACACCACGGACGAACAGGCGAATGCATACATCACGGCCTACGATCTGTCGGACTGGAACAACGTAACCGAATTGTGGCGCTACCAAGTGCAGCCGGGCAGCGGCATCATTCCCCACAACGCCCACGTCAAAGGCAAGCATTTGGTAACCTCCTACTACACCTTTGGGGTTATTGCGCAGGACATCGAATGCCCGGAGTGGCCCGTTTTAGTGGGTTACTACGATACGTCGCCCTTCAGCGGGGGCAACTTCCACGGCGCGTGGAGCGTGTATCCGTACGGCAATTCCGGCCGCATTTTGGTGAACGACATGGAGTCCGGCCTGTGGGTATTGGAGGAGGAGTGGCCCGACGTCACCCGTTTTGGAGGTTGGGCGGTGATCGACTGGAACCAACAGGGAGGTCCGTACCTGCCGTGGTCCCAAGCCGGGGGCATCAGCGGTCCGTTGGACTACGTTTGGAAAAGCAACGGCGACACGTTGCGCGTGGAGGCGGACGGTTCGTTCCGTTACCACCGTTTTGGCCCCATCAACGATACGTTGTTGGGAATCAATCCTTGGGGGCAGTCGGTGGAACTTCCAGTGAATAAATCCGGAGGAACGTGTCCGCAAGACACCTTGGCCGTTCCTATGTTTTGGGGGTTACCGGAAGGCGGAATGCCCGCGGTTCAGGTTCGGATGTTGACCGGTGCGTGGGGATTGTACGAAAACGGCACACCGGTAGCTGCACGCCGCTATGCCTTGGTGGACGCCTTGGGCCGAACGGTTCGGAGTGTTTCTGTTGCGGGCAGCACCGGAGAGACCATTGCTTGGCCAGAGGTCCCCGGATGGTACACGCTTCGCGTGGAAACCACGGACGG
>CAMBEZ010000018.1 GCA_945865885.1 Owenweeksia hongkongensis DSM 17368
TGTGCGCCCTTCTTCCCGTCGCCGCCCAGTCCCAAAACGGGTACTGGCAGAACCACGTGGACTACACCCTTTCGGTGCAGTTGAACCCGGAAAACCACGCCTTCTCAGGTTGGGAACGGTTGAAGTACACCAACAACAGCCCGGACACCCTCCGGGAGGTGTACTACCACCTGTACTTCAACGCCTTCCAGCCGGAATCCATGATGGACGTTCGGTCCCGGAGCATTGCGGACCCGGACAAGCGCGTTACGGACCGGATTTCCAAGCTTCGGCCGGAAGAAGTGGGCCGCCAAACGGTCAGCAACCTCAAGCAAAACGGCGTCGATCTGTACTTTGAAACCCAAAACACGGTCTTGCGCGCCGTGTTGGCTCAGCCGCTGCTGCCCGGGCAATCCACCGAATTGACCCTGGATTTTGACGGCCAAGTTCCCGTTCAAATCCGACGTTCCGGGCGCAACAACAAGGAGGGCGTGGACTACTCCATGGCGCAGTGGTACCCCAAATTGGCCGCCTACGACCGGCACGGATGGCATCCGGATCCCTACGTGGGACGCGAGTTTTATGGTGATTTCGGAAAGTTTGACGTGAACATTGGCCTGCCCGCAACCTACGTGGTGGGCGCTACCGGTGTGGAGGTTCCGGCACTCGTGAACGATCTCATTCCGTCCAAAGGCCGCAAAGCCAAAAAAGAGGTGCGCTGGTGGCGCTTTGAAGCAGAAAACGTCCACGATTTTGTTTGGGCCGCAGACCCCGAATTTGTGCACCGAAAAATCCAACTTCCCAACGGTCCCCTGCTCCAATTTTACCACCTTCCAGACGCCAAAAGCAGCCGCCATTGGGACCGACTGGCCCTGGATGCGCCGCTGTTCTTTGCCTTCATGGCCGAAAAATTTGGCCCCTACGCCTACCCGCAGTTCAGCGTCATTCAGGGCGGTGACGGCGGCATGGAGTACCCCATGGCCACCCTGATGTTGGCCCAGGGCGACGACTACGAAGGCTTTTTGGGACTCTTTGCGCACGAGGCCTGCCACGCGTGGTTCCACGGAATGCTGGGCACCAACGAACAGGCCTACTCCTGGATGGACGAGGGCTTTGCCACCTTCGCGGAGGACGAGGTAATGAACGTACTGACGCGCAAATACGAATTGAATCCGCACCTCGGCTCCCTGCGCGGGTACTTGGCGCTCCGCAAACGCGGCGCCCAAGAGCCCCTCACCACCCCCGCAGACCTCTACGACGTCAATTTTGCGTATTCCATTGCGTCCTACTCCATGGGCAGCCTCTTTTTGGTGCAGCTGCGCAACATTGTGGGCGAAGACGCTTTTTGGGCCACGATGCGGGCCTACTATGAAAACTGGAAATTCAAGCACCCGGAACCGTCGGACCTGATCCGATTGGCGGAGCGCAAATCCGGCATGGAGCTGGATTGGTACTTGGCGCTCTGGGCCGGGACCACCAAAGGCATTGACTACGCGGCAGAAGGGGTGCAGCGCTTCGGTGCGGGCTCCACGGGAATCAACCTACGTCGGGTAGGAAGTTTTCCCATGCCGTTTGACGTAGAGGTGCACACGCGTTCGGGGGCCACCTACGTGTACCACGTGCCGCTCTCTTTGGGCCAAAAACAGCCGGAAAACCGCAAATCAGCAGGCGGAAGAGCCGTCCCGACGGTAGTGCGCGCCTGGGATTGGACGCACCCCAGCTACGTGCTGCAGGTGGGCATTTCGTCCGAAGAAATCACCCAGGTGGTGGTGGATCCGCACCAGTGGATGGCGGACGTGGAGCGCAAAAACAACACGTGGACCCCACCGGTAACCCACGCACCGGACGAAACCGCTCCGGCGGTGGAAGTGGCGCCCAAATAAAGGGGTCGCTTAAGTTCGGCGTTTAGCGGCGCTTGCTGCCGCCTCTGCCGCCGCCGCTGTTGCCGCCGCTGCCGCCGGATTTACTGGGTCCGCGGCCCCCTGCGGACGATCTTCCGCCGGCATTTCTTCCCCCGGAAGCTGGGCGGCCACGCGAGGCGCCGGCCGCGTGTGGCGAGGTGTCTGACCACCGGCCGCGGGAATTTGCACCGTGCTGAGACGGTGCCGCCGCGCCTTCGGCGCGCGGCAAGCCAAAGTCTATTTGCTTCCGAAGGATGTCTACCTCTTTCACCACAATGCGGAGTGGATCGCCCAGTTGGTGTATGGTGCCGGAACGCTCGCCCACCAAGCGGTAGTTGGCGGTGTCTAAGGTGTAAAAATCGTCGGTGAACTCGCGGAGTCTTACCAGCCCTTCGCAACCGGTGGAAGGAACCTCCACAAAAACGCCCCACTCGGAAACGCCGGAAATGACGCCGTCCAGTTCTTGACCCAAGAACTGCTCCATGTAGACGGCCTGCATGAACTTGATGGATGCGCGCTCGGCTTCTGAGGCGGTCTTTTCGCGCTCGGAGGAATGCACGCAGGCGGCGTCCAATTCCGTGGCCATGGGACCGGACTTGCCGTCCAGGAAGTCCTGAAGCAGGCGGTGCACCATCATGTCCGGATAGCGTCGGATGGGGGACGTAAAATGGGTGTAGTCGTCAAACGCCAAACCGTAGTGGCCCACGTTTTGGGTGCTGTAGACGGCCTTGGCCATGGTGCGCACGGCCAACGTTTCAATCAGGTTGGCCTCTGGGGTTCCTTTGACCTGCGCCAGCAAGGTGTTCAAACTGCGCCGAATGGCGTGGCGACCGTCCACCGCTAGGGCGTATCCAAAGGGGCGCACAAAGAGGCTGAGGTCCGTCAGTTTGGACGGGTCCGGGTCGTCGTGGATGCGGTATACCATGGCGCGGCCGGTGGGTTTTTGGTTGGAGCCTCTTCCCACCACTTGGGCCACGCTGATGTTGGCCAACAGCATGAATTCCTCTATGAGCTTGTTGGCGTCTAGGGCCACCTTGAGAAAGGCACCCAGAGGTTTGTTGTGTTCGTCCAACTTGAACTTGATCTCCGCGCGATCGAACGCAATGGCTCCGTTCTTCATGCGCTTGGCCCGAAGGGTTTGTGCCATCTTGTTCATCGTACGCAAGGGAGACGCGAGGGGGTCGTCCGCTCCGTCCAAAACAGCTTGGGCTTCCTCGTAGGCCAGGCGTCGCTGCGAATGAATGACCGTGCGGCCAAACCAGCGATCCACCACCTCGGCCTCCGGGGTCATTTCAAAAACGGCCGAAAACGTAAATTTATCCTCGTTGGGGCGCAGCGAACACACGTGGTTGCTGAGCACTTCCGGCAGCATGGGAACCACGCGGTCCACTAAGTAAACAGACGTTGCGCGCTCGTACGCTTCGCGCTCCAAAGCAGAGCCCGGACGAACGTAGTGGGTCACGTCCGCAATGTGCACGCCCACCTCCACGTTGCCGTTGGGCAGGATTTTAAACGACAGCGCGTCGTCAAAATCCTTGGCGTCTGCGGGGTCAATGGTAAACGTCAAAACATCCCGAAAATCCCTGCGTCGAGCGATTTCCGCGGCATCCAATTCCGTGTTCAGCGACGCGGCGTCTGCCTCCACTTCCGGCGGAAACGCATACGGCAGTCCGTATTCCTCCAAAATGGCGTGGATCTCCGTATCGTGTTCGCCCGGACGGCCCAACACCTTAAGGACCCGGCCAATGGGGTTGAACTTGGGGTTGGTCCATTCCACGAGTTCCACCACCGCCACGTCCCCGTTTTGGGCGCCGTTCAAAGCGTCTTTGGGCAGGTAAAAGTCCTTTCCAACCCGACGGTTGTCGGTAATGAGGAAGGCGTGTTGCGGGGTAATGTCCAACGTACCAACATAGGTTTGCTTGGAGCGTTGAACGACTTCCACCACCTGACCTTCTTGGCGAAAGCCCGCGCGGGGTGCGGCAAAAAGCAAAACTTTGACGCGGTCTCCGTTGAAGGCCGTGCCGGTGTGGGTGTCCCGAATGTAGACGTCCTGTTCCATTTCCGTGCCGGTGATGAACCCGGTGCCGGATTGCGTCAGATCCAGTTTGCCTTCAACAAAACGCTCTTCAAAAAAGAGACGAAACACATTGGGCGGGCCTTCTACCGCTTGCTGCGTGCGCACCATCAGTTCCAGGGCGCTCCGCACCAGGGGCCGTCCCTGTTCGTGGGGCAAGCCTACGTCCACGGCCAAATCGTCCAGCGCAAAACTTCGGCCGGGGCTTTTGGACAAACGTTTGTACAACTTGCTGGCAACGGCCGCTGCGTCTAGGGAGCGGTGTGCTTTGTTTTTTTTGGGGCCTTTTTTAGGCATAAGGAAAACGCCTTTTGTAGGCGTGGGTATAAAGGTCGGTAAAATTTAGGGGGACAAGTGCAACCTTTGTGCCGGAATGTGCATCTTAAAAACAAACGCTTCCTCCGATGGAGCCATTTGACGAACTCATCGCCCAATGCCTCCGTCGAGAACCTGCGGCTGAGAAGCGCCTGTACAACCGGCTGGCTCCGGTTTTGCTGGGCTTGTGCCGTAGGTATTTTGACCGACCGGAGGACGCCGAAGATGCCATGATCCAATCCCTGTTGAACGTGTTTCACAAACTACCGCAATTTCGCCACGAAGGCTCCTTTGAGGGCTGGGCCAAGCGCATTGCGGTGCACACGAGCCTCATGGCCCTGCGCCAGAAAAAGGTGGACTTTTCCAGCGAAGCGGATGTGGCATCTTCGGCTCTGCCCGCAGACGATTTATTGGATCGGGCGCACCGTTTGGACGCGCTAATGGCTTGCCTTCAAGCGCTTCCCCACGGGTACCGCACGGTGTTCAACCTGTACGCCGTAGAAGGTTATTCGCATGCGGAAATCGCTCAAGAGCTTGGCATTTCGGAAGCCACCAGCAAGTCTCAGTTTTCCCGAGCGCGGGCGCGCTTGCAAGTTTTGGTAACTGCTAAAGGTCTGAACCGTGCGGATTGAGGACGAACTTCGGGAGTACACCGCTCAACCCAGTGAGGCGGCGTGGGAGCGCTTTCGGGCGGGCCTTGCGGCCGCGGAGCAGCGCCCGCGCGAACGACGCCTTTCTCCCTTGTGGTGGAGCGCCGCAGCCGGCGCGGCCGTTTTGGTGGGTGCGCTGTGGATGCAGCCCAAGGGTACGCCGCAAACAGCGCCGGCCCCAACATCCGCCCCGTTGGCCGCTCCCGCTGCGCCTTCCCCAGCACTAAACCCCGCGGAGGCCGCCGAACTTGTGCCCACTTCTTCGCCCCAAGCCCAAACAGAAACAACAACACTCGCCGCTCGGATGGGTGCCGCAGACCCCACTCCAAGCTCAGGTGCGGCGGCAGAGCGTTCTGATTTAGCCATTTCCGGCCCCGCTGCTGAACTTTTGCGCGCTACAGGTGTGGGTGAGCTTGCATTGGCAGAAAATGCCTCTGCGGCCCCAAAACAAGGCTCTATTGGCCCCGTCGCCGCGCCCCTGCGTGCCGCAGACCCTCATTTGGTTGAAGCTGCGTCTCCCGGAACGGGCTGGATTCGGCTGGACGTTGCTTGGGAAAACGGAAATCCATACCATTGGCCCGTGCTCCACAAGAACGACCGTGCAGATCCGGATCGCTGGGGACGCACGGCCCTGGCCTTTGCGCAAAAACAATGGGAACGCATTCGCAGTGGTGAGCGGCTGTCCGGCCGACTTCCCGTGCCCGAAGAACTTACCGTAACCCTGGATTTAAAGAAAGTGAGCCAAAGACTGGCACTCCCGCCGCTGAACCGCAGCGAACCCCACCCCAATGAACCTTAATTCCCTGATTATCATGAAAAAACTACTGACCCTGGGACTCGTCCTGACCGCCGCGGGCGCATTTGCCCAATCGGAACTGCCGGCAACACCCAGTTCTCCAAACGCCGGCGCGGCGCCCAAAACGGAAATTGTTGCCGCACGTGCGGACACGTCCAACCGCATTACGGCCCGTCTGGCGGCTGATTTTACCCGCGTCATTGCGGAATACACGGAAGAAGTTGCAAACATTCAAGATCGTATTCGCCAAGGAACTTTAAGTGCAGAAGCTGCTCAAGAAAAGCGCGATTCGCTGGACGGTTACCTGTCCATGCGTTTGGAAACGGTTGAATCGGTTGCCAGTGCGTGGGCGGAGCAAACCGCTAAACGCTTCGGAGTGGCCGGTCAGTTTGTTGCTGAAGATTCGTCCTCAGTGGGTGAAGACGACGAAAACGGCATCAGCCTGGACCTGAAGGACGGCAAGTTGGAGTTGAACCTCAAGCGTAAAAAGTGGAAGCGTGAGTTCAACCAATCCGGTTTGTACTTCGGGTATGGGAATTGGTTCCCCACCGGATCTTCCGTGGACGGAGCCCCTTACTCGGGATCGGGCGCCTTGGATCAGTCGTTTGTGTTCAATTACTCCGTTCTGCACGCCAACCGCCTGTTCGCCAAAAAATCACCTCTGTGGGTGCGCACCGGCTTGGCCGTCAACGCGGAGTCCTTTTACTTCCGCGATGCCGTAGCTCCTTTTCGCGACCGACTCGAAGGCGGCATCGACTTTCCCGTCATCTACGACGTTGACGTCCAAAACATTCGCCAAAACTACCTGTCCTACGGTTCTATGGAACTTCCCGTGAGCTTGGTGTTCAACGGCAGCCGCAAAGGCACCAAGGGATTGACCGTTGCTGCGGGCGCTTTTGGTGGCGTGCGGATTGGACGTGCCACCCACTACCTCCGGTACCGCGACGGAAACCAAGACCTACACGTGGAGCAAACCTACGGCCCCTTCGCTTTGAACCGCTTCAACTACGGTCTTACCGCCGAGGTGGGCTACCGCGGTTGGTTTGTGTCCGGTCGCTACCACTTGAATCCCGTGTTCACCGGTCCTGCGGGCTCGGTACCGGACGTGCAGTCGGCTTCACTGGGCCTGAAGATTGCCATTTGAGTTAGGTGTTTCCTGATGAAAAAGGGCGGCCCGCATTGCGCGGCCGCCCTTTTTCATTCTGTGAAATCCGTCGGTGCTGACGGGCCGCCGCCCACCCTACTTGCGCAAGATCCAGTACGTTGGATCCTGATTGTAGGTGTCTTTCCACAGCTCAAAGTGCAGCACCGCCTCGCCGGAATCTTGATCGTCCGCCACCTTGCCCAGGGCTTGCTTGGTGGTCACCTTTTGTCCTGCTTTCACGTACACCGCCGCCAAGTTGGAATATACCGTGAAGTACTGCCCGTGTTTGACCAATACGGCCCGATTGGCCCCGGGAATGGGGATGATGGTGCTTACTTCGCCTTCAAAGACCGCACGCGCCTCGGAACCGCTTCCGGTTGCAATGTCGATGCCCGGGTTCTTGATGGTCACGCCCGTCGTTCCCGCCACCGGATTCTCTCCAAATCCCTGCAGAACAATGCCGCGCTCCACCGGCCACGGCAGCCGTCCGCGGTTGGCTTCAAAATTCTTGGACACCAGCTGCGCTTCAGGGGTCAATGAAAACGAGGTAGACGATGCGGTCGCCAACGAAGCGGCGCCGGCAGGCGCCGGGTTGTTGGTGGTTTTGCGGCGTTCCGCAATCAATTTGCGCAGCTGCACAAGCGTTGTGCGGTCGTTGAAATCCGTTCCGGCCACCAAACCTACCTGAGCAGCTTCGGTAAGCAAGGCCCCACGCTCGGCCTTCTCGCGGGATTTGCGCATTTCGTCCGCAATCAACCCCTGAATTTGCCTTTCCAGTTTTTGCAACTCGCCGCGCTTCTTCTTGATGTCAACCGCAATTTTACTCTCTTGCTTGGACAATTGGGCCACGGCCTTTTCCCGGACCGACTTTTCCTGAACCAACACTTGCTTTTGCTGCACCTCCTGGCCCAGAAGCACTTTTTTCTGGTCTTTTTGAGCCGCCAACACCCCAATTTGCTCCGATTTCCTCTGCTGGAGGTTTTTGATGGCTGCGACTTGATTGGAACGAAAACGAGCGTATTGGCGAAGAAAGTACAGGCGCTTGAGCGCTTGACTCACGCTTTCCGCGGAAAACACAAAGGCCCACTGCTGCTGGTAGGTGCGCCGCTTTTGCGCGGCCCGCAACATGCCCGCGTACTTGTCCTTGAGCACTAGAATTTCTTGGTCCATCTGCGATATGGCCAATTTTTGCTGCCCAATGGCCCCGTCTATGGAGCGGACTTCGCTGTCGATGGTGCGGATGAGGGATTCTCGTGCCCGAACTTTCTGCTCCAAGGCACGCACTTGGGTCAAGGTCAATTGCTTGTCCGACCGCGTCTTCTTCAAGATGGAGTTGGCCAAATCAATCTCGTCCTGCAACTGCGCCTTGCGCTGCTGAAGCGCCTCCTTTTTGTTGGGGGTGGACTGGGCCAACGCGGGCGCGGGTGCCGCCAGAAGCAGCACCAACAGCAAGGAGCGAAAAGCGCCCCAGCAAAACTTACAAACGGTAGCGTTCAAGTCCTTCCGGTATTTGGAACGGGAAAGTTACGCCCGTTCGGTACTGTTCCAAGTAGTCAAAGTTCACTTGCCCCCCGCTCCACTCCACCAGGAGCGATTGTCCGGGCCGATACGTCGCCTTGTAGGTGTCGGACGTCGTTTCAATACTTTGGTAGTTCAGGCCCCATTGATCGTTGGGCAGTCCCGCGTATTCAACGCGACCGCCCGTCCAATCAAATTTCCAGACGGGGCCCAGCCCGGTATCGTCGAAGTAAACTGGCCCCAGGGCACAGCCGCACGTGTAGCCGTTCAGCGCCGGCCGTCCGTGCCACAGGTCCAAAAGCAGCTCAAAGGTGATGGGCAGGCCCGCAAAATCAATGAGCCGGTCCGGGGATTCGCCCAACCAAATGTTCTGCAAACGACTGTACGCCAAGGCCGTGTCTTTGGTGATCAGCGCTCGGGCCACCTTGATGCCCAAAACCGGGTCGGACAAATCCACCCAAAAAAGCGAATCCGAGTACGTACGAATGTCTGCCCGCAAAGACAACGGCTTTCCGTTTTTGGGAACATACTGCACCTTGGCGACGGTGCGCACGGCCGTGGAATCTGCTGCCAAAAGCTGCGCTTCCAATTGGGCCAGCCGCTCCGCTCCAGAGAGCCTTGCGCGAACCGCTGGTTCGCTCGCCGCCTCCGAAGGGGCTATCACCGGCCGTGCACCGCACGAGGCCAGTACCAACGCGATCGCCGTAAGGAAGGGCCAATGCTTCATGGTTGTTCGGGACGTATGGCTTCCCGGTGCTTTTGTACGGCGGGGTCTTCACTCCCGCCGAGGGTCCAACACAATTCTAGGGCGGCCCAGGCCGCCTCATGTTTTCCGGATTTATGCAAAACCCAGGCCAAGGTATCCCAAAACGTATACGGCACCTTTCCCCCGTTCCTGCCAGACAACCGAATGGCTTTGAGCGCTAAGGCTTCGGCCTGAGCCAGTTGCTCCCCGCGAACGGATAAAAAATAAGCGTAGTTGTTGCACGCCTCGGCATTGGCCGTGTCCCGCGCCAACAATTCCTCAAACACCGCATTGGATTCCGTTGATTTCCCGGCTCGGTGCAGAACTTCTCCCAGCTGAAGTTGCACTTCGGACTTCAGTTCCGGCGAATTGCTGGTGAAGCGAAGTGCGGATCGGTAGACGCGTTCGGCCGCTGGGTAATCTTTCTTTTTTTGCAACCCCAGCCCTTCAAAATAGTAGGAAAGTGCTTGAAGCGGGTAGGACAATTGTGCCTTGCGCGCATCTTGAATTAAGGCTTCCGCGTCGTTGAGCTGCGCATCTGCTTGCAACAACCCCAGGTGCAGAGGCCACAAATCACCGCCGGGCAAGGCCAGCGCCCGCCGCCAGCGCTCAGCGGCCAAGCCGGTTTGACCCACGTGTTGCGCAATGTCTGCCGCGACGGTCCACGCCTTGGCGTCGTCCGGATGTGCCTTCAGCACCAGTTGTGACCAAGACTCATCTACAACGGGACTGGCGTTCTCACGCACCAGCAACCCCGCTACCAATTGCACTTTACGGTCCAAGGCCAAGTTGGGGGCCGCCAAAACCCGCTTTGCGCTTTCTGCCGCTTCCGCAATACGACCCGTCTGTTGGTATAGATCAAACAACATCCACGACGCTCGTCCGTCTGCGGGATCTCGGTTCAAGGCACCCAGAAAGATGCGTTCTGCCTCCGCCCAGCGCTTTTGCTGCATCAGCAGCGATCCGTACTGACCCTCCAATTCCGCGTGTCCGGGGAACTCTTCCAGAGCCAAGCGGAATAACTCCAAGCTCTTCTCCGGCTGTTGGGGCAAATACAGCTGCGCGCGGAAAGCCTCCATTTCTGGCGTTTTGCCGCCCAACCGAATGACCTCTTGAGCAAACTGTTCTGCCCGGTCCACCCAACCCAATCGAGCGGCTTGGAGCGCTGCCTCGTGATAAACGTCTGCATCTTTTTCCCCATGAACACGAAGCGAATCCACACAATCCAATGCGCGCTGCATTTGGCCGGACTCTTCGTACAAGGAACGCGTCAGGCGCCAAGCCCATAAATTGCTTCGGTCCAATTGGTTCGACCGAATCGAATACGTTAAAGCTTGGGAATATTCCTTCTGGAGTGCGTGGAGTTCGGCCAGGGAATAAGCCGCGGCAAAGGCCGTCGGCTCCTTGGCCAAAATCTTTCCGTAGACTTTGGTAGCGCCCGCCAAATCTCCAGACTCCTTGCGACGAATGCCCTCAAAATACCAATTTCCAACCGTTGCTTCGCTTTGGGCGTTGACCGGAAAAGCAGCGAACCACCCCAGAACGGCCCAGAGGATCCGGCTGCGGAACGAGGCCGTCCGAGGCTGCAATTGGGACGCAAACACCGGGATCAATTAGGCTTCCAATTGGGAATAATCGCCCAAACTCACGCTGGAAAAGCCCCCGTTTAGTTGCGCGTGGCTGCCGATCATAGAGTTCTTGAGGTTCATGCCGCGAACGGTGCTGTGGTTCTGCACCACGGTCCGAACCAGGGTTGTTCCTTCTACCGTTGAACCGGTACCGATGCTGACGCCTGGGCCCACGGTGCTGTTGCGCACCACCGCGCCCGGACCCAAATAAACGGGGGGGATGATGGTACTGTTCTCCACCACTGCGGTAGGGTCTTGCAGGGTTTCCGTGTGCTGCACGTACTCCAGGATGCGCACTGCGGTGTCCACGGTGTTGTCTTTGTTGCCGCAGTCCATCCAGTCGTTCACCTCGCCCGGCACGAAGACCAAGCCGTCGCGCTTCATGTTTTCCAATGCGTTGGTGAGTTGGTACTCTCCTTTCTCCTGGATGTTGTTGTCGATCAAATACTGCAGTTCCCGGCGCAGTCGGGCACCGTCCTTGAAGTAGTAAATGCCGATGATGGCCAAATCGCTCACAAACTCCTGCGGCTTCTCCACGAAATCCGTAATGTGCCCGGCGGCGTTCATTTTGATGACCCCAAAAGCACGGGGGTCTTCAACACTTTTGACCCAAATGACGCCGTCGGCTTTTTCGTCCAAACGAAAATCCGCCCGAAACAGGGTGTCCGCAAACGCAACCACCACGGGGCCCTCTAGGGCCTCTGCGGCGCACAAAACCGCGTGCGCGGTACCAAGAGGCTTTTCTTGGTAGTGAATGCTTCCTTGGCCGCCCAAACGCGCAGCAACGTCCAACAAATCGCGTTCTACCTCCGCGCCAAAATCGCCCACCACGTACGCTACTCGGTTCAGCTGATCGCCAACGATGGACGCAATATCCTCCACCAATCGCTGAACGATGGGCTTCCCGGCTAAGGGAATCAAGGGTTTGGGCGTGGTTAAGGTGTGGGGGCGCAGGCGCGAACCGCGTCCGGCCATGGGTATGATGATGTTCATGGTAGTTCTGGTTGGGTGGGTGTGCTTAGGAATACTGGGGCTTCCGCTTCTCCAAGAATGCCGTGGTGCCCTCAACAAACTCTGGCGTTTGGAAGCAGGCGCCAAAACGCTTTTTCTCTTCCGCAAAGCCCGCAACGGGGTTGTCCCACCCGGCGCGTACAGCGGCCAAGGCCTCAGTAATGGCGTTGCCGGACTGCATGGCAATCTGTTGGCCCAGGGCCATGGCTTGCGGCAAGAGATCGGAACCCTCGTGCACGGAGTTCACCAATCCCCAGCGCTCGGCGGTGAGGGCGTCGATCATTTTGGCCGTTGCAATCATTTGCAAAGCACGGCCGTTGCCCACCAGCCGGGGCAAGCGCTGCGTTCCTCCGTAGCCGGGAATGACTCCCAATCCAACTTCCGGAAGGCCCATTTTTGCGGTACTGGAGGCCAAGCGAATGTGGCAGGCCATGGCTAATTCCAAACCTCCACCCAGCGCAAATCCATTGATGGCGGCGATGAACGGCTTGCTGGACTGCTCAATGCGGTCAAACACCAGGGCTTGTCCGCGGGTGGCCAAGGCCTCGCCTTCTTCGGGCGAAAACGACGCAAACTCCGCGATGTCCGCGCCGGCAACAAAGGCCTTTTCTCCGGAGCCGGTAAGCACCACGGCCCGAACTCCGGAATGCGCGTCCAAACGAACTACTTCTTCGTGAAGTTCTTGCAGGACCGCCGCATTCAAAGCGTTCAATTGTGCGGGGCGGTTGATGGTGACCACGGCCACGCGGTCTTGGATTTCAGTGATGAGGTACGACATGCCTCAAAATTACCGCTAAAATGCGGGATTAGTGTGCCATCGGCAACCAAACGGTAGCCGTGGTTCCCTGACCCTCTTGGGATTGCATCCAAATGCGCCCGCCCATGGACTCCACCAGTCCCTTGGTAATGGCCAAGCCCAGGCCCGTGCCGCTGGATTTGGTGGTAAAGTGGGGCTCAAAGACCTCCTCCAAGCGCTTAGGGTCAATCCCTACGCCGTTGTCTTGTACCCACAGTTCAATGGCTCCCTCCGACTCCCGTGCGCCCAAGGCCACCTGTCCCTTCTTGCCCTCCGGAATGGATTCCAGGGCGTTGTTGAGCAAATTGTTCAAAATGCGCACCAGCTGGGCTTTATCGGCCTTGACTACCCAATCCGCTTGAAGCGGGTATACGCGTTCTACGGTGGGAAACGATAATCTTATTTGATTCAAAAAGTCCGCCACCGGAAGTTCGGACTTTCGGCGTTCCGCAAAAGCAGCAAACTGTCCAAAATCGCTGGCCACTTGGGCCATGGCATCGATTTGCGTGAGCATGCCGTCCGAAAAATCTTTGATGGATTCCGGCGTTTGTTGCGCGGCTTGCGAAGCGTGCATTTGCACCATCAAACGCATGGGCGTCAATGGGTTTTTGACCTCGTGCGCCACCTGCCGGGCCATTTCCTTCCAGGCGTGCTCGCGTTCGGTTTGCGCTTGGCGTTTGTTTTGATCCGCCAATTGGTCCACCATGCGGTTGTATTCCGCTATGAGCGCACCCATTTCGTCGTTCCGGTCCCACACAATACGCGCGTGGATTCCGTCCTTCATGGGCACGCGCAAGGCATCGGAAATGGCGTCAAACCCCCGAGTTATGCTCCGGGACAGCCAAACGGATAAATACGCCGCGCCCAAAAACAGCAACAAATGCAAGACCGCCAACGCCGCATAAAACTTCCGGTCTTGACTGGGAATTTGCTCAAAATTTACATAGGGTAAAACCATAATGGCCAACGGCTCGCCCAGCGAATTGGTGATTTCCGTAACCTGGGCCATCACCTCTCCACTGTCCACGGGCCACGAAACCCATTCGTTGCTGGTGCGGGTGGCCAATAACTCGGGCGTCAACACCAAGGGCAGAATGCTGTCGTCCACCAAGGCCGGGTTGGAAGACATGACCATTTCTCCGTCCAACGCATACAAGCCCAAATCCATTCGGTGGATGGACGCAATGTGGCACAATTCATCGCTCAAAATGGCCGGCAACGAATCCGCCTGAAGTCCCCGCGGGATTTCCCGTTCCAGTTCGTGGGCAAGGTGCGCCTCAATAGCTCCTTCCTTGCGCTCCAATCGGTCTTCGTGGTACTCTTTTCGCTCCTCGCTAAAATGCCAAAAACTGACCAGGCCGGTGGCGGCAAAACTGATCAATACCAAAACAAACATGGCCAGTGTTACCTGGCCACGAAGTGTTAAACGAGGGCCTTTCATGCCCCACAAAGATGCAACAACTGCGCCATTAGCCGCTCAAGGCTTCAGCACCCGCCACAATTTCCAAGATTTCGTTGGTGATGGCTGCCTGGCGAGCCTTGTTGTACTGCAACCGGAGCTCAGAACGCATGCTGTTGGCATTGTCCGTTGCTTTGTGCATGGCCGTCATTCGGGCGCCGTGTTCGGACGCAACCGAATCCAACAACGCTTTGAATACTTGAATTTTGATGGTGGTTGGAATGAGGTCCAACAGAATTTCTTCTTTGCTGGGCGAGTACAAATAATCACTTTGCGCCGCAGGACCTTCTGCTGCAGGCGCAGCAATGGGCAATACTTGCTCCGCCATCACTTCTTGCACCGCTGCGTTCTTGAACCGGTTGTACACTACGTACACCGCATCCACTTGTCCGCTGGTAAACGCTTCCATGACTTTCTGGCCGATCTCCTTCGCTCCTGCAAAAGATACAGCACCCATGGTGGCGTTGAAATCGGACGTCACCAAATCCAACTTGCGAAAAGGCTCGCTCGCTTTCTTGCCCACGCCCCAAACCTCGGCTTGAGCACCCTGAGCCTCGTACGAAGCGATTAATGCGCGGGTTGCCTTGTACACGTTCGTGTTGAAAGCGCCGCACAATCCTCGGTTTGAACTCACCGGAAGCACCAAAACGCGGCGTACCGTGCGCTCCACTGCGAAGGGATTTTCGGAGGCATCCAACGTAGCACTTACGTTGGACAAAACCGCATTCAACTTCACCGCATACGGGCGCATTTGCGTTACCGCGTCCTGCGCCTTCTTCAATTTGGCCGCCGAAACCATTTTCATGGCCGACGTGATCTGCATGGTGCTGGAAACCGATGCAATCCGATTGCGGAGCTCTTTCAGGTTGGCCATGCGGTCGCTAAATTAGGCGGTGTAACCGGGTAAAACGTCTTTGGCAGCGGCCTCGATGGTTGCAATTTCGGTGTCGCCCCAAGCTCCTTTGCGGATGGCTGCTAAAACATCGGCGTGTTTGTTCTCCATAACGGCCAAAAACGCTTGCTCAAACGCCTTTACTTTCTCCACCGGTACGGCATTCAGCATGCCCTTGGTGCCCAAGTAAATGATCGCCACTTGCTTCTCAACACTCATGGGGTCGTTGACCGTCTGCTTGAGGATTTCCACGTTGCGGCGACCCTTGTTGATCACGTTCATGGTAGCGGCGTCCAAATCGGATCCGAACTTGGCAAATGCTTCCAATTCGCGGTACTGTGCTTGGTCCAATTTCAACGTGCCGGCAACCTTTTTCATGGGCTTAATTTGCGCCGAACCGCCTACACGAGATACCGAAATACCCACGTTGATGGCCGGACGAACACCGGAGTTGAACAAATCGGCCTCCAAAAAGATTTGACCGTCGGTAATGGAGATGACGTTGGTTGGGATGTAGGCGGATACGTCGCCCGCTTGGGTTTCGATGATTGGCAATGCTGTCAGCGAACCACCGCCCTTGACCTTGCCTTGCAAAGAAGGTGGCAAGTCGTTCATTTGGGACGCAATAGTGTCGTCCTTGATCACCTTCGCGGCGCGCTCCAGCAGACGGCTGTGCAGGTAGAAAACGTCTCCTGGGTAGGCCTCACGTCCTGGAGGACGGCGCAACAGCAAGGAAACCTCGCGGTAGGCCACCGCTTGCTTGGACAAGTCGTCGTACACGATTAGTGCAGGACGACCGGTATCGCGGAAGTACTCTCCAATGGCCGCGCCCGCAAACGGAGCGTAAAACTGCATGGGAGCGGGTTCGGCAGCGTTTGCCGCAACAATAACGGTGTAGGGCATGGCGCCCTTTTCTTCCAAATTCTTCGCCAGTGCAGCAACGGTGGAACCCTTCTGGCCTACGGCAACGTAGATGCAGAAAACGGGCTCGCCCTTGTCGTAAAACTCCTTCTGGTTCAGGATGGTGTCAATCGCCACGGTGGTTTTACCGGTTTGGCGGTCACCAATGATCAATTCGCGCTGGCCGCGGCCTACAGGAATCATCGCGTCGATGGCCTTGATGCCGGTTTGCAACGGCTCGTTAACCGGCTGACGGTAAATTACCCCCGGAGCCTTGCGCTCCAACGGCATGTTGAAACGCTCCCCTTCAATGGGACCTTTTCCGTCCAGCGGGTTGCCCAGCGTGTCTACCACGCGGCCCAGCATGCCTTCGCCCACTTCAATGGAGGCAATGACGCCGGTGCGCTTGACGGTAGAGCCTTCCTTAATGCCTTCAGCCGCACCCAACAACACGATACCGACGTTGTCCTCTTCCAAGTTCAACACGATGCCGCGAAGGCCGGTTTCGAATTCAACCAATTCTCCGGACTGAGCATTCTGCATGCCGTACGCGCGGGCGATACCGTCACCTACTTGCAGGACCGTTCCAACTTCTTCCAGCTGGGACTCGGAGGCAAATCCGGACAATTGTTGGCGAAGAATCGCCGAAATCTCTGCAGGTTTTACGTCTGCCATGGGGTTGGATTTAGAGGTCTGCGATGTACAAGTTGTTCTCAAACTGGCGCTGCATGCCACGCAAGGAGCGCGCCACCGTAGCGTCCACCTGGCGGTCGCCCACCCGAACTACTACGCCGCCGATTAATTCCGGCTGAACTTTTTCGTTCAATTCAACGTTCGCTGCACCCCCCGCGGCCAATTTGGCCAACAGAGCCGTGCGCTGTGAATCGGTAAGCGGAGCGGCGCTCGTTACGAACGCGCGCACTATGTTTTTCTCGGACAAATACAAGTCCGTATATTTTACAAGAATAGCAGCCAAGTGCGCCTCGCGTCCGTGATTAATTACAAGATTCACAAACAACACCATCAAAGGACTGAGTTCATTGGAAAACGCCGTTTTGAAGGCATCCACTTTCTGCGAAGGCTTGATGACCGGGCTTTTCAAAAGCGAGCGAAACTCGCGGCTGTCCTTCTCCACGGCCAACAAGAAATCAGCATCGGTTTTCACCAAATCCAAAACTCCTTGCTCCCGGGCTAAGTCCAAAAGAGCCTTGGCGTAACGACTCGCGGCGCGCAACGTGCTCATGAGATCAATTCAATTTAACGTCTTCCAAAGCGCGATCCACCATGGCCGCTTGGGCCTTGGCATCACTCAACTCAGCGCGCAAAATGCGCTCGGACATTTCTACAGCCAGTTGTGCTACCTGGTTCTTCACCTCGGTCATGGCGGACATCTTTTCATAGTGAATCTGGGCGCGTGCCGCCTCCAACACTTTGGCAGCTTCTTCCGAAGCGGCTCCTTTCGCGTCCGCGATGGTTTTATCACGCATCGCGCGCGCCTCCCTCAGCATTGCCTCACGCTCTTCGCGGGCGGCTTTCAAGAGTTGCTCGTTGTTGGACTGCAGAGAGGCCATTTCAGCCTTCGCTGCTTCTGCGGATTTGAGGGCAGAATTGATCGACTCTTCACGGTCTTGAACGGCCTTCAAAATCGGCTTCCATGCAAACTTCGCCAAAAGGAAAAGCAGGATGAAAAACGTCAGTGTCGTCCAAAAAATGAGGCCAAAGCCAGGAGTTACGATACCCATTGTTCTTCGTTTCTTAGGTTAACAATTTCACCGAAAAGGCACGTTTGGCAGCGCTCGCTGCCAAACGGCCTCGTATATGGTGAGGTATTAATTACCCAACAACGCGACAACGATACCGAACAAACCGGCACCTTCAATCAACGCGGCGGCGATAATCATGTTGGTTTGGATTTTGCCAGTGGCTTCGGGCTGACGAGCAATAGCTTCCATGGCGCGACCGCCAATCAAGCCAATACCGATACCAACGCCGATAACGGCCAAACCTGCTCCAAGTGCTGCGATACTTCCGGTCATGATACTAGGGGGATTTGAGTTAAAAATTACTGTTTAATGGTGTTCTTCGTGCATAGCTGCTCCGATGTACAAAGCAGTTAAAAGGGTGAAAATGTACGCCTGCAATGCGGCGACCAACAATTCAAGTACGGAGATAAACAAGGTCAAGAGAACCGCTGCAGGGCTCACCCAAACCGTTTCAAAAATGAAGACTAAGGACACAAGGCTCAGCACGATAATGTGGCCGGCCGTAATGTTGGCAAACAATCGAATCATCAAAGAGAAGGGCTTCGTGAAAATCCCGATGAATTCCACAATGGCCAACAAAGGTTTCACCGCAACGGGCAAGCCTGGCATCCATAAAATGTGTCCCCAGTAGTGCTTATTTCCATTCACGTTTGTGACGACGAAGGTCACGATGGCCAGCACCATGGTGACGGCAATATTTCCCGTTACGTTCGCGCCGCCGGGGAAGAAGGGCACTAAGCCTAAAAGGTTGTTGATCCAGATAAAGAAGAACATCGTCAAAAGCATGGGCACAAAGCGCTTGTAGTGCGGCCCAATGTTGTTCTTCGCAATGTCGTCGCGGACGAACACCACCAAGGGCTCAACAAAACCAGCCACCCCTTTGGGGGCTGCGTTTGGATTCTTCTTGTAGGAGCGGGCGGCAGGCAAGAACAGGAGTAGGATTACCACTGCGCTGAACAAGAGCGCCGCGACGTTTTTCGTGATGGAGATGTCCCAGGGAGTGGCATTGGCTACTTCGTGGGTTTCGTGATCCATCTCGGCAAACACGCCGTGGTCGTTCGCTACGTCCGAGGCGTAGTAAATTTTTTCGTGGATGTTGACAAAGCGCTGACCTCCTGCTTCCACGACGTGGGTGCCTTCTTGGTCATGGTGAAATTCTGACGAGGAAAAAACGACCAAACCCTTTTCTGTGTATAATATCACAGGCAAAGGGATGCTTACGGGGTGGTCATTCCAATCAAAGATATGCCAGCCGTGGCTATCCGCAATGTGGTGCATGATGACTTCTGCCGGATTGAATGCCTCTTTCTCCTCCGTCGCGTTCGCGGCGTGCTCGTCGCTGTGTTCCGCTGCGTGGACACGGGCCTCAGCCGCGTGTTCATCCGCCGAATGTGCCTCTTCCGAAGCCAAAACGGCTGGCGACGCCATCAGGAAAAGACCTAAAAGAAAGCAGTTCAGTTTAATCATGGGGGCTTGCAAAATGCGCGGCAAAATTACGCACAAAACGGGAGATTTCCTACCGGCTTCTCAGCAACCGTGCCAAGACCACCGTTTCCACGACAATTTGCGCCACAAAGAGCCCCACAAACACCAGGGCGTCCGTGCGGTAACCCTCCGGTTTGCGCAAGGCAAGCGGCAGCACAACAACGCCCAAACCCAGCAGCATACGCACCACAGAAAGTGCCATATACAACACTCCTGCCTTGTCTGGGTTGCGTGCCCAAAAGCGCTGGATCACCCAAACCAAGCCAACCCCCATGACCATTAAATAAATATCTCCCAATCCATAATACGTGTTGCCCATGCCGGTGGACACCAAATAATGAAGGACCGCCGTGAGCGGATAGAGGGCATACAAATACTTCATTTTGTGGCTTGTGCTTCACGAATGATCCAGACCATTGCCAATACTACCCCCAGCAGTGTGAGGCCTACCGTTCCCCAAGGAGCCCATCCCCAATGGGCATCAGTCCACGTTCCCAAAAAAGCAAACAGGGCAATGATGGCGCCCATTTGAAAGCCCGCCCCCATGAAGCGCAGGAATGGGTTCATACGGCTTTTTTGTCAGCGTTTGCGGCAGAGACTGCTGCTTCGGAATCGCTTAACGTGCGCACAACGGTGGTCATGGCACACTGTCCGGCAAACTCCGCGCCGGGCTCCACCGCCAATTTGCCGGTAACCACGTCCGCGTGCACCTTACATGTTGCTTGAAGCAACAACAATCCCTTGACGTGCAACTTTCCTTTGAACGAACCGCCAACGGTCGCCTCCGCGCAATGCACTTCGCCCTCCACCCAGCCTTTGTCCCCAACGACCAGCTTTCCGGCAAGTTTTAAATTGCCTTTGATCCGACCGTCCACACGGAAGTCACCCGTGGATTGAATATCTCCCACGATATCTGTGCCGGCCAAAATCCGGTTGCTGATTTGCGGATTGTCGGACTGGGGTTTGGAGTTCATCAAAGACATGTGAAAAAAATTAGTTGGGCGCGGACTCGCCGAGCGCGGTGAGAAAATTTTGAGCCTGAGTGGCTTCCGGTGAATTGGGGTGGCTGGAAACAACTTTTTTGAGCGCGGAAATATACGCTTTTTCTCCCTGTAACTTTCCCACGCACAAGGCATTGAGCAGTGCTGGCTTGGCTCCCATGGAAGCGGCTTGGGGCAAAATTTGGAGGGCCTCTTGGGGCTTGCCTTGGGCAAAGGCCGCCAAAGCGCGCTCGTAGGCAGCTACAACCGGGTTTACGGGTTCTTCTTCCGTAGTGTTTTCGCCGCGTGCTTTGCGGGATAAAGGATGGTCCGGAAATAGCTGCAACAACGTTTTTAATGCGTCGTCGGCCCGCAACTGTTGTTTGTTTTGGGCATACATCCGGCTCAAAGCAAACCACACCAGGGGTTCTTCCGGATACTTCTTGGAGCCGTAGGTTTTGATCCAGTCGTTGTACACCGTCTGTGCTTCTTCTAAATCGCCCACTTCGTCCCGATAAATGGCCCCAAGTCGGACGCGGCTTTTGCGCAGCTGAGAACGAACCGAATCACGAGCGCTTTCGGACATGGGTACTTGGGCGATGTACGCTTCGGCATTGTAGCGTTGTTCGCCCGACGGTTCCGACGATTTTAGGCCGTCGGATTCCTCTTCGCTTTTGTCCGATGCAGAGCCGTCTGCAAAACCGGACGCGGCAGACTTCCATTTCCAGTTGTCCGCGTCGGGCCGGTCGCCCCACCTCCGGGTAAAGTTGGCAACCGACGAGGCGCGAATTTGGGGGTTGTAAAAAAGCCATGCATTTCCGCCACTTCCCGCCGAGGGGCCGGCATCGGCTAATAAGGCGCCTCGCTCCGCATTCATGCGGGCAATTTCGTCCGCGCGGCGATCTGCTTCTTGTTTTTTCGCGTCTGCCAAACGCAACTGCCCTACGAACTGGGTAAAATACCGCTGCAATTCGCTGGGATTCATCTCCGAAAGGCTTAGTAAACTGTCTTGCAGCGAAGCGTAATTCAATTCCGCCACCAGTCTGTTGAGGGCAGACCGTCGCTTGGCCCAATCGGACTTCAATCGGTGTCCCTCCGGCAAGAGCTGAACCGCAGAGTCTACGTCCAGCTGCGCTTTGGGATACAAGCGGTCTTCAAAAAACAACTGTCCACGAGCGGCGTGCCCCAAGCCCTTTTGCTCGGGCTGGGCGGTGCTCAAGGAAATACTCTCCCCAAGTGCTTCGTAGGCCAATGCGCGCTTTCCGGCCTGCAAGTAAATCTGAGCAATGGCGTAGTACACCTGGCCTCTGTACTGCGCGTTCTTGCTCTCTTTGGCCAACTTCTTCAAGGTGGCAATTCGCTTGGCCTCAGACTGGCCGCTGGACTGCAAAAGCGCGGCGCGCAGGGTGGATTCTACCACCAAGCTGTATTCCAAAGGTGTCCCGCGCGCACAACGTCGATACGCCTGTGCCGCCAGTTCCGTATCGTCCATCTTTTGGGCAATTTGACCCGCCAAAAAGTACCACCGAGCAGCGGTGGGGCCGGAAACATCGGGGGCCGCTTTGAACAAGGCGTCTGCGGCCTCGTCGTACCGCTTTTCTTTGAGGTGAACGATGGCCCAAACGGCCTGCACGTGCGGTTTTAATGCGCGGACCAACTCCGGGTCGCGCTCCAATTCTTCCAAGAGATTGGCCGCCGCAAAGGCATTTCCCTGTTCCGCATACAGCCGAGCGGTGGCCCACTTGGCCTTTTGGGCTGCTGGGGTTTTGGGTGCATTCCGCAGCACTTGGCCGTAGGCCTCCATCGCTTTGTAGGGCTGTCCGGAAGCGCCGTACGCGTCGCCCATCAAGAGGTAGGCATCAAAAACGGCCTGATTCTTCTGGCGGCCGCCCACCATCATGCTGTGTTCCTGAATCGCTTTTCCGGCTTTTTCTACGGCCCGTCGCGCCGCAGGTTCATTGCCTTGCTGCGCCGCTTTGCTTCTTCCTGAATAAACCGGCAGGAAATCATCCACCGCGTCTTTGTGGTTCTTTTCTGCCTGCCGCTGTGCTTCCAGCAACGCTTCGCGCCCGTTGAACAAAACGTTAAACTGAGCTGTAGCGCGGTGGTAAAAGCGGTTGGGTGCCTTGTCAACCGACCGGCTGCAGGCGCCCACCATCAGGGCCAGGGCCAACAGGCCCACAGGAATCCATTTCACGACAGAGGAGTAACGCACAAGACTGCAAAGTTATTTTAAATGCCCCTGTGGGGATGTCTATATTTGTTCTGTGGCAAAAAAGCGTTGGAAACAGATTCAAAAAGAGCTGCTTCACAAGTACCGCGTGGTCTTGGTGGACACGCAAACCTTTGCCGAACGTTTTTCGTTTACGCTTTCCGGATTCAACGTTTTTCTGGCAGCCGGCACTACGGTGGTGGTTTTGGTGGGGATGACGCTGTTTCTGATTGCCTATACCCCCCTGCGCGAATACATTCCAGGCTATGCGTCCACCAAGCTTCGGCGGGAAGCGTTGCACCTTTCCACCCAAGTAGACTCACTGGAATCAGTAGTCAACTACCACGAAAAACAGTGGAGTGCGATTCGACGGCTGCTCACCAACGAGCCCTTGCCAGACAGTGTGGTTTCGGAGGCTCCGTCGGCCCAAGCGGACCCCAACAAACTGAAACCAACGGCTTCCGAACAAAAATTTCGCGAACAACAAGAAGTGCAGGATCAATACCGTTTGACTCGGCGTCCCAACGTTCAGGCAAGAGCCAGTTTGATTCCTCCCGTTGCGGGAACGCTGGTGGAAAAATACGCGCCTGCCCGCGGACACCTTGGCGTGGGATGGTCCGTTTCCTCAGGAACCACCATCAAATGCGCGCTGGACGGAACCGTTGTACAGGCGGATTGGAGTCCCGATTTGGGCCATTTCTTGTGGGTTCAACACGCCAACAACACCCTTACTTTTTACAGTCAAAATGCGCAAGTGTTGAAAAAACGGGGCGCGCGCGTTCGGGCCGGTGAAGCATTGGCCATCAGTGGAAAAGGACTCAGAAACGCCTCCGCGGCGGTGCACTTTGAGCTTTGGATGAACGGTCAACCCGTCAACCCTCTGGTGTACCTCCCCTAAACGATCAACTGGAAAACGATGACCGCAAAAGAATGGGCCGCAAAAGCCTTTGCCGCGTGGATGCACCGCAAAAACCAAGCGTGGATTCAACATCCACTGGAGGCGCAGGAGAAGGTTCGGAAAAACTTGGTGGCGTCGGCCAAAAACACCGCATTTGGAAGGGACCACGGTTTTGAAGCCATCCGCTCCGTGCGCGACTTTCAAAACGCCATTCCCGTGGTGGACTACGAAGGAATCCGCGGGTACGTAGAGCGCGTTGTTGCCGGCGAACCGGACGTTTTGTGGCCCGGCAAGCCCCTGTACTTTGCCAAAACATCCGGCACCACCAGCGGAACCAAGTACATCCCCTTGACCAAGGAATCCATGCCGTGCCACATCAACGCGGCCCGGGACATGCTGTTGGCGTACATCCACCGCAGCGGGGACGCCTCCTTGGTGAATGGAAAATTGATGTTTTTGCAGGGAAGTCCAGTGATGACCGAGAAAAACGGCATTCAGGTGGGCCGTCTCAGCGGCATTTCCGCACACTACGTTCCGTCCTACCTGCAAAAGAACCGGCTCCCCAGTTGGGAAACCAACTGCATTGAAGATTGGGAAACCAAGGTGGACAAAATTTGCGAGGAGACCTTGGGTCAAGACCTGCGCGCTTTGGGCGGAATTCCGCCTTGGGTGCAGATGTATTTTGAGCGCTTGCTGGAAAAATCCGGCACGACGGACATCCGTTCCTTGTTTCCCAATTTCAAGCTATACATTGCCGGCGGGGTGGCCTTTGAGCCCTACCGATCGCGCTTTGAGCAGCTTTTTGGCGGGCCCATCACCCGCATCGATCCCTATCCGGCGTCGGAAGGTTTTATTGCCTACCAAGATCGGTACGACAAAGAGGGCCTGCTGCTGCTGGTGAACAACGGTATGTACTTCGAATTCATTCCGGCCGACCGGTACTTTGACCCCAATCCACCGCGCCTCACCTTGGCCGAAGTGGAGCTGGGCGTGCACTACGCACTCGTCTTGCACACCAATGCCGGCCTGTGGGGTTACTCCATTGGCGACACCGTAGAATTTACCGAACTTCATCCGTTCCGCATCCGGGTTACGGGCCGCATCAAGCACTTCATCAGTGCCTTTGGCGAACACGTCATTGGCAGCGAAGTAGAGGCCGCTCTCCAAGCGGCCGTTGCCGAACAGCCTTGTGTGGTTCGGGAATTCACGGTGGCCCCGCAGGTAGCTCCCGCAGACGGTGGATTGCCCCACCACGATTGGTTTGTGGCCTTTGATCAAGCGCCCCGTGATTTTACCGCCTTCTGCGCCGCACTGGACGCCGGACTGCGGTCCAAAAACACCTACTACAACGACCTCGTGGCGGGCTCCATCCTGCGGCCGGCCGTAGTGCAACAGGTTCCCCTGGACGCCTTCAACGCCTACATGAAGTCCATCGGAAAGTTGGGGGGACAAAACAAATTGCCCCGACTGGCCAACGACCGCAAAATTGCGGATTGGCTGGTGGAAAACGCCCGTTGAGGATTTAGAAACGGCTTACTCCATGCCAGCGTCCACCCGATGCGGTCCTTTCAGTGCCGCTTGCGTGGCCAAAACGTCGCACCGATTGTTCAGCACGTGGGTAGCGTGGCCTTTGACCCATTGAAAGCGAACCGAATGCTGTTTGGCTGCCCGCAAATAACGCTGCCACAAGTCGGGATTTTTAACCCCCTTAAAGTCTTTACGCACCCAGCCGTCGATCCAGTGTTTTTCAACCGAGTCCACCACGTACTTGGAGTCGCTGACCACCAGCACTTGGCAGGGCCGGGTGAGGGTTTCCAGGCCCACAATGACGGCCATCAATTCCATTCGGTTGTTGGTGGTGCGCAAAAAACCCTCTGCTAGTTCTTTTTGGACGTCTCCGTACTTCAAAACGACCCCGTAGCCTCCGGGGCCGGGGTTTCCCCGGGAGGAACCGTCGGTGTAAACCTCTACGTAGCTCATGCGCCCAGGAAGCGAGCACGAAGCAAACGCTCCAATTCAACCGGCACGTGTTCTAGCTCCAAGGCGTGGATTTTCTTCGCCACCAATTCCGGAGTATCGGACGGGAGCACCGCTGCGCGAGCCTGAAAACAGAGGGGGCCTTCGTCGTACCGCTCGGTTACTTCGTGGAGGGTAATTCCGGTTTCCACAGCGCCCGCAGCGACTACCGCTCTGTGTACGTGCATGCCGTACATGCCGACTCCGCCAAACTTCGGGAGAAGGCTGGGGTGCAAATTCCAAATTTTACCGGAAAAGTGCGCAATCCAAGCAAGGGGCAGCGGTTTCAAAAAACCGGCTAAAAAGACCGCTTGAACGCCCGCGGCATGAAACTTGGCGAGCAAATCCGCAAATCCTTCTGGAGTTGCCTCAAACACTGCGCACGGAACACGGTCTTGGGCCGCACGCGCTACAACGCCCGCTGACGCCCGATTGGAGGCAACCAAAGCCACCGAAATCGCATCCGAAGAAGAAAAATAGTTCCAGAGCCTTTGGGCGTTGCTGCCCGATCCAGAGGCCAAAATTCCGAGCTTTATCAAGGGTTTCACACTGTTTAGACGCTTTCAAAGATACACTTTGTTTGCGGGACCGGTTTGTGCGTGTGGGCTAGATTTCTTTCCTTTGTGGCACTAATTTTTAAAAAACTGGAAAGCATGTCCGACATTGCATCCCGTGTGAAAGCCATTATCGTAGATAAGCTGGGCGTAACCGAAGCAGAAGTAACCAACGAAGCATCCTTCACCCAAGACCTGGGCGCAGACTCTTTGGATACCGTAGAATTGATTATGGAATTCGAAAAAGAATTCGACATCCAAATCCCAGACGACCAAGCCGAAAACATCGCAACTGTTGGCGACGCGGTTTCGTTCATCGAGAACAACAAGTAATTGAATTTTAAGCGTTTATGACGTTAAAAAGGGTTGTCGTAACGGGCATCGGTGCTTTGACGCCGGTGGGAAACACGGCTCCTGCTTTTTGGCAGGGCTTGTTGGAAGGCCGCAGCGGTGCGGGCCCCATTACGTTGTTCGACCCGGAGAAATTCAAAACCAAATTTGCCTGCGAAGTCAAAGGATTTGAACCTACTGATTTCATTGACCGCAAAGAAGCGCGGAAGATGGATCGGTGCACCCAGTTGGGATTGGTAGCAGCCGACGAGGCTCTAGTTGATTCCGGTTTGGACTTGGAGAAAATCAATTTGGACCGTGCAGGAGTCATTTGGGGCTCCGGAATTGGCGGACTCGACACCTTTTTAAACGAATGCGTGGATTACGGCCGGGGCGATGGTACGCCCCGGTTCAATCCGTTTTTCATCCCCAAGATGATTGCCGACATTACTGGCGGTCACATTTCGATGAAGTACGGATTGCGCGGTGTGAATTTCACCACCGTTTCCGCATGCGCTTCGTCCACCAACGCATTGATTGATGCGCTGATGTACATCCGCCTAGGCAAGGCGGACTTGATCGTATCCGGCGGATCCGAAGCAGCCGTTTCCCCCGGGGGTATTGGCGGCTTCAACGCCATGCACGCGCTTTCTACCCGCAACGACAGCCCGGAAACGGCCTCGCGTCCTTTTGACAAAGACCGCGACGGATTTGTGTTGGGCGAAGGTGCGGCTTGTTTGATTTTAGAAGAATTGGAGCACGCCAAAGCGCGTGGAGCCAGGATTTATGCCGAGTTCGTAGGGGGCGGTTTGTCCGCAGACGCGTACCACCTGACGGCTCCTCACCCAGACGGTTTGGGCGCTACCAACGTCATGAAAAACATGTTGGAAGACGCTGACATGAGTCCGGACGATGTGGACTACGTCAACGTACACGGAACGTCAACCCCCTTGGGCGATGTCGCGGAAATCAAAGCCATTCAGAATGTTTTTGGTGCGCATGCCTACGAAATGAACATCAGCTCCACCAAGTCCATGACGGGCCACCTCTTGGGTGCTGCTGGTGCTGCAGAGGCTGCCGTTGCGGTGTTGTCGGTCTACCACGACATTTGCCCGCCCACCATCAACCACTTCACGGACGATCCGAACATCGACAGCAAGCTGAACATGACCTACGGAAAACCGCAAAAGCGCACCGTGCGCGCCGCCTTCAGCAACACCTTTGGATTTGGCGGCCACAACGCCTCGGTGCTGTTTAAGAAGTACGAAGAATAATCATGCTGTACCGGGTTCGCTTGTGGCTCTCCCCAGCAACGGGCGAGGACGCTGCATTTTTGCGCGCCATTAAATCCATGGTGGGGTACGCGCCCAGGAGCCGGGCACTGTACACCTTGGCCTTTCGGCGGAAGACTAAGGGCTACAATCCCCGCGATGCGAGTAAGTTTTTTGAACGACTGGAGTTCTTGGGCGACGCCATCCTTGGAGCGTTGATGGCCGATTTTCTGTACAAAAAATACCCCGACGGCGACGAAGGGTACCTGACCAACATGCGCAGCAAAGTGGTCAGTAGAAATGCGTTAAACGCTATTGCCAAGGAACTCCGGCTCACGGATTACGTGGACCCAGGCCAGGGCGGAGGGCGGAGGCAACAGCCGGGGTCTTCCTTGCCGGGAAATACTTTAGAGGCGCTGATTGGGGCCGTTTACTTGGACCTGGGCATGCGTCGGACGCGTCGTTTTGTGGAACAAAAACTGGTGGACGCGTTCATCAACATGGGTGCTGTGGAGCGCCAAGTCATCAGCTACAAAAGCGTTTGGATTGAATGGGCCCAGCGCCACAAACGCGCCTTTCGTTTTGAGCTGGCAGAATCCGGCGGCAGGAACGACAAGTTGAATTTCACAATGGCCTTGTTCCTGGACGGAGAAAAACTGGTGGACGGAACCGGTCCCTCCAAGAAAAAAGCAGAAGAAGAGGCGGCCCGTAGAGCCTGCAAACTCTTGAAAATTAGAAGCGGTGAGCAGCAGGTACGTTCTCGAAATTGAGGCCGACGACGAAGTACCTTGGTCCGTTGGTTTTTTGGGAAGTGTGCCGGATTTCACGGCTGTATACCGATGGAACCAGGCACTGGGCCTGACCCTGGCGCGCACGAAAAAAGACCGCACCGTAGTGCACGAAAACGCAAGCACTTCGCATGCAGAGTATTCGTGCTGGGACGCCGATCGCGGCTGTCGGTGGACCGTGTTGATCAACGTTCCTGAGACCGGTTCGTGGTTGGCCGCCCCGGTTGCCTCCGTCAATTCCTTGTTCGCAGGCGACGTTCCGTCCCCCTTGCGGCCGCTCTGCAGCAAACCGGTATTCGATTGGTTGGTTCTGGTGCATCCCGCCCCGGAAAACCCAAACACCCTGCTGATGGGCTTAGCAACCGCGGGGAAACCCGTACCTTTGCCCCAGACCCTTTTGCGAAAGCTCGCCCTCGAATTGGATTCATCCCCTCCCCATGAAACGCACTAAAATTGTAGCAACCCTGGGACCCGCTTCGAGCTCGGACGAGAAATTGTTGGAGCTGTTGTGGGCCGGAGTTAACGTGTTTCGCGTCAACTTCTCGCACGGCGACCCCGAAGAACACCGACTCCTGATCCGACGCATTCGGCAGGTTTTGGAAAAAAACAACATGACGGCCGCTGTATTGGCGGACCTCCAAGGCCCCAAACTTCGCGTTGGCATGGTGGAAGACGGTGTGGTAGTGGCGCCCGGAGACCGTGTGGTGTTCACCAACCACAAGTGCGAAGGCACAAAGGAGCGGGTGTACATGACCTATCAGGATTTCCCCAAGGACGTCAAGCCCGGGGAACGCATTCTACTCGACGACGGAAAATTAGCCATGGACGTTGTCTCCACCAACGGCGTAGACGAAGTGGTTGCCGTAGTGGTACACGGGGGTCCGCTCAAGAGCAAAAAGGGCGTGAATTTGCCCAACACCCAAGTTTCGTTGCCTTGTTTGACGGAAAAAGACCTCGTTGATTTGCACGTTGCGTTGGACGAGGAAGTTGATTGGATTGGTTTGAGTTTTGTGCGCAATGCTGAGGACATCCGCGCCCTGCGCAAAATCATCGACAGCAGAAAAAGCAACGCAGGCATTGTGGCCAAAATTGAAAAGCCGGAGGCGGTTGCGGATTGCGATCGAATTTTAGCCGCTACCGATGCGATCATGGTGGCCCGCGGCGACCTGGGTGTAGAGGTGCCCATGGAGTCCGTCCCGCTGATCCAAAAAATGCTCACGCAAAAAGCCATTGCCCTGAGCAAACCCGTCATTGTGGCCACCCAAATGATGGAAACCATGATCGAGTCCATGACGCCCACTCGGGCAGAGGTCAACGACGTTGCGAATTCCGTGTTGGACGGAGCCGACGCCGTAATGCTCAGCGGCGAGACGTCGGTGGGTAAATACCCCGTCGAAGTGGTTCAGGCCATGGCCAAAATCATCCGCAACGTGGAGGCTTCGCGCTTGTTGAAAGTCAACGAAAACCCCCCTTCCCGCAATTCAGATCGATTCCTGACGGACACGGTGTGTTACCAGGCCTCCAAAATGGCCGACGCGGTGAACGCGTCTGCAATTGTAACCATGACGTACTCCGGCTACACGGCAGAGCGAATTTCCGCACACCGTCCGGCGTCCAGTATTTTTGTGTTTACCTCCAACCGTCAAATTCTGAACAAATTAAATCTGTATTGGGGCGTTCGTTGCTTCTACTACGACGGCATGGTCAGTACGGACCAAACGTTTACCGATGTGTTGCACGTATTGCGCGATAAAGACTACGTTCAGCGCGACGAAACAGTCATTACGGTTGCCTCCATGCCGATTGCGGCGCGCGGAACCACCAACATGCTGAAAGTCTCGGTGGTGGAGTAGGTCTATTTAGAAAAGTTGCAAACGTAAAAAACGCGCCCCAGGGCGCGTTTTCTCGTTTAAACAACACTGTGCTAGAGTGCGCCCTGAAACGCGCGCAGAAAGCGCGAATCGTTCTCGTAGAAGGCGCGTATGTCTGGAATCTGAAAGCGCTGCATCGCAATTCGTTCAATGCCCATTCCAAAGGCAAAACCGGAATAAACTTCGGGGTCGATGCCGCTGGCAGCCAAAACGGCGGGATCCACCATGCCACACCCCATAATTTCCAACCAACCCGTGCCTTTGGTCATGCGGTAATCCACTTCGTTCTCCAGTCCCCACCAAATGTCCACCTCGGCCGACGGTTCCGTAAACGGAAAATAAGAGGGGCGCAGTCTAATTTGCGTT
Source organism: Owenweeksia hongkongensis DSM 17368 (assembly GCA_945865885.1). Classification (GTDB taxonomy): domain Bacteria; phylum Bacteroidota; class Bacteroidia; order Flavobacteriales; family Schleiferiaceae; genus CAMDTE01. Next base: position 30,343 of record CAMBEZ010000018.1, read on the forward strand.
TGTTCGCCAAAAAAGGCTTGTGCAAACTCCAGAAGGGTTTGCTTCAGGTCCGCAAAAGACACATTGCGGTCAATGTACAGGCCCTCCACCTGGTGGAAGACACAGTGGGAACGCGACGAAATGGCCTCGTTTCGAAAAACGCGACCGGGCGCAATGACCCGGATGGGTGGCTGTTGCTGCGCCATGGCACGCACCTGAATGCTGGACGTGTGGGTGCGCAGCGCCCAGTCTGGATTTTGTGCCAAGAAAAAGGTGTCTTGCATGTCCCGGGCTGGGTGGTCCGGCGGAAAATTCAACGCACTGAAATTGTGCCAATCATCCTCCATTTCTGGCCCTTCTGCCACGGCAAAACCCATGCGCTCCAAAATCCGAACGATTTCATTGCGAACCAAGGTAATGGGGTGAAATGCGCCGGGCTGAAAAGCAACTCCCGGACGCGTGGTGTCCTCTCCGGTGCGCTGCGGCGCGGCAGAAAACTGCTCGCGGTAGGCATCAATTTTTGCCTCAACGGCTTGTTTTAGCGAATTGACCCACTGGCCAAACTCCTTTTTTTCTTCGTTCGGAACCGATTTGAAGGCCGTAAAGTAGCCCGTAACGTGGCCTTTCTTGCCCAAATACGCGACGCGGAAGGCCTCCAACGCAGTGGCGTCCGCCGGTACAAAGTCCTCTACTTGGCGCAGATGCGCCTCAATGGCTTCTTTCATTATATTTGTTCCTTGCCTAAGATTGCAAAAGTAACGAAAACCATGCGCCTTCGTATTCTCTCCTGGAGTGCCTTTTCTGCGCTCATTGCCCTAACCTTGGTTTCGACCGGCTGCTACGAGCAGTCGCGCGATTTCGGGGAAATCAAGGTGCGCGTCATGAATGCGGACAGTATTCCCATCCAAAACGCCTTGGTTCGTTTGTACGCGCCCATCAACAACGGCACGTCCGTGGTGAACCGCTACCGCTACTCGGAGGCTTCGGGAGAGGCCATTTTTCGGCACGACTTGCCCGCTTTTTTTGACATTGAGTGCGGCAAAGGTGGCTGGAAAGGCTGTTCGTACGTCTATTTTGAACCCGGAAACAACAAAGAGGTCGTGGTAATTCTCAAACCCTACGGCGTCCTCGACAACGGCTGTGCCCCATGAAAAATACTTTTTTGACCTTTTGTGCCGCGGCCTTGGTGCTGTTGAGCACCGGTTCTTGTAAAAAAGAAATGCCTGTTTATTCCTTCCGCATTGTGGTGGTGAATGAAGATGGCATCCGCATTCAAAACGCGTTGGTCCGTGCTACGGCTCCCGTAGTAAACGCAATCCCGGACTTTTACGACACCACCAACGTGTACGGTGAGTCCAAAATCCATTCGTATCCGTACGAGGCGGTTCTTCAAGTGAAGGCGTCCAAAGGCGGCAATCCACCGCTGGTGGAAGGTTGTGGGTTTGTCAAGCTCATTGCGGACAGCGTTGTGGAATTGAAAGTAGTGATGCTTCCCTACACCGGTGGAGCATCGGGCTGCTGAGCCTCCTCAAATCTTGATTCGACGCTCTTTTGGGCGTCCTATAAACCGCTCCACAAGAGCGGTTTTTTTATGGAGAACACCGCCGAGCGGGATTTGATGTCCGTCGGTAGGGTTTAGATCAGTCGATCCAACCGTTTTCCTCAAAATACCCCACCAAGGCTTCTTTCATGAGCAGCGACTGCTGTCCTGCCTTCAGGTGGGGCAAGTTCTCCAGGAGGGTGTAGTGCGGCCATCCGTCTGCATCGCGTCCGTCAAACCGGTAGTACCCCAACGGCTCCAACAAGCAGCAAATGCCCACGTGCATGAGGTCCAACTTCTCTTCTTTGTTCCACTTTTGGTGCGGTTGATTCACCTCCTGCAGCCCCACAATGAACACCAAAGAATCCACATCCATAGGGTCTCCGGGCGAAAAACGTTCCGTGGCTACAGCCACAACGCGCTCCCATTTTGCTTTTAACTCTTCCACAATTCAAATGTACCTTTAACGAATGGGAATTTTGGACTGGATTTTACTGGCCCCAATCCTGTATGGAATTGGAAAAGGCTTGTGGGGCGGGGCGGTGAACGAATGGTCCGGACTCGCCGGCATTGTACTGGGTATTTTGGCCGCTCGATGGTTCAAAGCCGATTTGTCCCTTTGGATTCAAGAAGTATTTGACGCGGGCGCTAGAAGCGCGCAAGCGGTTGCTTTTTTACTGCTTTTTGTAGGGGTTATGGTGGTGGTTATCCTGGTGGGTAAAGCGCTTACCTTGGCCTTAAAATGGGTTTGGTTGGGTTGGGCCAACCGGGCTGTTGGTGGGCTTCTTGGCGCCGTTAAGTACTTTTTGTTGGCCGCTGTGTTGACGCATTACGCAGACCGAATGCTCGAGTGGCTTCCTTTGGTGGAAAAAACCACGCTGTCGGACAGTTTCTTCTACGGTAAATTTTGCAGGGCCGGAGCCTGGATTACGAGCGAATCTGCCCGCTGGATCCGCGTTTAGAGCGCCTTCGTACCGGGAGGGTTCGCGCCCATAACGCTCCCCCCGGTTGCTGCGCCGTTTACGCTTCCGCCTTCAAAACCGCCTCAATTCCAGGCAGAACGCGCCCCTCTAAATACTCCAGCATCGCACCGCCGCCGGTGCTCACGTAGCTGACGCGAGAAGCCAGGCCAAATTGGTTCACGGCCGAAACACTGTCTCCACCGCCCACCAACGAAAACAATTTACCCGCCTCCGTTTGCTGGGCAATGCGCTCGCCCAAAACTCGTGTTCCGTTGGCAAATGCCTCCATTTCAAACACACCCAACGGGCCGTTCCACAATAAGGTGGCGGACTGATCCACCACGGCGCTGAAGTCCTCCAATGTTTTTGGACCAACGTCCAATCCCATCCATCCGTCGGGTATGGCTAAAGCAGGTGCGGTCTGCGTGTTGGCGTCGGCCGCAAAACGATCCGCACACACCACGTCCGTGGGCAAGTGCACGGAAACGCCGCGGGATTTTGCCTCTTCCAACAAAGACAAAGCGAGCTCCAGTTTGTCTTCCTCCACCAAGCTGTTGCCGGTAGTGCCGCCTTGCGCACGCAAAAACGTAAACGCCATGCCGCCACCAATAACCAAATGGTCCACGTGCTGCATGAGTTGGCGTAAAATGTCGATTTTAGAAGACACTTTGGAACCGCCCACAACGGCGGTCACGGGCTTAGCTCCTCCGTTCAAAACTTTGTCTACATTCTCTATTTCACGAGCCATGACGTACCCAAAGCAAGCTTTTCCCTGGAAATAATGCGCAATAACGGCCGTGCTGGCGTGAGCACGGTGCGCGGTTCCAAAGGCGTCGTTGATGTAGCAATCGCCGTGCTGTGCCAGCGCTTGGGCAAACTCCGGATTGCCGGCTTCCTCTTCCGAATGAAAGCGCAAATTTTCCAACAAAACCACTGTGTTGGGAACGCAAACGCGGGTATGCTTTTCCGCTTCCGGCCCCACGCAATCTGAGGCAAAAACAACGGAAACGCCTAAAGCTCGTTCCAAATAGGGAAGCACATGGCGCAAGGACAAACTGTCGGAGGGGCCCTTGGGGCGGCCCAGGTGGGACATCACCACAGGCATGCCACCATCCGCCAAAATCTTTTTCAAAGAGGGAATGGTGGCGTCTATGCGGGAGCCGTCGGCCACCTGAAAATCAGCCGTGAGCGGCACGTTAAAATCTACACGAATCAGGGCGCGCTGGCCCTTACAGGAAAAGTTATCCAACGTAAGCATGGCGCAAAGGTACTGCCTTAACTTAGCATCCGTGCAGTATGCAGACATCCCCTTTGGCTTAACGCCCGGTCACGCTTGGCTTCACGAAGGTGCGGTCGGGCGGATTCCCCATGCGCAGTTGTTGGTTGGCGCGGAAGGGTCTGCGGCACTGCCCTTGGCTTTGGCCTATGCCCAGCGCCTTCTCTGTTCCACAAATGCTGGAGATGATTCGTGCGGAACCTGTCCTTCGTGCTTGATGGCCAATAAGTTGGCACACCCAGATCTACATTTTTCCTTTCCCGTCATCAAGCGCGACGGCGATTCTTCTGCGCCCATCTCGGACCATTTTTTGCCGGACTGGCGCACCTTCTTGTCTGAAAACAGCCACCCGGTATTTGCCCATTGGCTGGACTTTCTGCGGGCAGACAACAGGCAGGCCACCTTTTATGTTGAGGAGGCCAAGTCCGTACTCACCGCATTGGCTTTAAAACCCCACCAGGGCGGAAAAAAGGTGCTCATTTTGTGGATGCCGGAGAAAATGCCCGACGCCTTTGCCAATAAGTTGCTGAAAACCATTGAAGAACCAGAGGGAGAAGCCGTATTGCTGCTCGTCACACACGACGAAGAGTCCGTATTGCCCACCATCGCCAGCCGGTGCCAACGACTATTTGTTCCGCCCGTTTCGCGTTTGAATCTGGAAAATCACCTTCGAGCAAGCGGCGCGGATGCAGCAACCGCCACCCTGGCCGCCATGGGGGCGGGGGGGGCTTTAGGCATGGCGCAACACCTGGTCAACCATCCGGAAGGACTTCGGGAATTCGCAGAGCTCTTGGCCTTATTGCTTCGCAGTGCGTACAAACGGTCCGTTGTTGATTTGCATCAGTGGTCTGAATCCGTGGCTGGCCTGATTCGCGAAAAGCAAAAGGCGTTTTTTCAATTCACCTTGGAAACCTTGAGCGCCTTAGTCGCTAATAAATACCAACTGGACCACGGCGACCCGTTTGCGCTCAGCGGCATTTCTTTTTCCATGGGTGGATTTTCCAAACTCGTATCCACCGAACAATTCGAAGGCCTGCGTGTGGCCGTAGAGGAAGCCGAATACGACATTGCGCGAAACGGCAACGCCAAAATCGTGCTGATGGACTTTTCCCTCCAGGTTTTGGCCCTTTTGAGCAAAAAGAACTGAAATTCAGCCAGTTAAAAGCGCTTGATTTCCGGGCACTTCTCGCTTCGCAAGGGGCGCAACGCCAGCGAGTGGGTTTCGTTCGTTAAATCGCCTCTTTTTGGGCCCAGTAGACCAGGCTGGATGTGTTTACCGGGTTTGTGCCCTTGCGGTTGCTGATCCAACCGGTTCGAACGGCCGACAACCACTTTTTTCGTCCGTGGCGAAAGGATTCGCTCAACAACCCCACGTAGTACGAATCCAACCACATCGGCTGGACGTCGGTACACTTCCAGCCCGTTCGACCCAAAAGTGTTTTGACCGAGGATTGATTGAAATGCCAAAAATGGATGGGGACGTCCCAAGCCGCCCAAGCCGTTCCGTAGTGTTTTGCGTCCCACGAATCGGGATTGGGTACGGCGATTGCCAAAACAGCTCCCGGCTCCGCCAGTTCCCACAACTTTTTCAACGTTTCTTCCGGTTGGGGCAGGTGCTCCAAAACGTGCCACAGGGTAATGGCCTGGTACGTACCGGTTGCCTGTTCCAGCTGTTCGTAAACGGGCTCCTGCAATCGTTGGCTTGCTTGAAGCCGGGCAGACTCACTCACCTCTACGCCCACCGCGCCGTAGCCTTGGCGCTGGGCCGCCTGTAGAAAAACACCTATTCCACAGCCCACGTCCAACCAAGTGCCTTTCTGTAGGGTTTGACCGGGCGTTTGCACGCGGAGGTGTTGAGCCACCGATCGTACTTTTTGTCCCGCCGCCCAAAGCCGTAACGTGTTGTAAACCAGCGAGAAAAGCGATTTCTTTTGGTTGTTATGGCTCAAATAGTCCGGGCTGTTGTAGTACGGTCCAATGTGTTCATTAGACGGCCGGGGAGAGGTCCAGCGAAATGCGCACGAACCGCACGTCTGCACCTGAAAAACCTCACCAGACACCATGTGGTCTTTAACGGATGTTGAACCCGACGGCACTCCGCCGCAGACAATGCAATTTGGTTCGTTGTGTAACACGTGTAACAATTTATAATATCAACGGCCCAGGTGAACCAAAAGAACGGACACATCTGCCGGGCTGACGCCGCTAACGCGCGATGCCTGACCGATGGTGGACGGGCGTACCGCCGCTAATTTTTGGCGTGCCTCCATGCTCAGCGCTTTGAACGAGGCGTAATCCAAGTTTGCCGGAAGGGGGGTCTCTTCCAAACGACTCAACTTTCCTACATGCTCCATTTCCTTCGCGATGTATCCCGCGTACTTGATCTCAATCTCAGCGTCCAACAAAGCCTCGTGATCCGCCAAGTCTTCATCGCTCAACTCCAAAAAGGGCAACAGGTCCGCTAACTCCAATTGCGGACGGGTCAACAACTGCGCCATGCGGCCTTTCGTCGCGATGGTGCTCGTTCCCTTGGATTCCAAGAGCGCGTTCACTTCTGCTGGAAGCGCTGGGGCAGCATCCAAAACGGAACGTATCGATGCAGCCCGCACCACTTTCTCTTGCATACGAGCCCAGCGGACATCGTCTACCATGCCCCAATCCCGACCTTTCGGAGTCAAGCGCAAGTCCGCATTATCTTGACGGAGCAGCAAGCGGTATTCTGCGCGCGACGTAAACATGCGGTACGGCTCTTCCGTACCCTTCGTGACCAAGTCATCAATCAATACGCCGATGTACGCATCGGAACGATCCAACACCACCGGCTTCGCCCCGTGGACCTTGCGGTGCGCATTGATGCCCGCCATCAGCCCTTGGGCAGCCGCTTCTTCGTACCCGGTGGTGCCGTTGATCTGTCCTGCGAAAAACAGATTTTCCACCAGTTTGGTCTCTAGGGTCAGCCCCAATTGGGTGGGCGGAAAGTAATCGTACTCTATGGCGTACCCCGGACGAAAAAATTTAGCTTGTTCAAAGCCTGGGATCGCACGCAATGCTTTTACCTGAACATCCTCCGGTAGACTGGTGCTGAATCCGTTCACATACACCTCAACCGTATTCCAGCCTTCGGGCTCTACGAACAACTGATGCCGGTCTTTGTCTGCAAACCGATTGATCTTGTCTTCGATGCTGGGACAGTAACGGGGGCCTGTTCCTTGAATGGAACCGTTGAACATGGGGCTGCGATCGAATCCTTCGCGCAATAAGTCGTGCACGTAATCCGAAGTGTACGCTATGTGGCAAGGGCGTTGTTTGGTCAGGGGTTGCGTCGTCTCCGAATAAGAAAACTTACTGGGGTTCTCGTCCCCGTGCTGTACCTCGAACTTGGAATAGTCTAAGGATCGCCCATCGATGCGGGGAGGGGTGCCGGTCTTCATTCGACCGGACGCAAAGCCCAATTCTACCAACCGCTCCGTAATTCCGGTTGCGGCTTTTTCGCCTGCGCGCCCTCCGCCCATTTGGCGTTCGCCAATGTGCAAGACTCCGTTCAAAAAAGTGCCGTTCGTCAACACAACCGCTGAGCCGTAAACGGTCTGTCCCATGGAAGTGGTTATGCCCACAATCCGGTCTTGCACCACCAATAGGTCAACCGCCATGTCTTGCAAAAAATCCAAATTCGTCATCGCCTCCAATTGCAGCCGCCACTCCTCGGCAAAACGCCAACGATCGCTCTGAGCGCGCGGAGACCACATGGCCGGCCCTTTGGACCGATTCAACATGCGAAACTGAACCGCCGTCTTGTCCGTAACAATGCCGCTCAAGCCGCCCAACGCATCTATCTCACGCACAATTTGTCCTTTCGCAACTCCGCCCATGGCTGGGTTGCAAGACATTTGCCCAATGGTTTGGAGGTTCATTGTAACCAACAACGTGCGCGAACCCAGCCGCGCAGCAGCGGCTGCCGCCTCGCTTCCGGCGTGACCGGCGCCAACAACTATAACGTCGTAAGGTCTTGAATCGAGCATTGTTCCACGTGTAACATTAATGAACGGGGCAAAAATAAGGGCAATCCATCACTGTTCCACGTGTAACAAAACGAGTGGGCGAACAGCTAAGTAGTGATTCTCCAAAGCGCGCATCGTCATCTCTTCTTCGGGAGATTTATCTGCATAACCACATGCATGAAGTACTGCATGCAAAACGACGCGATCAACCTCGTCCCCGAGCTCAGTGCCCAGTCGAGATGCATTATCAAGCACGCGTTCCCAACTAACCGCAACGTCAGCAGCTATTCTA
>CAMBEZ010000019.1 GCA_945865885.1 Owenweeksia hongkongensis DSM 17368
GGCAGCGCTTTGAGAACCGTTACGGTTGGGACGACGGTTCGTCCGAGCGGGCGTACGGTGTGCAAAACGTCAACGGCGGCACGGTGGCCATGCACACCCCGATGTACCGCGGTGGAGACACCCTCCGGGGAATTGATTTGGCTTTTGTACCCGCGGGTGTGGACGCCACCCAGCAAGGATTTCGCATTTGCGTTTGGGCCGCAAACAATACCCAGCCCGGGGCATTGCTCTACCGGTCGGACTCGGTGTACACGCCGGACTACAGCTGGGGTCCGGACGTGTTGGTGCACTACGTTTTGGACACGGTGGGTTTGGTGCTGCCGAATACGGTCTTTTTGGGCTGGCAGCAGGAAGGCACGGCGCCCATGCACGTGGGGTACGACGTCAATTCGCCGCCGGTGGTCCCGAATGTTTACGGCGAGCTGGGCATTTGGTATTCCTCGTTGTACCAGGGTCGGTTGCGTCTTCGTCCGTTTTTGAATCAGTTGCCGTTGGATTTGGCAGTGGCAGAGCAGCCGGTGCCGTTTGGTGCGCTTCGGGTTTATCCCAATCCGGGCCAAGACTGGCTGCGGGTGGAAGCACCCGGCATTGCTGCCCGTGATTTGCATTATTTAGAAGTTTTTGACGCCCAAGGCCGCGTCGTTTTTTCCGGACCCTATGCGCCGGAACTGGCAACGGCCCAGTGGTCCTCCGGACTGTATACCCTGCGTTTGCGCACCGCCACGGGAATTTTTACCGCGCGCTGGAATCGAATCCCATGACCCCAACTCCTGATTTATTATCGAACGACCACGAGTCGGTTGATTCTTCGTCCCGTCCCGACCTATCCCATACAGGTCATGAGGTAGAATCCGCCGACCCGCAGAGAGCAGCCGATGAAGCTGCAGCAGATGGCGAAGAGGAGGAGGAGCTGTTTGAGCACTTTCGTTTTACGGCGGAGTCCGGTCAGCGTCCACTTCGGGTAGACAAGTTCTTGTTTAATTTTTTGAACGGCGTTTCGCGCAACAAGGTTCAGCAAGCCGCTGAGGCCGGTGCGATTCGGGTGGACGGGAAGCCCGTCAAGAGCAACCACCGCATGCTGCCGGGCCAAACGGTGGCCGTGGTGCTGTCCCGTCCGCCGCGCGAAATAGAGTTGCTTCCGGAGGATTTGAACCTGGAGGTGGTGCATCAAGACGCGGATTTTGTGGTGGTGAACAAGCCAGCTGGCATGGTAGTGCACCCCGCGTACGGTCATTATTCCGGCACCCTGGTCAACGGCCTGATGCACCTCTTTCAAGAGTTGCCGTTCACCTCAGACCGCGATCGTCCGGGATTGGTGCACCGGATCGACAAGAACACCAGCGGATTGTTGGTGGTGGCCGTCAACGACTACGCTATGACCCATTTGGCCAAGCAGTTCTTTGACCGATCCACGGACCGTCGGTACACGGCCATCGTTTGGGGCAATTTGGCCGCGGACGAAGGCACCATCACCGGCAACATAGACCGCAGTTTGCGCGACCGCAAGGTGCGTCAAGTAGTTCCAGACGGCGCCCGCGGCAAGCACGCCGTAACGCACTACAAGGTGTTGGAGCGCTTTGGATTTGCCACGGTGGTGGAGTGCAAGTTGGAGACGGGAAGAACCCACCAGATTCGGGTGCATTTTCAGTACATCGGGCATCCCCTGTTCAACGACACCGAGTACGGTGGAGACGAAATGCGTGCGGTTCCCTATTCACCCCCCAACTTCAAGGCCTTTGTGCACAACGCCTTTGTGGTATGCCCGCGGCACGCGCTGCACGCCCGCACGTTGGCCTTAGACCACCCCAAAACGGGAGAGCGCCTGCAGTTCTCCAGTCCGTTGCCGGAGGATCTGCAAGCGCTCTTGGATAAGTTCCGAAAGACTCAGGCGTACAACCCGGAGTAAGCTGCTTCGTAGCGCGCCAGGATGGCCTTGCGCTTGAGTTTGAGCGTGGGAGTCAATTGACCGTCCGCAATGGTCCACTGCTCCGGGCACAAGTGGATTTTTTTGACCTGTTCCCACTGCCCAAATTGGGTGTTGATGCGGTCCACGTCCTTTTGGATGCGCGCCACTACCTGGGGAATTTGAACTACCTCTGCGGGCGAGCCGAAGGGGAGTCCCTTGCGGTCGCAGTAGGAACGCAGGAAGGCAAAGTCTGGCTGCACCAACAAGACGGGGTGTTTTTGGTTCTCTCCGGCCACCATGCACTGCTCAATGAAGGGGGATTCCTTGAACACATTTTCCATGTGCTGCGGCGCAATATATTTTCCTCCAGACGTTTTGAAAATCTCCTTTTTGCGGTCCGTGATGCGCAAATGACCGTCGGAATCGATGACGCCAATGTCGCCGGTTTTGAACCAGCCGTCGGGCGTGATGACTTCGGCGGTGAGGTCCGGGCGGTTGTAGTACCCCATCATTAAATTGGGTCCCTTGGCCCAAATCTCGCCGTCGTCGGCCAATTTCACTTCCACGCCGGAGATGACGGGTCCGACGGTTCCCAGTTTCATGCCGCCGTTGACCGGCAAGTTAACGGAGATGACCGGGGAGGTTTCCGTGAGTCCGTAGCCTTCTTGGATGCTCAGTCCCGCCGCGGCAAAAATGCGCGCCAGACGCGGGTTGAGGGCGGCGGAGCCGCTGGCGATGGTCTTGACGTTGCCGCCCAAGGCCTCTTGCCATTTGCTGAAAATCAATTTGCGGGCCACAGCCAGGCGCGCCTTGTACCAAGGGCTCTTGCCGTACAAGTCAAATTCTTCGGCCAATTCCACGGCCCAGAAAAAGAGCAGGCGTTTGGCGCCGGTCAGGGCCTTGCCCTTGTCCATGATGCGGTCGTACACCTTTTCCAGCAAACGCGGAACAGCCGTGAAGACGTCCGGCTTTACTTCCCGAATGTTGTCGCCAATGGTCTCCATGTTCTCTGCGTAGTACACCCCAACCCCGGTGTAGAGGTAGAGGTAGACGAGCATGCGCTCGTAGCTGTGGCAGAGGGGGAGGAAGGAAACGGATGTGGCGTCCGGGCCTACCGGAAGACGCTCGCGTGAGGCAATGGTGTTGCTGGCGATGTTGCGGTGCGACAGCATCACGCCTTTGGGTGTGCCGGTGGTGCCGCTGGTGTAAATCAGGGTGGCCAGGTCCATTTCTTGTACCGCGTCCATGCGCGCTTGCAGCAAGTCGTCTACATCCGATGCGGCTTGCTCGCCCAGAGCGATGACGTCGGCCACGGTTTGAACGCCGGAAACCGGTTCAAAGCAGTAGATGCCGCGCAAGGAGGGGACTTCGTGGGCGATGCTTTGGATTTTCTCCACCAAAGCGGCGTCGGACACAAAACAGTAGACGGAGCCGGAGTCGTTCAAAATGAAGGCGGATTCCTGCGCGCTGATGCTGGGGTACATGGGGACGTCGATGCCGCCGGCCTGCAAAATGGCTTGGTCGCAGAGGTTCCATTCGGAGCGGTTGGTGGTGGAAATCACGGCAACACGTTCGCCGGCCTCCATTCCCAAGGCCATCAGGCCTTTGGAAAAGCTGCGCGATTGGCGGACGAATTCATCCGTGGAGAGGGCGTGCCACGATCCGTTTTTCTTGGTATTGAGGGCGTCCGGGCGCGGATGATGCGTCAGGGCGTAGTAAGCAAAATCAAAGAGGCGTGTGGGTTGGCTCATGGCGCAAAACGAAGGTTAATTAGTGAACGCTCGCAGGGGGCAGCGCGCGGTTTTCAACGTGTCTAAGATACACTTGTACGCCGTGTACCCAAGTGGATTGAACGGGAATTTGTAGCAATTGTTCCGTGGATTGCTCTTCCAAAGGGTGTTGGAAAAAGGTAAAACTGGCCCAAAAGCCCGGAGCAATGCTGCCGCGTTCGTTTTCTTCAAACCCAGCGTAGGCGGCGTCGTGCGTCATTCCTTTGAGGATTTGCGCGTCCGTGAGGCCGGCGTTGCGCCCGGCTTCCCAGGTGCGGCGCGGGTCCAAGGGCTCCACGGGAACGTCCGTCCCCATAGGGAGGACGGGACTGGCGGCGGCGAGGGCGGCGTACCGGTACCCCAGTGCTGCCAGGCGGTCGGGTCCCAAGCGTTCGCCCGCCCAGGGCAGGTCTGAGGTAGCGTGGCAGGGTTGGACGGAGGGTAGAACGCGCAGTCTTCCCAGGGCCGCCACATCCGGATCACTCAGGAGTTGAGCGTGCTCAATGCGCCAGCGGTGGTTCGATTGGGTGGCGTCTTCCAGCACCCGACCGTACAAGCTCAGCAGCATTCCGTTGGCGGAGTCCCCGATGGCGTGGGTGTTCATTTGCCAGCCTTTGCGCAGCATTTCGCGCGCACCGCGCTCAAAGTGACGCAGGGGGTAGAGCTGCAAACCGTGGGTGTGGGGAGCGTCGGCGTAGGGGGTTCGGAGCAACGCGCCGCGCGACCCCAAGGCGCCGTCGGCGTAAAACTTGAAACTGCGTACGGAAAGGCGGTCGGTTTTGAGTGCGGTGCGGTGGCGCCAGTAGCGGCGATCTGCGGGACGGTCGGAAACCATGCCGTAGATGGGCATTTGGAGGCTGCCGGTTCGGTGCAGGCTGTCCAGCAACAGAAGGTCTTCCGTGGGCAAGCCGGCTTCGTGGACGGAGGTGATGCCCAAGGCGTAAGCGTCTTGTTCTGCCCGTTTCAACGCGGCAATTTTATCCGATTGACTGGGCTGGAATACGGGAAGGACTTCGGTGGCGCGGTCCAAAAAAAGACCGGTGGTGGGGTCGACGGTTCCGCCCGTTACAGCGTAGGGACCGTTGGCGTTTTTGCGGTAGAGCGGATCAATCAACGGCCCAACGGCCAGGGCCGCGTGGCCGTCCACGCGGGTCAACACCACGGTGCGGTTGGGGTAGCGGTTTTCCCAGGAAGCTCTGGGAGGCAAGGCGGAGTTAGGCCAGTCGTTTTGGTCCCAGCCGCGTCCAAAGACTAGGGTCTGCTGCGGATGTTTCGCGGTAAACGCGTCCAAACGTTGGAGGCATTCGTCCCAGTTTTGGGTGCCGGTGAGGTCTACGGTGGTGGCGCCCAAGCCCCAAGCCAGGAAGTGCGTGTGGGCGTCGATCCAACCCGGGTAAACGTGCTGCGCGGGAGCCGGAATCTGGGGCCAACGAGCGTAGCGGCGTTGAAGATCTTCCCACGAGCCGGTTGTTTTGATGCGGCCGTGCGCTACCACAATTCCCTGCTGTTCCTGCGTCCTGCCGTCCGCGTGGTGGATTACTACCGGTCCCAGCAGCAGCGAGTCCGGTTGCGGGGTGGTGGCGAGAACCGACGTGATGGACGAGATGGGTGCGGCCCAAAGCATTTCCCCGGCGGATTCCGTGGACGTACTGCAAAGCACCAAAGCCGTACCGGTCAGGGTACCGAATAACCGACGAGTTGTTGCGGAATGGGAGGAGGCGTGGAACACGTTGGTGTTGATAAAAGTGGATGAAAAACAACCCCGTGAAGATAAGCGACCCGACGCCAAGTGTTACCTTTGCAACTTATTGAAAAAGACATCCCATGCTGGACTCCTTTGCCCCCACGACGGTTGAAAACGCCATAGAATTAGGTCTGTTGCCGGAAGAATACGCCAAGATCTGCGAGGTCCTGGCCCGGACGCCAAATTTTACCGAGTTGAGCGTTTACTCCGTGATGTGGTCCGAGCATTGTTCGTACAAAAACAGTATTGTTTGGCTCAAAACACTTCCCAAGGAGGGTCCCCACTTGTTGGCCAAGGCCGGCGAAGAAAACGCGGGCTTGGTGGACATTGGCGACGGTTGGGCCTGTGCGTTTAAAATCGAATCCCACAACCACCCGTCTGCAGTAGAACCTTACCAGGGCGCAGCGACTGGCGTGGGCGGAATCAACCGCGATATTTTCACCATGGGCGCACGCCCCATTGCGCAGCTGAATTCGCTTCGGTTTGGGCGCATTGAGGACGAACGCACGCAGTGGCTCCTGAAAGGCGTGGTGAAGGGCATCGGCAACTACGGAAATTCCTTTGGCATTCCCACCGTGGGCGGCGAAGTTTATTTCGACGACTGCTACCTGCAGAACCCCCTGGTCAATGCCTTTTCTGCGGGCATTGTGAAGGTGGGCGAGCAGCTTTCTGCCAAGGCACAAGGCGTGGGCAATCCCGTGTACATTGTGGGCTCCAGCACCGGACGCGACGGCATCCACGGTGCGGCTTTTGCCTCCAAAGATTTAACCGAAGACTCCGCCAACGACATTCCGTCGGTTCAAGTAGGCGACCCGTTCCAAGAAAAGCTCCTGCTGGAAGCCACGTTGGAACTGTCCCAAACGGGAGCGGTAGCGGGCATGCAAGACATGGGCGCTGCGGGCATTACGTGTTCGACGTCGGAAATGAGTGCCGGCGGTGGGGTAGGCATGGACATCCATTTGGACCGTGTTCCCACGCGCCAAGACGGCATGACCCCCTGGGAAATCCTGCTTTCCGAGAGCCAGGAGCGCATGCTGGTGGTGGTGAAAAAAGGCCGCGAGACGGAAGTGGAAGCCATTTTTGCCAAGTGGGACATCCACTGCGCAGAAATTGGGGTGGTTACCGAAGGCCCGGCCGTGCGTTATTTCTGGCACGGAGACCTGGTGGGCGATTTGCCTGCGGAGTCTTTGGTGCTGGGCGGTGGCGCCCCGGTGTACTACCGCGAATTCCGCGAGCCAGCCTACTACAAAGCCTATCAAGAATTTGACATTCAGAACGTTGCGGTCCCTCAAAACCTGCACGCCGTTTCGCAGCAGATCATTGCATTGCCCAACATAGCCAGCAAGCGCTGGGTATACGAACAGTACGACTCCATGGTGGGCACGGTGAACATGAGCACCAACAGTCCGTCCGACGCCGCCATCGTCAAAGTTAAAGGAACCGACCGGGCGTTGGCCATGACCGTGGACTGCAACAGCCGCTACGTGCACGCAGACCCCGAAGTAGGCACCATGATTGCGGTTGCGGAAAACGCACGGAACATTGTGTGCTCCGGCGGGGTGCCCAGCGCCATCACCAACTGCTTGAATTTTGGCAACCCCTACAATCCGGAAGTGTACTGGCAGTTTGTGGGCGCCATCAAAGGCATGAGCCGCGCGTGCGAGCAGTTCAAAACTCCGGTTACGGGCGGAAACGTGTCCTTCTACAACCAAACGGTTATGGGCAACAAGGCAGAGCCGGTTTTCCCAACGCCCACCATCGCTATGATTGGTTTGGTGGAAGACAAGAGCCACGTGATGACCTTGAATTTCAAGGAAAAGGGAGACTTAATCTACCAATTGGGCACTTCGCGGGAGGACATTTCGTCCAGTCAGTATTTGGTGTACCACCACGGCATCACCGAATCCCCGGCGCCTTTCTTTAGCTTGGAAGAGGAGTACGCTTTGCAGGAGCAAGTCAAAATGTTGATCCGTCAAGGCGTACTTCAGTCCGCACACGACGTCAGCGAAGGTGGGTTGTTTGTGGCGTTGATGGAGTCTTCCATGGCCGGCAATCTGGGATTTGACGTCACCACGGATAGTGAAATTCGCACCGATGCGTTCTTGTTTGGCGAGTCTCAGTCCCGTGTGGTGGTGACCGTGGCTCCGGATCAAGAAGAGGCCTTCATTGATTTGATGATGCTCAACGGCGTGGAATTTGATCTTTTGGGCCACGTGACCAAGGGTTCCATTCGCATCGACGACGAGGAGTGGGGCCAAGTAGCGGAATACAAAGACCGGTACGACAATGCCCTGCACCGCGCCTTGGGCGCTGCGTGAGGCTGTAGGTTGCAGCTGCACCACAACAAAAAGGGCGGACTCGCAGGAGTCCGCCCTTTTTTTATGCCGCAAAACAAACCCGGCACGCCCGAGGCTTATCCGCGCAGTTGCGCGCCCGCCGCTTCTAGTTTTTCCACCATGCGCTGAACGGCGTGGTCTACAGCGCCGTCTTTCAAGGTGGCGTTGTGGTCTTGGAAGGTCAGGCGCAAGCCGTAGGAGGTGTGTCCTTCCGGCAGATTTTTACCGGTATACACGTCAAACAACTGGACGTTGGTGAGGGTCTTCTCTTTGGTGGAGCGGCACGCCGCAACCAAGGTTCGGTAGGGAACGTGGTTGGGAACCAAGAGAGCCAAATCGCGCTCTGAGGCGGGGAATTTGGGCGGTTCTACGTATTTCTTCTGCACCCCGGCTGCTTTTTTGGCCAGGAGTCCCCAGTCCAATTCCGCCACCCAAACAGGGCCTTCCGCGTCTGTTGCGCGCAACAGGGCGGTGGCGGCCAAGCCCAGAACCCCCAAAGGGGTCCGGTCCAGGAACAAGGCAACCCCCTCGTCTACCAGCCCGGGGGCTCCGGCTTCCGGCAGGGGTTCCTCGGAATACCGTTCTTCCAATCCCAATTGGGCCAAAAGCCCCAGTACGGCGCCTTTCAGGGCGGAGAAACCGCCCGGCCGCGTTCCCCACTGCCAGTGGGGCGCGGCCCACTCGCCCCGCAGGGCGAGTCCCAGTCGCTCGCCTTCGGCGAGCGACTGGACATTTTCCTCCTTGCCCTTCAAAACCTTGGGCAACGGCAAGGCGGGAGCAGAAGCCGCCCAAGGGGTAGCGGAAGTCGGGTCCAATTTTCGGTACACCCGACCCAACTCAAACAACAAAAGGTTGGGCTGTTGGCGTTTGACGTTGTAGGCGATGGACTCCACCAAGCCAAACAGCAAGGTTGGGCGCAAAATGCCGAGGTCTTGGCTGAGCGGGTTGAGCACTTCCACCGCGGAGCCCTCCGGAAAAGCTGGATGCTGGTGGGCGTAGGCCGCACGGGTTAGGGAGTTGTTGTAGGCTTCCAGCGCGCCGTGGGCCACCAAATAGGCAGAGGCCGATTGGCGCAAGCGGTCCGCGCCCAAGCGCGGCGTGGGTGCCAAGTGCACGCGCATGCCGTCCGGGAACGGAATTTCGTTCAAACCGTAAATCCGCAGCAACTCTTCGGTCAAGTCCGCTTGACGGGTTACGTCCCAGCGGTACGCAGGAACCTCAACCGTCCATTCGTCGGCCTCCACGGGAGACAACACGCGAATGTCCAGGGAACTGAAAATGGATGCTTGTACCTCGTTGGGCACGGCGTGCCCCATCAGCTTACGTGCCTTTTCTGGGGAAAACACCACACTGCGCGGAGCGAGCACGGAGGTGTCTGCGGCAACGGCCTCCGCCACGGGGGCCAGGCGCACGTCTGGGCACGTCTGGCGAATCAAGTCCACGAAACGCTGCAATGCGATAAGGCCCAAGGTGGGGTCCACTCCGCGCTCGTAGCGGAAGGAGGCGTCGGTGTTCAGGGCGTGGCGCTTGGCCGTTTTTCGCACGGCACTGGGGGCAAACCAGGCAGATTCCACTACAATGCGTTCGGTGGTGGATTGAACGCCGGAAGTCAGTCCGCCAAACACCCCCGCCAAACACAAAGGGTTGTGGGCGTCGGCTATGACTAAATCGTCCGGGTGCAGGACGCGTTCCTTTTCGTCCAAGGTGACCAATTTTTCCCCGGGCTGTGCCCGACGGATCATCAATTGGTTGCCGCCGATGCGGTCTGCGTCGAAGGCGTGCAAGGGGTGGCCCAACTCGTGGAGCACCCAGTTGGTGGCGTCTACCAGGTTGTTGATGGGCTTGAGGCCCACGGCTTGGAGGCGCGCTTGTAGGTTTTCGGGCGAGGGTTGCACGCGAACGCCTTCGATCAGAAGTCCGAAGTAGCGCGGGCAGGCCGCTTCGTCCTCCACGCGAACCGCAACGGGCGCAACGCCCGGAGTAGCGCTCAGCAGCGTAACTGAAGGAAGCTCGGCGCGGGCCGGGGTGCCGCGGTGGGTGAGGACGGCCGCTAAATCGCGGGCTACGCCAAAATGCCCCAGGGCGTCGGTGCGGTTGGGCGTGAGGCCCATTTCCAAGGCGTAGTCGGTCTTCCAGCCCAGGAAATCGGCGAGCGGTTGGCCTGCGGTGGCGTTCGGGCTCAAAACCCAGATGCCGTCGTGGGAAGTTCCCAAGCCCAGTTCGTCTTCCGCGCACAGCATGCCCTCGGAAACTTCGCCGCGAATCTTGCCTTTTTGGATGTTCAGGGGTTCGGTGGAACCGGTGGGGTAGAGGGTGCAACCTACGGTGGCTACGGCTACTTTTTGGCCCACGGCCACGTTGGGGGCACCGCAAACAATGTGCAAGGGAGCATCCGCGCCCACGGCAACCGTGGTCAAGCGCAGTCGGTCCGCGTTGGGGTGCTGCTCCACCGTGAGCACTTCGCCCACCACCACGCCGCGCAAACCGCCGGGAATGCGTTCAACAGCTTCGGTGGTTTCGATTTCCAAACCCGACGCCGTCAGGTGTGCCGCGGTCTCAGCGGGCGATGGAAACGGAAGTACGTGGGGAAGCAGCTCCTGGAGCCAAGCGTAGGAAACGGTCATGCCGCAAAAGTACGAAACCGGCTCCTGAATCGATGGGTTCGTTCCAATGGATTGAAGGTTGTCGTTTGGCTACAAGGCTCCGTACAAAAACGCAGCATACAGCCAAAAGCGCAAAAACCGGGACAGCGCTACAATTAAGTACATTCGGAAGGGAAAACGAACGACGCCAGCTACCGTAGAGGTGGGTGAGAAAGGCAGAGGAGTCATGGCGGCTAAGAAGATCAAAAGTCCGCCAAAACGCTTGATTTGGATGAATTGTTCGGCAAATTTGACGTCCACCCATTCCTTTACCTTCGGCAACTCGTGCAACCGAACGCCCACCCAATAGGAAACCACACCTCCGATGTAGGAGAGTGCCGCGAGCAATGAAACCATGAGCCAAGGCGCCGGGAGGCTTCGAGCCCACAAAATGTACAGGTCTGGAGGGAGTATTCCCGTAACGATTTCCGACAAAAACAAGGTGGTTATGACGGCCCACCACGGCAGAACGCGGGTGATCATGCCCACGGTTTCCGTTACGTCAAATACGTATTTGTTCAAAAAATACAGCACAACCACGGCGGCCACCACGCCCAATCCCAATTTCCAAAAAGCACGCCCAATAAATGTATACCCTCCCGTCATTTGGTAAAAACGGTGCACCACCAATAAATACTGTTTGACCGAGCGCGTTTTTGGCGTTGTGGGCATTTTTTTGACGGTTTGGGTTGATTCCGAAACGATGATTGATTTTTCTTGCAAATGCAACGACATTACGGGATGGGAAAGTACGCTCGGCAAATGACTTTAACCCACTTTGCTCCAAACAAATTTTCCGCGGGCGTAGGCGGTGAAGGCCTTCTTGAGCGCTTGGTGTTGGGGAAGTCCTAGGGTGGGGTCCTCCCGCAAGAGGTTTTCCGCGCACCACTTGGCGGTTTGCACCAAGGATTGGTCCTGCGAAATCCGCGCCAGCTTGAACTCCAGCAAGCCGCTTTGGCGGGTGCCCAAAAGATCTCCAGGGCCGCGCAGAGAAAGATCGACGTCGGCAATTTCAAAGCCGTCGTTGGTGCGGCACATGGTTTCCACGCGCACTCGGGCGTCGTCGGACAACTTGGGACCCGTCATCAAAATGCAGTAGCTCTGGTCCGCGCCCCGGCCCACCCGACCGCGCAATTGGTGCAGCTGGCTGAGTCCAAAACGCTCGGCGTTCTCAATGATCATGACGCTGGCGTTGGGCACGTTCACGCCCACCTCAATGACGGTGGTGGCCACCATGATTTGCGTTTCCCCGCGCACAAAACGCTGCATTTCGTAGTCTTTGTCCGCAGGTTTCATCCGACCGTGCACAATGCTCACGGCGTACTGCGGCGCGGGAAAGTCGCGCCGGATGCTTTCGTAACCGTCCATCAAGTCCTTGTAATCCAAGGTCTCAGACTCCTCAATAAGCGGATACACCAAGTAGATTTGACGCCCCAGCGCAATTTGTTGCTTCAGAAAACCCCACACTTTCAGTCGGTGGGAATCGGTGCGGTGCACCGTTTCAATGGGTTTGCGGCCGGGCGGCAATTCGTCGATCACGGAACAATCCAAATCGCCGTAGGCGCTCATGGCCAGGGTGCGCGGAATGGGGGTGGCGGTCATCACCAGCATGTGGGGCGGGACCGTGCTCTTTTTCCACAACGTGGCGCGCTGGGCCACGCCAAACCGGTGCTGTTCGTCCACAATGGCCAGCCCCAGGTTGGAAAAGGCCACGCGGTCTTCCAACAAGGCGTGGGTGCCCACAATGAAATCCACCTTTCCGGATGCCAAGTCGGCCAAAATGCGGTTGCGCTCAGCGGTTTTGGTGCTGCCGGTGAGGAGTTCCAGTTGAAGATCCATGGTTTCCGCATAGGGAAGGAGTCCGGCGTAGTGTTGCTGCGCCAAAATTTCGGTGGGGGCCATCAGGCAGGATTGTGTGCCGTTGTCTTTGGCCAAAAGCATGCTCAAAAAAGCCACCATGGTTTTTCCGGAACCTACGTCTCCCTGCAGCAGTCGGTTCATTTGGAAGCCGGTCCGGACGTCTTGGCGAATTTCCCGAACCACGCGTTTTTGCGCCTCCGTCAATTCAAAAGGCAGCTCGTTTTCGTAAAAATGCAGAAAATACGGTCCGACGCGGTCAAATACACGCCCGCGGTTGGCCTTCTGGCGCTGCGTTTTCTGCACCTGAAGGCCCATTTGCAGGAGGAAAAGCTCTTCAAAGGCCAGGCGCTGGCGCGCTGTGGAAAGTGAGTTGGCGTCCGCAGGGAAGTGCATGCTGCGCACGGCCTCATGACGAACGGGCCAGTTGAATTGCCGGAGCCAGTTTTCCGGCAGCCATTCGGGAACGTTGGGCGCGTCCAGGTGGACGGCGGCTCCCGCAATGAGTTTGGCCAGCCCGCGGGCGTGTAGCCCGCGGGAGGTGAGTTTTTCCGTGGTGGAATAGACCGGAAACAATCCCCGGACAGGCCGTTGGCGGAAGTCGGCCCACTTTTCCACCTCCGGATGGGTGATGTTTCGTTTCTGTTGGAAGGCGGTTACCTTGCCGTACACCACTACTTCTTCGTTCAGGGGCAGACTGGATTTGATCCACTTGGCACCCTGGAACCAAACCAATTCCAAGGATCCAGTAGCGTCTTCAAAGTGTGCTACAACTCGTTTTTTGGGCCCGGATCCGGCTTCCGTCAGGCGGGTAATGGTGCCCCGGAGTTGAATTTCCGCGGGACCCTCCACGGCCTGCGCCACCGTGTAAAACTGCGAACGGTCCACGTAGCGAAAGGGGTAGTGCTGGAGCAAATCCCCTACGGTGCGCAAACCCAATTCACCCGCCAACAGCGCGGCGCGTTGCGGCCCCACTCCTTTGAGGTACTCCAGCGGACTGTCCCACATAGTCATGCTCAAAAATAGGCGTTACATTCGCGTTGTCGTGTATACTTCCGGTTGGTTGGGTTGGAATTGGTTCCGTTGGGCTGCAGATGTGGCCTGGATGGTGGTTGCTTTTGCGGCTGCGGTGGCCCTGCGTTTTGAGGATTTGGATGCTCAAAACCCAGCTTATTTTGATTATTACGTGCAAATGGGCTTGGTACAGGCCTTGGTTTGGGGCTTTTTAGCGCGCGGCCCCATGCACGCCTGGGAGCCCCATTGGGGCTGGAAAGAAACCGTACTGCCGTTGCTGCGCAACCTGGGTGTCCACATTGCGTTAACGGCTTTGCTGCTCGTTGCCTTGAAGTTTACGATGTTTTCCCGATGGTTTTGGCTGCTGCACTTCAGTTTGTTCGCAATTTTGGCCTGCGTTTGGCGGGCGTTTGCGCTGGCTCTATTGCGCCGCAAATGGAAAGACTTGGCGCAAGCGCGGCCCATTTGGTTGGTGGGGCATTCGCCCGCGGCGGAGCGTTTTTTACTGGGGTTGAGCAGTCGGCCAGATTGGGCCTTGCGCGTGGAGCGCCATTGGGGGGATGATGCCTCGGCGGATTTAGAGGCTTTGAGCGGCGCGTCGTGGGATCCCGTTGAACGCCCGTATGCGGTGTACGCAGCTCTCCCGGGCGGACATCCGGACATCCCCAAACTCCTGCGGTGGGCGGACTCCCAAGGGATTCGCTTTCGGTACCTGCCGGATTTAGGGGATTGGGGCAGCCGACGTGCGGAGCTGCACACCGAGCAAGGATTTCCTTGGGTTCAGCTGCGTTCGGAACCGTTGGCCAATCCCATCCATCGGTGGAGTAAGCGCCTGTTGGACGTGTTGGTCTCCGCGTTGGTTTTGGTGTTGTTCGGATGGTGGTTGCTTCCAGCAGCGGCCTTGTTGCTTCAGTTGGCGAGTCCCGGGCCGGTATTTTTCAAGCAGGTACGGCACGGCTACGGCGGACGCTCGTTTGTTTTGTGGAAGTTGCGCACCATGCGTCCCAACGAAGAGGCCGATCAAAAGGAGGCCCAGCCCAACGATCCCCGTTTGACCCGGGTGGGGGCTGTGGTACGGCGTTTATCGTTGGATGAATTTCCGCAGTTTTTTCAAGTCTTATGGGGCACCTTGAGTTTGGTGGGACCCCGTCCGCACATGGTATCCCAAACTCCAGAATTTCACCAACGCGTGGCATCCTATCGGGTGCGGCATTGGGTCAAACCCGGGTTGACCGGCTTGGCGCAGGTGCGGGGTTTTCGGGGTGATTCGTCGGACCAAGAGCGTTTGGACCATCGGATTGAAGCGGATTTGTACTACGTGGAGAATGCGTCTTTGCTGCTGGACGTTCAGATTTTGGTGGAGACGGCGTGGTGGTGGATTACCGGGCGCGGAGGCGCGAAAACGCTGCCGCGTAACCGGAAATAACGCCCTCCCACGTGTAGTCCCGTTCCAGCAGAGGAAGGTGGTTACGGGGGATTTGTTCTGCGTGTTCCCAAGTAGACAAGGCCTCGTTGGCGTTTGAAAAGTAGGCAGCATTTTCGTGCAAAACGCCGTGGTTGAAGGGATTGCGGTGTGCGGCGATGGCGCATCCGGAAGCCATGGCTTGCAGCAGGCCGGGATTGGTACCGCCTACAGAATGGCCGTGAAAATACAGTCGGCAATGCTGCCGAAGTGCCTCCAGAACCTCCGAATCAAACCGGGCGTCCATCCAAACAATGCCGGGCACGTGGGCAAAGCGCGCGCGGATTTTTTGTCCGTACGGGGTGGACCAGTCCGCGAGGGCAACCAACGGGAAAGCACCCTGTTCAGCGGCTTCCAGCACCGGCTCCCAGTTGTTTTCTGGAACCGCGCGAGACAAAGCCAAAGCGTAAGAACCCGGTGTTAAACCAAAGGTCTCCAAAAGAGAGGCGTCGGCCGGAGTTGGGAGGTTAACACCGTAGGATAACTCTATTCGGGCGCGGCCGGGGTAGTGTTTTCGCACGTATTCGGTGAGCGCCGGGTGGTCGCACACCACGGCATCTGCCGCCTGCACGGCCCATCGCTCTTGCCAACGAAGGAAGCCTCTGACCGCAGGGGAGTATTTACCTCGTTTCCATTCCAAACCGTCCAGATGCACCAGTAGGGCGGGTTTTCGCAGCAGACGCAGACCGCGCAGTAAGCGCAGCCAGGCACCGGAGGAGGTGGTGCCCAGGGCAAGCAAAACATCCGGAGGGTGGCGCACGGCGTCCAAAAGGGATAGACCGTCGTAGATCAACTGTGAAGCGGAACCCAGTTTCTTCTCGGGGTCCCATTGGAGCTTGCGTTGCACTCCATTCCAGACCGGAGCTAGGTCCGGATGGGTGCTGGACGTGTACACGGAAACGCGGTGGCCGTGTTGGGTCAAACCCAAGGCCAAGTGCTCCGCCAATTCCTCAAAACCTCCGTACCGATTGGGGATGCCCCGGCTTCCTTGTATGCAAACGTGCAGCGGTTGGACGACGGCTTCGTAAAGCGGAAGCAGCGTGCCTGCGGCCCGGCTCCACGAATGAGTCAGCGCAAAACCTTGCCCTGCTGGGTTGTGCGGCACGCGCAGGGACTTTTCCACGGCACCTGCCAACCCGTCTGGGGAAGGATGCCCCCAGGTAACGTACGGTTTTAAGGTGGTGGAGCTCTCTGCCCCAGTGGTGAGCACCACTTGGCAGCCGGAAGCGAGGCCTTCCAACGCCGTAAGACCGTAGGTTTCAAAGAGCGACGGCACCACAACGCCTTGTGCTTGGCGGTAGCGCAGGGCCAGATCTTGGGCGTCCAGACCGCCCGGAATCCAGTGAATTTCTGCGCCTGCCGCCCGCGCCTCGCGTACTTTTTCTGCAAAAAGTTGTCCGTATCGGCGGTGGTGGGGGGCCACTTCTCCAATAAAAGTGAGCGGTCCAGCTTGGATTCCGCGCTTGGCCAGCAAGGCCCAGGCAGAGGCCAATGCCGCTTGGTTTTTCAACCCTTCGATCCGGCCAATGCAAAGCCAGCCGGTCCGGCCGCGCTCCGGCAAGTTGGATTGAAAGGAGGGCCCCAGCAAAGCAGGCCAAACGCCCGGAGGAACCACCGTGGGGTATACCAGACCGGGGAAATGCACCTGAAGACGCTCGGCTTCCTTTTCCGTGGTGGTGACCACCTGTTGGCTCCTGCGCAGCGCTTCGCGCTGCGCCCCAGACCATCCGTACCGCAAAATTCCCAACGGCAACATCCGGTCACGTCCCAGAAGTCCTTTTACAAGCGCCTTTAAAAGTTCCCACGGCACCCAAGCTCCGCCCCAACGCTGGACATCGTAGGCCGCATAGTCTACCCACAACGTCGAGTACACCACCGGAACTTGCTCCACGTGCGGCAAAAGAGCCCAGGCGTCCTGAGGACGACCCAAATTCCACAAATGCACGGCGTCCAATTGCCCCGAACGCAGCAAATCAAGCGCTTGACGAAGATCAGAAAGAACCTCTACCCGAACTCCTAGTTCGCGCAAAGCGCGGGCCGTTTGCTCAATTTGCACGGTGTCGCCACCGCGAATCTTCCACAAATGGGGTCGGACAAAAAACAAGATGTGCACAGGGCTCGAAATTACGCGAACGGCGGTACATTTGACAAAACCTTTTTGCCATGGCGTTCCCAAAATTTCTTGTAGGCGACAACACCGATCAGCCGGAAAGCGTATTTATCGTGCACACCGAGTATCCGCGGTTCGTTTTGGACCTGGACACCGACGAAATGGAAGTGTTTGATGATTTGGACTCCGAGAATGAGGAGGAGACCACTGCGGAAATTGCGGCCCTTGTGGAGCAAGCCGAAGCGTTTTACCAGCGCGAAGTGGATCGCTACGAGGCGATGGAGTGAGCTCCAATTCGCCTACGTTCCCCAACGGGCACGCTAAAAAATCCCAAAATTCGACGCCAGCTTCCCACTGGAAGCTGAATTTGGCGTTGGCTCTACCCGTGATGGTGGGCCAAGTTGGCCACATCGCTACGGGGGTGGCAGACAGCATCATGGTGGGGCAATTGGGAACCGTGCCTTTGGCGGCGGTCTCCTTTGCCAATAGTTTTTTGGCTCTTCCCCTAGTCTTGGGCATAGGTATTTCCTACGGCCTAACCCCATTGGTGGCGCGAGCTACGGGCCGGGGTAAGCACGAGAAGACGGGCCGACTGCTCAAAAACGCCCTCTGGATCAATGCCGTATTGGGGTTGGCACTGGCTCTTTTGACCTTTGCCGTCCCTTCTGCCGGCGCGTTGCTGGGACAGCCCCAGGAAGTGATGCAAACGGCCGCCGGATACGTTTACGTAGTTGGCTTTTCGCTCTTTCCGCTCATGCTGTTCATGTCTTACAAGCAGTTCGCCGAAGGTCGCGGCAACACGCGGGTGGCCACGCGCATTTCCCTGGTTGGAAACGGTCTGAACATTGGTTTGAACTACCTGCTCATCCACGGCGTGTGGGGTTTTCCGGAACTCGGCATGACCGGCGCCGGAGTGGCTACGGCGCTTTCTCGGCTGTTTATGGCCGGCGCCTTGGCGTGGGCCGTTCACACCGGTCCTGAGTTCAAGCCGGCCTTGGTGGGCTTCCACGAAGCCCCGCCCAAGAAGAAACCGGTTCAAGCAATTCTCAAGTTGGGCATCCCCACCGCGCTGCAGTACTTGTTTGAAGTAGGGGCCTTCGCCGCGTCTGCCTGGATCATTGGAACCACAGGCACGGTGCCCTTGGCGGCCCACCAAATTGCCATCAACCTGGCGAGCATCAGCTACATGGCGGCCTCCGGTTTTGGGGCCGCAGCAACCATTCGCGTGGGGCAGTTGCTGGGCCAAAACAAACCGCTAGAGGCGCGGGCTGCGGCCACCAATCTCTTTGGTTTGACCTTGGCGTTCATGGCCCTTTCCGGGGTGGTCTTCTTTGCGGGGCGTTATTTCCTTCCGTCCCTATACAACAGCGACCCGGCCACCATCGCAGCGGCCGCGCAACTCTTGTTGGTGGCGGTCTTTTTCCAGCTTTCCGACGGCCTCCAAGTAACGGCCCTGGGCGCACTGCGCGGCCTGGGCGACGTTAAAATCCCTACCTGGTCCACCTTTGTGGTCTATTTTGTCATCACCCTTCCGTTGGCCTACTTGGCCTCTAAGTACTGGGGATTGGGTGCGTTGGGGGTGTGGCAAGCACTGGCTTTGGGATTAACCCTTTCCGCCGTCTTCCTCACGTGGCGCTTTTTCCGCGTACTGCGCGCGAAATCGATGTAAACGTTTGCAGCGCTTGCTCAGGCGTACCGCTCGATATCTTCCGCCTCAATGGTGTTGCCGCACAATATGAACAGTCGTTCCACCACGTTGCGCAGCTGCCGAATGTTACCGCTCCAAGAACGCGCTTGAAGCGCTTGCAGGGCCGCAGGAGTAAATTTTTTGGCGGAAAAACCGCTTTCGGAAGAAAGCAATCCACCGAAGTGGCTGGCCAAGGCCGGGATGTCTTCTTTGCGTTGGTCCAAACCCGGTACCTTGATCACGATCACGCTCAGTCGGTGGTACAGGTCTTCTCGGAAGCGACCTTCGGCCATTTCTTTTTCCAGGTCTTTGTTGGTAGCGGCCAATACCCGCACGTTCACCGCGATGGACTTGTCTGCCCCCACCGGGGTGATGGTGTTTTCTTGCAGGGCGCGCAAAACCTTGGCCTGCGCGGACAGGCTCATGTCCCCAATCTCGTCCAAGAAGAGCGTGCCTTCGTGGGCCAATTCAAACTTGCCCTTGCGGTCTTTAATGGCGGACGTGAAGGCGCCTTTGGTGTGGCCAAAAAGCTCACTTTCAATCAATTCTGAGGGTATGGCAGCGCAGTTGACCTCTACCAAAGGCATCCGGGCCCGCGCACTGGATTCGTGGATGCGGTGGGCCACAATTTCCTTTCCGCTTCCGTTGGGGCCTGTGATCAACACCCGGGCGTCCGTGGGGGCTACCTTGTCCACCATTTGGCGAATTTCGCCGAGTGCCGCGCTGTCGCCCACCATTTGGTACTTGGAGGTGATTTTTTTTCGCAGCGTTTTGTTTTCCGCAACCAATCGGCCGCGGTCCAAGGCTTGGCGGATGGTCTGCACCAGTCGGTTCAAATCCGGCGGCTTGGCGATGTAATCAAAAGCACCTTTGCGCAGGCAAGAAACTGCCGTGTCCAGGTCTCCATGACCGGAAATCATGACGACGGGGGTTTCCGGGGCATGGGCAACGGCGTAGTCCAGCACCTCAATTCCGTCCTTCAACGGCATTTTAATGTCGCAGAGGACCAAGTCAAAAGTGCCAATGGCCAATGCGTCTAAGGCTTCCTGACCGTTTTCGGCTTCCGCTATGACGTGGGCCTTGTCTTCGGTCAGCAGGATGTTTCGCAACACGTTGCGGATGGCTCTTTCGTCTTCTACCAGGAGGATGCGCGCCATACGGAGGGGTTTTGAAGGAGGGTCGTCCATACGCCCTCTTTGAGGGCAAAGGTACTCAGGCCAACGGGAGTTGCGGGCGGAAGTTTTTGCAGGATGGGGGCAATCTGCAGGGGGCTCAGGTGCAGGGTGTCTGCGCGCATGGCAACCATGCCCTTCAGGTTCAATCGTTCTGCTACCGTGGTGCGAAGCAATTGCTCAAAAAGCGGTTCCAAGGCTCCAGCGGGCCATTCTGCGTAGGTTTGACCGGGCACCAAGGCGGGCCGACCGTTGGCGAGCGCCCACAGATCGTACAGGGTGTCGAAGGAACCGGAGGAGCCAATGAGTTGTTGGGGGCGGTACTGTTCCACGGCTGCAAAAACAGGTTGAAGCTGCTGGTTCAGGTGGGCGTAGAGCGCCGTCAAATCCGATTCCGTGAGTGGGTCGTTCGGTTGAAATTGTTCGCGCAAGCGGGTCACACCCAGCGGCAAGCTGAGGGACCACAGCACGTCGTTGCCGGAGCCTACCACGAATTCGGTGCTCCCGCCGCCGATGTCCATCACCAACACGGGCTCGCGTGCGGCGGGAATAGCTTGGCGAACGCCAGCGTAAATAAAGGCGGCTTCTTGCAGACCGTTGATGACGTTGAGGGGAACCCCCGCCTCGCGCTCCGCGCGCTCGGCGAACTCCACCCCGTTTTCCGTGCTGCGCACGCCGGAGGTTGCAAACGCCCAAAGGCGTTCCACCCCAAGATGCTGAGCTGCTGCCCTAAAAAGCTTCAAGGCGTGCACTCCGCGTTCCATGGCCTCCGGAGCCAATCTGCCGTTGGTGAGGCCGCCCAGTCCCAATTTCACGGGCAACTTGGTGCTCCAAACCAACTCAGACGTACGCACGTCGCGCACCAAAAGGTTGAAGGTATTGGTTCCGCAGTCCACCACGGCCCAGCGATGGCACTCCGGACCTCCAACGGGAACGGAGGCCAACGCCGCGTTCCATCCGTCCAGTGCCTCCTGCCAGCCCAGGGGGGTCATTGGCCGCTCCGAATCCACTTCCACAAATCCTTAAACGACGCTTTTTTCCCGTAGGACAGGATTCCGATGCGGTAAATGCGGGAGGCCAACCACGTGGTGCCCAGGAAGCCCAACACCAGCAGCACCATGGAGAGGCCCAATTCCCAGTACGGAACTCCAAAAGGTATACGCGTCATCATCACCACCGGGGAGGTGAACGGGACCATGGAAAACCAAAACGCCAACGGGCTGTCTGGGGAATCCATCACGCGCATGGAAACCAAAAGCGCCAAGATCAAGGGTAGGGTCAGCGGCAGCATGAATTGCTGGGTGTCTGCTTCCGCGTCCACGGCCGATCCCACCGCGGCAAAGAGTGCGCCGTACAGCAGGTATCCGCCCAGGAAGTAAAACAAAAACGCGCTCAAAATGAGCGGGTAGTTGATGGAGTGTAGGGCGCTCAAAACCTCTGCGGCCATTCCTCCGGAATCCGGCTGCGCCTGCATTTGCGCAATGACTTCTGGGTTGAAGGCGTCGGCCAGAACCGTAGCGCTCAAGCCTGCGTACAGCGCGGCGGTGAGCCCCACCCAAATGATGAATTGAAGCAGCCCAACGCTGGCAATCCCCGTAATTTTGCCCAGCATCAATTGCATGGGTTTCACCGACGAAATAATGACTTCCACAATGCGGGAGGTTTTCTCCTCAATCACGCCGCGCATGATTTGGGTGGCGTACAGGAACACAAAGATGTAGATGAGGTACCCGGCGGCCAGACCCAAGATCATTTTAAATTCTGCCGGACTGTTTTCTTCCTCACCGGCATCGCCCATCAAAACCGACGTCAGCCGCGCGTTGGTTTCCGCGCGCTTTACTACCTCCGGGTCCACCCCTTCCAAGCGCAATTTTTGTTCGTAGGCCTTTTGCTCCAGTTGGTCTTCAACACCCGCCATTAAGGAAATGGGCAGGTCTTCCAACGAAAAAAGCTTGGCGTTTTTCAGGATGTAGTCTGGGTCGTTGTTTTCGCTGGGGGGCAAATACAGCAAGCCGTCGAATTCAGCATTGGTCTCCAAAATTTCCTTGCCATTGGCGAGTGCCTCCGGGGTGGGTTTTAGGAATTCGTAGACCACATCCTCCATTCCTTTTTCGCCCACCAAGAGGTAGCTGTGGTCCACCACCAACAATTTCTTGGGCCCTTCCGGCAAAGAGGCCAGCAGGGCAGGGGCCACCATGAGCAAGCCAAAAAACAAAGGGCCCAGGAGGGTCATGATGAGAAAGCTGCGCTTCTTGACTCGGGTCAAAAATTCGCGTTGGGCAACAATCCAAATGGGGTTCATGAGGCTGCGTTTTGAACGGTTTGAATGAAGATGTCGTTCATGCTGGGGACGGATTCTTGGGCCTCCAAAACGTCTGCGTGGGGCAACAACGCACTCAGTACGTGGTTCAATCCTTCGTTGGCGGTCAACTGCACACACAGGGAGCGCCCCGTGCGCCAATCGGAGCTGGGCAAGGCGTCGTCGGACACCACGTGGAAAGGTGCGGTGGCTTCCAAGGGCAATGGTGAACCGTCCGGAGTTTGGTAGGCCACGGTGTAGCGGTGGGTGCGGTGGCTGCGCACTACATCTGCCACGGATCCCTCCAAAACGCGACGGGATTTATTGATCAACCCAATGTGGGTGCACATTTCTTCCACGTTTTCCATGCGGTGGGTGGAGAAGAGCAGGGTGGTGCCGTTGCGGTGCAATTCCAGCATTTCTTCGCGGATTTGCTGGGCCGCAAGGGGGTCAAATCCGGAAAAAGGTTCGTCAAAGATCAGTACCTCCGGTTGGTGGAGCACGGTGGTGACGAATTGCACCTTCTGGGCCATCCCTTTGGAAAGTTCTTCGATTTTCTTGTCCCACCAGGATTCCATGCCCAGTTTTTCAAACCAGTAGACCAGTCGTTTTTTGGCCTCCGCTTCGGACAGGCCTTTCAACCGCGCCAAGTATAAGGATTGATCCCCCACGGCCATTTTCTTGTACAAACCGCGCTCCTCCGGCAGGTACCCAATGCGCGCAATGTCGTTGCGCTGCAGGGGTCTACCGTCCAACAAAACTTGCCCGGCGTCCGGGTCGATGATCTGGTTCAGGATGCGCAGAAAAGTTGTTTTTCCGGCACCGTTGGGGCCCAGCAAACCGTACAAACTGCCTTTTGGGATGTGCAGGCTGACGTCGTTGAGCGCGGTGTGGTCCGCGTAGCGTTTGGTAATGTTTTCAGCGCGTATCATGGGGGAAATTCAAAGGTTCTTAGGTGTTTGACGTCTCTATTTCTGCCGGCAATAACCAGTGGAGCGCCTGGAGTGCGGCATCCAGGGTAGGAATGGGCTCACACAACAAGGTAAGGCGTTCGTTCTTTTGTTTCATGCGGAAAGTGCGTGGGTGCTGCTGCAAGGCGAGCAACACCGCCTGGAAAGACGGAGATTGGTAGTAGTCCGACTGGGCGTCGGAAGGAAAGTAGCCGATGGCTTTGTTTTGTTTGATCACTAACTTCTCCAGTCCAATTTTTGTGCCAAGCCACTTGACGCGCACGGCTTGCATGAGGCGTTGGGCGGCTGGGGGAAAAGGCCCAAAACGGTCCACCAAACCCTCCTGGAATCTGAGTAATTCGGTTTCCGTGGTCAATGCGTCCAGCGCTTGGTAGAGTTTCAGGCGTTCTTCCACAAAATTGACGTAGCTGTCCGGCAAAAGGACTTCCAAATCGGTGTCTATGAGGCAATCCACTTCCTCGCTTCCCCATCCGCCGGGAGTGTCCGCAAACAAATCTTTGAACTCGGATTTCTTCAACTCCGAAACGGCTTCTGCCAGAATCTTTTGGTAGGTATCGAAGCCCAGGTCGTTGATGAAGCCGCTTTGGTCTGCGCCCAGCAAGTCCCCAGCGCCCCGGATTTCCAGGTCCCGAAGGGCTATTTTGAAACCGCTGCCCAGGTCCGAGAACTGCTCCAACGCTTGCAAACGTTTGCGGGATTCGTCCGGCAAGGAGCCCAACGGCGGTGCCAGCAAGTAGCAAAATGCTTTGCGGTTGCTTCGGCCCACGCGGCCGCGCATTTGGTGCAGGTCGCTCAAGCCAAAGCGGTGGGCCTGATTGATGACGATGGTGTTGGCGTTGGGCACGTCCAATCCGCTCTCAATGAGGGTGGTACTCACCAAAACATCAAAACCGCCTTCCATGAAGGAGAGCATCAGGGTCTCCAGCTTGTGGCCCTCCAGTTGGCCGTGGGCAATGCCCACGCGGGCATCCGGAACCAGGCGCTGTATCATGCCGGCCACCTCCTGAATATTCTCAATGCGGTTGTGGATGAAAAAGACCTGGCCTCCGCGCGACAGTTCGTACTGGATGGCGTCGCGTACCACTTCTTCGCCAAAGCCCATGACGTGCGTCTCAATGGGTTGTCGGTTGGGGGGCGGCGTGGCCATAACGCTCAGGTCTCGGGCGGAAAGCAATGAGAACTGGAGGGTTCGGGGGATGGGGGTGGCGGTGAGGGTCAGGGTGTCCAGCTGCACGCGCAGGGTTTTCAACTTGTCTTTGACGTTGACGCCAAACTTTTGCTCTTCGTCCACCACCAACAAGCCCAAGTCTTTGAAATGCACGTCTTTGCCCACCAATTTGTGCGTGCCGATGAGGATGTCGATTTTGCCGTCTGCCAAATCTTGGAGGATGGCTTTGGTTTCTTTGGCGGTACGCGTTCGGTTGAGGTAATCCACGCGCACGGGGAAGGAAGCCAGGCGTTTGCTGAAGGTCTTGAAGTGCTGGAAGGCCAGGAGGGTGGTGGGCACCAAGACGGCTACCTGTTTGCCGTCTGTGGCGGCCTTGAAGGCTGCCCGTATGGCGATTTCCGTCTTGCCAAATCCCACGTCGCCGCAGACCAATCGGTCCATGGGGCGCGGTTTTTCCATGTCTGCCTTGACGTCCGCGGTGGATTTAACTTGGTCCGGCGTGTCTTCGTAGACAAAGGAGGCCTCCAATTCGTGCTGGAGGTAGGTGTCCGGGGCAAAGGCGTGGCCCGGCGCGTCTTTGCGGCGAGCGTACAGCTGAATGAGGTCGTACGCCATTTCCTTGACCCGCTTCTTTGCTTTGGCTTTAAGCGTTTGCCACGCACCGGATCCCAGTTTGTGGAGCGCGGGAGCGGTGCCGTCTTTGGCGTTGAACTTGGCGATTTTGTGGAGGCTGTGGATGCTGACGTACAGCACGTCGTTGTCCCGGTAAATCAGCTTGATGGCTTCTTGAACGGCTCCACCCACGTCAATCTTTTGGAGTCCGCCAAATTTTCCAACGCCGTGGTCCAAGTGGGTCACAAAATCACCCATTTGCAAACTTTGCAGTTCTTGCAGGGTGATGGCGTGGGCCTTGTCAAATCCGTTTTTCAGGCGGAAGCGCTGGTAGCGCTCAAAAAGTTCGTGGTCCGTATACACCACCCGGCCGCCTGCGGGGTCTTCCCATCCGGCGTGCAGGGCGCCCAGTACGGGCTCAAATTCAACCAACCGGCCCATGTCTTGAAACAGGGTGCGCAGTCGGTCTATTTGGGTTTGGGCGTGGGCCATCAAAACAACCGATCGTCCCAAACGGCGGTGGTTCTCTACGGTGTCTGCCAGCAGGGTAAAATTCTTACCAAACGCGGGCGACGGCAGGGTCTGCCAATGAACGGTGGCGTACGTGCCTTCGCCGTCTACGGTCAGGCATCGCTGCGCCATTCCCGCCTCCCAGCGCGCCCGATTGGCAAACAATTTGTGCGGTTCTCCTCGTTGGATGGGGCCGGAAAGTTGCGCAAAAGCTTCTACCGCCCGGGCGTAATCGCGTTCTAATTTTTCGCCGACCACGTCGGTTGACTCCACCCACCATCGGGTATCGGAAGGAACAAAGTCCCAAAAGGACTCCCGCGTTTCCAAGACGGATTTGTTCTCGATGTTGGGCACCACGTCCATCCGCTCCACGGTGCCGTCGCTCCATTGCGATTCCACGTCAAACGTTCGGATGGAGTCGATCCGATCGCCTAAAAACTCAATGCGGTAGGGACGGTCGAACGCGTACGAAAACACGTCTACAATACCGCCGCGCACCGCAAACTCGCCGGGTTCGGTAACAAAATCCGTTCGCTCAAAATGGAGGTCAAAAAGCGTTTCGTTCAGGAAGTCCAGACCCAAGGCGTCGCCCACGGCAAGGGAAAACGTTTGTCCCTGCAGCGTTTTGTGGGAAACCACCAGTTCAAACAAGGCTTCCGGGTAGGTGACCACCACAAGTACCTCCGTGGGGCGGCCCAACCGGTTGAGCACCTCCGCGCGCAGCACCACGTTGGCGTTGGCGGTTTCTTCAAACGCGTACGGACGCCGAAAGCTGTCCGGATAAAAGACAGCCTGCCCCGGGGGCAGCAGCTTTTCCAGGTCATTGAAAAAATAAGCGGCATCCTCCTTGTCTGAGCGCACCACTACCAAGCGTCCCAAGGCAAAGGTGGCGCAGGCGGCGGCAATGGCTTTTAGCGAACCGGAGGCGCCGTGCAGCCCGGTGCTGCGGCCCGCAGGAGTTTCGTTCCACCGATCCAGCCATTCGGTTGTTCGGAGGTCTTTGCGGTAGCTTTCGAGCAGTTGGGCTGGCGTCATGTAACGAAGTGAGGCCGCGAAATTACGGCGCAGGTGTTCCCGCCAGGAAGCCTTCGGCGTCTTCCACCATTTTGGTGCTTCCAATGAAGAACGGTACGCGTTGGTGCAGGGCGGATGGGGTTAAATCCAAAATGCGCCGGTAGCCGTCCGTGGCTTTGCCGCCGGCCTGTTCAATAATGAACGCCAAGGGGTTGCACTCGTACAGCAACCGCAGTTTTCCCTGTGGACTTTTGGTGCCGGTGGGGTAGATGTAAATACCTCCTTTGATGAGGTTACGGTGAAAATCACTCACCAGCGAGCCAATGTACCGCGAGGTGTACGGCCGGTTGGTGGCCACGTCAATGGCTTGGCAGTATTTAATGTACTGCTTCACGCCTTCCGGAAAATGCACGTAGTTTCCCTCGTTGATGGAGTAAATAATCCCGGTCTCCGGACACTGCATGCTGGGGTGGGACAGGGAGAAAACCCCAATCGACGGATCCAACGTAAAGCCGTTGACGCCGTGCCCGGTGGTGTACACCAGCATGGTGGAGCTGCCGTAGGTGATGTAACCGGCGGCAACTTGCTGATTGCCCGGTTGCAAAAAGTCTTCCAACTGCACCGGCGTTCCCACGGGCGTCACCCGTCGGTAAATGGAAAAGATGGTACCGATGGAAACATTGACGTCGATGTTGCTGGAGCCGTCCAGCGGGTCAATCAAAACGACGTACTTGGCGTTGGCGTGGATGGGGTCGTTGTAGGCGATGAAATCCTCTTCTTCCTCGCTGGCCATGCCGCAAACTTCCCCGCGGCTGCGCAGCGCACGCGCAAACGTATCGTTGGCGTAGACGTCCAGCTTCATTTGTCGCTCGCCCTGAACGTTGTCGTTGCCGACGTCGCCCAAGACATCCGCCAGACCGGCTTTGTTGATTTCGCGGTTGACCACTTTTGCGGCCAGCCTTATGGAAGAGAGCAGGGCCGATAATTCCCCGGTGGCGAAGGGAAAGTCGCTTTGCTTGGCAACCAAGAATTCACCCAGGGTCAGGGGTCTGGAGGTTTGCATGGACGTTGGGGTTGGGTTGGTGTGGGTAGATTTCTGAGTCCTACAAAGATAGCCGACCTGCAGCGTACTTTTGACCTTATGAATTCCGTTCGTCCTGCCCAGGCCCATGATTTTCCGGCCGTACACGCGTTGGTATGCGCCTTGGCGCATTTTGAGCAGGCTCCCAACGAAGTGGAGGTCACGCCGGAATCCCTTTTGCAGGATTGGAAGGCCAATAGGTTCGACGTCTGGGTGGCCGAAAGCGCGGGCGCGGTGCAGGGCATGGCGTTGGGCTTCTGGCGTTACTCCACCTGGAAAGGCCCCACCTACCACTTGGAGGATTTGGTGGTGGACGAGTCCTACCGGGGACGCGGATTGGGCGGTTTGCTCTTCCGCACGGTAGCGCAACACGCAGCTGCCCTTGGGGCGCAACGTTTGCACTGGGAAGTGTTGGATTGGAACACGCCCGCTGTTCGCTTTTACGAATCCCTGGGGGCGGAAATTGCCCAAAATTGGTGGCCTTGCCGCTTGGACCGGGCCGGTTTGGAGCGTTTGGCGGGGTCTTCCCTCCCTCCCGTTGATTCCCATAACGCAACGGTTTTACCGTAAACCCGCTGTATCCATGAACCATTTCCCCACAAACACCTGGCGTGTTTTTAAATTCGGCGGCGCCTCCGTAAAAGATGCCGACGCAGTTCGCAATGCTGTTTCGTTGGTGGAGCACTACGGCCAGGAGCCGTTGGCAGTGGTGGTCAGCGCCATGGCCAAGACCACCAATGCCTTGGAAAGCGTCGTTCAGGCCTTGACGCACGGTCAATCGGCGGAGGCGGAAGCGCTGCTCGCACCGGTGGTTTCGTTCCACCGGGAGGTGGTGCATCAATTGGGTCTTGCAGACACGGACCTGCCCGGTAAATTGCATGCTCATTGGCAATCTTTGCTGCAGGCAGCGCCCACTCCCTACGCCGCCGCTTACGATGCCGTAGTGGGCGGAGGGGAATGGGCCAGTGCCCACATCTTGGTTGCTGCACTGGTTCAGCGGGGATTGCCCGCTCGCTGGGCAGACGCCCGGAACAGCATCATTACCTCGGCCGAACACCGACGGGCATCGGTGGATTTTGCTGCTACAACCGAACGGTTGGCCCATTGGCCCGCTTCCGGAATTGTGGTGACCCAAGGTTTTGTGGGTGCCACTGCGGACGGAGTTCCCACCACACTGGGTCGGGAGGGGTCTGATTACACGGCAGCGGTGTTGGCGCATTGTTTGGAGGCCGACGAAGTCACCATCTGGAAGGACGTTCCAGGGGTGTTGTCCGGCGACCCCCGTTATTTTCCAAATCCCATACAGCTCAACGAAATTCCGTACCGGGAGGCCGTCGAATTGGCCTACTACGGCGCTTCAGTCATTCACCCCAAGACCATTCAGCCGCTGCAAGCCAAAGGCATCGTGTTGCGGGTTCGGTCTTTTGTGGATCCGGAGCTTCCGTCTACTTGCGTGGGGGGCACCGAAAAATTAGAGCCCAAGGTTCCGTGTTTTATTCGAAAAGCAAACCAGGTATTGGTATCGGTGAGTTCCCGCGATTTGCGTTTTTTAGCGGAGCGCGATTTGGCTCATTTGTACAGCCAGTTCCATGCCCACGGTGCGGAGGTGAATGCCGTCCAGCACGGTGCCACCCAAACGTCGTTTGCGCTGACCCACGATTCCGTTCTGTTTCCGGAGCTGTTGGTAGCGCTGCAAGCGGATTTCCGCGTGGTGTACAACGACAACTTAGTGCTTTACACGGTTCGTCATCCCGACGACGAGGCCATTCATTGGGTGCGCGCCCAAGGCGACCGCATCCTGGAACAGTCTACCCGAACCACGTTTCAGGCCTTAGTGCGGGCTTGACGGAGGGATGGTGCAGCGGCCAGCGGCCGCTGCGCTCACCAACAAAAATGCCGGGCGCAGCCCGGCATTTTTGTTTCCAACCCCCCAAGAGCAATTACTCCCAGGTGTAGATGTGGTACGTGTAGCGCACGCGCAAGCCGTTGATTCGGTCCGGGGTGTCGTCGTTGGCAACGATAAAGCCTTCAACCTTGTCTCCCGGTACAAAATGCGTTCCCCATTCCAAAGCCAAAGACTGGTACTCGCTCAGGCGGAATTTCCAGCCCAAGTCTATTCCGTAGGTGAGGCTGGGGTTTGTTCCGTTGTAAATCGTTGCGTTGGCGGGATACGGGACGTCGTACATGTACGAGGACTGAGTGAAAACGACCCCTGCCCCAGGACGGAGGAACGGGGTGTGGAAGTGCCGCTTGTAGTACTTGCCGAATTTGCGCAAGTGTAGGGTCAATTGGCCTTGAACCTGAGTATACGCGCTGTTCATTTCAATCCCCGTAAAACCGGCTGCGGTGTGGTTGCGGTTGTCCGCATACAGGGTCCCGTATCGACCTTCAAAACCCCAGCCCCAGCGGGGACCCGTGAAATGGGTGAAACCAACGCCAAATTGGGAACGCGCTTCGGAAAGGAGGTTGTTGATGCTCGGATTGTTGGCAAAATTGCCAATGGCGTTGGAAGTGCCTGCAAACGCAGATAAATCGTACGTACGCAGGGAGCGCTGGGCGGTCAATTCGGCGGAAGAAACCGCCAGAAAAGCCAGAAGAGAGACGGCAACAATACGGGTCATGGTGCGAATGTACGGATTCAAGGCAGAAAAAAAGCCGCTCAAGAGCGGCTCTTTAAGGAAATTCTAGGGATTTACTGAGCGTCTGCGCAGGCAAATTCACGAACAGATTGAATCCGATCGTTTTGGTAGTGAAAGGCGTAAATCGATTTGCCGTTGGCACTGCGCACGGACCATGTGCCCACTTTAACTCCGCGGTCGTATTGCCCAACGTTCAATACTTGGCCGTTTTCATCGAATTCCAAGTACTTTCCATGGAACTGACCGTCCAACTTGAAGGCTGAAATATGGGTAGATCCAGAGGTGTGCAAAACCACATAAGGCACCATGGACTTCGCAGGTTCACTTTGACTCCAAGCGCTGATAGAGACCAATACGAAGAGGGAGAAGAGGAAGTTTTTCATAGCGGTAGTGTTAATTAATTATTAACTAATGACAGTCAAAGTTAACATTAAATTAACACAAAACAACAAGGCCTAGAAAATTTAACATTGGCGAATCGGACGTGCTCAACGCGAACGGCCTTAAATCAGGAGAATCGTAGATCGTGTTTCGCCAAAAGCACTTGGGCCATTTTGGGAAAACTCTGGTGGCTCCAACCTGCTACGTGTGGGGTCAACAGGGCCCTAGGATTCGCCAGTAATGCCTGCAGGTCCGCTGGCCAAGCGTCTGTTTCCAGCCCCGTTAAGCTGGTTTTTTCGAAGTCCAACACGTCCAATCCCACGCCCAACAACTCACCCCGCTCCAAACCGCGGAGCAGCACGGAGGTGGGCGCGATGGCTCCCCGCGAGGTATTCAAGAGGGTAAACGGATGCGCAAACCGTGAAATCCATTCGGAGGTCACCAAGCCGCGGGTTTCAGACGTAAGGGGAAGGTGGAGGGACACCACGGTCGCTTCTCGTTCCACGGTAGCCCAATCCACCGCTTCAATACCCTTTGGTGCGTAGCCGGTTTTGTACTTGTCGTAGGCCAAAACACGGCAGCCAAATCCGCACAAGCGTTGGGCAAAAGCGTCTCCCATGGGGCCATAGCCTACTACGGCAACGGTTTGGTTTTCCAGCTCGTCGCCCTTGTTTTCAGAACGCAACCACAATCCTTGTTCGATTTCTCGGTGCGACCACGCAATGCGGTGCCGCAAGCCCAACAGCAAGCCCACGGTGTGTTCGCCCACTGCGGTGGCATTGCCTTCCGGTGCTGCAATGCACGTTATTCCACGTGCTTCAGCAGCCTGCAAGTCAATGTTTTCCAATCCCGAGCCAAAGCGCATGATCCAGCTCAAGTGCGGTGCACGCACCAAAAAATCCGCGTTGATGGGAATGCGTGAGCGTACTACCACGCCAACGGCATCGTGCAACGGCAAATCTTGAAGCGCTGTGGCATAGTGGTGTTCAACGCAATACCCGCGCTCGGTCAAGCCAGACTCCAACAAAGGGTCTGTCGAGTCCAAACAAACCACTTTTTTCAAAACGGCAGCATTAAAATCCAAAAATTCCCCGCGCAATGGCAAAGTAGATGGTGAGGCCCAGGACGTCGTTGGTGGTGGTGATGAAGGGCCCGGTGGCCAAGGCGGGGTCTATGCCGCGTTGGTGCAGCAACCACGGGACGGCGGTGCCAAAAAGAGAGGCAAAGACCACCACGGCCAACAAAGACAGCGCTACGGTGAGGCTGAACTGCAATCCCAGTTGAGCTGCCCATCCGTAGATGAGGATGAGCACTCCAAAAATCAATCCGTTGAAGAGGCCAACGCGAAGCTCCTTAAAAATGCGTTGCCAAAAACCGTCGTCCAGGGTTTGGTTGGCCAAGGCCTGAACCACAATGGCGCTGGATTGAACGCCCACATTTCCTCCCATGGCCGCAATCAGCGGGATGAAAAACGCCATTTGCGGCAAGAAGGCCAGCTGGCTTTCGTTTGAAGAAATGACTGTGGAACTCACCAAGCCGCCTACCAAGCCCACCAACAACCAAGGCAGCCGGGCGCGGGTAGACTCCAAAAGGTTGTCGTCGTGGTCCACCTCTTCCGAAAGACCAGAAAGCAATTGGTAGTTACTGTCCGCTTCTTCCTGAATAACGTCTACTATGTCGTCAATCGTGATTCGGCCCAGGAGTCGGCCCAAATCGTCCACCACGGGCAGCACCACGAGGTCGTACTTTTTCATGATGCGCGCCACTTCAACTGCGTCGGTGGTGCTGGTGACGGACCGAATTTTGCGGTCGTACACCTCCGCAATGGGCGTGCGCGTGCTCAACGTCAGCAATTTTTTCAGCGAAAGAAGCCCCAGCAACACGTCGTTGGGGTCCACTACGTACACTGCGTGTACGTGCTCCACTTCTTCCGCTTGCCGACGCATTTCCCGCACGCAATGCATGACGTTCCAGTCTGCCTGAACTTTGATCAATTCGGTGGCCATCAGGGCTCCAGCGGTCCCTTCGGCATGCGTCAACAAGTCCGCCAAGTCCTTGGCCAGCTCCAAGTCTTCCAGGTTGCTGAGGACCTCTCGCTTCTTGGCCTCGGGCAATTCGCCCAACAAATCCGCGGCGTCGTCGGAGTCCAGGTTGTCCAGTAAAACCTCAGCAATCTCTTTTCCGGAGAAGGTTTCCAGAATGTCTGCCCGCAGGTCCTCGTCCATTTCCATCAGGACCTCGGACAGCTTGTCCGACGGGAATTCGGCCAAAACCGCCAGCATGGAGGATTCGCCCAACTCGTTCAGTACTTCGGCCGCATCGGCGGGGTGCATCTCGCTCAGCTCCACCGCAATGGCCGCGCTTTCCCCAGCCTGCAGGCGGAGGAGGTAAGCGTCCAGTAAAGCTTGAGTCAATTCAGCTGCCACGGTACAATCGTTCAGTGAGTTCCACGAATTCGGCAACACTCAGTTGCTCGGCCCGACGGTCCGCCCACGGGGCCAGCGCGTCTTCTGAGTACAAAGGTAAGGATTTCAGCGCGTTGCGCAGAGTTTTGCGCCGTTGGTTGAAGGCGGTTTTTACCACCGCCGCCAATTGACCGTAGGGCACAACGGGCGGATCCGCGCGTCGAACCAACCGAATCACCCCGCTCTTGACCTTGGGCGGAGGATTGAAACTTCCCTCGCTTACGGTGAACAAATACGTGGCGTCGTAGTACGCTTGGGTCAAAACGCTGGTGATGCCGTAGACTTTGGAACCGTGCCCGGCCGCCAAACGCTCGCCCACTTCTTTCTGAAACATGCCCACCAATTCCGGAATGCGGTCCCGCATTTCCAGCAAACGAAAGACAATCTGGGTGGAGATGTTGTAGGGGAAATTCCCCACCAGCGCGAATGCTTCCGTTCCCCAGCTGGCCGGGGGAGACCAACGCAAAAAATCGCCCTCCACCAAGCGGGGAGCGAGTTGCGGGTAGTGCGCCACCAAGTAGGGAATGCTTTCGGAGTCCAGTTCAATGGCCCACGTCTCAAACGGTTTTTCCAAAAGGAACTGGGTCAAAACTCCCATGCCCGGTCCAATTTCCAGTACACGTTTGCAGCCCGACGCCGGGTCCATGGGGATTTGGACGGCGTCCGCCAATCGTTGGGCTACGGACGGCTCTTTTAAAAAGTGCTGCCCCAGGTGTTTTTTTGCGCGTACGGATTTCACAACAGACCGGCTCTTTTTAGCAAGGGCTCCACGCGCGGTGCACGTCCCCTAAATTGTTCAAACAAAACACCGGGCTCTACGGTGCCGCCGGCAGACAACAAGGCAGCAAAATCGGCGCCCACCTTGGGATTAAAAATTCCTTCCTCCTCAAACCGTGCAAAGGCGTCGGCGTCCAAAACCTCCGCCCATTTGTAGGAATAGTAACCGGCGGAGTACCCGCCGCTGAACAGGTGGGAAAAAGCAGTGCTCAAGGAAGTGTTGGGCTCGCGCGGCATCCATTCCACGGGAGCCAGGGCCGCCGCTTCTACCCCTTCCACGTCCGTGGCCTCCGTATGGGACCAATCCGCGTGGTGCCAAGCCAAATCCAGCAGACCAAATCCCAACTGACGCAGCGTGGCCAAACCTTCTTGGAAATTGGCGGCGGCGCGCAGCTTGGCCACCTCCGTTGCGGGCAGTTTTCCCCCCGTACGGTAGTGCTGCGCAAACAAGGCCAGTGCTTCTGGCTCGGTGCACCAGTTCTCCATGATTTGGCTGGGCAGCTCCACAAAATCCCACCGCACGTTGGTGCCGGTCAGGGAAGCAAAGGTTCCTTCGGCCAACATTCCGTGCAGGGCGTGGCCAAATTCGTGGAACAACGTCAGTACTTCGTTGAACGTCAGGAGCGCCGGGGTTCCGTCGGCAGACGGTTGCGTGAAATTGCACACCATGCTGATGACCGGGCGCGTCTCCTGGCCCGGAGCGTCGGTGGATTGGGACCGGTAGGACGTCATCCAAGCTCCTTGGCGTTTGCCTGGGCGGGGATGAAAATCCGCCAAAAGATGCGCACAAAAACGACCGTCGGCCCGCCAAACTTCAAACATTTGTGCGTCCGGATGGTAGGTGGGTTGGCCCGAGGCCTCCACAAACCGCAGTCCGTACAGGCGCGTCGCTACGGAAAAGGCCCCGTCCAAAACGAGGTGCAACGGGAAGTAGGGCTTGAGGGCCTCGTCGTCCACGTCAAACCGCATCTTTTTCATTTTTTCCGACGCGTAGGCAACGTCCCAACGGCGCAATTCTGCCACTTGAAGTTGCTGCGCCGCAAATTCGCGCAGTTCCGCAGCTTCGCGTTCGGCAACCGGCTTCGCTTTCTGGGCCAAGTCCAGCAGAAATTCGCGAACGGCCTCCGGGCGCTTGGCCATCCGTTCTTCGAGCACAAAGTCTGCGTGCGTGGCGTACCCCAGCAGTTGGGCACGTTGGCTGCGCAAGCGCACCAGTTCGGCAACCACCGCGCGCGTATCGTTGGCGTCGTTTCGGTAGCCGCGCTGCCCAAAGGCGCGCCACAGGTGTTCCCGGCCGGGCCGGTGGTCGCAGTAGGTGAGGTACGCCAGGTACGACGGTGCGTGCAGGGTGAACAACCACCCCGATTCTTTGCCGGCTGTGCGGGCAGCTTGTTCGGCCGCAACCAAGGCCTCTGCCGGAATACCGGAAACTTCTTCGGGTGCGGTGCAGTGGTACGCAAAGCCCTCCAAGTCCGCCAAATTCTTCTCGCCAAAGCGCAAGGAAGCCAAGCCCAAGGCTTCGTCCAGGGCGCGCAGTTGCTCCTGGCCAGCCGCGTCCAATAGGGCGCCGTTGCGCACAAAACGCTTGTAGGTCAGCTCCAGCAAACGCTGCTCTTCCGCATGCAACGCGCGGTCCGGTGCGTCGTTCACGGCGCGAATGCGCGCAAACAAGTGCGGATTCAGGCCGATGTCGTTGCTCAGCGTGCTCAACGCCGGCGTGAGTCGCTGCGTCAAGGCTTGAATTTCAGGAGTGGTGCACGCACTGTTTGCGTTGAAGAGCTCCTCCGTCAAAGCGTCCAAGGCACAACTGGAGCGTTCCAAGGCCGCCACGGTGTTGTTGAACGTGGCCGGTTCGGAGGCGTTGGCCAACGATTCAACCGCCGTTCGAGCGCGGTCGATCTCCAACCGAATCTCTTTTTCCCACGTTTCGGGATCCCTTTGGGGAAAATCCAGTGCCGTAACGTATCCGTGAAGGTAGGCGTACTGCAGGGTGAGAGCGCCGTTCCGGCACTCTGTGGCGCGTTCCAAGCGGCCGTCGGCGTCTGCGTTCAACAGCGCCGGCAACACGTGTTCGATGAATTGTTCGCCAAAACTTTCCGACGCATCCCGTGGCAGGGCGGTGGGCAGGTTGTCTACGGCCAAAACGCCAATGCTTCCGGGGGTTCCCAGGGGAACCTCTTGGCCGGACCCCGGATCCCAGCCGTAAAACGGCTCGTCCAAGGTGGAGGGGCGCAACGTACAAGGAATCGGACCGGCGATGTCGCAGGAAATGTCCCCCACAAACTTCGTACGCGCGCCCAAGGCTTCCTCTGCCGTAAAAAAGGCGGGCCCTCCTTCGGCGTAGTAGTGGCACGGCAAATACAGGTCAGCAGCTTGCAAAACGCGTCCAAACGTGCTGCGGTAGCACTCCGGATGCTGATGAAACTCGGTTCGGTCAAAACCGCCACCGTCGGCGCGTTCCGCGTAGTCTTGGGACGCAAACACCGCATAAACGCGTTCGGGCCCCTCGTGCGCTAAAAATTCTCCCGGCGTGCATTCCAAAAAACCGGCGGCGTGCAAAACTTCTACCGCCCCTTCGCCCACGCGCCCGCGGCCCGTGACGGCAACCTTAAAATTGGGGGGGTAGGGCAATTTGGGCAAATGCAAAAGCAGATCGGCCAAACCGTGGAGTGAGCGCGGATCCGGCAGGTTCCAAGACCCCATGGCCAAGCCCCAGCCGCGCAGCGCTTCGTATGCGCCTACCAACCCGGCAAACCGCCCAAATCCAATCACGCGCTGGCCGTTGGGTTGGGTAATGCGCTCCCAATCGATCAA
Source organism: Owenweeksia hongkongensis DSM 17368 (assembly GCA_945865885.1). Classification (GTDB taxonomy): domain Bacteria; phylum Bacteroidota; class Bacteroidia; order Flavobacteriales; family Schleiferiaceae; genus CAMDTE01. The sequence continues at coordinate 36,431 of CAMBEZ010000019.1, forward strand.
TTCAACGTTTTTGTTCAGGCACGCACGGAGCAAACCGCGGTTGTACGGCTGAAACTTGAAGGTGTGTGAAAAGAAAAAGTGGCGCTGACCGGGCCGCAAATAATCCAGCTTAACTTCCTTCACGCCCAACAAATAGGCCGCGTCGGTTAAGTCAGAAGTCACTATGCAACCTACTGCTTCGTACTCTGAGTCGTCGAAAATCCGAACCGAGCTGGGCTCCACCAAGATGCGCTCCACAATCCCGTTTTGCAGGAGGGAAGCACATTGCGCCGGCGTGAGAACCGCCCGACGGTCCACCGGAATTTTTCGCTCGCAGAGCAGGCCCAGAACTAGATTTTTCATAGGCCCCAAAGGTACGCCGTACCAACGGGAGTGCGCTTGAAAAAAGGGTTGTGCGTCCCGGGGAAATTGACAACGCAGGGTCCGTGCAGGGTCATTCCAAACCTAGAATGGGGAGTGGTTTAGCGAATCCGGAAGGTTCCCGTGGCGCGCGCAGTGGGGTCGTTCCACACGTTGGCGGAGTCGCGAAGCGGATGAACGGCGTTGTGCACCGTGTCGCCCAAATAAACCACGTCCACGCGGACGTTGTGCTCTTGGCGCAAACCGAAGTCTTGAAGTTGCATTAGGTACTTGATGTCCAAGTCCCGGAACACGTTTTCGTTGAAGACAAAAAAACCTCCTCCGTTTATCCATTCGCCGTAATTCCGAAGCGCAAAACCAAGCACCTGCCCAGATTCAACATAATTTCCATTGATGTATTGGCTCGAGAATGGAACCAGGGGTGGGTCCACCCGGACGTAAACCGTAGTTTGAATCTCTTCGTAAACGCGGTCGCATCCGCCCAAAGCCAGCACAGGAAGGATTGCGTAAAGGAATATCTTGAAGGGCCGGCCTAAAGAGAGGGAAGTGCGCATCACGACAATGGGGTTAAAAAGTTTGTTGCCGCTGAAGCTGCATTGGCGGTTCGGTCGGTACTAAGTTCGTAAAAAACCTGCTGCCTCATTTGCATTATTTGCAAAAAGCAGGACAGTGTTTACGGGCTCATGTCCTAATTGTCGCGTAAATTCGTAGAAAGCCCAAAAAACAAACGTCATGAACCTACTTAAAATCGCTGCTTGCGCCGTTTTGTTCGCTGTAACTGCTGCTCCAGCGGGGGCTCAGGTTGTTACCCAGGCGGAATCCATGCAGGTAGGGCAGATCTACCGCTTTGAATTGATCGACGGTTCCAACCGCAGCGGGATTTTGGATTCTGTGGATACCGATTACGTCTACATTACCAATCTGGTTTCCGGTCAGGACAAGTTCTACCGCAAGGCGGTGAGCCGCGCGCGCATACAGATTCTGGGCAAAAACGGTCAGTTTGCCTCTCCGCACTACAGCCGCTACGTCTTTGGACCTTCGGCCATCCCGCAGCGAAAATCAGAAGTTTATTGGAACAATTTGTGGCTGGAAGCCAATACGTTTCAATACGGCCTAACCGATAACCTCTCCGTGGGCATGGGTTTTGGGTTGTTCTCCACCTTGGCCGGATCCCCGCTTTTGATGCCCAATTTCAAGTACGGGGTGTCCCTCAACGAAAAACACCACGTGGCGGTGGGGGCCATTGGTTTGATGCGCTTTGAAAACTTCAGCTACGAGGGGGCAGGCGCTTTGCCTTTTGCCGTTTACACCTACGGCGGTGCGGAATCCCAACTATCAGCGGGCCTGGGTTGGTTGTACGACGACGATTTGCTTTTGAACGGAGGCGGTTGGGCTTTGTTCCCTACGTTTTACGCCGCCGGCTC
>CAMBEZ010000020.1 GCA_945865885.1 Owenweeksia hongkongensis DSM 17368
AAAAGCAACGTAATACACTACCGGATAACCGGAGTATCACACGCTACTTGAAGTCATTAATCCAAGATCAATTGATTGATAGAACTCAGAAAGGTACCTTCCTGAAATTGTAGGTAGCCATATTGCCCAAATTGTCCCAACAAGCCACCTTAGTGATAGGGTGGCTTTTGGTTTTATTTTTTCCTGCAGTCAATCCTGCAGTCAAATTGCAGTCACTCTGCAGTCAGAATAGAGGAAATGGTTACCTTAGTTGAGTTAATAAAAGTCTAACCCTTGCAGAGGATTAAATACTCTTAACCACTTAATAATCAACAAAAAAGCCACCTATTTCTAGATGGCTTTTACTTGCTCCCCCTGCTGGACTCGAACCAGCGACCCTCTGATTAACAGTCAGATGCTCTAACCAACTGAGCTAAGGAGGAATGTCCCGTAAATGGGGTTGCAATATTACGAAGACGCGGGCAAATTCACAAACGCCGGGTCCGTAAAATGCCGGTGGGGTGCGGTATATTTGCTCAAAATCTCCTAAATCTAGCTACCATGGGCCTTTTGATCGTTGGAACCGTCGCATTCGACGCCTTGGAAACTCCGTTCGGGAAAACCGATAAAATCCTGGGCGGTGCGGCCACCTACATTGGATTGAGCGCCAGCCACTTTGTGCCCAAGAGCCATTTGGTGTCCGTGGTGGGCGGTGATTTTCCGCAAGAACACATGGACCTGTTGGCGTCCAAAGGGGTGGACCTGGCCGGTTTGCAGGTGAAGAAAGACGAAAAGACCTTCTTCTGGAGCGGAAAGTACCACCTGGACATGAACTCGCGGGACACCGTGGACACGCAGTTGAACGTATTGGCGGATTTTGACCCCGTCGTGCCGCAGGAATTCATGCACTGCACCTACCTGATGCTGGGCAACCTGGTTCCGGCCGTGCAAAAGCGCGTGTTGGCCCAATTGCCCCAGCGCCCCAAACTCATTGTGCTGGACACCATGAACTTCTGGATGGAGAACGCATTGCCTGATTTGCTGGAAGCCATCAAAGAGGTGGACGTCCTAACCATCAACGACGAGGAGGCGCGCTTGCTCTCCGGGGAGCTGAATTTGGTGAAGGCGGCCCAGAAAATCCGCACCCTGGGCCCCAAGACCTTGATCATCAAGAAAGGGGAGCACGGCGCCTTGCTCTTTGGCCAAAACAACGAAATCTTCTTCGCCCCGGCCCTTCCCCTGGCAGACGTGGTGGATCCCACCGGCGCGGGAGACACCTTTGCCGGCGGCTTCATTGGCTACCTGGCGCAAACGGATGATATCTCCTTTGAGAACATGAAACGCGCCTTGCTCTACGCCGCCACCATGGCCAGCTTCTGCGTGGAGAAATTCGGCACGGAGCGCCTGAACACCCTCACCACGGAAGAGGTTGCGGTGCGTCGGGCCCAGTTCACGCAGCTGGTGCACGTTCATCCCGTCTCCTGAGCCCTTTTGTGAGCCTTTTTGAACCCTTTTGAGGCCCTATGCGCGCGGATAAGTACTTGTGGTCGGCCCGACTGTTCAAAACCCGGGCACTGGCGGCAGAAGCGCTCAAAACCGGCCGCGTCAGCCAAGGCGATGCCGTTCTGAAGGCGTCCAAGGTTTTCAAGGCCAACGAAACGTTTGAAATCCGGCACCACGGGTACCGGGAAACCTACAAGGTGCTGGACTTGCCTACCTCCCGCGTGGGCGCCGCACTGGTTCCCAACTTCTTGGCGGTAACCACCCCGGCGGAAGAGCTGGAGCGCAAGGAATTCTTGTTGCTCGCCCAAAAGTTGACCCGGCCCCGCGGCCAGGGCCGCCCCACCAAAAAGGACCGTCGGGATCTGGACGGCTGGGAGGGGTAGCGCAACGCCGCCGGTTGCCAAAAGCGGGCTCATTTCCAACTTCTCCAACCAAAACAAAAAAGGCCGCCCCTTGCGGAGCGGCCTCTTTCCAATCCCGCCGACGGCGGGGAAAGCGCAATTTAGTTGAAGAAGTAGCGAACGCCTAGCTGCATCTGCCAAACCGAGTTCAAGCTGGCGTCCTTATCGAAGGACTCCGTGCGGAGCTCGTTGTTGGTCATGGTGTAGTTGTACGTTTGGTTCTTGATGTTGTAGGTCAAAGGAGCGGTCAAAACCAAGCGGTCTGCGATGCCCCAAGCGCTGTTCAACAAGTTTCCGGCGTTGTACAGATCCAAACGCAATTGGAAGCGCTGGGTGGTTTTGCCAGACTTGATGGCGAAGTCCTGTTGGATGCCCAAGTCGATTTGGTTCAACCAAGGAAGGATGACTCCGTTGCGCTCCGTGTAGTTGCCCACGCGGCTGGTGGCGTAGGGAGACTGCGCCAAGTACTCGTTGAAAGCAGCCTTTTGCTCAGCAATAGTGAAGAGCACGTCGCCTGCGGTGTTCTTGATGTCTGACCAGGTCAAATCGTCTGCGTTGGTGGGAACCCACATGAGGTCGTTTCCGGCCAATTGGTCACCGTTCACGTCGCCCACAACGCGCAAGGTGGCGCGGCCTTGGTTGTACCCTTGGTAGAAAGCGCTGAAGGTGGTTCCAATGTTCTTGGTCCAGTTCAAGCGGTAGGTACCGGCAGCGATAACGCGGTGGCGCTGGTCAAAGTCTGAGTAGGCCAGGTCCGGACGGTTGTTGCCGTTGCGGGTGAAGTTGTCGCGCCAAGAAGAGTAGGCAATGGAACCGCCGGTGATCATGTCCTTGGCTTCGCCAAAGTTGTAGGCGGCCATGGCGTACCAGTTTTTCGCGAACTGCTTCTCCAATTTAGCCGTGATGCTGTAGGAGTAGCCTTCGTTGGTGTTGCCCAGGATGATGGCGTCGTTGATGAAGTCGTTCTGGCGCATGGCGTTGTTCTGCGCGGAGCTGCTCAAGCCGGCACCCGGGAAGATGGGTCGCGAACCGTTGGCTGCGTTCAGGGTGCTGTCGGACAAAACCTGGTTGGCGTTGTAGTAGAAAATGTTGTTGACCGTCTTGGAGTAGATGGCCTCCAAGCTGGCTACCCAGCCGCCCTTCAACTGCTTGTCTATGGCGATGTTGGTACGCCACGTCTGCGGGAAGCGGAAGTTTTTCTCCGTCATGGCCAAGCTGTAGGAAGAAGGCAAGGTGGGGTTGGCCGGGATGTGGGTGTTTACGTCTGGGCTGAATGCGTAGTCCGTGGTGTTGTCTTTGCGCAAGGAGCCGGTCAGGATGCCGTTGTTGCCCACTTGGTTGGAGATCCACACAAACGGAGGACGGCCGCTGAACAAGCCGGTACCGCCGCGGATTTGCAAGGTGCGATCGCCCAATACGTCGTAGTTGAAGCCCACGCGGGGAGAGAACAACGGGTTGGTGGCAGGCAATTTGCCGGTAGAGAAGGATTTCTCCTCGCCGTTGGGATCCAAGAAGGTCAAGGTCTCAACGGTGTCGTTGTTCAACGCGGTGTTGGCGAAGATGGGCACGTCCACACGAACGCCCACGGTCACTTTCAACTTGTCGTCCAATGCGCTGTACACGTCCTGGAGGTAGGCTCCGGGCATGGCCACTTGGGTCTTGGCGGTAGGCAATGCACCGTTCTCCAAAGCGGAGTAGGTCAGGGCGTAGCGGCGCAATTCCAAGGTGTCTGAACCGGCAGCTTGGTTGGCGATGGCGTAGAAATCATCCAAGCTGTTGAATACGTACTGGCCGTAGTAGGTAGGCGTAAACGTGTTCCAGAAGGTGAAGTGCTCAAAGTTCACGCCGCCGGTGATGGTGTGCGCTCCTTTGTACCACGTGGTGTTGTTTTGCAACTGGAAGGTGTTGGTGTTCAACACGTTGTTGGGCGTGAAGGGCTCGTAACCAAAAGAGGTGAGGGTGCTTCCGTCCTTCATGATGTCCACCAACGGGAAAATGCCGCCCTTGGAGCTGCGGTAGTCGCGGTTGGCGGTGAAGCCCACCTGGAACTGGTTGGACAACTGGTTGCCCACGCGGGTGTTCCATTCGCCAATCACGGAGTGGATGTCGTTGTTGATGACGTAGTTGGTGTTCTCAAAGTTCATGGCGTTCTTGGTGCCGTTGCGGTTGCCGGAAACCACGCCGGAGTTGGAGGACAACACGTCGCGGCGCGAGCGCAGGTAGTTGTAGCGGATGGACGCCTTGTTGTTGTCGTTGATGTTGAAGTCCAACTTGGCCAGGGCTTTGTTGGAGTAGGTCTCTAGGTTGTAGCCGTCTATGCGGCCGGTTTCGTAGCCGTACTTGCTCTTCAAGAAGGCAGAAAGAGTCTCCATTTCAGCGCGGTCCACGCGGGTGACGTTGGGATCGCTGGGGTCTGAGTTGGCGTCTTTGGCTGAGAACAACGTAGCGGGGTCTGAGCGACGCTCACCCTCCGCGTTGATGAAGAAGAAAATCTTGTCCTTCTTGATGGGGCCGCCCAAGCGGAAACCGAACTGCTGAACCTGGAAGTCATTGACTTTCACGGCAGAGCCGGACTTGGTGCCGTCTGACTTGGTGTAGCGGATGGTGTCTCCCAGCATGGACTGGTTCCGGACGTTGGTGAACATGGAACCTTCTACGGTGTTGGAACCGGAACGCGTTACGGCGTTGATGCCGGCGCCGGTGAAGCCGCCCTGGCGCACGTCGTACGGAGCGATGTTCACCTGTACTTCTTGGATGGCGTCCAAGGAGATGGGGGTGGAGTTGGTCTGACCGCCGGGAGAGGAAGCCAAGCCAAAGCTGTTGTTGAAGATGGAGCCGTCGATGGTCAGGTTGTTGAAGCGGCTGTCGTTGCCCGCGAAGGAAACGCCCGATCCGGCCGTGGAAGCCACGGAAGAAGGACGGCTCTGGGGGGTCAAACGCACGAAGTCGTTCAACGAACGGCTGAACGTGGGCATGGTGGCCAGCGTTTGCGCGCTCACGTTGGTGGCGGCGCCGGTGCGCTGGGAGTTCATGACTTCGTTCTTGTTGGCCGCTACCACCACGTCGCTCAATTGCGTGACGCTTTCGCCCATGGTGATGTTGAAGCGCAGGCTCTGGCCCAAGCTCAATTGCAAACCGTCGCGGGTTTCCGTGGAGTAGCCCAAGGAAGATACCTTAACGGTGTAGGGACCGCCTACGCGGAGACCGTCCATCATGAAGCGCCCGGTGGCGTCCGTGAGGGCGGTGTAGCGGGAGCCGGACGGAGTGTGTACCGCCACAACACCAGCACCTTGCAAAGACTCACCGCCTTTTCCCATCACCTTCCCGGCGATGGATGAAGTGGTCACGTTTTGCGCCCAGGCAGTGGCCGCAGCCACCATCATCAGCGCAAATAAGCCAATTTGTGTTAATTTTTTCATGTTTTTAGTTGAGGGTTCGGGTTCAAAATTAGAAAACCCAACCAAAAGAGGAGTGTGCTGATTGTTAACTTGTTGTGAACAAATCAACACCATTGCGCTCTAAAAATACCCGCAAAAATTTAGAAAACACCCGAAAACAAAGCCCAAGAGTGCGGCCTGCCTAAAGGTGCCTCTTGTTTACAACTTTTTACTTTGGTACGGGCCCGGCGGGGGGTGCTCCAGAACCCTTGGGGAGCTCCGTCGGCGCTTTACGGCTTCACGCAAACACTACCGTCTGCAAGCCGAATCTTCACGCAAACACCACCAGCACCGCGCCCTTTTCCACGGCCTTGCCGGCCTCCACGTGCACCGATTTGATCGTTCCGGACGCTGGGGACTTCAGGTTGTTTTCCATTTTCATGGCCTCCAAAACCAACAGGGGATCTCCCTCCTGAACCTCTTGCCCGGGAACCACTTCCACCCGAAGCACCATTCCCGGCATGGGGGCCTTCACTTCCTTTACTTTGCGCACGGCGCCACCGCCCATGCCCATGGATTCCAGGAGTCGGTCCAAGGCCGTGGTGGACTTCACCGTGCAGTCCTGACCGTTGATCAGCAGGCGAACTTTTTTCTGTTCCGGCTGGTGCGCCACAATCCGCACCTCAAAGGAACGGTTTTGGTGCAGCAGCAAAGCGTGTCCGGGTCCCAACGGGCGAATTTCGGTGTTTCCGGCGTTGCTCAAATCCAGCAGCGCGTCTTCCAGGCGGTGTTCCAACATGCCAACGAAGGTACACACGGGAATTCCTCGTACCTTCGCCCTACCCACCAAATCGTGTGATTTTTTCCTTCGTTCTATGGCCATTCAGCTCGCGCAACTCATCCTCAGCCTGTCCATTCTCATCGTGCTCCACGAGTTGGGACACTTCCTCCCCGCCATCGCCTTCAAAACCCGCGTGGAGAAATTTTACCTCTTTTTCGACCCCTGGTTTTCCATTTTCAAAAAGAAAATTGGCCACACGGAAGTAGGCTTGGGCTGGTTGCCCTTGGGCGGCTACGTGAAGATTGCCGGCATGGTGGACGAAAGCATGGACACGGAGGCCCTGAAAGAGCCCGCCAAGCCCTGGGAATTCCGCAGCAAAAAGCCGTGGCAGCGCCTCGTCATCCTCCTGGGCGGCGTCACCGTCAACTTCCTCCTGGCCATAGTTATTTACGCCGGCGTCATGGCCTACTGGGGCAAGCAGTACGTGGCCACCGAAGACCTGAAGTACGGCATCTGGGCTTTGGAAACCGGTGAAAAACTGGGCCTCCAAAGCGGGGACCGCATTGTTTCCGTCAACGGAAAATCCGTCCCCAACTTCTCTGCCGTGCAGGTGGAAATCCTGCTGGGCGGCGGCGGCACCGTGGAGGTGAACCGCAACGGAAAGATGGTTTCTCTGCCCATTAACGACGCCTTCATCAAGCAAGCCCTGGAGGCCAAAGAACCGCTGGCCATGCCGCGCGTTCCCTTTGTGGTGGACCAGTTCTCTGCCGGTTCCGGCGCGGAAAAGGCCGGCCTGCAAAAGGGCGACAGCCTGGTGGCCCTGAACGGCCAACCCCTCTCTTTTTACGACGAATACCTGAAGACCCTCCCCGCTTTGAAAGGGCAGCAGGTTCAGGTGGACGTGGTGCGCAACGGCCAGGCAATGACCTTCCCCGTTCAGTTGTCCGACGCCGGAAAGATGGGCATTGGCCCGGTGTTCGATTTGTCCCGCTACTACGCGGTGCGGAACGAAACCTTCGGCGGCTTTGCCGCCGTGGGCGAAGGCTGGAACGTGGCGGTGGAACGCCTCACCTACTACGTGCGCCAATTCAAGGTGATTTTCTCCCCCGAAACCGGTGCCTACAAGGAAGTGGGCGGCTTCTACGCCATCCTCAAGCAGTACCCGGACGAGTGGGACTGGCGTAGTTTCTGGGAATTCACGGCCTTCCTCAGCATCATGCTGGGCTTCCTCAACGTACTTCCCATTCCCGCGCTGGACGGCGGCCACGCTGTGTTCGTGGTGATTGAGATGATCACGGGCAAGGCCCCCAGCACGCGCATCTTGGAAGTAGCGCAAACCATTGGCTTTGTTTTGTTGCTGGGCCTCCTGATCTACGCCAACGGCAACGACATCCTGCGCGCGCTGCAGTAAGCGCGCGCGGAACTCAGCCCAAGGCTACGTCCAAAATCATCATCACCAGGAATCCGCCAATGAAGCCCAAGGCGGCGGTGTCTGTGTGCTTGTCCCGCTGGGTTTCCGGCACCACCTCCTCAATCACTACGTAGATCATGGCGCCGGCGGCAAAGGCCAGGGCGTAAGGCAGTATGGGCTGAAACACCAAAACGGCGGCGGCTCCAATGACCCCGGCAATCGGCTCCACTACGGCGCTCAGTTGGCCATAGAAAAATGCCTTCCGGCGGGAAACGCCAGACCGACGAAGGGGCATGCTCACGGCAATGCCCTCCGGGAAGTTCTGCAGACCAATGCCAATGGCCAGCGCTACCGCCCCCCCCAATTCAGCTCCGTCGAGCCCGGCGGCGGCAGCGCCAAAGGCGACGCCGACTGCCAGTCCTTCGGGGATGTTGTGCAGGGTAATGGCCAAAACCAGGAGCGTGGTGCGTTTCCACTGAGTTTTTACGCCTTCGGTCTCGTCTTGCCCAAAATTCAGGTGCAGGTGGGGGACTAATTTGTCCAGGCCAAACAGGAAGAGGGCGCCGGCGGCGAAGCCGACGGCGGGCGGGAACCAAGGCAGCATTCCCTGGGCCTCAGACATTTCAATGGAGGGCGCCAGCAGGGACCAGTAGGAAGCCGCGATCATGACGCCGCCGGTGAAGCCAAGCATGCCGTCCAGGGCCTTGCGCGGCAGGTCTTTGAAGAGGAACACCAAGGCGGCGCCGGAGGCGGTCACCAGCCACGTGAAGGTGGTGGCCAGCAGGGCCTGAACCACCGGATGCAAGTCGGTGAAGGCGTGGGTGAGGGCGTCTAGGTTCATGCGTTTGGGGTTTGGGTTTCTTGGGGTTGCACGAGCACGTGCCGGGCCGCCAAGGCGGATAAATCCAGGGTTCGTCCGCTGCGGTTTTGGACCGTGCGGGTGCCGTCGAACGGCACGATTTCCACCAGGGTCCATTCCGTGCCGGGCACCATGCCCACGCGGTGGAGGTAGTCCAGGAGTTCGTCCGTGCGGTCTGCCGCGCCGGCTACCGCAAAGCTTTGGCCCACGGGGACTTGGTCCAGGCGAACGCCGGCGGCGGTGGGCCAGGTTCCGTCTGCGCGGGGAATGGGGTCGCCGTGCGGATCGTAGGACGGCGTGTCCAAAAAGGCATCCAGCCGACGGATCAGCTCCGGGCTTTGGACGTGCTCCAGCTCCTCCGCGAGGTCGTGCACTTCGTGCCAGCCAAAGCCCAGTTTTTCGGCCAAAAACACCTCCCACAAGCGGTGCCGGCGGATCACAGCGGCCGCGGCCACGCGGCCGCTGGGCGTGAGCCCCACGCCGCGGTAGCGCTCGTACTCCACCAGTCCTTTTTCCGCCAACCGCTGAATCATGTCCGTGGCGCTGGACGCCTTGGTTTGCACGCGGTCCGCCAGCGCATTGGTCCCAATGCGGGGCTGCGCCAAGGCAAACACCGCCTTCAGGTAGTTTTCTTCGGTGGAGGTGAGGAGGGCGGGTGCGTTCATGGGCGGGGTCTTGATTGGTGCCGACGACCGTCGGTTTCTAGTGGTCTAAATTCAAATTTAGACAAATCTAAAAATAAAGTTCGATGCATGCAAATCCGCACAAAGCTCCCCGCAAACGAAGGCGCCTACTCCTCATCGAACCCGGTCATTTGCGTACCTTTGGTTGTGCGCACTTCTGATTTCTTTGTTTCCGACGCCCACTTGGGGGCTCCAGACGCTGCCTCCAGCCGCCTCCGGGAGCTGCAACTGGTGGCGTGGTTGCGAACCGTCGGGCCGCACGCCCGCTCCCTTTACCTGGTGGGGGACCTGTTTGATTTTTGGTTTGAGTACCGGCACGCCGTGCCCAAGGGCTACGTGCGCTTGCTGGGGGCTTTGGCGGAGTTGGCGGATCAGGGCGTGGAAATCCACCTGTTTCGCGGCAACCACGACCTCTGGTACGGGGACTACCTCACCCAAGAAGTGGGCCTTCAACTGCACACCGAACGCGTGCGCTACGCAGAGTTCCACGGTCTGCGCGTGGCCGTGGGCCACGGAGACGGCCTGGGCCCCGGAGACACGGGCTACAAGTTCCTCCGACGCATCTTCACCTTTCCACTCTTCGTGACGCTCTTCCGGTGGATCCATCCGGACGCCGGCATTGGGTTGGCCGGTTGGCTGAGCCGAGGTTCCCGCGCCCGCACGGGCCACAAGGACGCGCACTACGGCGGGCACGAGCAGGAGGCCCTGTGGCAGTGGGCGCACGAGGCGCAGGCCCAGAGCCCGGTGGACCTCTACGTCTTTGGCCACCGCCACCTTCCCCTGGATTTGGAGGTTCCCCAAGGCGCCCGCTACATCAATCTGGGGGACTGGATTTCCTCCTTCACCTACTTGGAAATCAATCCCGACGGTGCCTTTTTGAAGCACTGGAAGGCCTCGGAACACTCCACGCAACAAAACCCACATCAGTGAAATTCACCCCCCGTTTTTGGACCGTCGCCGCGTTGACCGCCTTTGCCCTCTCCGCCTCCTTGCCTACATCCCTTTCCGCCCAAACGTTCGACGCCTCCTCCCGCGCAGCCCAAGTGATGCTGGGCACCGGCGGTCGCCTGGGCAGCACCCTGGCCACTCCGCCCCTTAGCATCCTCCTGGAGCGCGGTACCGCCAACGATTTCCTCAAGCCGGGCTGGACCCTGGGCACCTCCCTGGCCCTCTATTCCTCCGGCTACAAAAACACCACGGGCTACACGCAGTACCTCTCCGGCAGCGCACGCTTCAACGTCCATTTCCCCATTTGGGACCGATGGGACACCTACGCCGGCCTGGGCCTCGGCGTCTCCCTATCCCCCAGTTGGAACGCCGGCCTGGTAGCCAACATCGGCGCCCGCTACGCCCTCTCCGACCCCTTCTACCTCGCCTTCGAAGGCGGCTACGGCAACTCCTGGCTCAACGTTGGGCTGGGGGCGAGGTTGTAAGAGGTTGTGCTTTCCACTTACTGGAATTAAAAAACCCCCGCACAACGTGCGGGGGTTTTTTAATTCCATTGGTTGAGTAAATCATTCCTTCACAACCTTCACTACGCGGTTTCCGGCCGCGGTTTCCAGACGGAGTGAGTATACGCCGGCGGGTTGCTGGCTGAAGTCCAACACTTGGCGAATTGAACCCGTTTGTACGGCCCGTCCGTCGATACCGATCAAGGTGTAGGTGCCTTCAAGGGCAACGCCCAGATCCACCGATCCACGTGTGGGGTTGGGGGAAACGGAAACGCGCATCAAGACATTTTCAGATACACCAACACCAGACAATACGATTTTCGCGGAGGCGGTGGTGTCCAAACAAGTGCCTGCAGAAACTAAACAGCGAAACAGCTGGTTGTTGTTGGCTTGCGATACGCCGCTCACGCTAAGTGCGGCGCTGGTTACACCGGAAAACTGACCGGCGTTGGACAAGTTTTGAAAACCGAATCCAGCGTTGGTTTGCCATTGGTAGGTACACGCGGGGTCGTTTGTTGCTGCGGTAAAGTTGGCGGAGCTGCCGGCTACCACGTATTGATCTAGGGGTTGCGCAGTGAGTGAAAAGCACGAAGTCAAAACGGCGATGTCCGACGTGTCTACGCAATCTCCGTGGTCCACAATGCAACGAACCTGCAATCCATTATTTGCACTGGAAACGCTTGTAACAGTTAGCGTGCTACTCGTTGCGCCGCTGAATTGACCGGCGTTGCTCACGTTAACGAAGTTGGAACCGTTTTTCGCCTGCCATTGGTAGGTGGCTCCGGATGCTGAGGATAGTGCTGTGAAGTTGGCGTTAGTTCCAACTGGGGCTGTTGCGCTTGTGGGGTTTTGAGCCAAAGTATCGGTACAGCCAAAGTAAAGGGTCTGGATTTCCGCTGGTGTTAGCGCACGATTCCAAATGCCGATGTCGTCCAGTTTGCCATTAATCTCCCAATCTGGCCAAATGGGACCCCCGCACATGGCACCGAACATAACACCCGTATTGCTCGTATAGATATTACCATTGTGCGTTAATTGATTAACTAGAATACCATCCAAATAAACTTTATAGGTGGTACCACTCTTGACCATTGTCCACATTTTCCATGAGTTTAATGGTAGTTGCATTGCATAGGAAAACGTCGGGGTGAGGTTCCAAACCACACTATTTCCGACATATCCTGCTGAATTATTGGAGCCACTGGTCTGAGAGCTATTGTAAGACCAAGCTTCTACGGCATGCAATGGGTGGGGAAATGTGTTGAAGAGTCCGCGATCGGTCACGGTTGCTCCGCTCGAGGTATAACTCAAAAAGTTCACCCAAATATTAATGGAGTGATCATTTGACGCATTAAAGAATGACGAGCTATTCGATAAATAACTGTTATTACCATCCAAATAAATGGACGCATTGTTCGCATTGTTTCTATCCAATGTAAAAGCGCTTGTTCCTGAAATTTGCAAGTGCCGGGCATTGCCACTGGCATCATTCGCATTTGCATTAAAAGGCCACCAACCAGCTAAGCCATTTGTTGGAACATATCCCGGAACATTTTGCGCAGAGAGAGATAATCCGCACAAGGCAAGCAGGATAAATAAGTACTTCATATTTCAATTGATTTGGTGGCAATCAAATGTAATTCAATTTTCATTAGTGTAGATTGTATTCTGCAAATCGGGGGCTTGAACCAAACGCTCAGTCCTTGAGCTCCTTACTCCATAAATAGCTTAAATTGGATAGATTCGCCGGCTCAAATCCCGAGGTAGGTACTTAATTATATGGAAGATGCATTTCGACGAGTACCCAATCTGCTTTTGGATTGCTGTATTTATTTCAACAAAAAACCCCCGCACAACGTGCGGGGGTTTTGCGTTAAAATTCGGAGTAAACCGCTTACTTCGTGGCGTCGGCGAGGCGCTTGTTGACCTCGTTCCAGTTGATGACGTTGTAGAAAGCGGCGATGTAGTCCGGGCGTCGGTTCTGGTAGTTCAGGTAGTAGGCGTGCTCCCAAACGTCCAGGCCCAAGATGGGCGTGCCTTCGCAGCCCACACCGGGCATGAGGGGGTTGTCTTGGTTGGCGGTGCTGCACACTTCCAGTTTGCCGGATTTGTTCACGCAGAGCCACGCCCAGCCGGAGCCAAAGCGAGTGGCTGCGGCCTTGGAAAAGGCCTCCTTGAAGGCGTCGAACGAGCCAAAAGCAGCGTTGATTCCTTCCGCTACCGCGCCGGTAGGAGCGCCACCGCCGTTGGGGGCCAAAACCGTCCAGAACAGGCTGTGGTTGTAGTGACCGCCGCCGTTGTTCCGCACCGCAGGGATGTCCGTGTGCTGCGTCATCAGCTCCATCAAAGACTTTCCGGCCATGGGGGTGTTCTCCACCGCAGCGTTCAGGTTGTTGATGTAGGCCTGGTGGTGCTTGGAGTGGTGGATCTCCATGGTGCGCGCGTCCAAGTGCGGCTCCAGCGCGTTGTACGCGTAGGGTAAATTGGGAAGTGTAAACATGCGTCTAAAACGTTAGCGTTCGGTGAAAAGTTATCACAAATGTAGGAGCAGAAACCGTTCCAAACCGATAAATTTGGGAAACCAAGCCACACCCAACCGTTTTGTCATGACAACCCCCGCCAGCGCTTCCGGCGCATCCTCCTCTTTTCCCCAGCGAGCGCAGCCGTTCAGCGTGTTTCAGGCCAGTGCCGGCGCCGGAAAGACCTACCGGTTGGTGTACGAATACGTGGACCTGGCGTTGCGCGGCGTCCTGCCGGGAAGCATCCTGGCCATGACCTTCACCAACAAAGCCGCCGGCGAAATGCGCGAGCGCGTGCTGGCCGTGCTGGAAGATTTGGTCGGGGCTCCGGAACACTGGGGCAAGTGGAAATCCATGGGGCAGCAACTGGCGTCGGAACGCAATTGGACCCCCCAAGAAGTTCAGGGCAAAGCCCAGGTGGCCCTCCGAAAAACCCTCCACGACTACGGCGCCGTTTCCATCCAAACGTTGGACAAATTTGCCCTGCGCTTGGTCAAGACGTTCCGCTACGATTTGCGGGTGCCCGACGGTTTCTCCGTGGAGCTGAACGAGAAACTCCTGCAGCAAGAGGCGGTGCAACGCGTGTTGGATCAAGTGGGCGTGGATCCGGAATTGACCGCCTTGTTGGAGGCCTACGTGCGGGCGAATTTGGAGGACGAGAAGAGCTGGGACGCCACGCGCGCCTTGGAAACCGTATCCGAACATTTGAGCCGGGAGAGCAGTCGGCCGCATTGGGAGGCCCTTGCGGAGGTGCCGATGGAACGCATGCAGGCCTGGGCGCTGGAGCTGCGGGCGGAAGTGGCGCAGGCGGATGCGCGCATTCGGCGCGCAGCGGCGGAGGCGTGCGCCGCCATTGAGTCCACCGGCATTCCCCACGAGGAATTCAGCAATGGCTCCGTCCCCAAGTGGTTCCGCGAAGCGGCCCAAGCGGGCTACAAAAAGGAACCGTCGGACACGGTGCTGAAAATGCTGCGCGGAGCGGCGCCCTACCTGCGGGATTCCAAAAAATCCAACGCCGCCAACGAAGCGCTGCTGGACGCAATGGGCACCAAAGCGGCTCTGGCCGACGCTTTTGAGGCCATCGAAGCCGCCTATTCCGGCAGCCTGCGCGCGCGCTTTTTTGCCAAACACGCCTTTGCCACGGGGGTGCTTCAGGCCCTGGCGGTGGCGTACGAGGCCGTGTGTGCCGAACGCGGAGTGCAGCCGCTGTCCAAGTTCAACAGTTTGATTTACAAAGAATTGGTGCAGCAAAACGGCGAGTACCTCCTGGAGCGTCTGGGCAGCCGTTTTCGCCACTTTTTCATCGACGAAGCCCAGGACACCAGCCGGGTCCAGTGGGAAAACCTCTACCCCCTGTTGGACCACGCGCTGTCTTCCCAGGAATTCGGGCAGTCCGGCACGGCGCTGGTGGTGGGAGACGGCAAGCAAAGCATTTACCGTTGGCGCAATTCCGAGGCGGAGCAGTTTTTGGAGGTGACGGCGCGCGCTGCGCGGAACCAACCCCCCAAGGACACCCTCCCGGCCTGGAAGGGCCGCACGGAGCGCCTAATCTTGGGCGAGAACTGGCGCAGTAAGCAGATAATTGTGGGGTGGAACAACCGGTTTTTCACCGCCGTGGGCGGCGCCTTGAAAGGAATGCTGCACCGCACCGCCTACGCACCGGAAGCGGTGGAACAGGTCCCCAAAGGCCCGGAAGGCGGATGGATTCAGGTGCGCACGGCCGCAGGCAAAACCACCGGCGCGCGCATGGAGCACATCCTAGACGATTTGGTGGACCAGCTCCGCAGTTATGCGGCGGCGGGCTGGCGGTGGAAGGACCTGGCCGTGCTGGTACGCAACAACAAACAGGGCGCCGCCGTGGTGGAGCGCCTGGTGGATGAAAAAATTGAGGTATTCTCTGCGGACTCGCTGATGCTGGGCCAAAGCGTGCAGGTCAACTTTTGGATGGCGGCCCTGGCCGCGGCGCACCAGCCCCAATCGCGTTTGGCGCGGGCGGAACTGGCCATTCAGGCCGGACGAGCCGGGGCCTGGCGTCCCACCGCGCACCTGCCTACCCAACACGCCTTGGAATTGGCGGCGGAACGGGAAGGCGACTTTTGGGCGGCCTGGCGGGAGCTCTTTCCGCAGTGGAACAACGCCCAGTTGCGCACGGAAGGCCTCTACGCGGGTGCGGAATCCGTGGTGCGCTGGAGCGGTTTGGCACCGGACGCGTACGGCCTGGCGTGGCTCTCCCTGGTCCTGCGTTTTGGGCAGCAGAGCACCAACGCGTGGGACGCTTTTCAGGAAGCCTGGGAGCGGGAGTTGCAAACGCAAAGCATTGCCCTGCCCGACGGTTTGGACGCGGTGGTGGTCATGACCGTCCACAAATCCAAGGGCCTGGAATTTGAATGCGTTTTTGTGCCCTTTGCCGTCAACAGCGGGGGCGGTTTTGGCGGCCCTTCCCCGGTTTGGGTTCCGTCGGCAGGAGACTGGGCGGGCCAAGGGGCGGATTTGCCCACGGCCTTGGTTCCGGTGCGAACCGTCGCGTTCTCCAGCTTCGTGGAGGGGGTTCCGGTGCTCCAGGACACCAAGACCCGACTGGAGCAGGAAGAGGCTTTCGACAACCTAAACGTTTGGTACGTGGCCTTTACACGGCCCAAGGCGTCTTTGGTGGTTTGGGCCCAGCTGACGGAATCCGGCAAGCCCTACAAGGAGGTTGCGCAAGCGCTGGTTTCCTTTGCGGAGTCGGAAGGAAAGGGCCCGGAGGGTCCGTGGCATTGGGGAACGCCCCCGGTACCTGCAGCGGGAAAACAGGCGGACGGCGTTTTGCACGCGCAGCCCCTGCAGTCCTTGGTGTTTTCGGCCTGGACGGACCGCGTGCAGGTGCTGCCGGAGCGGGACGCAGACAGCTCCTCCGCACGCTGGCTGGGCGAGCAGTTTCACCGTGTCATGCAGCACGTGCACACGGCCGCAGACGTGGAGCCGGCGGTGGCGCGCGTGGCTGCCAATGAGGTGGAGGCGCGTGTATTGCGTGCTTGGGCGGAAGGCGTGGTGGCGCATTCGGACGCGGCCCCGTGGTTTGACCCCACGGCACAGGTGTTGAACGAACGCGCCTTGCTGGCGCCCGGATCCTCTGTATTGCGCCCGGACCGCGTGGTTTCTGCGGACGGCCGCTGGGCCGTCATGGACTACAAAACCGGCAAACCCCAGCCCGCCCACCGGGAGCAGGTGGAGGGCTACGCCAACCGCTTGGAGGGCGCCGTGGGCCAACCGGTAAAGCGGCTTCTGGTGTACCTTCGCACCGAATCCATTCCCGAAGTTCATGTCTGGTAAAAAAGAAGCATTCTACGCGGGCCTGCGGGCCGAGTTGGCCTCCATTGAGCAGGCCGGTTTGTTCAAACGCGAACGCATTATCGCCTCCCCGCAAGATGCGCTCATTCGCCTGGCCGACGGTTCCCAGGTTTTGAACTTTTGCGCCAACAACTACCTGGGGCTGAGCAGCCACCCGGACGTGCTGCGCGCGGCCCACAACGCCTTGGACACCCACGGCTTTGGCATGAGCTCCGTGCGTTTCATCTGCGGCACGCAAGACCTCCACAAACGTCTGGAGGCGCGCTTGGCGGAGTTTCTGCACACGGAAGACACGATTTTATACGCTGCGGCATTCGACGCCAACGGCGGTGTTTTTGAGCCGCTGTTGGGCGAACAAGACGCCATCATCTCCGACTCCCTGAACCACGCGTCCATCATCGACGGCGTGCGCCTGTGCAAGGCCCAGCGCTACCGCTACGCCAACAACAACATGGAGGATTTGGAGGCGCAGTTGCAAGCGGCGGACGCCGCAGGCGTCCGCACCAAATTGATCGTGACGGACGGCGTCTTTTCCATGGACGGCTACGTGGCCCAGCTGGACAAAATCTGCGACCTCGCAGATCAGTACGACGCCCTCGTAATGGTGGACGAATGCCACGCCACGGGCTTCATTGGCGCCACCGGCCGCGGTTCCATTGAGTTGCGCGGCGTTTTGGGCCGCGTGGACCTCATCACCGGCACCTTGGGCAAGGCCCTGGGCGGTGCCATGGGTGGGTTTACTACCGGAAAGAAGGAAGTCATTGAGATGCTGCGCCAGCGGTCGCGCCCCTACCTGTTCTCCAACAGCTTGGCCCCCGCCATCGTGGGCGCTTCATTGGCGGTATTGGACCTGTTGTCCTCCTCCACGGAACTACGGGACCGTTTGGAAGCCAACGTCAACCGCTTCAAGGCCGGCCTGCGCGCCGCCGGGTTCGACTTCAAAGACGGCGAGTCCGCCATTGTCCCCGTCATGCTGTACGACGCCGCCCTGTCCCAACGCTTTGCGGACGCCCTCCTCACCCGCGGCATCTACGTCATTGGGTTCTTCTACCCGGTGGTCCCCAAAGACCAAGCCCGCATCCGCGTGCAGCTGAGCGCCGCCCACACTGCGGAACACATCGATCAGGCCTTGGCCGCCTTTACTCTGGTGGGCAAGGAGTTGGGGGTGATCTGATCCCGAACCGCAAATCGTGCAAATTTTGCACGATTTGATGATAGCCGTCCATGGAAAAGAAAACCGCCGTTTTATTCGTCTGTTTGGGCAACATTTGCCGCAGTCCCTTGGCCGAAGGACTCTTCCTTCAGGCCCTGGAAGAGCGCGGCCTCGCCCATCTTTTTGAGGTGGATTCCTGCGGCACCAGCGGGCAGCACGACGGTGAATTGCCGGACCGGCGCACGCGCCAAAACGCCCTCTTCCACGGCGTTGCCCTAACGCACAGTTCCCGACGCATTCGCCCGCGCGACCTAGCGCACTTTGACCGCATCCTGGTGATGGACGACTCCAACCTCCAGAACGTCCGCGCGTTGTGCACCACTCCGGAACAGTACGCCAAGGTGGAAAAGATCCGCAGCATCGATCCCGACGCCCCCAACGCAGATGTGGACGACCCTTGGTTCGGCGGCCCCGACGGCTTTGAGGGTGTCTACCAAGTGCTGGAGCGCGTCACCGCACGGTGGGTGGAGGTTTTAACAGCGGAGCAGACCTAAAAAAGCCACCCGAAGGTGGCTTTTTCCGTGCAAACAAACGTCTGCAGTACTCGTTTTTGGGATTTACTACGGAAGTCGGGCCCGTTTACTGCATCACCAAGAAACCGTTGGCCGGCAGGATCAGTTTACCGTTGGAGGAAAGGGTAATGCTCTGACCGGTAAACACATCGGTGTAGGTTCCTTCCGGAGCATTGGCGTATTTAACCTTGGCTTTCTTGTTGCTAAAATTCACCAGGACCACCGCGGTGTGCTGCCCGTTCTTGCGGTAGAAGGCAAACACTTGTTTTTTGTTGGTGGCAATGCGCACTTGGGGCGCACCTGCGCTGCCGTTGTGCAAAGCGGTATTTTCCTTGCGGAAATTCAACAACGTGCTGTAGAATTTGGCTTGCGAGGGCTGGTTCCAGTCGATGGTGTCCCGTTCAAAAAAGCGCAAACTCTTGTTCAGGCCCACTTCTTGGCCGTTGTAAATCAAGGGCATGCCAGACTCCAAAGTAGCGCAAACCACAAAGGCCGCGTGTGCGTTGGCGCCAATGCGTTTTTCCACCGTTCCGTTCCAGGAATTTTCGTCGTGGTTGTCTATGAAGTACATGCGGTAGTGGTCTGGAAGGAATTGCTTCCGGTTTTTATCCACGTACTCGTCTATCTTGGTAACGGGGGCTCCTTTGCCGGCAACCTGGTTCAAGATGTGGTGGAATTCCCAACCGTAGGTCATGTCAAAATTGGCCTTCTGCATGTCCGTGAATTCAGATTCCGCCAGCAAGAAGATTTCTGGATTCATTCCGCGCAACATGTCGTTGGTTTCTACCCAAAAGTCAAACGGAACGCCCCCGGCCATGTCGCAACGGAAGCCGTCGATTTCAAAACGGGCCAGCCACCAAGCCATTTCTTGGCGCATGGCGTCGCGCAGTACCGGGTTGGAGTAATCCAACTCCGCCACGTCCGTCCAGTCTGTAGGTTGGTTGTGGTCGTTCAACGCCGTAGAGATGGAACCGTCGGAATTCTTCCAGTAGAAGTCTGGATTTTCGGTAATCCACGGGTGGTCCCACGCCGTGTGGTTGGGCACCCAGTCCAAAATGACTTTGAATCCCATGGAGTGAGCCTCCCGCACAAAGTACTCAAAGTCTTCTTCCGTGCCGAATTCCGGATTGATGGCGGTGTAGTCTTTGATGGAGTAGTAACTGCCCAATATCCCTTTGCGTTTTTCTTCTCCAATGGGCTGCAGGGGCATGAACCACAGGATGTCTACGCCCAGTTCTTTGATGTACGGCAAACGGTCTGCCAGGGCTTTGAAGGTGCCCTCTGGGGTGGCCTGACGGGTGTTGATTTCGTAAATGGCAGCGTTTCGGCTCCATTCGGCATGAGGCATTTGGGCACGAGCGGCGCTCAGGCCCAACCCAAGTAGTGCGGCAAAAAGGATTTGTTTCATGGGATAAGGTGCGAAGGGATTGGAGTAAAATTAATTCCGCGGGACGTGCATTTGAACAAAGGCATTGGCCGGGACGGTTAAGTTGACGGTGCCCAACTGGGCTTCTCCCGCTACAATGCGTGTTTTCCGGTGCAGCGCCAATTTTTTGACCGAAAAGGTTAACGGTCCTTTGCTGCGGTTCAAGATGGTAATAACGCGTTCGCCAAAGTAGGAACGTTCGATCCACAGCACGTTTTTGGAAAGTGCTTTGACGGTGGTGCTACCGTAGGCCAGAACCGGTGACTTGGAACGGAATTTCGCCAATTTAGACACTTCCAAACGCAGTTTATCTTCTTCCGGTGAATAGTTTTTGAACTTCATTTGCCGACGGTTGTCCGGGTCGTTGGCGCCGGGCATGCCGTATTCGTCTCCGTAGTAGACCACGGGTACCCCGGGTACCGTAAAGTTGAAGGCGTGCATGAAGGCCAACTTTTTGTAGGCCGCCGCCGCAGGGGTTCCAATTTTGCGGGTGTAACCGGCGGCTTTGGTGTCTTCGTCCAAGCGAACGTCGCCACTAGCTAAAGAAATGAAACGCGGTTTGTCTTGGTTGCCGCTGATGTTGCCCATGAGGTGGTGGTGCCCGTAGGCGGCCAGGCTGGATTCCAAGACCTCCTTCAAACGCGGGGCGTCGGTATTCAAGTTGGCGCAGAAGCCCAGAGCGGCGTCGTACAAATTGAAGTCAAACTGCGCGTCCATGAGGCCGCTGCCCAGGTAACTTGCAATCAAATCTGGGGAGCCGTAGGTTTCTCCAATTTGGTACAGGCGTTGGTTGCGCGGGGCGGCCACTTGGTGCTTGAGTTTTTGGGTTAAGGTGCGCCAATAAAGATTGGCCACGTGCTTGGTGGCGTCGTGGCGGTAACCGTCAAATCCGTAGTCCCGCACCCAAACCAGGGCAGAATCCGTTAAGGCCTCTACGGCTTGGGGATTTTCGGTGTTGACGTCCGGCAAGAAGGTGTCAAACCACGTGGTGAGGCGGTATTCGTCCCATTTTTCGGTGTTCAAGGTGGAGTCCGGCAGGTAGAGGGAATTGAACCACTGCGGGCGGGCGCGGTACACGGGGTGTTCCTCGTGCACGTGGTTGCCCACGTAGTCCAGCAATACGTTCAAGTTGCGGCTGTGGGCGCTGGTTAGGGTGTTCCGCACCTGCTCCGGACTACCAAAACGGGCGTCTGGCTGGGTGTTGGAGGCGGGCCAGTAGCCGTGGTAGGCAGAGAATTTGGTGATGGGAGCGGTTTTGTTCCACAGGCCCCAAGCGCCTTGCGGGTTGCGGGCAATGGGAGACAGCCAAACGGTGTTGAAGCCCATCTGCTCAAAAAAACCGTGTTGAATGGCCCAGGTGACGCCGTCCAAATCACCGCCCTGGAAATCTGCTTGCGGGAGTACGTCCGGGCGGTTCAGGGGGCGGTCGTTGCTGGGATCCCCGTTGGCAAAGCGGTCCACCATCAAGAAGTACAAAGTGGCGGCTTCCCAATCGTGCCGTTGGAGGAGATCCCCCTGCAGGAGAACGCGTCCTTTTTCCAAGGGGATCAACAAGTCGTTGCTGCGGCGGTGGGCGTTGGCGCTGTAGATGCGCACAAAACTGCGTTGGAGGTCTCCGGCTTCATTGGGAAGCTGAATGCGAATGCCTTTTTCCGTATGCACAACAGCCTCCGCGGGCAGCACGTGGTTTTCCCACAGCACCACCAGTTTTTGGTTTTTGGGCAGGGGCGCCAAGGTGATTTGTGCGCCGCTTTCGTCTACGGTGCGTGTTTTAAGCGGTCTTGCAGGAAGGCCGTTGCGCTTGATTTTCAGGGTGTTGTTTACCCCGCCAATGCCGTTGGGCACGGCGCGGTTGTTGGCGGGGTCCAAAACCTCCATGCCGTTGACCACGAATTTGTATTCGTGGGAACCTGGAAAGACCGGGACGTCCACGGACCACGTGCTGTCTTGGCGCTTCAGAGGGGTGGCGGAACGGTTCCACGCGTTGAAGGTGCCTATGACGTGAACGGCATCTTCAGACCATGCCGTATCCGCGCGTTCCCGCGGGAAGGTGAAGGTGTGCCATTCGGCGCCGTTGGCAAACAGCACCAAATCAAACGACGCGCCGTCCATCCAAAAATGGGCCACGTCCAAGGGTTTTTTGAGGGCGCCGGATACCCGGTAGACGGCGCTGTCCTCCTTGTACTCAGCGCGAATGCCGTCGGGCCAAACCACAGAATCCAATTCCTCCGGTTCCAAAAAGTAATCTCCGGTGTAGATGGCCGTGGTTCCTGCGCTGAGCAAGACCGGCGTCATCAGGCCCACGGTTTCGTCTCCGTCGCCGGGATTCCAGCCGGCGGGATCCGGCGAACAGGCGGTGGCCAGGAGCACGGCACAGCCGGCAAAGGCAGCGGCGAAACGAGCCAGCGAAGGGCGAACGATGAATGCTTTCATGGACCGAAAGTTACAAAGAGCTGCAGGTTATACCGAGGCGCGAACGGGGGTTCCTTTTTTCGCGGTAAACGTTTGCGAGCCCACGCCAAATTCGGTGTCTGGCCCGTCCACCACGCTTACCGACAGGTTTCCCGGGGTGAGTTCCACGTGGAGGGTGGCACCGCGCCACACCAAGTGGAAGGCGAGGCGTGTCCAGGCGGCGGGCAAGGCAGGCTCAAAGGTGAGTTGTTCGCCCACCAGGCGCATGCCGCCAAAGCCGTGCACCACGCTCATCCAGGCGCCGCCCATGGCGGTGACGTGCAAGCCCTCGCGCACCTCGTGGTTGTAGTCGTCCAAATCCAAGCGAGCGGTGCGCAAGTAGAAGGCGTAGGCCTGATCGGCGTAGCCCAGGCGGGAGGCCAGTACGGTGTGCACGCTGGGACTGAGGGAACTCTCGTGCACCGTAAAGGGCTCGTAGAAGTCAAAATGGCGGCGCAAAAGTTCGCGGTCCGTGCGGTCTTCAAAGAAGAACATGCCTTGCAGGGTGTCTGCCTGTTTGATGTAGGGCGAGCGCAGGATGCGGTCCCAGCTCCATTTTTGGTTGATGGGGCGCTGCGCGGGATCCAAATCCGCCACCGGCACCAAGTCTTTGTCCAGGAAGCCGTCTTGCTGCAAAAAGAGCTGTTTTTCTTCCCAGTACGGGTAGTACATGCGGGTGCAGACGTCCGCCCAATGCGCCAATTCTTCTTCCGCCCGGAATTGGGTTTTGGCCACAATCCGCTCGTAGTCTAACGGATGCTGCGTGCGCACGTAGTGGGCCGCGTAGGCGGCGTACTCTAGGCACCAAGCGGCCATGAAGTTGGTGTAGTAGTTGTTGTTGACGTTGTTTTCGTACTCGTTGGGGCCGGTGACGCCCAATAGCACGTACGCTTGGCGGTGTTCGGACCAGTTGACGCGTTGGGCCCAAAAACGGGCAATCCCCAACAGTACTTCCAAGCCAAATTTCGCCAGGTACGCGCGGTCCAAGGTGTACCGTTCGTAGGTGTAAATACCGTAGGCGATGGCTCCGTTGCGGTGGATTTCCTCAAATGTGATCTCCCATTCGTTGTGGCACTCTTCCCCGTTCATGGTGACCATGGGGTAGAGGGCGGCTCCGTTTTTGAAGCCGAGTTTGGCCGCGTTTTCGATGGCCTTGTCCAGGTGTTTGTAGCGGTACACCAGCAAATTGCGGGCTACTTTGGGGTCTGCACTGGCCAGGTAGAAGGGCAAACAGTAGGCTTCGGTGTCCCAGTAGGTGGAACCGCCGTACTTCTCTCCGGTAAAGCCCTTGGGCCCAATATTCAACCGCTCGTCGACGCCCGTAAACGTTTGCAGAAGATGAAAAATATTGAAGCGGATGCCCTGCTGCGCGGCATCGTCGCCCTCAATAACTAGGTCTGCGGTGTCCCATTTGGCGCGCCACGCCGCGCAGTGCTCCTCAAGGAGGTCTTCAAACCCAACCGCTGCCGCCTCGCGTGCCCGCTCGGCTGCGCGCTCGACCACGGCTTCCCGCGGCGCGTTGAAGGAAGAAACGACGCCCACGTATTTGGTCAAAACCGCCGGTTTATTGGCTTGCACCGTGAACGCCCAACCGGTGGAGGACCATGCGATGCCGTTCACCGCTTGCGATTCATAGGTTCCAACCGGAGCGCCGTGCAAGACCGAACATTGGGAAGCGGCCACGCGGAACTCGGTTTTCTTGGTCTCCGACACCACCCAGGATTCATTGCCACGGCATCCGGTATCGAGGTGCGTCCAAAAGGTTTCCTGCCAGTTGGCGTCGTGGTTGGTCACATTGAAGTCCAACTTGGACAGCAAAATCACTTGAGCGACGCGGTCCGTTTGCACGGAGTAGCGCACCGCGCCCACTTCGTCCCGAACCATGCTCAGGAAACGGGTGGCTTCCACCGTGACGCCGGTTCCGTCCTCCAAGCGCGCCGTGAACCGGCGCGTCAACACCCCGGTTTCCATGTTGAGTTCGCGGTAAAACGACTCCACGGCGCAGGTGTTTAAGTCCAGCTCTTGTTCGTTGATTTTGACGTTCACGGCAATCCAGTTGACGCTGTTGAGGACCTTGGCGAAGTACTCCGGGTAGCCGTTTTTCCACCAGCCCACCTTGGTTTTGTCTGGGTAGTACACCCCGGCGATGTAGGAGCCGGGCAGGGTGTCTCCGGTGAAGGTTTCTTCGTGGTTGGCGCGTTGCCCCATTCGGCCGTTGCCCAAAGCGAACAAGCTTTCGGACTCGATGTGGCGTTCTGCATTCCACTGGTTTTCAATCAGTTTCCAGGGGTGAATGCCCACGTGGGCGGCGCGTTTGGTGCTGAGAACGGAGGAAGACATGCGGGGTATGGTCGTTTTAGGAAGGGAGGTTGGTGCTGGGGGTTTTCGCGCGGTCGGCAGCGGAGTGCGCGGCGGCGGCGCGGGTTTCTAAATCTGCCACCAACGAGCGGGGATCTTGGCCTTGGAGGTCCGGAAGAACACGGTGCGCTTGGGGAAGGGCCTCCGGGGCGCCTAAGCCCAGGGCGAGCATGCCGGCGCGGAGCGCCGCTTCGATTCCGGCAGCGGCGTCTTCCACCACCACGCATTCGTGGGGTTGAAGGTTCAGTTTGCGTGCGCCTTCCAAAAAGACCGACGGATCCGGTTTGCTGGCGGTGACGTCGTTGCCGTCCACCGTGGCGTCAAAGAAGTTTAATAGGCCTACTTTTTCCAAGATGGGCAGGGCGTTTTTGCTGGCAGAACCCAGGGCAATGAGGTAGCCCGCTTGGTGCGCATTCCGCAGGAATTCCGAAGCGCCGGGGAGGACGTCTGCCGAGGTCATTGAAGCAGTGTGCTCCAGGTACCAAGCGTTCTTGGTGGTCATCCAATGTTCCATTTCCGCTTCCGGCAGGGTTTGTCCGCCCCAGGCCAAGATTTTTTCCAGAGAGGCCCTGCGGGACACCCCTTTGAGTTGTTCGTTTTCGTCGTGCCCAAAGGCAATGCCCAATTCGCCGGCCATGCGTTGCCACGCCAAAAAATGAAATTTGGCGGTGTCCACCAAGACGCCGTCCAGGTCAAAAAGAAAGCCGCGGATCATGCGCGGGCGGGCTGCAGAATGCGCAACACGTCCAGGTGGTAGCGAATCAAGTTGTTCACGGGCTTGGCTTGGGTCCTGCCGTACACCAATCCGCGTTTGTTGACTTCTTCCACCAACAAGGCTTCAAACGTTTTCGCTACCGACCCCACAAAGTTGACTTCAGCGGCACCCGTTCGGGCTTCCTCGTAGCAGAGTACGTGGATGTCCAAAAACTTGGCAAAGCCGTCGCGAACAATGTTTTCGATGTACGGGTGGTTGGCGTGAGCGCCGGCAAATCGGCTGTAGGAAGCCAAATAAACGTTTGCGTGGGGTTTGTTGTACACCGACGTAAAGATTTCCTCTTTGCTGGGGTGGTGCGTTTCCACAAAGTCTGCGTACAGCTCAGCGGGCATCAATTTGTAGAGGTAGTCGGCCACCAAACGCTTGCCAATGAAGCTGGCGGAACCTTCGTCGCCCAAGATGTAGGCCAGTGCGGGAACTTCCTCGCGGATTTTGCTGCCGTCGAAGTAGCAGGAGTTGCTGCCCGTACCCAAGATGCAAGAAATCTGCGACTTGCCGTTGTAGGTGGCGAAGGCGGAGGCGTACAAATCGTGGTCCACACGCACCGTGGCCTGCGGAAACACGCGGGACAGCCCTTCCGCAACCACCGCGTTGAGGGCGTTGCTGCTGCATCCGGCTCCGTAGAACCAAATTTGAAGCACTTGGGAGGCGTAGGCCATGACTTCCGACTGGCCCCGGAGCTCTTTTTCAATAACGTCTGCGGAATGGAAGAAGGGATTGAAACCCATCAAATTCCAGCGGTTGACTTCCTCTCCTTGGCCGTTGAGCAATACCCAGTCTGCCTTGGTGGAGCCGCTTTCTACAATAAATACCATGGCTTCAAGTTACAATGCAGCGTAGCGCTCTACCAAATCGGCCATGCGCGCGGAATAACCGGCCTCGTTGTCGTACCAACCCATGATTTTCACCAGGGTACCGTTGGCCGCAGTGAGCTCGGAATCAAAAATGCAGGAGTGCGGGTTGCCCACAATGTCAATGCTCACCAAGGGTTCTGTGGAGTACTCCAAGATGCCTTTCAACGGCCCGTTGGCAGCGGCCTTCATGGCAGCGTTGATTTCTTCTTTGGTGGTTTCGCGCTCCAGTTCAATGGCTACGTCCGTGGCGGAACCTGTGAGTACGGGGACACGCATGGCGTATCCGTCCAATTTCCCTTTCAGTTCCGGAAGAACCAGGGCCACGGCTTTGGCCGCGCCGGTGGTGGTGGGAATGATGCTGTAGGCAGCGGCACGAGCGCGGCGCAAGTCGCTGTGGGGAGCGTCCTGCAGGCGTTGGTCGCTGGTGTAGGCGTGTATGGTGGTCATGAAGCCCTTCTTCACGCCAAAGTGCTGGTGCATGACCTTCATCATGGGTGCCAAGCAATTGGTGGTGCAGGAAGCGTTGGAGATGATGGTGTCCTCGGACGTCAGCTCGTGGTCGTTCACGCCCAAAACGATGGTTTTTATGCCGCCTTTGGCCGGGGCCGACAACGCTACTTTTTTGGCTCCTGCTTCCAGGTGCTTGCCCAAGCTTTCGGCATCGGTGAATAGGCCGGTGGATTCAATGACTACGTCAATGCCCAGCTCGCCCCAAGGCAGTTGCGCGGGGTCTTTGATGGCCGTTACTTGAATGGATTTTCCGTTGATGATCAGGCTGTTTTCTGTGTGCTCCACCGTTCCCTGGAACTTTCCGTGGGCGGTGTCGTACTTCAGCAAATGGGCCAAAACCTCCGTTTTGGTGAGGTCGTTGATGGCGACTACTTCCAAGCGGTTGTTGGCAACCAGGTTGCGGAAGGTCAGGCGGCCGATGCGGCCAAATCCATTGATGGCAACTTTTTTCATGCGTTCTGCAGTTAAAATCAAGTCAAAAATTAGATGGAGAGAATTTTGGCCACGCGCAGGAGTTCCAGGTCCAGCGGGGCTTTGTTGAAAATGGCTTGTTGGAAAAAGGTATGGGTGATGCGTCCATCCACCACGCCCACCATCAAATCGGTCTTGCCGTTCAGCAGGGCTTCCACCGCCGCTACGCCCAATTGACCGGCGTTCACGCGGTCCAAGCAGCTGGGCGCTCCGCCGCGTTGCAGGTGCCCCAGAATGGTCACCTTGGTGTCTGCTTCCGGAAAACGAGCGCGAACGGCGTCCGCAATGTCAAAGGTGGAACCGATTTTGTTTCCTTCTGCCACCACAATGATGTTGGAGGTTTTCTTGTTTTCGGCACCGCGCTCTAGGGCGGCTACCACCTCGTCCAAGGTGGTGTTTTGCTCGGGCAAAATGACCGCCAAGGCGCCCGTAGCCAAGCCCGTGTGCAGGGCAATGAAGCCGGCGTCGCGCCCCATGACCTCCACAAAAAAGAGGCGGTTGTGGGAATTGGCGGTGTCGCGAATCTTGTCGATGCATTCCATCACGGTGTTGCACGCGGTGTCGTACCCAATGGTGAGGTCCGTACCGAAGAGGTCGTTGTCTATGGTGCCCGGAATGCCCACTACGGGGATGCCGTGCTCTTCCCACAAGAGGTGTGCGCCGGTGAAGGTCCCATTTCCGCCAATGACCACCAGTCCGTCGATGCCTTGGGCGCGCACTTGAGCCGCCGCCTCTGCCCGCCCTTCGGGCGTGCGAAACCGATCCGACCGCGCCGATTTCAGCACGGTGCCGCCCATGTCCAGGATGTTCTTAACGCTTTTTGTGTTCAATTCCGCGGTTTCGCCCGCAATCAGGCCGTCGTACCCGCGGTACACCCCCAATACGCGCTTACCGTAAAAAACACCGGCCCGCACCACGGCACGGATGGCGGCGTTCATGCCGGGAGCGTCGCCCCCTGAGGTTAAAACTGCTAACGTTTTCACGAGTGCAAAGATGCGCCTTTTTTGCGCGCGCAACCAAAGATAGTGTATTTTTTACACTATACAAGACAGTGTCCCAATTACACCTATTCCATTATCTTTGTTAACCTATGGTAAATCCAAACGTTTCCGTGGACTGCGTCGTATTTGGTTTCGACGGCGACGGACTCAATGTTTTGTTGATCGAACAGAAGGACGTGGGCCAGCGCATCCGCTTGGCTTTGCCCGGCGATTTGGTGCTGGACGAGGAGAGTTTGCACGAGGCTGCCCAGCGGGTTTTGTGGGAATTGACGGGCCTGGAGGGCGTTTACCTGCACCAGTGCGGTGCCTTTGGCGACCCCAATCGTGTCCGGGACGTCAAGGATTTGGCTTGGTTGCAGAGCTACCGGGAAAATCCGCAGGCGCGCGTCATCACGGTGGCCTACTTTGCCTTGTTGAAAAGCGAGGACTTCAACCCCCACGCCTCCAGTTTTGCGGAACGGGTATTTTGGCACCCCGTCTACCAGGTTCCGGAATTGGCCTTTGACCACAACGCCATTTTCAGCCAGGCCCTGCGCATCCTCCGCAAGGAAATGCGCCACCGCCAAGTGGGCCACGAACTGCTCCCGGAAAAATTCACCTTGAGCCAGTTGCAAACCTTGCACGAGGCCATTTTTGGCGAAATGCTGGACAAGCGCAACTTCCGCAAGAAAATCATCAAAGAAATGTGGGTGCTCCCGCTGGAGGAGAAGCAAAAAGGCGTGGTGCACAAGCCGGCCCGACTCTACGAAATCAACGCAAATACCCCGGTATTGGAAGAATAAGGAGTGCCGGCGGGGCGCGGAAAACGCTCGCCACCGGCGGCCTGTTGCTCCCTTGGAGCAACGCATTCCCTCCCCAATTCACCAACAAACGACCCACCAACCGCATGCAACAAAAACGACTTTCCTTTTGGCAAATCTGGAACATGAGTTTCGGATTCTTGGGCATCCAATTTGGCTTTGCTCTGCAAGGCGGATTCATGTCCACCATTTTCCAAAACTTGGGCGCCAGCAAAGACGAGTTGCCTGGATTGTGGATTGCCGCGCCGCTCACCGGTCTCTTGGTGCAGCCCATCATCGGCTATCTATCCGACCGCACGTGGAGCCCGCGGTGGGGCCGCCGCCGCCCCTACTTTTTGGTGGGCGCCGTGCTCAGCACTTTGGCGCTGTTCTTCGTGCCCAGCTCTCCAACCCTGTGGATTGCCGCCGGATTTCTCTGGGTTCTGGACGCGTCGATCAACATTTCCATGGAGCCGTTCCGCGCGCTGGTGGCCGATAAATTGCCCGACGAACAACGTTCCTACGGTTTTGTGGCACAAACCTTGGTCATTGGTATTGGTACGTGGATTGCCAGCAACTTACCCTGGTTGGTGAGCACGCTGGGCGTTTCCACCACGGCACCGGAAGGCCAAATCCCGCCGTCCGTGCACTGGGCGTTTGCCATTGGCGCCTTAGTCTTCATGGGCTCCATTCTGTGGACCGTCTTCACCACCACCGAAGAGCCGCCCGCGGATCTGGAGGCATTTCGTGCGCACCGACGCGAAACGGCCGGCATTGGTGGCGCCTTGCGCGAAATCACCAGCAGTTTCCGGTACATGCCGTCCGTGATGTGGAAGTTGGGATTGGTTCAGTTTTTCAGCTGGTTTGCCTTCTTCACCATGTGGAACTTTGCGTCTCCGGCCTTGGCCGAGCACGTGTACCACGCCTCCATGCCGCTGGAAGGAGCGGTGAATTATTTGGCCGAAAAGGCGGCATACAACGAGGCCTCGGCCACCGTGGGCAGTTCCATGGGCATGTACGGTTTGAGCTCCATGGCCTTTGCCTTTTTGCTCACGATTTATGCGGCGAAACGCGCTCTGAACCGACGGTTGGTGCACCTACTTTCCCTGGCGGCCGGCGGGGCCGGTTTCTTGCTGATGGTGTACGTCACCGAGCAGAACGACGGCCTGCTCAACGTGGCTTTTGCCTTGATCGGCATTGCCTGGGGAAGCATTTTGTCCATGCCGTACGCCATTTTGTCCAGCGAGGTGGATCCGGCCAAAATGGGCATCACCATGGGCCTGTTCAACATGTTCATCGTCATCCCCCAGATTGTAGCGGCATTGGGCGGCATCAATTGGGCCTACAAGACGTTTTTGGGCGAGGCCACCATCAACACCATGGTTCTGGCGGGCATCAGTTTGCTGCTGGGCGCCGTGTCTTCCCTCGTACTCCCCGCCAAGAAAGGGTAGTTCCGAAGTTCCGGTTTGGTTGGGAAAAAAAAGGAACCCCCGGGCGCGCAGCGCCCGGGGGTTCCTTTTTGGTGCCGTTGGCGGCGCGCTAGCTTACGTCCGCCTTACCGCTGAAACTCGAAAATCTCCGACGACCACGCGCCAGCTTCCCAGCGCTCGGTCAAGCGCACCGGGGTGCGGTCCAAAGCGCGAACGGCGTCCCGCTTTTTGTTCAGCAACTCGTCAAACCGTTCCATGGATACCGTGGCCGGTTGGTCGCTGGCGTTGACCACCGTCAAGATCAGTCGGTCTTGCGTGTAGCGCGCCACCGCATACAGTCCGTTTTCTGGCGCGAACTGCATCATTTTCCCGTTGTGCAATGCGGCTTGAGACTTGCGGTAGTTCCCCAGCTTTTGCACGAAGTCAAAGGCCTCTCGCTCCTGCGGCGTTCGTCCGGTGGCCGCGAAGGCATTGCGCGGGTCTCCCAGCCAACCGCCCGGAACGTCTTCCCGCATGGTGCCGTGGTTTTCCGTGGACTTCATCAGCAGCTCCGTCCCGTAGTACAAGCAGGGAATGCCCCGGAGGGTGTACAGCAGCGTCAATCCCAATTTGTACTTGCGTAGGTCCTCCCCGCACAACCCAAAATACCGACCCTCGTCGTGGTTGTCCGCAAAGGTCACGAGTCGATACGGATCCTGGTACAGGTAATCGCCGGCCAGGGATTGGTAGAGCTTGCCCACGCCTTCGTTCCAGCCCGACGCCTTGGTGACGGTTTCCTTCAGGGCAAAGTAGGTCTGAAAATCGGTCACGGAATTCAAACGGTTGTCCGACGGCCGCAGCGGAAAGCCGCCAGCAAAATAGGCCTGGCTTTGGTGGTTGTGCACCCAGGTTTCGCCAAACAAGACCATGCGCGGGTAGTGGGTGCGTACCACCTTGTTGAGGCGGGCCATGAAGTTTTGGTTGGGGTAGGTGTACGTGTCTATGCGCAGCGCGTCAATGCCGGCCTCCTCAATCCACCACAGGGTGTTTTGAATCAAGTAGTTGGCAGCGTCTTTGTTCTCCAAATTCCAGTCCGGCATGGCGTCGTCGAACCAGCCGCGTTCAAAAAAGTCCTTGTCTCTTTGGGAGGCGTAGGGGTCAAAAAGTGTGGTTTCGCGGTAGTTGGAGCGCGGGTACTTCTTTTTGGGATTGAACCAGGTGGAATCCGGTTGCGCCCGGTGGAGGTAGTGCTGGTCTCCGGAGTGGTTGTACACCACGTCCATCACGTGCTTCATGCCGCGCTCGTGCAGGGCGTCGGACAGGCGCAGGAGGTCTGCGTGGGTGCCAAAGCGCGGATCCACCAAGTAGTGGTCCGTGATGGCGTACCCGTGGTAGGAGGCGCGCACTTGGTTGTTGGCCAGCCAGGGGTTGATCCAAACGGCCGTAACGCCCAAGGACTGAACGTAATCCAAATGCTTTTCAATGCCCACCAAATCGCCACCGTGGCGGTCGTACGGCTCCTTGCGGTTCAAACTCATCTCCAGCTGTCCGTCCACGCGGTCGTTCTTGGGGTCCCCGTTGGCAAACCGGTCCGGCGTGATCAAGTACATCTGGTCCGACGGGTCCAGCCCCATGAGCTGGCGTTTGGAGGCGTCGCGCGGCTTCAAGGCGTAAGTGAAATTCAAGGTTCCCGACGGGGTCGCCACGGAAAAGGGCAGGTTCATCGGTTCCGCGTTGGGGTCCAACCAGAGCACAATCTTCAAATAACCTCCGTTCTTCAAAACCGTGCTGGACAGCATCCGCACGTCTGCGTTTTTAAATTGGGGTACCACCGCACACTTTCCCTGAAGGGCCGGGGATTTCACCAAAAGCCGAAGGGTGTCGTTGGCCATGCCCACCCACCAATGCGGTGGATCCACCCGTTCTGGGGCGATAGGACCCTTTTCGGCCCAAGCGAACCCGGCCGAGAGGATGAGAATAGCGACGGTACTCAGCGTGCGGTTCAATGCAATTTTCAAGTACATAGGCGGCGTAGTATTCATGGAACGAAGGTAGGGATTGGAGCAAAAAAAAGGGGCCGCACGCGGCCCCCCTTTTTCCCTAACCCAGAGAAAAATATTACTTGGTAACGAATACCTTTTCTGCAGATTTAACGCCGTTGGCAACGATTTCAACCAGGTAGGTGCCCATTTCAATAGCACCGCCGTTGTTGGCATCCAGGTTCCAAACGAAGCTGTGGTTACCGGCTTCCAAAGAACCAGCGGCCAAAGTCTTCACTTCCTGACCCAACAAGTTCAAAACGCGTACGGATACGTCGCCAGCCTTGCGGGTAGAGAAAGCTACTTTCGTGTAGTCAGCAGCAGGGTTTGGAGAAACAGTCAAGTTGTTCAAAGACAACTCGCGGGTGCTCAAGTTCGGTGAAGTACCGTCGCACTGGAAGCAAGCGTCGTAGCAGTACAAGAAAGCAGCGTTGGCGGTAGGAACCACCAAAGTGCGGTTGATGTTGCCGGAACCGTCGTCCACACCGCAGTTGTCCGTAGCGATGGTAGAGCCGGAAGTTCCTTCGTTGGTGCCCCAATCGTTGTTCACGAATTTGTAGAGTTGAGTAACACCAGCTGCAGAAGCAGGGTAATTCACGGTGATGGACCAGATGTTGTTGGTTTCGTCCGTCATCGCAGAAGCCGCGTTGCTGGGAGACCAATCGGCCATGGCCGTACCGCCGGTGGTAGCACCTTGCGTTTGGAAGTTACCGCCTACGCGCATGCCGTTAGCACCCAAGGTGGCGCCAGAAGCCAAGTAATCGGTAATGTCCACTTTGAAAGTCACGGAGACTTGAGCGAAAGCTGCGCTGGCAACCAGGGCAGCAGCAAGAGTAAGAGTTTTTTTCATTTTTGTGTGTGTATTAGGAAATTGGGTTGAGGGTCTAAGATAAAAAGTTTTGGTTTACGAAAATCAATATCCGTCGTTCTGACGGAGGTTGGGATTGGCCAGCACATCAGAGGCTGGCAAGGGGTACAGATCCAGGTGGCCGTCTGTGGACATGCCTTCTTTTACACCGCCTTTAAACGGCCAAATGTAGGTGCTTCCGGCAAATTTTCCGAAGCGCACCAAGTCTTGCCGACGGTGTCCTTCGTAGTGCAGCTCGCGCATGCGCTCGTCCAGGATCAGCTGCAAATTGAGCGATGCCGCAAGGTTGCTGCTGTTGCCGTAGGCACGGGTGCGGAGGTCGTTGAAGTAGCCCAAGGCCGTACCCAAGTTGGTACCGGTGCGCACGGCGCATTCAGCGTACATCAGGTAAATGTCTGCCAAGCGGAACATGGGGAAATCCACGTCCACAAAAGTGACGGGCTCCACCCCGGGGTTGCCGTTGCGGTCCACGTTGCGCCATTTGGTCACCACGTAGCCTTGGTAGGGATCGGCAAAGTCGTCAATGGTGTCCGTTTGGCGGGTGTAGGTGGTGTCTGCGTTCGGACCAACACCTGCAATTTCGCGTCCGCGGATGCCGAAGGTGTAGCGTGAATCCAGGGTGTCGTTCAACACGTCACTAAATGATTTGCGCGCGCGAAGGCCCTGCCATGCAGAGGTGGTACCGTAGTCAATGCCGTAGAGTTGGTTGTGCATGTTGCCGTGCACCAGGAAAGTGGTTCCGCCGTAGTTGCGCGTGCGGTTTCCGTCAAACGGTACGGCAAAGATGAATTCCGGGCTCAGGTGGTTGTCTGCCAAGAACATATGGCGATAATTGGGGTCCAAAGAGTAGCCCTCCTGAATGGCCTTTTCGCAGTCCGCCATGCATTCGTTCCATTTGGGCGTACCGGTGTACACTTCGGCGTTCAAGTAAACCTTGGCGCGCAAGGCATACAGGGCACCTTTGGAGGCGCGGCCGTACATCGTGTTGATGCGGTTGGGCAAGTCGGCTTCAACGGCGTTCAACTCGTCCACCACGTACGCATATACTTCCTCGCGGGTTTTGCGTTCCGGGTAGTAAACGCCGGGGCGATCGGACTCGTCCACAAAGGGAATGTTGCCGTAGAGGTCCATGGCGTGGTAGTAGCTTAGGGCGCGCAAGAAGCGTGCTTCTGCCTTCATCTGCTTCACCACCAACTTTTGCTCCGCCGTGAACCCTTTGCTGTCCGTCCACTCGTCGGTGGTGTAGCGAATGAATTCGTTGGTTAAGGCAATTTGGTAGTAGGTGCGGTAGTAGAAGCTGTTGACGAACGAACTGGTGGGGTCCCAGGTCATGGTGACCAATTCCGGCACGCCGGGGTCGTTCCAACCGCAAACTACTTCGTCCGTGGGCAGTTCCTGCAGGTTCCACAGCAAGCGGATGTACTGGGAGAAGCCTTCGTCGATGCCGGAAATGTCTGGCTGGCCCGCAGGACCGTTGTTGCCGGACACCGCCAGGCCGCCGTACAGCTTGGCCAAGACGTTGTCGTAGTTTTCAAAGTCGGAGTAAACCGCCTCTGCATTCATTCCGTACTTGGGCGTAAGGTTCAAATCCTTAGCGCACGAACCCACCAGCAACGCGACGCCGGCCAAAAGAGAAAGGTTTTTCGCAATTTTCATCGGTTCGGGAGATTACAGTTGAACATTGAGTTGGATGTTGAACACGCGCGGACGGGGGTACAAGTTGTTGTCAATCCCTCCGGCAATTTCCGGATCCAAACCGCGGTACTTGGTGATAACCAAGGCATTCTGCATGGAGATGTTCAGGCTGGACGCAAAGCGGTCCTTGTAGAGTTTGCCCAGATTGTACGACAGGTACAGGTTGTCCAAACGCAAGTAGGAGGCGTTCTCCAAATAGTAGCTGGACAGGTACTGCGGGGTGCGGAACTGGCTCTCCAAGAAGTCACTGGTGAGGTTGGTCAGGTGGGGTTGTGAACCGCCTACGGAGAAGTAGTTTCCGTTGACCGAACGCACGTTGTTGTAAACATACTGACCCAATTCTGCGCGAACGGTGGCACCACCGCTCCAACGCTTGTGGGAGAAGTTCAAGCTCATGCCAAACAAGGTGCGGGGTTCCGGAGTCCTATTCCGGAAGACCTTCAAGTCTGCGGTGTTGATGACGCCGTCGCCGTTTTGGTCTACGTAGGCTTCGATGTCGGAGATTTTACCGTCGCCATCGATGTCAACCGTTCCGGAGTAGCTGCCCAAATTCGGAGTAGTGCTCTTCTCAATGGGGCGTCCGTTCGCATCAAAGCGCTGCTCGAAGCCAAAGTACGTGAACATGGGGTTGTTCAAGGCGTGGATCTGGATGGTGTTGCCCACACCGCCGGAGATGCCGCCCACTTGAATGCCCGGGCTGGCGGTGTCGTCCACCAGCGCCAATTTCAGGATTTTGTTGCGGTTGAGGGCTCCGTTGACGCCAATTTCAAACGTCGATGTTTCGTTGGAAACCAAGACGAAGTTGACGTTGGCCTCAATACCGCGGTTGGACATTTGGCCCACGTTGGTCAAAACGCGGTTGGAGAAGTTTGTTCCTGCGGGAATGGGCACAACGCCCAACAGGTCGTAGGTGTATTTCTGGTACACGTCCACCGCGCCGTTGATGCGGTTTTTCAAGAAACCGAAGTCCAAACCAATATTCGTGGTGGCGGTCTTTTCCCACTGCAGATTGTAGTCGTACGCATCCGGACGCAGCATGGTTACGAAGTCGTTGCCAAACTGATACGACGCCGTGCTGGAGCTGGGCATGTAGTTGGGGATGTACGCGTAGTCGTTGAAAATGTCTTGCTGACCCACGATGCCCCAACCGGCGCGCCACTTCAAGGTGGAGAACGTTGTATTGCTTGCCAAGAAACCTTCTTTCAACAAGTTATGTGCAATAGCAGCTGAAGGGAAGAGGCCCCAACGGCTCTCCTTGGAGAAACGGGAAGAACCGTCTTGACGCAAGGTGAAGGTGAACAAGTACTTGTCGTAGGCATTCACGTTCCAACGTCCGTAGAAGGACATCAAGGCGTTTTCCGTAAAGAAATCGTTTGCAGCAGGGGCCACTATGGTGTCCGAACCGTCGGCGTTCAAAACCGGGAACGTGGGGCTGGTGGTGCTCCAATGCTGGAAGGAATAACCGCCGATCAAGTCTGTCTTGATGTTGGCGGACAGGTTGGTTTTGTAGTTGAAGTAGGCTTCCAACAGTCGGTTGGTGCGGGTAGAAGCGTACTGGCCTTTTTCGCCGCCTTGGAACCACTGTGCGGCGGCAGATGCTGGCGTAAAGAAATCACCGTTGGTGTTGGATAATTCTCCACCCATGTTGAGGTACAGGTGCAGTTTGTCGTCTGCGGTGGCTTTGTAATCAAAGAGGACGTTGCCCAGCAAGCGCGTGTTGTGTCCGATGTCGGTTCGCTGCTCAATCAGCCCCAAGGGGTTTTTGGGAGACAAACCGTTGGGTTCGTTGTTCCGAATCCACTCAAAGTAGCCGCCCAAGGAGGTATCTCCGCTGTATACCGGACGTGTGGGGTCAAAAGTGACCGCCGTCCCGATGGCGCCCGTGTTGGAATAATTCTGGGTGGAGTTGATCAATTTACCGGCGAAGTTGGCCTTCAACTTGCCCTTGATCAATTCGGGTGAAGCATTCAAACTGGCGCTGTAGCGGGCGAGTTCCGAACGGCGCAAAACACCGGTTTCGTGGTACCGTCCCAAGCTCAGGCGGTACGGGAGGTTTTTGATGCCGCCGGTGAACGCAATGTTCACGTCTTGTACCATGCCCGTTTGGTA
>CAMBEZ010000021.1 GCA_945865885.1 Owenweeksia hongkongensis DSM 17368
TTTCAGCCCGCGGGAAAGAAGCAGCACACGCGCATGGAAATCTTGAAATGGGAAAAGCGGCCCGGATTGACGCCGTCCTTTTTTACGGTGGATAAATTGAAGGCGCTTCCCGTTCAATGAGCGCTTTTCACCAGCCGCCGCAGGCGGCCGCGCGCCTGGCGCTGCGTTTGGCGTGGCGCAATTTGGGTCGCAACCGGCGTCGAAGCGCCATTTCCGTTGCGGCCGTAGCGTTTGCGCTGTTTTTTGCGGTGGTCATGCGCTCGCTGCAGCTGGGCGTGTACGGCCACATGATTGAGACCTTGGTGGGCAATGTTTTGGGCTATACGGAGGTTGCGGCAGAAGGGTATTGGCCCCTGCAGTCTTTGGACGCGGCCCTGCCGGAGAATCCGGAGTGGCTGGCGGCCGTAGAAGCCGACGATCAGGTGGGCAAGGCCGCGCCGCGCGTTTCTGGTTTTGCCTGGCTCAGCGGCGCCAAGGGCGGGAGTGCCGCCCAATTGGTTGGGATTGACGCGGCGCGCGAAAAGCGCGGCGTGGGCGACGGCCCGCCCGGAAGCATTTGGCTGGGCCCGGGATTGGCGCGGCAGCTGGGCGTAACCGTGGGCGACTCCGTGGTGGGTTTGGGCCAAGGATACCAAGGCAGTTTTGCCAACGGAGGATTTGTGGTGGCCGGCGAAGTCACCGTGGGCAATCCGGATTTGGAGAAGCGCTTGGCCGTTATTTCCCTGCTCGACGCCCAACAGTTTTACGGTGCTTACGGGCTGTGGACCTCCGTGGTTTTGTCTCCGGACGAACCCACCAATCACCGCGCCGTGGCGGCGCGGCTGCCCCAAGACCACCCGCTGGAAGGAGCCGTTTGGCGTACTTGGGAGGAGCGCATGCCGGAATTGGACCAAGCCATTCGCGCGGATTCCACCGGAGGGTTGGTGGTGCTGTCGGTGCTGTACGTGGTCATTGGTTTTGGCTTGCTGGGCACCATGCTGATGCTGGCGGAAGAGCGCAAACGCGAGTTCAGCATGCAAATTGCGTTGGGGGTGTCCCGCCGGCTGCTGGCAGCAACCGTCTTTCTGGAGGCCACCTTCTTGGCGGCACTGGGCGCCTTGATAGGCGGTGGCGCCGGCCGGCTGGCTATGGAAATCATGCACGTGTACCCCCTGCGTTTGCGCGGAGAGTTGGCGGAAGCCATTGTACGTCAGGGCTGGGCCCCCATTTTACCCCCCAGCATGGACCCCTCCATTGTGGTGACCCACGCCCTGCTCATTTGGTTGTTGGCCGTTCTGGTGGCTTTGTGGCCGGTGCGCGCTGTGTTTAACGCTCCAACGGTTTTTCGCGGATGACGTCCGGTTTGGTACTCTTGCTGCGCATGGCGTGGCGCAACATCTGGCGCAATCCCGTGCGCAGTTCCGTGGTTTTTGTGTCCATGGGCCTGGGCGTGTGGGCCGGGCTCTTCCTCATGGGTTGGGCCAGCGGCATCAACGACGCCCGCGTGCAAGACGCCATCGACGACTATTTGGCCCACGGCCACGTCCACGTTGCGGGCTACACTGCAGACGGCACCAACCTGAGTGCCCTCCTACCCAATGCTTCTGCCGCCGTAGCCCAGTTGGAAGCACGGCCCGACGTGCGCGGGGTGGCTCCGCGCTTGCAAGTACCCGCCATGGTGCAGGCGGCCCTGGGTTCCAGCGGATTGCTCCTCCAAGGAGTGGATCCCCAACGAGAAGCCCAACTCTTCACCATTCCGCACCGCTTGCTCGACGGCGCTTTTTTGGCAGATACCGCACGCGAATTCAACGGCGTGGTGGTGGGCCAGGCCTTGGCCAAACGCTTGGATTTGCGCGTGGGCGACCCCGTCGTTTTTACCTACCAGGACACCGCCGCCACCGTCCACAGCACCCTGTACACCGTGGAAGGCCTCTACGACGGCACCTCCAACCTGACGGAGGAGGCCGTGGCCTACGTTCGCTTGGACCAACTCGCCACCGAACTGGGCGTGCCCCAAGCAGCGCACGACTTGGCTTTTCGGGTGGATCCGTCGGCTGCGCGCCAGAAAGAGTCTTTGGAAGCGGTTTGTGCAGAGATTCAAGAAGATTTCCCGGCGTTTCAGGTTAAATCCTGGCGCAAAACGGCCCCGGAAATGGGCTACGTAGACGAAATCATGGCCCAAGCTTTGCTGTTGTTTATGGGCATCATGCTCTTGGCCATGGCCTTTGGCATCCTAAACACCATGCTCATGGCGATTTTGGAACGCCAACGGGAACTGGGCATGTTGATGGCCGTGGGCCTCACCCGCCAGCGTGTTTTTGCGTTGGTGGTGCTGGAAACCGTCTTGCTCACCGGCATTGGGCTTCCATTTGGCCTTCTGCTGGGCCACGCCACCCTGGTCTTCACCAACCGCACCGGCATTTCCTTGGAAGCATTTGCGGACGGCCTTGCTGAATTTGGCATTTCGCCCGTCATCTACCCCCAAGTGGTGACCCACTGGTACCTGCCGGTGGTGGCCTTGGTTTTTGTTCTATCCCTTTTGGCGTCGCTGATGCCCGCACGCAAAGCCGTCTCCCTCAACCCCATCGAAAGCATGCGCGCCCTATGAGCCTCATTACTCTCTCCAACCTGACCAAAGTATACACCGAAACGGCCTCCGATGTGGTGGCGGTGGATTCCGTTCAATTGACGTTGGAGGCCGGCGAATTCGCCGCACTCGTAGGACCGTCGGGCTGCGGAAAAACCACCCTGCTCAACTTGATTGGGGGCCTGGACCGCCCCACTGCAGGAAGTGTGGTGGTGAGCGGCACCGATTTGAGCACCCTTTCCGACGCGGACTTGGTTCGGTTTCGACTGGAGCACATTGGTTTCGTTTTTCAGGCCTACAACCTCATTCCCGTGTTGACGGCCCTGGAGAATACCGTCTTTATTCTGGAGTTGCAAGGCGTTGCTGCGGCCGAGCGCAACCGTCGCGGCATGGAGCTGTTGGACGCTGTGGGCTTGGCAGACAAGGCCCACCACCGTCCGGCACAACTGTCTGGAGGTCAGCAGCAACGCGTGGCTGTGGCGCGCGCTCTGGCGTCCAAACCCGCTTTTGTTTTGGCGGACGAACCCACGGCCAACCTGGATTCCAAAAGTGCCTCCACGCTGTTGGACATCATGTTGGACCTGAACCGCACGGAGGGCACCTTGTTCTTGTTCTCCACCCACGACCCCCGGGTGGTGGACCGCGCCCGACGCACCTTCCACTTGGAGGACGGTCGGGTACTTCGGGAGGAGCGAAAGTCCTGAGCTAGACTGCGGCTCGCACAATCGGTGAGCACTTTAGTGCCAATTGAGCGAAGCGCCTTAATCTCCCGCCTCGGGAGCCTCCAACGCCGCCTTGACGGCCGCAGCCTTTTTGCTGCCCACCACCGCCACCACTTCCTCCAGTGTGGCCCTTTCAATGCCCGCCGCACTTTTGAAGTGGGACAGCAGCAGCTCCACGGTGGCGGGTCCCACGCCCGCGATGGTCTCCAGCCGCGTGGCAATGGTTCCCTTGCTTCGTCGGTTTCGGTGGTGCGTAATGCCAAACCGATGCGCCTCGTCCCGGGCGCGCTGCAGCACCTTCAGCGTCTCCGACCGCTTGTCCAAATAGAGGGGGTCGCTGTCTCCGGGGTAGTACAGTTCTTCCAAACGTTTGGCAATGCCGATGATGGAAATCTTCCCGCGCAACCCCAGTTCGTTCAGGGCTTCTAAGGCGGCGGAGAGCTGCCCCTTCCCGCCGTCCACCAGAATCAACTGCGGCAACGGCTGCTCCTCCTCCAACAAACGCTTGTAGCGGCGCGTAATGACCTCCGCCATGGTGGCAAAGTCGTTGGGTCCCTCCACCGTTTTCACGTTAAAGTGGCGGTAGTCCCGCTTGGACGGTTTGCCGTCCTTGAACACCACGCACGCGCTCACCGGAAAATCCCCGTGAAAATTGGAGTTGTCAAAACACTCAAAATGCCGCGGTTCCACCGGCAAGCGAAGGTCCGTCTGCATCTGCTTCATCAACCGGTTGACGTGTCGGTCCGGATCCACAATGCTCAGGTTCTTCAGTTTTTCCAATCGATAAGCCCGCGCGTTGCGCAAAGACAGTTCAATCAGCCGCACTTTATCGCCCCGCTGGGGAACCGTGACCTTCACCCCGTCGATCTCCAAGTCCAGCGGCTGGGAGAGCAGGATTTCCGACGTTTCGGAGCCAAAGAGCTCCCGCAACTCGGCCACACCCACGGCCAGCAATTCGGCGTCGGACTCGTCCAGTTTCTTTTTAAACTCCAAGGTGTGCCCGCGCACCACCGCGCCTTCGCGCAGCACCAAGCCGTTGACGTACGCAAACTCGGCGTCGCTCAACAGCGTGAAGACGTCGGCGTCCCCAACGGTGGGGTTCACCACGGTGGATTTGGCCTGGTATTTTTCCAATAAAACCAAGCGATCTTTCGCTTCCTGGGCCGCCTCAAACTCCAGCGCCGCAGCATGCTCCTCCATCTGGGTGTGCAGAATCTTTTTGGCGTGCCGCAGCCGTCCTTTCAGCAGGGAGCGAACGGATTCCAACGTCCGCGCGTAATCTACTTCGGTCTGATCCCCCACGCACGGTCCCTTGCAGTTCTTGAGGTGGTACTCCAAACAAACTTTGAATTTGCCTTGACGGATGTTGTCTTGCGTCAGGGCTAAATTGCAGGTGCGCAGCGGATACAGTTGTTTGATCAAGTCCAGCACCGTGTACATGCCCTTGCTGGACACATAGGGCCCGTAGTATTCGCCCTCGCGCGGCTTGAATTGAAAGGTGGGGTACACCCGCGGGAACCGTTCCTTTTTAATGACGATCCACGGGTAGCTCTTGCCGTCCTTCAGGTTGATGTTG
This sequence comes from Owenweeksia hongkongensis DSM 17368, assembly GCA_945865885.1. Lineage (GTDB taxonomy): Bacteria > Bacteroidota > Bacteroidia > Flavobacteriales > Schleiferiaceae > CAMDTE01. The sequence continues at coordinate 4,865 of CAMBEZ010000021.1, forward strand.
TACTTGGGCTGCTCCTTCTTGATCAGCGTGTTTTCCAGCAAAAGCGCCTCGTACTCGGTCTCCGTCACCATGAATTCTATCCGACGGACCTGAAGCACCATGTTTTGAAGGCGTTGGTTGTCGTGCTTGCCCCGGAAATAAGAGTTGACCCGATTCTTCAGGCTTTTGGCCTTCCCGATGTACAGAATCTTGTCGTCGGCATCGATGTGCTTGTAAATGCCCGGTTTTTCGGGCAAGCTGCGCAAGAAAACGCGCAAATGGGCAAAGGGATCCAAACCGTCGGGCACAGCACAAAACTACTGCGTACGAAAACAGCACGGGCGGAAAACCGTACGGGTAGAAAACCGTACGGCCGTAAAATAGCGAGGGCCGCCCACCGGGCGGCCCTCGCTTCACCGCGCCTCCGGGCGCGTGCTAAAAAGATCGATTACTTCTGCAGCAACGTCACGTTGCCCTTCCACTGCCGACGTCGTCCAGCGTAAGCAGGTGGCGTGTTGTTGGCAGCATCGAACGCTTCCACAATGTAGAAGTAAACGCCGGCGGGCAAAGGCTGACCTTGGCGGTCTTCGCCCTTCCACGGATCGCTGTTGTCGTAGTTGTAGTTCTCGTACACCAACAGTCCGGTCCGGTCAAAAATCTTCACAATCCGGTCCGTTTGGTAGCTCATCAAACCGCGAATGGTGAATCCGTCGTTCCGACCGTCGCCGTTGGGAGTGAATACGTTGGGCACCGTTAAGGAGTCAATCGGGGGAATCGGCGGCACGGGCTCGCCCACTTGAATCCAGTTGGACCAAGCCGTGTCTTCCGCAGACACCTGGCTCATGTTGCGTACGGTGCGAATACGCACTGCGTACAGACCCGGGCCAATGTTCGGGTGCAGCACCGTTGCGGTGGTATCTCCGTTTGGCGTGCCGTAGTTTTCCCACAACCACAGGTTTGGTCCAATGCTCGTACCCCACTGAATTTGGTACTGCGGGTTGTTCCAACCGTTGTATTCGTTCCAAACCACCGGCACGCTCGAAGCCGTGGTCAAGTTGCCGCGCAGCCACATGCTGTGCACCACGTTGGTGGGAGGCATCGGCTGTTGGTTCAAGATCATCTGCACGTAGTAGCGGTAGGACCGTGCGTCTACTTTCGCTGCATCTACGCTAACGTCCACAAATTCACGGGCTGCGGAGTCGTTCAACGAAGCAATGGGTTGGTAGGTCGCTCCTCCGTCTGCCGAACGGTAAACGCGGTACAGGTTGAACAAGTAGGACGGGAAGGTGGCGGGATCAATTTGCCAGTACAAATGCGGATGTTCGTCCTCATCGATGGAGACGTTCCGGAGCTGCATGTCCAAATTGATGCAGTTGTTCACCTTCAGAATGATGGTGTCGAACTCATTCATGTCCTTGCCGCACTTGTTCAGCAAGGTGTTTCCGTCGTTGCCCACTTTGGAGTACAGGAAGTAATCCCCGTTTAACGAGAGCGGCTTGCTCAATTTGACCAACAAACTGTCCGTTTCGCCGTTGAAATCTGGGTAGCCCACCAACTGCAAAATCGGAATGGGCTGACCGTTGGGCGAAGTCAAACGGAAGTCTGAACCGTCGGGGGACACCGAGGCCATCTCCACCGACAACGTAAAGCGCAGCATCACAGAGGAATCCAAGCAGTTGTACTGGCGAACTTGACGACCGCGGTTGTCCAAGCTCACTCCGGGGGACGGGAACTTCAACTTTACTCCGGCGTTTACAATGGGCAAACAGTTGTTCGCCACGGTCACCTGGATTTCTCGGTTGGAGGACCCCACTTTTTCCCAGAAACCATAGAGCGTGTCGTATCGGTATTCGTTCACGCGGACCGCAATAACCGACGTCTCTGCCTGAGTAGCTGTAAAGGTGATGTTTCCCGTTTGTGCGTTCAAGACAAAGGGGTTCGCTGCGCTGGCGGTAATGGGCGCGGTATACGTGTACCCCGCATTGTACCCCAAGGAAACCCCAGTAGTGCCACCCAATTGACGCGCGGGAAGCAATTCGTAGGCAATGGAGTCGCCATCTAACTCAATGGCGTTCTGCAGGTAGTTGGTGTAGCCGCCGATGCAGATGTAGCTCAACGGGATGGAGACGAAGCTGGGGGACGAATTCTTGCCCAACGTGTTGTTCAATTCGGTTTCGAAGTAAAAACCTTGACCGCCAGAGTTGTTCAGCGCGGTGATGTTGAATACCCGGCAGCAGGTTTGCCAGTACATGTAGTAATCGTTGCACACTTGAGGCAATACCACATACCCGTAGTGAACGTTGATCATGGGGCTGTAGACGGCGCTGCCTGCTCCTGGTGCGATGCAATCGTACGCGCCCAAATTGGCGGCACTGAAGGCAGCGCCGGGGCGGGTCACCGTGACGTTGGTGTTGATGTTGCAACTGGCCGAACGGATGGTTACCGTTTGGGTTGCGCCCGGGTCAAAAGCGGTTTGTTCCCAGTAGATCACCAATTTGATCCGGTACTGGTTGGGCACGCCTGTGGAATCTCCCACGTATTTGTATTGGATGTCTCCGCCCAAAATGTGGGAGGCGCGAGCGCCAAAAGATGCGGTAAGCACCAGGGCGAGGAGAAGTAGAATACGTTTCATCGTCGAATCGGTTGGAATCGTTGGAAATTTTTGTAGTTACGAATGTAGCAATTAGTCTCGGTACCTGAGGAGGAAATGAGAGAACGACGCCTTCCACCGACGGAGCGCTCCGATGTCACCCGCGCACGGCCAATAGGGCCACGGCGGGCAAGGCGCCAAAAAGGAGTCCCCAGACAATTTCAAGCGGAGTGTGTGCGCGGAGTTGGAGTCTTGCAGCGGCCACTCCACCCAAGAGGAAGACGGATGCGAGCAAGGGCCACGGGGACCAGCCCCATTCCAAGGAAGCTAGAGCGATGGAGGCGCTGGCAGCCGCCATCCCGGCCGTGTGGCCGCTTGCCTTGGTCCATAGGAGCGCTCCGTACACCAAGAAAACCGTGGCGCAGCCGGCCAGCAAAGACCAAGTCAGTACCTCCGGAAATCCCCAGCGAACGTTCAGTTTATAGGCCCAGTACATGCCGCCGGCAGCCACGGCCAACGGCCACTGACGGTCCGTGCGCAACGGTAAATGGAACGCGCTGACCAAGTTCATGCGGTGCAGTACGAAAGCCGAAAGAGCCGGTGCGCCTGCGGTACCCAAGAAAACCGCTCCCAAACTCCACCCAGAAAGCACACTCCAGCCGTTTGGTGCGGTCGCTAAAAATAGGGCGGCCAACTGGGTGGGTACCAGCATCGGGTGGAACACCGTGGACACGAGGCGCGCCCAGCGTGCGGACCATTGTTTTGGGACGGTGGGTTCCATAGGAATCAGAGCGTTTTGCGCAATCGCGCTACCGGAATGCTCAGCTGCTCGCGGTATTTGGCCACGGTGCGCCGGGCAATGGGGTAGCCCTTTTCCTCCAGAAGTTGCGCCAGGGCATCGTCCGTGAGGGGATTGCGCGTGTCTTCTTCGCCAATGGAGTCTTCCAAAATCTTTTTGATTTCCTTGGTGGACACTTCCTCGCCCTCGGAGTTGAGCATGGACTCGGAGAAGAAGGTTTTGATCAAAAACGTTCCAAAAGGCGTCTGCACGTATTTGTTGCTCGCCACACGGCTGACGGTGGAGATGTCCATGCCCACTTGGTCCGCAATGTCCTTGAGGATCATGGGCTTCAAGTGCCGTTCGTCGCCGGTCAGGAAGTACTTTTCTTGGTACTTCATGATGGCAGACATGGTCAGCAGGAGCGTTTGTTGGCGCTGCTTGATGGCGTCGATGAACCACTTGGCGGCGTCGATTTTTTGCTTCACAAAAAGGAGTGCTTCTTTGCTCGCCGCGGATGCGTTGCCCTTGCTTTCCTTGTAGTGCGACAGCATGTCTTTGTAGTCGCGGGAAATGTTCAACTCGGGCGCGTTGCGGCTGTTCAGCTGCAATTCCAGCTGGCCGTCGTGCAAGGTGATGAGGTAGTCCGGCACAATTACCTCGCCGCTAGGTGCTCCGGAACCGCCTACGGACAGACCCGGCTTGGGGTTGAGCTTGCCAATTTCCGCCAGCACTTCCTTGAGTTGGCTTTCGTCGGTGTGCAGGAGGTCCAACAACTTGGCGTAGTGGCGCTTGGCCAGTGCCTCAAAGCCGTTTTCCACCACCAACAAGGCCATGCGGGAAAGCGGGGTTGCTGGGCGCTTTCGTTCCAATTGGAGCACCAGGCATTCTTGAAGATCGCGGGCGCCAATGCCGGGGGGGTCCAACGATTGAATGCGCTCAATCAGGCGCTCCAGATCTGCCGGCTCCACGATCACGCCCAGGGTAAAGGCGAGGTCGTCGCAAATGTCCAGCGTGGCCCGACGCAGGTAACCGTCGTCGTCCAGGGTGCCAATCAAGTACTTGCAGAGCGTTTCGTCGTTGGGGGACAGCACCACCGTGGACAATTGTTCGAGCAAGAAGTCCTGCATGGACTTGGCGCCCACGAGCGGGGTTTCGTAGCTCTCGTCGTCCGCGCTTTGGTTGCTCGTTTGGGTTTTGTAGTCCGGGGTATCGTCGTCGAAGTAATCCGAAAAGTCCAGGGTATCGCGTTCCTCGTGCAAATCGTCCGACGCGCTGCTTTCGTCGCCGTCGGGAAATTCGGAATCCCACTCGTCCGCGGGCGCTTCGTCTGCGTTGCGGTCCAACTCCGCTTCTTCCAAGGCGGGGTTGATTTCCAGTTCTTCCTGAATGCGCTCCTCCAAAGACTGCGTCTGCAGCTGAATCAGCTTCATGAGCTGGATCTGCTGCGGGCTCAGCTTTTGCTGAAGTTTTTGGGAGAGGTTCTGGTGGAGCACGGGTAGCGCGCGGTTGCGGGAGTAAAGAGAATGCGCTTAAAACTCAGCCTTTCCTGGGGTGCGGGGGAAGGGAATGACGTCCCGGATGTTGCCCATGCCGGTGATGAATTGCACCATCCGTTCAAAGCCCATGCCAAAGCCGGCGTGGACGCAGGTTCCGAATTTGCGGGTGTCCAAGTACCAGTCCAGGTGGTCCGGCTCGATTCCAACGGCCTTCATTTTTTCCACCAAAACGTCGTGGCGTTCTTCCCGCTGGCTGCCGCCAATGATTTCGCCAATGCCGGGAAAGAGGACGTCCATGGCGCGAACGGTTTTGCCGTCTTCATTCAAGCGCATGTAGAAGGCCTTGATGTTGGCGGGGTAGTCGTACAGGATGACGGGCGCCTTGAAGTGCTTTTCCACCAAATACCGCTCGTGTTCGGACTGTAGGTCAATGCCCCAGCCCTCAACGGGGTACTGGAATTGTTTCTTTTGGTTGGGTTTGGACCGCTGCAGGATTTCCACGGCCTCAGTATAGGTGAGGCGCACAAAGGGATTTTCCTGCACAAAACGCAGTTTGTCCAAAAGGCCCTGTTCGGAGCGTTGCTCCTTGGGTTTTTGCTGCTCTTCCTCAGCCAAGCGCTGGTCCAAGAAGGCCAAATCTTCTGGGCATCGTTCCAATACGTAGGCAATGATGCTCTTGGTAAAGGCCTCCGCCAGGTCCATGTTGGCGTGGAGGTCGTAAAAGGCCATTTCCGGCTCAATCATCCAAAATTCCGCCAAGTGACGGGCCGTGTTGGAGTTCTCGGCGCGGAAGGTGGGGCCAAAGGTGTAAATCTTGCCCAAGGCCATGGCGCCCAGTTCACCTTCCAATTGTCCGCTGACGGTGAGGTTGGTGGATTTTCCAAAAAAGTCTTTGGTGAAGTCTACCTCACCGGCGTCGTTGGTGGCCGCGTTTTGGGCGGGGAGGGTGGTGACGCGGAACAGTTCCCCGGCGCCTTCGGCGTCCGAGGCCGTGACGATGGGGGTGTTCAGGTAGAAGAATCCCTGCTCGTTGAAGAAGCGGTGCACCGCAAAGGCTGCGTGGTGGCGAACCCGCATGACGGCGCCAAAGGTGTTGGTGCGCATGCGCAGGTGGGCGATTTCCCGAAGGAATTCCAGGGAGTGCTTTTTGGGCTGCAGCGGGTATTCTTCCGGATTGGAATCGCCCAGAACCTCCAATTTGGTTACCGCCAGCTCAACAGACTGGCCCTTGCCTTGAGACGCCGTGAGCGTTCCGGTTGCACGGATGCAGGCCGAGGTGGTGATTCGCTTGAGGAACTCCGGATCAAAAGCCTCAAAATCCACTACGCACTGCAGGTTGTCCAAACAGGAACCGTCGTTCAACGCGATGAAACGGTTGCTGCGGAAGGTGCGCACCCAGCCGGAAACCGAAAGGGTTTGCGCGGAAGGGGAAAGCTGGAGGATGTCGCGTATGGCCTGCTGTGGCATGATTCGTGATGGGGATGGTTTTGCTCTTGCAAAAGTGCGCAATCTGCGCCAATTATGGAACGGTGCAAACAATAATTGCTTCCGGCCGCAAATCGAACAGAATTTTTACGGTAATCCAAGAAAACTAAGGAAACATTTTGTTGCACAAAACGTTTCCTATGCGTACCTTTGCAGCCGATTTTGCTGAGTTGCCGGTGCTTTTTTGCAAATCGTGATCGCAACTACTTGAAAATGAACCCCGTTAAAGACGCCCCAAAAATGAGCATTGCCGATAGGGCGATGGCGCTGTTTCAGCGTTTTGGGTTGCGTGCGTGCACCATGGACGACGTCAGCCGCGAGTTGTCCATTTCCAAAAAGACGCTGTATAAGTTTTTCACCAACAAAGCCGACCTGGTGGACGGCAGCGTGCGCGCCTTTTTTGCGCACCAGATGGCTTCCATGGAAAAGGTGACGGCCAAGTCCGAAAACGCACTGGACGAATTGTTCCACCAGCACCAACAGGTCATGGAAATCGTGGCCGGGAATGGACCGTCGATGCTCTTCTCCATGAAAAAGTACTATCCGGAAACGTACGCATGGCTCATGGAACAGCGGAAGCAAATGATTCTGGAGCGCACGCGCGCCAACCTGCAGCGTGGAATGGACGAAGGATTATACCGCACGGACGTTGTGCCCGAATTCGCCGTTTGGTACCACTACGCCCAAATGGTAGCCCTGACGGAAATCGACTGGTTTCCCGAGAATTTGCTCAAAGACCGCAACTTCTACCACTACGGTTTGCGGTCCTACATGCTCTCCATCGTGAACGACCGGGGAACGGCCTACATGATCCAGCACCCTCTTGCTTCCTCAAAATAGAATTAATCCCTCATCCCGTGAAAAGAACCTTTCGGACCCTAGCGGTTTTGGCCCTTACGGCCGGAATGCTGTCCGCTCAAGAAATGCGCGTGAGCTTGGCCAATGCCCAGGCGTACGCTGCGAAGCACAATGCTTCCGCTCAAGTCAACGACTTGGAGCGCCAAGTGGCCAAGGCCAACATTTGGCAGAACATCGCCATCGGCCTGCCCCAGGTGCAAGTTGCTGGTTCGTACACCAACAATATTGAGTTGCCGGCTCAGTTCATTGATTTTGGCAACGGCGAGTTGACCAAATTGACGTTCGGTACCAAGTTTGCTAGCGCAGGCAACTTGAGCGCCAGTCAGTTGGTGTTCGACGGTTCCTATTTTGTGGCCCTTTTGGCCACCAAAGTGGTTTCCGAGACCGCCGAATTGGGCTACCAAAAGTCGCTTTTGGAGGTGCGCGAACAAGTGGCGCAAGCCTACCACCTTGCCGTAGTAACGGAACGCAACACGCAATCCGTTTCTTCCAACCTGGAACTCACCCGCAAGTTGCTCTTGGAAACCAAGGCGTTGCAAGCAGAAGGTTTTCTGGAGTCCACCGACGTGGATCAACTGTCCTTGGTGGTGAACAATTTGGAAAACTCGCTGGCGTTTTTGAACAACCAAAAGGAGGTTTCCTTGGCCTTGTTGAAACTGCAGATGGGGGTTCCCCAAGCCACCTCCGTGGTGCTCACGGATGCTTTGGAGCAGCTGGTTTTGTTCACGGAGAGTGGCAGTGCCCTTTTGGCCCAAGGTTTTGAGGCCAAGAACCACATCGACTACCGCACCCTAGCGGTCAATCGCGAAGGGGCCAAGTTGAACATGCAGAACGAGTGGATGTCGTTTTTGCCCCGACTGTCCCTTTCCTACGGCGCCAACGTCAACTACGTCAGTCAGTCTGCCAACGTTTGGGACCCAAGCGGTACCCAAGCCGCCAATTTTGCCTTCAGCAGCTGGGGTTTGAATGCTTCGGTTCCTTTGTTTACCTCCGGCAGACGGGTGGCCCGGGTAAAAATGGCCCAACTCAAACTGCAGGAATTGGATCTTTTGTTGGCCAACACGGAGAGCATGCTCTCCATGCAGTACAAATTGGCCCGTGCGGAATACAGCTTCGCATTGAACAATTACTTGTCCCAGAAGCGCAACGAAACTTTGGCCAAGTCCATCCGCGATCGGGTGTACGCCAAATTCAAAGAAGGCGTGGCGTCCAGCCAGGAATACACGCAATCGGAAAACCAGTACCAGCAGAGTGTATCTGCGCTGCTGAATGCCGCAAACAACGTTTTGAACAAGCGGGTGTCGCTTGAGAAACTACTGACCACTTTCAACTAATTTTTGACCCAATCGACTTATCACTAGTTTGACCATGAAAAATTCTCTCATTTGGGCCGTTGCACTGGGTGCAGTGGCTTGTTCTCAAGAAGGCAACACAGATTTAGCGCAGCTGCAAGGCGAGCGGGATTCTCTGGTGGCCTTGACGCAAACGGCTGCAGCACGCATCCAAGAGATTGACGCCCAGCTGGCTTCGCTGGACAGCACCCGCGAATTGACTTCCGTTACGGTCTTGGAGGTTCGTCCGGAAACGTTCATCCACTCCTTTGAAGCCTTGGGCAAGGTGGAGGCCGATCGTTCGGTGAATTTATTGCCGGAAATGGGCGGCCAAATCAAGCGCGTGTTGGTTTCCGAAGGCGAGCGTGTTGTGGCGGGCCAAACCTTGATAGAGCTGGATAATTCTGTTATGCGCAGCAGCTTGGACGAGGTGAAAAAATCATTGAGTCTCGCCACCACGCTGTTTGAAAAGCAGGAGCGCCTGTGGAAGCAAGGAATTGGCAGCGAGGTGCAGTACCTGCAAGCAAAAACCAACAAGGAATCCTTGGAGCAGCGCATCCAAACGGTTCAAAATCAGTTGGCCATGTCTCGCGTGAAGGCGCCATTTGCCGGCACCGTAGACGAAATGAATGCCAAAGAAGGCGAATTTGCAGCACCCGGGATGGCGCTGGGCAGACTGATCAGCACCGGCAAGGCCTCTGTGACGGCAGATATCCCCGAGTCCTATTCCAACGTGGTGGGCAAGGGCCAAAAGGTAGATTTGTTCTTCCCGTCCATCAACAAGACTTTGGAAGCGCGCGTGACCCAGGTATCGGACTACATCAACCCGGACAACCGTTCCTACAAGGTGTACGTTAATTTGCCGGCAACCGGTGAGTACAAGCCGAATATGCTGGCGAAGGTAAAGGTGCGGGACTACGAGGCGGACCAGGCACTGAGTGTCCCGGCGGCCTTAGTTCAGCAAGACATGTCCGGCAACAACTACGTTTTTGTTTGGAAGCTGGTCAAGGACGGAATTGGCTCGGTGGAGAAGCGCGCCGTAGAAGTCGGCAAGAACAACGGCGAACAGGTGGAAATCAAGTCCGGACTGGTATTGGGCGAAACCTTAGTAGACAAAGGAGCGCGTACGGTGCGCGACGGACAGTCGGTAAAAGTGATGACGGTAAGCGCCAAGTAAGCCATGGAAAATAAAGAAAAAGACACCCGCCCCGCAGTCAACAACTTGGAACTCGTTCCGGAATTTGGCCTGACTACTTGGGCGGTGAACAACCGCGTAACCGTCAGCGTTTTGACCGTTATCATCTTGATTGCGGGTTTGTTGGCGTACCGAAGCATGCCTGCGGAGACCTTTCCGGAGATCAACCAACCGGAGATCTTCGTCACCACCGTTTACCCGGGCAACGCGCCGTTGGACATGGAACGTTTGGTTACGCGGCCCATTGAAAAGGAAGTAAAGTCCATTTCCGGCGTGGACAAAGTAACCAGTACCTCCAGCCAAGGATTCAGCACCATTCGGGTTAAGTTTAACTTTTCGGTGGAACCTTCTGACGCGCTGCGGAAAGTAAAAGACAAGGTAGACGCCGCGCAATCCAGTGCGGATTTTCCGCGCGATTTGCCCGCGGCTCCCAACGTGTCTGAGTTTAAGTTTTCGGAATTGGTTCCCATTCAGAACATCAATTTATCTGGAAACTACACCCCAACGCAGCTCAATGAGTACGCGGAGTATTTGGAGGAAAAAATTGAAGACCTTTCGGAGATCAGCAAGGTGGACATCCGGGGCATGGACGCTCGGGAAGTTGCGGTTCGCTTGGACATGCAGCAAATGCAGGCCCTGAGCATCAGCTTTGGCGACATCGCGCAAGCCATTCAGTCCGAAAACATGTCCATCTCCGGAGGCGACATTTTGGTGGACGGCTACCGCAGGAACGTCCGCATTTCGGGCGAAATGAGCCAAGTGTCTGAATTGTCCGAATTGGTGGTAAAGCACGAAAAAGGAAGCCTGGTTTACCTCAAAGACATTGCCGAAGTGTCTTTTGGAGAGGTGGAAAAGGAGTCGTACTCGCGGGAGTACACCAAGCCCGTAGTCACGTTGGACGTAGTTAAGCGCGGAGGCGAGAATTTGATTGCGGTGTCGGACAAAATCCGAGTCATTTTAGCAGAGGCGCAGACGGACGTTTTGCCCGACGACGTGAAAATCTCCGTGACCAACGACCAGTCCAACCGCACGCGCAACCAGCTAGGCGAATTGGAAAACTCCATCATTTTTGGGGTGTTGCTCGTGGTTTTGGTGCTGATGTTCTTCTTGGGCTTGCGCAACGCGCTTTTTGTGGGCATTGCCATTCCATTGTCCATGCTCTTGAGCTTCTTCATCTTGGGCGCCATGGGCGTAACGCTCAATACCATGGTGCTTTTTGCATTGGTTTTGGCACTTGGCATGCTCGTGGACAACGGCATTGTGGTGGTCGAGAACATTTACCGCTACACAGACATGGGTTACGATTTGATGACGGCTTCACGGAAGGGAACCGGAGAGATTGCGATACCCATCATTTCTTCTACCGCCACTACGGTTGCTGCCTTTTTGCCTTTGGCCATTTGGCCCGGTTTGATTGGTGAGTTCATGAAGTACTTGCCCATTACCCTGGTTATTGTGTTGTCATCGTCGTTGTTTGTGGCCTTGGTGGTGAACCCGGCCTTGGCTTCGCGCTACATGAAAATCAAAGAGGAAGCCATCAATGCGAAGAAATGGTCGCGCCGTGGTTTTTTGTGGGCCGGGATTGGTCTTCCCTTGAACTTGGCGGGCTATGCCGTAGAAGGCACTTTGGCCACGGCGCTGCACACGGTGGGCAACTTGTTGTTCTACAGCGGTGCGCTGACGGCGCTTTACGTGCTTTGGTTGCACGACGCAACGGAGCGATTCCGCGAAACCAACTTGCCTAAATTGGAGCGATACTACGGCCGCGTGGTGGATTTTGCCCTTCGCGCCAAGAACGTGAACCGCCTGTTCTACGGAACCATTGGCTTATTGGTCGCCAGCGTTGCGTTGTTGGCGGTGGTACCGCCCAATGTGGTCTTTTTTCCGTCCAACGAACCCAATTTGGCCAACATCTACATTGAATTGCCCATTGGTACGGACATCGAAGAAACCAACACCCTTACCCAACGCGTAGAAGAGCGCGTTTTGAAGGTGGTCGACAAGTACTCCTATACGCAGGACGGCGCGAAGTACAACTACATGGTGGAATCCGTCATTGCCCAAGTGGGTGCCGGAACGGGCGACCCGCGGAACGGCAATACGGCAGAAAAAACACCGCACAAGGCCAAAATCATTGTGGCCTTCCGCGAGACGGCCTTCCGCGTGGACGAAGACGGCAGCAAGGTGTTGAGTTCGGTGGTTTTGGACGACCTGCGCAACAACATGAAGGGATTCCCCGGGACCGTTATTGCGGTAGATAAGGATGCGGCGGGTCCCCCCGTGGGCCCTCCGGTCAACCTGGAATTCTCCGGCGACGACTACACCCAAGTTTTGGCGGCTGCCGAAGGGGCGCGAGCCTACATCCAGAGTCAGGGCTTTCAAGGAATCGACGAGTTGAAATTGGACGTGGAGTCCGGCAAACCGGAGATGCCCATTGAAATCGACCGCACCAAGGCCCGCTCCTTGGGCGTATCCACCGGCCAAGTGGGCGACGCCATCCGCACGGCGTTGTTCGGAAAAGAGGTTGACCGCTTTAAGGATGGAGAGGACGACTACCCCATCAACATGCGCCTGCAAGACAACTACCGCTACAACACGGATCAGTTGCTGAACCAACGCATTACATTCCGCGATCAAGCATCGGGCAAAATCAAGCAAATCCCCATTTCCGCGGTAGCAACGGCCAGTAAGGCAACCACCTTCAGTTCCGTGAAGCGGAAGGAAGGCGACCGGGTAATCACTTTGTTTTCCGGCGTGACGGAAGGCGCCAATGCCAATGAGTTGGTTTCCAACATCAAGACCGCGATGAAAACCTACGCGCTGCCGGAGGGAGTGGACGTCTCCTTCACGGGAGAGCAAGAGGAGCAGGCCAAAGAATTGAGTTTCTTGTCCAAAGCGTTGTTGGGTGCGGTGTTCTTGGTTTACCTGATCATTGTGGCGCAATTCAACAGCACCAAGGTGCCGCAAATCATCATGGCCACGGTGGGCTTGAGTTTGATTGGGGTATTCCTGGGTCTGGTCATCTTCCGCATGGATTTCGTCATCATCATGACCATGATTGGTTTGATTTCTTTGGCGGGCGTGGTGGTGAACAATGCCATTGTTTTGGCGGATTACTACGGCCAACTGGTGATGCGCAAGAAGGTAGAAATGGGTCTGAAGGAAGAGGATTTGCTTTCTTTGGACGAATACCGCCACCTGTTGTCCGAAACCGGATCCACGCGTTTGCGCCCCGTTTTGTTGACGGCCATCACCACGGTTTTGGGCTTGATTCCCTTGGCCATTGGCTTGAACATCAACTTCTTCACCCTCTTTTCCCACAACGATCCGCAAATTTATGTAGGGGGCGACACCGTGATGTTCTGGGGTCCGCTCAGCTGGACGGTCATTTTTGGTCTGACGTTTGCCACATTCTTGACGTTAGTGGTGGTTCCGGTGCAGTTGTTCCGAGCGGAAATGCAAAAGGCACGACGCGCCGAGCGCCGTACCTTAGCTGCGTGACGTCGGAAGAAACGTACGGTATGACTTTAAGCGCGCTGCGCGCGCTGCCGGTGGAGGAACTTCCGGCAGCGTGCGCGCGCGTTCGTCGTTTTGCGCTGTCCCAAACCCGCGAAAAAGCAGGCCATTTGGCCGCGTCCTTGGGCGCAGCAGAACTCACGGTGGCCTTGCACTACGTGCTGAACACCCCGGAGGACGTCTTGCTTTGGGACGTGGGGCACCAGGCGTACCTGCACAAAATCATCACGGACCGCGCCGGCACCTTTGCCACGCAACGAAAGCCGGGCGGCCTGAGCGGCTTCCCCAAACGAGAGGAATCTCCGTTTGACGCCTTTGGTGCGGGGCACTCCTCCACAGCATTGTCCGCAGCGTTGGGTTTTTGGCGCGCCGACGCAGCCACCGGTCGCCGCCGCCAACGCGTTGCGGTGGTGGGCGACGGGGCCTTGACCGGCGGAATGTCTTTTGAAGCCCTGAACGACGGCGGCGGCGCAGGTGCGGACGTTTTGCTGATACTCAACGACAACGGCTTGTCTATTGAACCCACCGTGGGGGCGCTCGCGCGCGGCGGGGCGCTGGCCTACCGCCGATTTTTTGAATCCCTGGGCTGGACGTACTGGGATGCACGTTTGGCAGAAACTTCTTCCTTTCCGAATTCTGGAATCCCCGTGGACGGCAACGACTGCCCCGCGGTGGTAGCGGCGCTTCGCGCCGCCCTTTCCCAACCCGGTCCCCGGGTGCTCCACGTGCGCACCCATCGGCCAGACCCCGCGGAGTGGGGTACGCCGGAAAAACCGGCTCCGGCCGCGGCCTTTCAATCCCTTTTTGCCGACGCCCTCTTGGCCGCCGCCGCCGCAGACGATCGCGTGGTGGCCCTAACCGCGGCCATGGCGCCTGGCGCGGGCCTGGATCGCTTCCGGGCGGTTCATCCGGACCGTACCGTTGACGTGGGCATTGCCGAACAGCATGCGGTCACCACCGCGGCGGCCCTGGCCGCCGCCGGACGCAAGCCCGTGGTGAGTTTGTACAGCACCTTTTTTCAGCGCGCCGTCGATCAATGGATCCACGACGTTGCCCTGCAAAACCTCCCGGTGGTTCTGTGTTTGGACCGCGCCGGTTGGGTGGGCGAGGACGGCCCCACGCACCACGGCGTGTTTGACGTAGCCTTGCTCCGCAGTATTCCCAATACCACCGTATACGCTCCGCGCAACGGCGCCACCCTGGCGCGCATGCTCCACCGCGCCCTGGACAGCGGCACCCCCACCGTGTTGCGCTATCCGCGCGGATTAGCTCCGCAAGACGACGGTTTGGTGGAATCCGAGGAAGGCGCTTTGCTTTTTCAGGAAGCAACCGCGGCCGCCCTTCGCGAGGCCGCCCCGCAAGCCGCCACCCAAAACGTTACAGCCCCAAAAAGCATCCTACACTGGGCCGCGGGCACCACTGCTTCCGCGGTGGCACAGCATTGTCCACACGACGCCGTTTGGTACGTGGGACGCATTCAGCCCCTGCCAGCGGGGGCGCTGCGCGCCGCCGCACACGAAAACCCCGGTGCCGAATGGCACGTGTGGGAGGACGCCCAGGCCGTTGGCGGATTGTGCGAGGGCATTGCGGCTTGGGCGGCTCGGAACTTTCCCGGCCTGCGGGTGATACCCCACGGTTACGGCCCTGCTTTTTTGCCGCACGGATCCGGTCCGGCACCCTTATTTGGCGATTTACACGACGGGCCAATTGCGTCGGAGGGGGTTTGATGAATAAACTCCGTTCAGAAAAATACCCCAAAACGGCGAACATGAAAATACCCCAAAATGGCGAATTTGGCTATGCGGGAAGGTACGCGCCGTCGCCGTCGGGTTATTTGCACTTTGGGAATGCGTCCACGGCCTTGGTGGCCTGGTTGCGTGCCCGGTCGGAGAACGGTCGGTTTTTCTTGCGCGTGGAAGACACGGATCCGCAGCGGTCCAAGCCGGAGTTTGCGGCAGCGGCGCAGGAAGATTTGCGCTGGATGGGGTTGGATTGGGACGGTCCCGTCGAATTTCAATCCATGCGAACGGAAGGGTACCAAGCGGCCTTGGAGCGTTTGAACCAAAAAGGGCTGGTGTTTGCCTGCCGGTGCACTCGAAAAGATTTGCAAGCGGCCGTGGACGGCGCCGTACGCGCTCCGCATGGAGCGGAAGACCTTGGGCCTCATTATCCGGGAACGTGTGCTCCCTTGGGGTTGCCGTTGAACGGTCCGTACACGGTTCGCGCCCAAGGGGACGGATTTCCGGTGCGTCGGGCAGACGGTGCGTGGGCCTACACCTTGGCGGTGGTGGTGGACGACGCCTCCAGCGGCATTACGGAGGTGGTGCGCGGAAGCGATCTGGAATCCGCTACCCCGCAGCAGGAGCAGTTGTTTGCCGCGCTGGACTGCGTGCCGCCCAAGTATTTGCACGCGCCCTTGTGGATGGGCCCCGACGGTCAGCGCTTGAGCAAGCGGCACGGCGCCGTAAGCCTGCGGGATTGGCAGGCCTCCGGGCGCACCGCGGAGGAATTGGTGGGCCGGCTGGCTTGGGGTTTGGGCCTGTTGGAAGAGCCGATTCCGGTGCGGCCAAGGGACCTGCTTCAGGACTTTGCGTGGGATCGACTGCGCAAAACGCCCGTACCCGCCTCGGACTATTTACCTTTGGCCCCATGATCAAATCCATGACCGGCTTTGGCCGACACACGGCCACGGTGGGAAACACCACCGCGGCGGTAGAAATTCGCTCCGTCAACAGCAAGCAGCTGGACCTGAATTTGCGGTTGCCGTCTTCCCTGCGGGAGTTTGAATTTGCCACCCGCAAGCACTTAAGTGAGAGCATCGAACGCGGAAAGGTGGAGGTGCACGTGCATTTGGAGTCCAGCGCGGAAGCGCCGAAGGCGCCGGTGTTGAACATTCCGCTGATTGAGGCCTACTGCGCCCAGTTGCGCGCCTTGTGCCCCAACGAAACCCCCACGGACGCGGAGCTTTTGGCCATGGCTTTGCGCCTGCCGGACGCCACCCGGAGTGTGGCGGAGGACCGCACGGAGGAGGAATGGCAAGCCGTGTCTGAAGCCCTTGAAGGGGCCTTGGCCGCTTTTCAGCAGTTTCGTTTGGACGAGGGCAAGGCCTTGGCGGCCGACCTCGTGGCCCAGGTGGACGCCATTGAACAGGCTCTCCGGGAGGTGCCGAGGTACGAGTCGGAACGCATTCAAACGGTGAAAGAGCGCCTGCTGCGCGGCTTGGAAGGCATGGACTACAACCACGACCGCTACGAGCAGGAACTGGTGCACTACGTGGAGAAACTGGACATCAACGAGGAAAAGGTGCGGCTGCAGGCCCACTTGAATTATTTCCGGGAAACGTTGGCCGAGGGCCAGGGCCGCAAACTGGGCTTCATTTCCCAGGAAATGGGTCGGGAAATCAATACCTTGGGCTCCAAAGCCAACCATGCTGAATTGCAAAAGCTGGTGGTGGGGATGAAAGAAGATTTGGAAAAAATTAAGGAGCAAGTACTCAACGTTTACTGATTTAGGGCCCGCATTAACCCCCTACCTTTGTTCTATGGATTCGCACCGTTTCAACACGTTAACTATTCACGGCGGACAGCATCCGGACCCCAGCACGGGAGCCGTTATGCCCCCCATTTACCAAACGTCTACGTACGCACAGTCTGCCCCCGGGGTGCACCAAGGCTACGAGTACAGCCGCACCCAGAACCCCACGCGGCACGCTCTGGAGCGATCGCTGGCCTCCATTGAGGGCGGAACGCACGCCATGGCTTTTGGCAGCGGCTTGGCTGCCGTGGACGCGGTACTGAAGTTGCTGCAGCCGGGCGATGAGGTGATCAGCACCTCGGATTTGTACGGTGGGACCTACCGACTGTTCACCAAGGTGTACGCCGGTTTTGGGTTGAAGTTCCACTTTTCCCCCATGCAGGATGCCGACGCCGTTCGGGCGATGGTGACGGACCGCACGCGGGTTTTGTGGGTGGAAACCCCCACCAATCCCATGCTCAATACCATCGACATCGAAGCCATGGCCCGCATTGCGGCGGAGTGCGGCGCTTTGTTGGTGGTGGACAACACCTTTGCCACTCCTTACTTCCAGCGTCCTTTGGAACTGGGTGCGCACATTGTGCTGCACAGCGCCACCAAGTATTTGGGCGGACACTCGGACGTGGTTTTGGGCGCGTTGGTGGTAAAGGATCCCGCACTGGCGGAGCGCCTTTACTTCATCCAGAACGCTTCTGGGGCCGTTTGCGGACCCATGGACAGCTTTTTGGTGCTCCGCGGCATCAAGACCCTCCACGTGCGCATGGATCGCCACCAGTCCAATGCGCAAGCCCTGTTGGGCTTTTTGCAGGACCACCCCGCCGTGGAAAAAGTATACTACCCCGGTTTTGGCGGCATGATTTCCTTTGTGGTTCGCGGAAACGACCTCGCCACCGCATCCCGTGTGGCGTCTGCCTTGCGCGTGTTCACCCTGGCGGAAAGCCTGGGCGGTGTGGAATCTTTGGTGGGCCATCCCGCCACCATGACGCACGCCTCCATTCCCAAGGAGCAGCGCGAGGCCGTCGGCGTAACGGACGGTTTGCTGCGTTTGAGCGTTGGCATTGAGGACGTTCGCGACCTCCAAGAAGATCTAAATCAAGCACTTTCTCTACTTTAGCACCATGGCTGATAAATTTGCTGTCATCGGGTTGGGCCAGTTTGGCTCCGCCATCGCCAAGAAACTCGCCGAAAAGGGCGCGGAAATCTTGGCCATAGACTCCGATCCGGAAAAGGTGGAGAGCATCCGCGACTACGTAACCTACGGAGTCACGTTGGACGCCACCTCGCGCCCGGCGCTGGAATCCCAGAACATCGCGGACATGGACGCCGTAGTTGTGTCCATTGGGCAAAACTTTGAGTGCACTATGCTCACCGTGGTGCAGTTGCAGTCCTTGGGCGTCAAGCGTTTGATGGCCCGTGCGCAGGGCGAAACCCAGCGCCGCATCCTCACCAAGTTGGGCGTTGAAGAAATTCTGTCTCCGGAAGAGGAAGTAGGCAAAAACGTTGCGGAACGGCTGCTCACGCCGGGCATGCTCATGGCGGTGCAACTCCCAGACAACTACGAAATTGTAGAAGTAGAGGCGCCAAAAAGCACCGTAGGCCGCAGTTTGGAAGACATTGGTTTGACTAAAAAATACAAGCTGAGCCTGATCACGCTGCTGCGAAAGACGAACGGAGACCACCACATTTTGGGCGTTCCAGAAGACGACACCGTGGTGGAGCCCAACGATTTGATGGTGGTCTTTGGCACCACCAAAGACGTAGAGCGCTTCATCCACATCAACGCTTAACAAACAACGATCATGCGGATTCTCACGGGGATTCAGAGCTCCGGGCGCCAGCATTTGGGCAACCTCTTGGGCGCTATTTTGCCGGCCATCAAACTGGCCAACCAGGGCACCAACGATTCGTTTCTCTTCATTGCGGACTTGCACTCTTTGACCACCGTAAAGGATCCCGCGGTTCGCAAGGAAAACCTTTACGCTACAGCGGCCGCCTGGCTGGCTTGCGGCCTAGACACAAACAAAACCGTTTTTTATGCCCAAAGCCACGTACCGCAGTGCACGGAGCTGACGTGGTATTTGAACTGCTTCACGCCGTACCCCATGTTGGCGAATGCGCACAGCTTCAAGGACAAGTCGGACAAGCTGTCCGACGTGAATGCCGGATTGTTTGACTACCCGGTGCTCATGGCGGCGGACATCTTGCTGTACGACGCGGACTTGGTTCCGGTGGGCAAGGACCAGCGCCAGCATTTGGAAATCACCCGAGACATTGCGTCGGCCATCAACCGCCACGCAGGCCTGGAATTGCTGGTGGTTCCGGAGGCGCGGATCGACGAGCAGGTGATGACGGTACCGGGAACGGACGGCCAAAAGATGAGCAAGTCCTACAAGAATGTGGTGGACGTGTTTTTGCCGGAAAAGGAGTTGAAGAAGCAGATCATGGGCATTGTGACGGACGCCACCCCGTTGGAGGCGCCGAAGGATCCGGAAAAATGCAACGTGTTCCAGCTGTTTCGCTTGGTGGCCACACCGGAGCAAACGGCAGATTTGGCCCAGCGGTACCGTGCCGGAGGACTGGGCTACGGCCACGCCAAAACCGAATTGTTGGGCGTGTTGTTGGAACGTTTTGCGGAGGAACGCGTGCGTTTTGACGCGCTGATGGCAAATCCCGCCGCGCTGGATGCCGCCCTGGAGGTCGGCGCCCGGAAGGCTGCTGCCGTGGCGGATGCCACGCTACTCCGCGTCCGCCAAGCGCTCGGTTTTACCTGAGGACTGAAATTCAGACCACGGAATCTCGGCCCGTAGGGCCGCCACCAACGGCCGGAGCACCTCGTTTTCAAAGGCTTCCAACGCCTCGGGCCCAAACGCATCCAGTCCATTGAAATTCAGCCACATCGGCTCCAAGCGCGGTTGGCGCAAGGAAACAATCCCCACCCGAACGGGCTGGGGGTCTCCCGTGGAGCGCGCATGCATCCAAGCGTAGGTCATCAACTGGAGGGGTTTGCTGCCTTTGTCCGGAAGGAGCAAGTGGTCCCAACTTTTAAATTTTAAATCTTCGGCCTTGACGGTACCGGTTTTGAGGTCCAAAATGGCTAAACCCTGCGCGGAGCGCTCCATGCGGTCCGCCTTACCGCGGAAGCAGACGGGGCCGGAATCGGTTTGCAGGACGGCCGTCAATTCGTTTTCCACCCCCACCAAGCTCCAGTCCTCCCCAGCTTCTTTGCGCTTTTCCAAGCGGTCTGCGTCTGCGTTGGCCAATTCGCGCAGCAAGGTGCTGCCCACGCGGTACGCCAAAGCGTTTTTGCCCGTTGCAACTTGTCCGCCGGGGTATTCGGTGCGGAGCGCTTCCTGCATCAATGCTTCCCATTGTTCGTTCGACGGTCGCAAGAACTGTGGATCGTCGTTGCCCAGGAGCGTTTGGTAGAGCAATTCGTGGGCCTTGTGCACGATGTTCCCAAAAAGGGCATCGTCAATGCGTTCCTTGGGTTCGTCTTCCGGACGAGCGCGCAGCACGTACTCGCGGTAAAACGCCTCGGGGTCGCGCAAAAATTGAGATAACTTACTGGGCGAGAGCGCAGTTTTGGGGTTTTCCAACCGGCTTTGCAGCGTAGCCAGGGCTTCCGGCGAAGGGTTCCAGCCCGCGGGCGCCACCAAGCTTTCCGGCGTCAGCGGCACGTAGCGAAGGGCGCTTTCCCAGTGCTCCGTGTAGGGCTTCAATTCCACGCGCAGCTGGTGGAGGTACCGGCTCGGTTCGCCGCCGCCGGTGGCGTCGGAATCCGTGCTGTAGAGCAGGGTGATGCGTTGGGGGTGCTGCAGGAGTCGGTAAAAGTGATAGGCATTGATGGCCTCGCGCTCGCTGGGCAGGGGCAAGCCCAGGTCCGTTCGCACGCTCCACGGGATCCAACCCAAGTCCCCACGGGCGGGTGGAAGCACGCCTTCGTTGGCCCCCACCACCAGCACGGACTCAAAGTCCAGCAGCCGCGTTTCCAGCAGCCCCATGATCTGGAGGCCGGCCAAGGGCTCGCCCAACAAATCAAGCGGCTCCTCGCGGAAAAAAGGCTGGAGCAGGGCCCGAACGGCCCGCCAGTTGGGGTTCAAGTGGTGCGCGCGGCACCGTTCGGCCAGCGTGCGCAAAACCGACGCCAGGGTGTTGGCGGCCGTTCGTTCCCAATCCCGCAGGGACGCGCCGCCGCTGCCGGCTTCCAGCCGGTCGGCGGCGCGCTCCAGCCACGGTACCGTTTGGTCCGTCGGGGTGAGTAAATCCAATCCCGGCAAAGGCCCCAAGGCCTCCGAGTGCTCCAGTTGTTGCGGGGTCCAGCGCATTTGGTGCGCTTGTGCGGAAGCGCGTTGGAACCGTTGAACGGCCTGCGGCGCGTCCGGTCCCAGCCACACGCGGGCGCCCGGGTGGTCCAAGAAGGCACGGGCCGCCCGCAAGGCAATGCTGCCGTCTGCGGCGGTTTCTTGAAGCTCCAACAAGGCCTCCAGAGAGGCCGTCAGCGGCACGGACGCCAGCGGCAGGCCCATGGTCACGTTGGCATCCACGTCCGGAAGCGCGTGGAGCATGGGGAGCAGAAGGGATTCGTCCGCCAGCACCACCGCGGTACGTTCCAAGTTGGGATCTTCGGCCAATCGATCGCGCACCCAGGCGCCAGCCGTTTTGGCCAGCCCAACGGCACCGGCAACTCCTTGAACTTCTATCCGTTTGGGCCGCTCGCGAAGTCCGTGGGTGGGCGTGCGCAAGTCTGCCGTTGCGGCTGCCGGCCAGCGGTCCCGAAACCGACGCAAATACAGTCCGGCCTCGTGGTAATCTTCGTTTAAATAATGGGCATCGGCGTCGAAACGAACCACGGCTTCTCCGCGTTCCAAAACCCAAAGAAACAGCGCTTCTTCGCAGGGCGTCAGGGCGTTGAACCCCGCAAAAACCCAGCGATCAATGCCCCATTCGGAACGCAACCGGTTCCAAGCGTCGGGGTCCGGTCCGCGGTCCGCCGGCGAGGCCGTGCGCATGATCAGTCCGGTGGTACCCGTGCCGTCCGCCCGAAGGGCCTCGTGCCACTGGGTGTGCAGCAGCGGCAGGGCCTGAAGCAAAGCCAGCCTTCGGCGCCTTCCGGCGCCCGTAACCTCTTCCGATCGCCCCCATTGCTCCAGGGCCTCCCACTCGGCTGTAGCGCGCCAAACCAGCGCGGGATCGGCCCCCTGCCGGTCGATGTCGTTCAGGTCTTTCAAAAGCCCGGCTCCCCACTGGGCGTAGGATTCAAAGGGCTCGGCGTGGGATTCGAATTGAGCAGCGTACAGCGGATAAAACCGCATCAGGGCGTCCAAACTGTTTACCGGACGCAGTCCGCTCAGGGCAGAAAGCAAACCGTCCAATGGTAGCGTCAGCGGCGCCAGAACGGGCCCCGGCGCGGCGTTGGACAGGTGCGTGCGCAAGAAGCGCTCCGCGCGGCGGCTGGGCAACACCCAAGCGGTGCGGTGCCATTGGTCAGCGGGTGTTTGCGCAGCCCATTCGCGGGCCACGCGTTCCAAGAAAGGACGGTCTAGATGCGAATTCACGAACGGGGGTTTGGTGGTTTTTGCCGGCGTGCCGACGGTCTCCCCAAGGTACGTTATTTCCCGGAATCGTGGCCGTTGGGGGCGTACAATCCGTGGGCTTGCAGGTAGGCCCAAACGCCCTCCGGAAGTGGAATTGTGGGCACCTCGCCGCGCCGCAAGGCGGCGCGCACCTCCGTGCTGGACAAATCCACCGGCGGTCCCGTCAGCACGTGCGCAGGCACCGTTCCGGGCGCCTCAGCGGCTCCGCTGCGCGGGTACACGGCCACCGGCAGGTGCTCCCAAAGCCAGTCTGCCTCCTTCCAGCGGTTGAGTCCGGCCCAGTTGTCGGCGCCAATGATCAAAACAAAGCCGCAATCCGGGTGCGTTTGCAGTAAATGACGCAGGGTGGAAGCGGTATACGACGGTCGCGGCAGGGCAAACTCCACGTCGCTCGCCACCAAACCCGGGCGGTTGGCCACGGCCGATTGCACCAAGGCCAAACGGTGGCGCTCGTCGGTTAATTCGTCCGCTGCCTTGAACGGATTCTGCGGACTGACCACCAACCAAACCTCGTCCAAATCCAGCTGTGCGCGGGCGGCCTCCGCCAGCGTCAGGTGCCCCTCGTGGATGGGGTCAAACGTACCGCCCAACAAACCAATCCGCCGAATCGGCGCGGCGGGCAAGGGAAGGGGGGAAGGGTTGGAAAGGTTCAAATCGCAGATCCGTCGGAGGGTGCCGAGGCGCGCACAAAAGCGTCCACCACGGCCTTTAATTCGCCCGTGGCGCGGTCCAGCTCGTCGTTGACAATGCGCACGTCAAAATGGGGGGCGCGGAGGGCTTCGCGTCCGGCCTTGCCCAATCGAATTTGAATCTTTTCTTCGGTGTCGGTACCTCGTTGGCGCAGTCGCTGTTCCAAAATAGCCAAAGAGGGAGCCTCGATGTACACCGCCAAGGCGTCGGGACCAAACTTCTTTTTCAAGCGCAGGGCTCCTTCCACGTCGACGTCAAAGAAAACCACTTTTCCTTCTGCCCACAGGCGCTCCACTTCGCTGCGCAAAGTGCCGTACCGCGCGCCGGGATATACTTCTTCCCACTCCAGGAAATCACCAGCCGCCACGGCGGCTTCAAATTGCTCCGGGCTCAAAAAATAGTAATCCACGCCGTGCTCCTCGCGCCCCCGCGGGGCGCGGCTGGTGGCCGAAACCGAAAACGCATATTCCCGGTGACCGTCCAGCAAACGGCGCGTCAGGGTAGTCTTTCCGGACCCCGACGGGGCGCTCAACAAGACTAACTTACGCACGGCTGGGAGTTTGAGCGGCAAAAGCGGCTTGGCGCTGCAGCAGAGCCGCCGCGTACTTGCCCAAAATATCGAATTCCAGATTCACCGGATCCCCAACGTTTAGGGTGTGGAACACCGTGTGCTCGTACGTGTAGGGAATGATCGCCACGGAAAACGAATCCAGAGAAGCATCCACCACCGTGAGCGACGTTCCGTTGACGGTCACAGACCCCTTGGGCACCGTGATCCAATCCGCGGCCACCGGATGCTCTACTCGGTAGGTCCAACTGCCGTTGCGGTCCTCCACAGACGCAATCCGTCCCACGGCGTCCACGTGCCCCTGAACAATGTGGCCGTCCAGCCGTCCGTTCGCGGGCATGCAGCGCTCCAAATTGACCCGGGTTCCGGCCGCCCAGTTTCCCACGGTGGTTTTCTGCAGCGTTTCGTCAATAGCGGTCACGCGGTACCCCGTCGGTTGGCCCGACGGTCCGTGCAAAGCCACCACCGTCAGACACACGCCGTTGTGCGCCAAGCTTTGATCTACCCGCAACTCCGGGGCCAGAGTGGATTCCACATCCAAGTGAACATTAGTGCCTTCGCGGTGCACGCCCACCACGGTCCCTAGGGTTTCGATAATGCCGGTAAACATACCGCAAAGGTACACCCGTTGCCGTACCTTTGGAAGGTATGAAAATCCACCTCGACACCCGCATTCCGGCCGGCACTCCCCGGGCCGGCGTACTTGCCTCTGCCGACGCCGCAACCGCACTCACCACCTCTGCAGCGGCACAAGCATCGTGGAACGCTTTTTGGGCCCGATCCGGCAAGGGCTGGTGCACGGCCACGGACGACGGCACCGATGCCTACGCCAACCTTTTGCCAGCAGACCCCAACACGCCAGAAGGCGCGGAAAAATACCGCCAGGCAGGCGCTGCGCTGGCCAAGTTGCTCCACGCGGCGCGCCACACCGGCGTTTCCCTTCCCAACGCACACCCCGCCTTGGTGGAAGGCCTGCTCTTGGCCAACTACCGCTACACGGACCAGTTTGCCCAGAAGAAAGCAGAGAACACCCCGTCCCTGAACGCCGTCTACCTGGAGGGTTGGAAGGCCAGCGACCTGCGGGCGCTGGAGATTCGCGTGGAGTGCGTCTTTTTAGCGCGAACCCTCATCAACCACCCCGTCAACGTGCTCAACGCCCAGGGCTTGGCCCAGGCCGCCGCGGACGCCGGCAAGGAATACGGGTTTCACGTGGAGGTGTTCAACAAAAAGAAGATTGAATCCCTGAAAATGGGCGGCCTGTTGGGCGTCAACTGGGGAAGTCTGGACGAGCCCACCTTTACCGTTTTGGAATACAAACCCGCCAACGCGGTCAACGCCCAGCCGTACGTGCTGGTGGGCAAGGGCGTGGTGTACGACACCGGCGGATTGAGTTTGAAGCCCACCAATTCCATGGACACCATGAAATCGGACATGAGCGGCGCTGCCGCCGTGTTGGGTGCCGTATCCGGTGCTGCGCGCCTGGGCCTCCCCGTGCACGTGGTGGGCCTGATTCCCGCCACAGACAACCGTCCCGGCGGCAACGCCGTCACCCCGGGCGACGTCCTCACCATGAGCGACGGCACCACGGTGGAAGTGCTCAACACGGACGCCGAGGGGCGCCTCATCCTGGCCGATGCCCTCCACTACGCCAAGCGCTACAACCCGCAACTGGTCATTGATTTAGCCACCCTCACCGGGGCCGCCGCCCGTGCCATTGGGCACTACGCCACCGTGGCCATGGGCACCGCCTCCGAAGAAGTTTGGTCCGACCTCCTGGCCTCCGGCAGCCGCACCCACGAACGCTTGGTTCGCTTCCCCTTTTGGGACGACTACAACGAGTTGCTCAAAAGCACCGTTGCGGACCTCAAAAACATTGGCGGCGCAGACGCCGGCGCCATCACTGCCGGAAAGTTCCTGGAACACTTCACGGACTACCCCTACGTTCACCTGGACATCGCTGGCCCAGCCTTTGCAGACAAACCCATGGGGTACTGGTCCGCCGGCGGAACCGGCATTGGTGTGCGCCTTTTGTTGGACTTCTTGAGCACCCGCACCGCATGAGCACGAACCCTCCCCGCATTGGATTTACCTGTGGCGACCTCAACGGCATTGGCCTGGAAGTAGTCCTCCGCACCCTTGCAGATCCTACCGTGCACGAACTGTGCCGCCCCGTTTTGTTTGCCACCCCCAAGGCCTTTGCCTACCACCGGAAAGCCGCGGACTTGCCGGAAATCCCCTATTCCCTGACCTCCAACCTGGACCAACCCCATCCGGAGAACCGCATTGCGTTGGTGGAACCGTGGACAGATCAAGTGCTGCTGGATTTGGGCAAACCCAATCCGGAATTGGGCCAGTACGCCCTCAAATCTCTGGACGCCGCCATCGACGCCTTGCAAAAAGGCCAAATCGACGCCCTCGTCACGGCCCCCATTGACAAGGAAACCATCCCCGTCGAAGGGTTTTCCGGACACACCGCCTACCTGGGCGAGCGCTTGGGCGGCAAGCCCTTGATGGTGCTGAGCGGCCCGGAGCTGCGCGTGGCTTTGGCCACCGAACACCTGGCCCTGTCCGACGTTTCCGCGGCCATCACCCAAGAGCTCCTCGTTGCCAAAATCCAGCAGTTTCACCGGGCACTCCAAACCGACTTTGGCGTTCAAAAACCCAAAATTGCCGTCCTGGCCCTCAACCCCCACGCCGGCGATCGCGGCAAGTTTGGCGCAGAGGATACCGAGCTCGTGGCCCCTGCCGTTGCGCAGCTCGCGGAACAAGGCCTTCAGGTATACGGACCCTATCCGGCCGACGGATTCTTTGGTTCCGGCCAGCACGCAGCCTTCGACGGCGTCTTGGCTCTTTACCACGATCAAGGCCTGATTCCCTTCAAAATGATCCACTTCCACGACGGCGTCAACGTCACCTGCGGACTCTCCCACGTGCGCACCTCGCCCGACCACGGAGTAGCCTATGCCTTGGCAGGCAAGCAGGAAGCAGATCACAGCAGTTTGCGCAACGCCTTGTTTGAAGCCATTGATTTGGTCCGACGTCGGGCCGGCCACGAGGAGGCGACGTCCAATCCCCTCCGAATGCGTGTAGAAACGCGCAAAGAGCGGGCGTAATCCGAAAAATCAGTTATACACAAGCAAGCGTTGAAAAAAATTCTTATCTTTGCGGGCTCCAAATCGAGCAGCTTATGAAAAAGCGCGATCACACGCTTGTTTTTTCGGGCCTCAAGGCCGGCACGCACGAGTTGGAATACAGCCTTGATGCTGCGTTCTTTGCACACTACAACCACCCCGAAACCGAAGGGATAACTCAAGCGCAAACCAGCGTGACCCTCTTAAAGGGATCACTCACGATGGAACTTCGCTTTGCCTTCAGCGGTTTGCTTGCGACGGAAGATGACGACACCGGCGAGCCGTTTGAACTCCCACTCCACAACACGTTTACCGTTGTGGTAAAATTTGGTGAGGTCTACGACGACCAGGAACCTGAGTTGCTG
The DNA here is from genome assembly GCA_945865885.1 of Owenweeksia hongkongensis DSM 17368. Taxonomy (GTDB): domain Bacteria; phylum Bacteroidota; class Bacteroidia; order Flavobacteriales; family Schleiferiaceae; genus CAMDTE01. The sequence continues at coordinate 31,978 of CAMBEZ010000021.1, forward strand.
ATCCTACCCCATGGATCCTACGAAGTGGACCTGAGTCAGTACCTCTACGAGTTGGCTGTGTTGAGCATTCCGTTGCGCAAGTCCAAAAACGAATTAAACGATTGAGCCATGGCCCATCCCAAACGCAGACAGTCCAGCACGCGCCGCGATAAGCGCCGCACCCACTACAAAGCAACTATGCCCCAAATTGCCGTATGCGGCGTTACCGGCGAGGCGCACCTGTACCACCGCGCCTACTGGCACGAGGGCATTATGTACTACAAAGGAAAAGTTGTCGTTGACAACACTGCTCCGGCACAAGCCGAAGCATAAAAACTACCGTAAGCCCCTGGGGCAGTTACCAAAAAACCCGGACCTTCCTGTCCGGGTTTGCTTTTTTATGCGCACTTTTGCGGTAATGAAAATCGAATCCAAAAAGTCATAGTTATGGATATCAAAGAGTTACAAAATTTCATCCGTTTCGTTTCCAAGTCGGGTGCCACCGAGGTAAGCCTCGAGACCGACGAATTCAAGATCACCGTCAAAACGGCACCGGGCGCTCAAGATTTTGCGTTTGTCCCTTCTGCACCCATGACCATGCCTTCGGCAGCGTATGCTCCCGCACCGGTCGCTGCTCCTGCATCCGCCCCTGTTTCTGAAACGCCTGCCGGCGAGGATACCAGCAAGTACATCACCGTGAAGTCTCCGATGATTGGGACCTTCTACCGTCGTCCCAGCCCAGACAAGGACTTTTTTGTAAACGTAGGCGACGAAATTAAGCCCGGCAAAGCGGTTTGCGTCATTGAGGCCATGAAGCTCTTCAACGAAATCGAAAGCGAAGTGAGCGGACGCATCGTGAAGATTCTGGTGGACGACTCCTCTCCCGTGGAGTACGATCAGCCGTTGTTCTTGGTAGACCCCGCCTAAGTGTCCGGTATGTTCAAGAAAATACTCATTGCCAACCGCGGTGAGATCGCCATGCGCATCATCCGCACCTGCCGCGAGATGGGCATCAAGACTGTGGCTGTTTACTCCACCGCCGATCGCGAAAGTTTGCACGTACGCTTTGCGGACGAAGCCGTCTGCATTGGACCGCCGCCCTCCAAAGACAGCTACCTGAAGATGGCGAGCATCATTGCGGCCGCGGAAATCACCAATTCAGACGCCATCCACCCGGGCTACGGATTTTTGTCCGAAAACTCCAAGTTTTCCAAAATTTGCGCGGAGCACGGCATCAAGTTCATTGGCGCCACCCCGGAGCAAATAGACAAGATGGGCGACAAGTCCACCGCCAAGGCCACCATGAAAGAGGCCGGCGTACCCTGCGTTCCCGGTTCCGAAGGTCTGCTGGAAAGTTTGGAGCACGCCACCCGCACGGCCCAAGAAATTGGCTACCCCGTCATGATGAAGGCCACGGCCGGCGGCGGAGGTAAGGGCATGCGCGCCATTTGGGCGGAGGAAGAACTGGCTAAGGCCTGGGATTCCGCTCGCCAAGAGGCAGCCGCTTCGTTTGGCAACGACGGCATGTACATGGAGAAGCTCATTGAAGAGCCGCGCCACATAGAAATTCAAGTCGTTGGAGACCAATACGGCAGAGCTTGCCATTTGTCCGAACGCGACTGCTCCATTCAGCGCCGTCACCAAAAATTAGTGGAGGAGACCCCCAGTCCCTTCATGACCACCGAATTGCGCGCCGCCATGGGTGCTGCGGCTGTTAAGGCTGCCGAGTTCATTGGCTACGAAGGGGCGGGAACCGTCGAATTCTTGGTGGACAAGCACCGGAATTTCTACTTCATGGAAATGAATACCCGCATTCAGGTGGAACACCCCATCACGGAGCAGGTCATTGACTACGATTTGATCCGCGAGCAGATCAAAGTGGCCGCAGGCGTTGCCATCAGCGGACGCAACTACGAGCCGGAATTGCACGCCATTGAGTGCCGCATCAACGCGGAAGATCCGTACAACAATTTCCGTCCCGCTCCCGGTAAAATCACTGTGTTCCATGCTCCCGGCGGGCACGGCATTCGCTTGGACACCCACGTATACGCAGGCTACTCCATTCCGCCGCACTACGACTCCATGATCGCCAAGCTCATCACCACGGCACGCACCCGCGAGGAGGCCATCGACAAGATGAAGCGCGCGCTGGACGAGTTCGTTATTGAGGGCATCAAAACCACCATTCCGTTCCACCGACAGCTGATGGACAACCCCGACTTTGTGGCAGGCAACTACACCACGAAGTTTATGGAGTCCTTTACCCTGCACTGATGAAACGCGCTTTCGGCATGCTGTACCACGTGTGGTACTACTGGTGCATGCTCGTCAGCATCGTCTTGCTCAGCCCTGGGCTGTACTGGACTTCCCGCTCAGCATCGGACTTTCCTCGGTTTTATCCCTGGGCCCGACGCTGGGCGGCGTTCATTTTGAACGGCATGTTCCTTTGGCGCAAGGTGCGTTACGAGGCCCAGATTCCTTGGGACCGCCCGTACATTGTGGTGAGCAACCACACCTCCGAGCTGGACGTCATGTTTTGCTACCGGCTGGTGAAGTCCCCGATCGTGTTCATTGGGAAGGCGGAACTGGCCAAAATCCCCTTGTTTGGGTTCTTTTACCGTCGCACCTCCATTCTGGTGGATCGCTCCTCGTTGGCTTCCAAGCGCGCCGTCATGGACAAGGCAGCGCGCCGATTGGCACGCGGAACCGGTTTGTGCATTTACCCCGAAGGAGGAATCCCCAAGAACCCCAACACCCTGCTGGCCCCGTTCAAAGCGGGTGCCTTCAAGCTGGCTATTGAAAGCGGAACCCCCATTCTCCCCATTACCTTCCCGGACCACCGTCGGCGCTTCCCGGATTTTGGAAAAGGAGGGTCCCCCGGCGTGATCCGCGCTACCGTGCACGCCCCCATTGAGGTGACCGGCCTGACCGTGGCGGACCAAGAGGCGGTGTCTGACCGCGTGCACGCGATCATCTTAGGGGAACTGAACCGCTACCGAGCGGAGGACCGGAAGTCCTGACGTACAGCATCACTTCTGTTCAATCGGTGTACCTTTGTCCCATGGCACAACTGGATCTAGACAAACTCGCCCACCTTTCCCGTTTGACGTTGGCTCCCGAGCGCAAGGCACAGTTGGAGCAGGACATGGAGAAGATTTTGGGCTTTGTGGCCAAGATCGAACGCATGGAGTTGGAAGGCGTTGAACCCTTGGTCCATCTGTCCGACGAAGTCAACGTATTGCGCCCGGACGCCGTGGAGCAGACCGTTTCCCACGCGGAGGCCATGAAGAATGCCCCCGGGGCAGACACAGACTATTTTCGCGTACCGCGTCGTTAAGTGGTTGTGCGCATCTTCTTTCTGTTCTTTTTGACCGTGCTGGTATCTGTATCCGGTACCGCACAAATTCGTCCCGCCGTGCGCGTTCCGCGTTCGGCAGCGGCCCCCGCCGTTGAGGCATCCCCTTCGCGCGCAACCCTGGCGCAACGCCGCAAGGAAGTGCGTGAATCCCGCAAGGAACTGCGCGAAAAGCGCCGCGTACTGCGCTTGGCCAAAGCGCGCTTGAAGCGCGACCGCATGATCAAAAAGGTGCGCCGCATGGAGCGTCGCGCGGTACGCCGAGACCGTCGGGTTCGGTCCTGATCAGCCCCGGCTTCCTTTTGCCGCCAGCATCCGTCCGTCCTGCAGGGTTCGTCCCAAGGGATCTGCAGCACCCACTCCACCCAGTTCGGCGTCCAGTTCCAAAACAAAAAGCACCGCGGCGTAGTGTCCTAGGGCCACGGCCGCGCTTCCCCGTTCGATTTGGTAAAGTGTTTTGCGGCTGATTCCTGCGCGTTCCGCCACGCGTGCGGTGGTGAGGGCGCGCCGCAGGCGCGCCATGCGCACGTTTTCGCCCAGGGTTTCCAGCATTCGTTGGGTGCTGGGCGGAAGTTTTTTGAGCGATTGCT
>CAMBEZ010000022.1 GCA_945865885.1 Owenweeksia hongkongensis DSM 17368
AGCGAAATTCCTTGTCGGGTAAGTTCCGACCTGCACGAATGGTGTAACGATCTGGGCACTGTCTCGGCCATGAGCTCGGTGAAATTGTAGTATCGGTGAAGATGCCGATTACCCGTAGTGGGACGAAAAGACCCCGTGAACCTTCACTACAGCTTAGTATTGACTTCGAATAAAGGATGTGTAGGATAGGTGGGAGACTGTGAAGCTGTGTCGCTAGGCATGGTGGAGTCAACGTTGAAATACCACCCTTTCTTTATTTGGAGCCTAACCCCCGCAAGGGGGGACATTGCTTGGCGGGTAGTTTGACTGGGGTGGTCGCCTCCAAAAGAGTAACGGAGGCTTCCAAAGGTACCCTCAGCACGCTTGGTAACCGTGCGTAGAGTGCAAAGGCACAAGGGTGCTTGACTGTGAGACTGACACGTCGATCAGGTACGAAAGTAGGGCTTAGTGATCCGGTGGTTCCGCATGGGTGGGCCATCGCTCAAAGGATAAAAGGTACTCCGGGGATAACAGGCTGATCCTTCCCAAGAGCTCACATCGACGGAAGGGTTTGGCACCTCGATGTCGGCTCGTCACATCCTGGGGCTGGAGAAGGTCCCAAGGGTTGGGCTGTTCGCCCATTAAAGTGGCACGCGAGCTGGGTTCAGAACGTCGCGAGACAGTTCGGTCTCTATCTACTATGGGCGTAAGAAATTTGAGGGGAGCTGACTTTAGTACGAGAGGACCGAGTTGGACGCACCTCTGGTGTACCTGTTGTGGCGCCAGCTGCATCGCAGGGTAGCTATGTGCGGATGGGATAAGCACTGAAAGCATATAAGTGCGAAGCCCACCCCAAGATGAGATTTCTCTTAAGGGTCGTTCAAGACTAGGACGTTGATAGGCTATAGGTGTAAAGGCAGCAATGTCATAGCCAAGTAGTACTAATTACCCGTGATCTTTAGCTCGAAATGCTTGTTTTATATTACCCGATATGGCAAAAGACTTTAACAGTTTATGGTGGCTATGGCGTCAGGGATCACCTCTTCCCATTCCGAACAGAGTCGTTAAGCCTGACTGCGCCGATGGTACTGGGTTACACCGGGAGAGTAGGTCGCCGCCATTTTTCGAGCCCCGCAGCAATGCGGGGCTTTTTTTTGCGTTATATTTTCAAGTGAACGATTTGGGTTTATTTAACCCTGGAATATAATTACATAACTTACACATTTATAGGTAATTATGAGTTTTAAACGTATGTAAATATTTGTTATACGACTCGAATGCGCGGCGGTGATTATTTTCGAATCATGGAATTGAAGAAAAGTAGTTCACTGTTGCGTTGGGCAGTTGAGGACCGCCCTCGGGAGAAGTGCATGACTTTAGGGGTTAAGAAATTGAGCAATGCGGAGCTTTTGGCACTTTTGCTTCGATCTGGAACCCCTCGGGCATCTGCGGTGGATCTGGCAGTGGAGTTGTTGCACTGTTACGATCATGATTTGCGTCGTATGGGTTCATTGTTGCCAGATCAGTGGAGAGAACACTCTGGTGTTGGCGATGCAAAGGCAGCCTCTGTAATGGCAGCATTTGAATTGGGCCGACGGTTAGCCAATGCGAAGTTCACTCCCCAACTGGTCATAAGAGGTTCACAAGACGCATTTTCACAGTTGTGGCCAGATTTTGAGAATGTAGAACACGAAGAGTTCTGGGTTCTTTTGTTGAATCGTGCCAACCGCGTTTTGCGCAAAGAGTGCATTGGACAAGGTGGGTGGTCTGCAACAATGGCGGATTTGCGGGTTGTGTTTGAGTTGGCTTTGCGCACAAAGGCAAGTGCTCTAATCGTGGCACATAATCATCCCAGTGGAAATCTAACTCCTTCGGATCAAGATCGTGATTTGACTAAGCGTATCCTGCGGGTAGGTGGATTGATGGAGATTTCGGTTTTGGATCATTTAATTGTAGGACGTGGTGATTACCTTAGTTTTGCCGACCGTGGTTGGCTCATTGGGGGTCAAATTGCTGCAGAAATTTAAGTTATGGTAGTACTTCATGTCGTAGGGGCACGGCCCCAAATGATGAAATTAGCTCCGGTTTGGAATGCTTTGGCCAACAAGAAGCTGGAGCAGTATTGGTACCACACCGGACAGCATTCGGACGAATTGTTGAATGCTCAGTTCGTGACGGAGTTGTTCCTACCGATGCCAACCAAGCAGATGGCCGTTGATTTAAAGGCAGATAACGAAACGCGGGTAGAAGCAATGACTCGAGACCTGGTGCAGGAATTGGCTCCGTGGAAACATGCAGTCCTCTTGGTCTACGGTGATACACTGTCCACGTTGGCAGGCGCTCGTGCCGCGAAAGAACTGGGCTTTGTACTGGTTCATGTGGAAGCCGGTTTGCGGTCGGGTAATTTTTCCATGCCCGAGGAGGCAATACGAATTGAGGTTGATCGGTTGGCGGATGTTCATTGGTGCCCTTCTCAAGCTGCCCTTGATTACCTGGTTCAGGAAGGTGTTGTAAAGCATGCTTCTAGTTCGGTAGTTGTGGGGGATGTCATGTTGGATGTGTTTCGTGAATACGAACCGCTTCCGCACCGCGATCGAGGTGGGCTGGTCGTGACCATTCACCGCAATACAAACGTTGATGATTCGGCGAATCGCAAGATGTGGTTGGATGCCGTTTGTCGATTGGCGGTGGATCGTGTGGTTATTTGGTCCATGCACCACCGTTGGTGGTCTGTGGCTACAAATGAAGAACGCAATCAATTGAGAAGTTCAAAAGTTCGACTTGCTAATCCTGTAGGCCACGAGCAAATGCTGAAGTGGTGCGCGAGTTCTGCGGTGGTAGTGACGGATTCAGGAGGCTTGCAAAAGGAGTCGTATATGTTGGGTACGCCGGTTGCGATTCTGCGCAAAGAGACCGAATGGCTTGAATTGTTGGCGTCCGACGGCGTCGAACTATTTGATCCTTTGGAGCCGGGTGTTGCTGATCGCTTGGTGAAGTGGGTTGAAGAACGCGAGCTCATACCGTCGAACTTCCCCCCGGTATACGGACAAGGGTATGCGGCGAAGGCAATGGCGGATCATTTTGTAGAACTGTGGCCGAAGAGTTAAAGTTTTACCCCATTGGCTTGCGTTCTAGATTGGGTCATTGGGAATGGTATATTCTTCTTTACTGGAACTCCATCTATGCTCATTGTAACGTGGAGAAGGTAGAGCACTTGAGGCGTCTTGCTCAAGAGTTTTCGCAAGATTTCTCCATTTTCCATCCGGAGTGGTTACCGCTTTCTGGCAATGAGCTGAAACGATGGCGTTGGAGATTTCTGTGGGCTAAATTGGGATTACGCGCTCCTTTTCTGTTAGGTAAATTGCCTAATGCGCTTCAAATGATGCTTACCTTGCGGCCTCTGGACGAGCCCTTACGCGTGAGTGGTCGGCCGATGAAATCCTATCCGGCCCATGGAACGCACTTTGAGTTTGATTGCTGACATGAATCGTACAGAGCCGTTGGTGCAGTTTGCGTGGAATGGTGAGCAACCGCGTTTGGCTTATTCCTTGTTGTTGTTTCAAGTTTTAACGGGATGTCGGTGGTCGCGTGTTGCGTCGCCGGGCAACGAGCAATCCGACCTCTTGTGGATTCGAAAGAGTGATGCAGACCCTTGGATGGTCTATGAAATTTCGGAATCTTGGGGGCGTTTGGAGCTTGTACAACCTGAAAATCAGAGGTTGGAAACGGCATGTTTCGTGCGCCCCAGAAGTTTGAAGCCTGATTGGTTGTTGTCCATGGTTTGGATGGCACTCCGAATTGAGGAGCGGCTTGGAGAGAAGGATGTCCACGGTAGATTTGTTTCCGGTAGTTCCTTGGCTGCTCGCCTGGAGGTAGAGCGGATTCCTTGGGTTCACCGTTGGGCAGAATCATTGGCAAATGAATGGGGTTTAAAGGTTGATAATCAGCCGGTTTCAAAAGTGAACATCAGCGTTGATGTGGACCACCTTTTGGCTTTTGCTGGGAGGAGTTATGGGCACGTTGTGTTGTCCGGAATCCGCGATGTTCTGCACGGAAAGGTTAGAAAGGCGCTGACTCGTTGGCGCGCACGGGCCGGTGGGATCGATCCGTACGATACTCTATCGGAGCAAGTAGATCTATGGGAGGGTCGACCGTGGAACTACTTTGCACTGATGCAGTTAAGTCGATCCAAACAAGATTCAGGTGTGGATTTCACAAATCACCGCGCTCAAACCTTGTGGAGGGATTTGGACCAAAAGTTGAATGGCGCACTGGGGTGGCATCCGTCCACCGGAGCCAGTAAAGGGGCAAGGAGTGGATTGCTTGAACAGGAATACCGTCAGGTTTCGCGTTTGTTGGGCCGGGAAGTAGTCCGAAGTAGGTTTCACTTTTTAGCGTTTCAGCCGGAAGTTCACTACCCAATTTTGGCGTCATTAGGCATTCGAGACGATCATTCCATGGGGTATGTGGACCGAATGGGATGGCGAGCAGGAATTGCGGTGCCCTATCCTTGGTTTGATCTTGAACAGAATGTAGTTTTGGATTTTTGGGTTCATCCTTTTTTCGCCATGGACGGTCATTTGCTTTATTACCGCCCAACAGATCAACCGTTTGACGAGTGGAACAAGGCCCATGCAGCATGCGTGGAGCAGGGAGTGCCGTTTTCTTGGGTAACGCATTGGCGGTTTTTTTCGGAAGTCGATCCTAAATGGACGGGGTGGAAAGAGAATGTTAAAAAGATGGCTCAATGGGGCGAGAAGTAAGCTCTTGGCGATGGGTCCGAAGGGACGATGTTGACGACGACCGCTGGAACCGCGTGGTTCGATCGGACGAACGCTCCTTGCCCTATGGATTGACGGAGGTGCTGGATGCACGCGCAAAACAATGGGGAGGGCTTGTTCGAAACGATTACGAAGCGGTGTGCCCCATACCGTACCGCCGTATAGCTGGCTGTGTGAATGTGTCCCGCATGCCTTTGGGTTTGCAGCAATTGGGCATTTTTTATGCACCGTCCTGCCGGGTAATCCAAGAGGCCAACTCGGTTGAGGCGTGGAGCGAATTGAATGCTGCGTTAGAAGCCCTGCCGAAAAGTTTTGTTTGGATCGATTTGCATTTTCACGAAGGATTGCCGTTGATTAAGCCAGAGGGGCTGTGGTGGAAGTCTGGCCCCTGGGGTTGGATGCGTTGTTGGAACCGACAAAATGCGGTGTTGCATTTAGAAAACGAGTACCAATTGAACTTCGAGGGTTTTAGTGAGCAAACGCGACGGAATTTAAAAAAAGCGCAAAGTGCACAGTTAGGACTTTTTGAACACGACTCACCTGAGGTGCTCATTCAAGCTTTTGAGCAACATCAAGTCAAGCGCTACGGGGCAATGCCGAAGGATTTTCTAAATTCGGTTCGTTGGCAAATGCACGCACTGATCCATCAGCGAAAAGGAATGGTGCACACTGTTTACGGTCCGGGAAATGAATTTTTGGCAGGAGCTTTTTGGTGGTTTCAAGGCGATCGAGTGGTATTGTATTTCAGTACGGCAACGGAGGCGGGAAGAGAGTTGCAGGCCATGTCGTACTTGATCAACGAGGTCGTACTGCAGGCAAGTGGCACCTGGCGCCGGTTGGACTTTGAGGGATCACAGGCTCCGGGCCTATTTAGGTTTTATTTGGGGTGGGGAGCTCAACCCAAACCTTATCTTCGTGTACAACGATTTAGGATACCATTCCCATGACATTAACGCAACTGCATTATTTGGTCGCCCTGGATGAGTTTCGTCATTTTGGCAGAGCTGCCGAAGCTTGTGGCGTGACGCAACCGACGTTGAGCATGCAGGTACAAAAATTGGAAGATGAATTGGGTGTGGCCTTGTTTGATCGATTGCATCAGCCCATTGAACCCACGGAAGTTGGACGCCAGGCTGTGGCTCAAGCCAAGAGGACTTTGTCTGAGGCACGACGGTTCCACCAGGTAATTGAAGCCGGTCAATCCCCGTTTCAAGGGAGCTTGTCTTTGGGCGTTATACCGACCGTTGCCCCCTATGTGCTGCATCGATTTTTGGGTTCCTTCATCCAGAAATTCACGCAATTGGAGTTGACCGTAGAAGAGCGCACCACCGCGGAGTGCATCGAAAGAATCCAAGAGCACCGATTGGACGTGGCCTTGCTGGCAACTCCGTTAGACGAACGTGGTTTGGAGATTTTGCCGTTGTATCAAGAGCCATTTGTTGCGTATATCCCTGAAAATCATCGACTTTCTACTGAGTTGTTCATTACGCGTTCAGAATTGCAGCAGTCCGATGTGTTGTTGCTCCAAGAAGGGCACTGTTTTAGGCAACAGACCTTGTCGCTCTGCGGGGCCAACGGGCTTAAAGCAGGGGCTCGGGTGCATGTAGAGTCCGGTCAATTTGAAACTTTGGTTCGCTTGTCTGACGCTGGATTGGGCATGACGCTTTTGCCCTATTTGGCAACTCTGGATCTGCCCTCGGGTCAAAAGACGCGCATCAAGCCCATCGCCGAACCGCGCCCCGTTCGCCAAATATCATTGGTTTTTGCTGAGGGATCCCCAAAACGCAAAGCAATTGAAGCGTTGGCAACACAGATTGTGGATCGACTCCCGGAAAAATTAAGAACCCTGGACGCCAATTCCGAGACGATGGCGCCTCTTAGTAAACAGGAATGACAACGCCCGGCCAAGCGATGTTCCGGTGTGTCCTAGCCACGCAGAATGCACACAAAATTGACGAAATAGCGCCCCACCTGAGCTCCTCGTTGCAGTGGTTAACCCTGAAACAAGCTAATTGGACCGGAGGAGTGTTGCGCGAAGATGCGGATACCTTTGAAGGAAATGCGCTCCAGAAAGCAGTGCAAGGTTACCGGGGGACGATGCTTCCCACGTTGGCAGATGACTCGGGACTGGTGGTTCCGGACTTGGAAGGTGCTCCAGGAGTACGCAGTGCGCGTTATGCCGGTGAGCAAGCCACCGATGCGGAGAACCGGGCAAAGTTAATGGAAGTGCTTGCTGGACGCGAATTGCAGGCCTATTTTGTTTGCGTTCTCGCCTGGGTTTGGGGCGATGTGCAACACACGGTGCGCGGTGAGGTGCTTGGAAAAATAGTGCCCCGAGAACAAGGTACTTTTGGGTTTGGATACGACGCGCTGTTTATCCCCAACGCTGGCGACGGGCGAACGTTTGCGGAAATGCTCCCGCACGAGAAGCAAGCGATGAGCCACCGGGCTGCGGCTTTGGCAGCCTTTAGTAAACTAAGCTTGAACCAACTTGGTTTGGTGGCAGGGTCGCAGCAGGCGTTCGAAAATCACCGGTGAGCGTGTGCCGGCAGTTACTTTTCGGAGTCTACTTCCTCCAGGGGTTCTGACTGGAAAAACGACAACTGAACATTGCCGTATTTGCGGCGGTCAAAGCAGTTGGGGTGGCCCACAAACGACGTGAATTGCCCGTGCTCCAAAACGAAAATACCGTTTTTCGTCAGCCGTTGGCCGGTGAGGATGGAGTCAATCAGTGCCTCGTACCGGTCGAAGTCAAAGGGGGGGTCTGCCAGAATCAGGTCCCATTGGCTTGGGCTACGCTGCACGAAGGTTATGGCATCTGATGCTATCGGGGCGATGGCGCTAGTGGGCAGTTCGGCTGCCGTTTTGTGAATAAACCGTATGCAATCTCGTGAGCTGTCCACAGAAGTGATGCTGGAACATCCGCGTGAAGCGAGTTCGTAACTCAAATTACCGGTACCACTGAACAAATCAAGCGCCCGAATTTGTTCAAAATTTAAGTAGTTCCGGATCAAATTGAAGAGGGACTCTTTGGCCATGTCCGTCGTAGGACGCACCGGTAGATTTTTGGGTGCAACAATTTGTTTGCCGCGCCATTTTCCTGCTACGATGCGCATAACCAGAGTCTATATACTATTTGAAGGGAAGGGTGCATGCGAAAGTCACCCAAGGCATCGGGCAATCCTCTTGGCGGACCGAGTGGTTTAATTTCCAAGACAAAGGAGCCCATTCCTTGGGCAATGCTATCCCAGTCTGCCCGATAGCCGTGCCAAAAGAGTGGGACCTCAATGCCGCTCCATGCCAAATGTTCGTAAACCAAGCCCATAGCGTACAGGGCATCGTTGGTTGTTGCGGCATCAAAACGGTTGTGGTAAACCAACGTACCACCGCGTTCAAATGCGCTGATGTGCAGGCAGTCCGGGTGGGCGAGAACAACAACGGTGCGCTCCGGTGCAACCGGGGGTAATTCCCAGTTCAATGCTTCACTGGGCCAAAATGCATCAAAACCAGAACTTGATAAGCCGGGTTCGCTGGTCCATTCGCTCGGTGCTTCTTGGGAATGGACTGCGTGAAATTTCTGCTGAACAGACTGGTAAATCTGCGTATTTTTTGGCGCGCCCAAGACTGCACGGTCCAAAGGAAACGAAGGCCAGAGTGCATCGGGAATGAGGGTACACCAAGAAGTTGGCCAGCTGCAGAAAATTCGGGGATTTTGGACTCCTAGGGTGGTGAGCAGTTGGGCCCAATCTCCCGGTTCCAAAGCGCCAAGGGAAAAAGGCTGGTCCGCACGAACCACCAAAAAGGCAAAACGACGCCCGTCGTGCGCGAGAAACACATCGGGCCTCGCCGTGGAATCCACTTCTTCAGAAGTAGACCACCAAACAAAAGAAGGAGTTGGATTACTTCCAGTTACCACTGAGGGTAGGTTCAGACAGCGATCCTACCGCCAAGAATGGGATCGACAAATCCTTGATCAGCGAACCGTACTGCTTCATTACGTCGTGAAATAGTGCTTCGTTGGAAGCCTTTACCTCAAAGACCGGAACGTCAACGCCGTTCCGATCAATTTTATCTGCGGCCAACTCAAACGCCACTTGATTGGAAAAGGGTATAAAACGCAAGTCCTCCGGATTGAAGTCTGCAGGAAATAGATCACCCTTTTGCTGCAATTTCTGAACCACAGGAGCATCGCCAATTTTGCGCAAAACCACGGTATCCTTGTTCATGTCTTGCTGGTAAACTTTGTCGTAGTAGGTAAACGACGAGTCTTTGCGCAAGACAATGGGCACCTTGTCGTTGGTGACAAAGTCAATCAACTTATCGAGGTCGCCTTGGTATTCTCCGTACTTTTCTTTGTACGCCAATTCCGCCTCGCGAATTTGTTCCAAACGTACCTTCGCTACCTCGTAACGTGTTTCCTTTAAAGCGGCAAATTCAACCGGTTCGGCAATGATTCGGTACACTTTATAGCTCAATACCAGGGCGGCAACGCCCAAGACAACGCGAACGACAAGAAAAATGCGGGGATTCATAGGTAATGTCTGTTTTGAGCCCCGAAATTACATAAAAAATCAACCCATCCACTCGAAAATCATGAACCTTAACGCACTGGATTCGAAACTTCTTTTGGGATGGCCGTTTGCGCCTACCGAAGGACAGGTGGAGGCGGTGCAGGCATTGGGTGCATTTTTGGTGGTGGGCAATCTGCGCGCTGTCCTGTTGGTATCCGGTTTCGCAGGAACCGGCAAGACCACTTGGTTGCGCACGGTTGCCGCACAATTGCCTTCGTTGGGTTTCCGCACGGTTCTTTTGGCGCCAACCGGTCGGGCGGCTAAAGTCATTGCGGAGCGCACGGGTCGTCGTGCCTTCACCATTCACAGAATCATCTACCGCGCCGTACCGCGAGCCAACGGTGGCGTGTCTTTTGCGCTGAGAGAAAATCCGCTGGATCGGGCCGTGTTTTTTGTGGACGAGGCGTCCATGCTCTCGGATAAATCCAGCGAAGGTTGGATGGGGACATCTCTTTTGGAAGATTTGCTCCAATTTGTGCGCTCCGGGAACCGATGTCAGTTGGTTTTGTTGGGGGATACCGCTCAATTGCCTCCGGTTGGGGAGGACCAAAGCCCTGCGCTGGATCCGTCGGTTTTGAGCGGACGCCACGATTTGGAAGTTCGAGCGGTTCGTTTGACGGAAGTGGTTCGCCAGGCGCAAGAGTCTACCGTTTTGGCCAATGCAACGCAATTGCGCAGTGCCCTTGAGGCACGCCGAGTTCGGTTTCCCAAACTCCAAGTTGGGCCTGATTTTTTGCGACTGGAAGACAGTAATTCCGTTTTGGATGCGTTGGAACGTGAGTTTTTGAGCCGCCCGGATCAGTCAACCTTCATCACCAAGGGAAACAAACGAGCGGTTCTGTACAACCGGCAAATTCGTGCGCGCATTTTTGGTTTGGACGAGCGCTTGAATACCGGCGATCGGGTCATGGTGGTCAAGAACAACTACCACTGGCTGGAGGCACAGCATCCTGCGGGCTTTTTGGCCAACGGGGATCAATTGGAAATCATCCGACTGGTGGAACACGAAGAGCGCTACGGTTTATCTTTTGCACAGGCATCCTTGCGGTGGCTGGATCGGCCCGACGACCCACCCGTTGAGGCCAAAGTGGTTCTGGATGCCTTGGACAGCGAAGGCCCAGCATTGTCCCAAGAGCAGTTAACCGGATTGCTGCAGGGGGTTCAGGCGGAGTACGCGAATTTGCCAACAGTACGGCTCCAAAGGGCGGCGCGCGACCGGGATCCTTATTGGAACGCCCTTCAATTGAAGTTTGCGTATGCCTTAACGTGCCACAAGGCCCAAGGCGGTCAGTGGGAAGCCGTCTTTGTGGAGCAACCGTACGAGGCGGAGGGGTACGACCAACGGTCCTATTTGCGCTGGCTGTACACGGCGATTACGCGGGCCGCGCAAAAGGTCTATCTCGTTGGTTTTTCACCGGAGTCGGTAACGGGTGGCGGCGCTGAAACGGATGGTAATTTCGGTTGATTCCGAAACACCGGTTGTACCTTGGCTCAGGTATTCTCATTCTATGGCACCTACACATTCCCGCCGATACACGCATCTTTTGTTTGACCTGGACCACACTTTGTGGGATTTCGAGGGCAACAGCCGACGGGTTTTTCGGTACTTGTTTGAAGCGCACATCGCTCCGCTGGATGCACAGTTGGATCCGGCCCGGGCTTTGGATCGGTACGAAAGCATCAACGCGGAATTGTGGAATGCCCTGCGCCGGGGGGAGCGCACCAAGGAGGAGGTGCGTACGTTGCGGTTTGAGCGCTTGTTGCAGGAGGCATTGCCGCACGTTCGGCAGCAACAACGCAAGGAGTTGTCAACGTTCTTGGAGGTTGATTTTGTGCAGCGCACGCCGCGGGAAACCGGATTGATGCCGGGCGCTTTGCAGGCCGTACAATCGGTGAGTAGCCACTATTCCTTACACATCATCACCAACGGATTTCCGGAAAGCCAGCACACTAAAGTGGCATGCAGCGGATTGGCTCCCTACTTTGAAACCGTTACCACTTCCGAGGAAGTAGGAGCGTACAAACCCGCGCCCGAAGTTTTTGCAGCCGCTTTGGCCAAGGCCGGCGCGGAACCTGAGAAAACTTTGGTGTTGGGAGACGGATGGGAAGCCGACATTTTGGGCGCAGCCGCATTTGGAATAGATCAAGTCTACTACAACCCAGGGAAATTGAACGTGCCCGCCGGTCACGTGCCTACGGCGGTCCTCCACCACTGGGACGATTTAGCCCATTTCCTGGCGGAGATCGCCCCGGATTGAACCGGACGCAGCTCCCGGCACACCGCCCTTGTGCGTTATCTTTGGAGTATGGAAAACCCATTGCCCTACCAAGCTCAGAACAAAATTCGCATCGTTACTGCCGCTTCCTTGTTTGATGGGCACGACGCCTCCATCAACATCATGCGCCGCATTTTGCAAGCGTCCGGTGCCGAAGTTATTCACTTGGGCCACGACCGCAGCGTGGAAGAGGTGGTCAACACCGCCATTCAGGAAGACGCCAACGCCATTGCCATGACCTCTTACCAAGGCGGTCACAACGAATATTTTAAATACATGTACGACCTGCTCCAGGAAAAAGGAGCGGGCCACATACGCATTTTTGGCGGCGGAGGCGGCACCATTTTGCCCACCGAAATTGCCGATTTACAGGATTACGGAATTGCGCGCATTTACCACCCGGACGATGGTCGTTCCATGGGTCTTCAGGGCATGATCAACGATTTACTGGCTAAGTCTGACTTCCCCTTGGGCGAGCGTCTGACCGATGAAATGGATCGGCTTTCTCCCGAGCATCCCGGAGCCCTGGCGCGCTTGATTTCGTGCGCAGAAAACTACGGTGACGTTTATGCGTCCGTTCGGGAGCAAATTGCGAAAAAGGCCAAAGCCTGCAACGCCCCGGTTTTGGGAATTACCGGCACCGGTGGCTCTGGAAAATCCTCTTTGGTGGACGAGTTGGTGCGCCGGTTTACGGTGGATTTCCCGGAGAAAAAATTGGCCGTCATCAGCGTGGATCCGTCCAAGCGAAAGACCGGGGGAGCGCTCTTGGGAGATCGCATCCGCATGAACGCCATCAAGCACCCGAACGTATACATGCGCTCGCTGGCAACCCGGCAGAGCAACTTGGCGCTGAGCCGTCACGTGGCAGAAGCCGTCCAAATTGTTCAGGCGGCTGGGTTTGACTTGGTGGTTCTGGAAACCAGCGGAATCGGCCAATCCGACACGGAAATTCTGGAGCACAGCACCACTTCGCTGTACGTCATGACCCCGGAATACGGGGCCGCTACGCAGCTGGAGAAGATCGACATGCTCGATTTTGCCGACTTGATTGCGCTCAATAAGTTCGACAAACGCGGTGCATTGGATGCGCTGCGCGACGTGAAAAAACAGGTGCAACGGAACCACAACCGCTGGGACGACTCGTTGGAGGACATGCCGGTGTACGGAACCATGGCGAGCCAATTCAACGATCCCGGAACCAACCGCTTGTACATTGCGGTGATGCAGGCGATTGCAGACAAGTCGGGTCGTGCTGAGTTGGCGTCCAGCTTTGCCTTATCGGACGAACTGTCCGAGAAAATCTACGTCATTCCTCCGCACCGTACCCGGTATCTTTCCGAGATTTCGGAAAACAACCGTGCGTACGACCACTGGGTAGCGGAGCAGGCCCGCGTGGCAGATCAGCTGTATGCACTCAGCGGAACTTTGGAGGTGCTCCGCTCCTCCAAGGTAGAAGACGCGGACCGGCTCGTCAAAGGCGTTCAAGAAGAAATGGAACGCCGCAAACGCGATTTGGACCCCCACCTCTGGGATGCGCTTCAGGCGTGGCCGCAGGTGCGCGAGAAGTACAAGGCAGACGAATACACCTACCACGTCCGCGGCAAAGCCATCCAGGTGCCCACGCACACCGTCTCGTTGGCGCAGCAACGCATTCCTCGGGTGGTTACACCGTCGTTCAAGGCATGGGGCGATTTGTTGAAGTGGATGCTTCAAGAAAACGTACCGGGTGAATTTCCCTACACCGCGGGTATTTACCCCTTCAAGCGCGACGGCGAGGATCCAACGCGCATGTTTGCGGGCGAAGGTGGCCCGGAGCGAACCAACAAGCGGTTCCACTACGTTTCGTTGGGACTGCCGGCCAAGCGACTCTCCACTGCGTTTGACTCCGTAACCCTGTACGGCAACGACCCTGGACGTCGTCCGGACATCTACGGTAAAATTGGCAACGCGGGCGTGAGCATTTGTTGCTTGGACGACGCCAAAAAACTGTACAGCGGATTTGATTTATGCAATCCGTCCACGTCCGTTTCCATGACCATCAACGGCCCGGCACCCATGCTGTTGAGTTTCTTCTTGAATGCGGCTGTGGACCAGACGTGCGAAAAGTACATTCGTGCGGAAGGGCTGGAAGCCCAGGTGGAACGCGTGCTGAAGTCCAAATACAACGACCGGGGCTTGGAACGCCCCTGCTACCAAGGAACCCTTCCCGAAGGAAACGACGGCCTGGGTTTGCTGCTCTTGGGCGTTACCGGCGATGAGGTTCTACCGGCAGAGGTATACGGACGCTTGAAGGCGGAGGCACTCTCCACCGTGCGCGGTACGGTTCAGGCGGACATTTTGAAAGAGGATCAGGCCCAAAACACCTGCATTTTCTCCACCGAATTTGCCTTGCGTTTGATGGGCGACGTTCAGGAGTATTTCATCCGCCACAACGTCCGCAACTTCTACTCGGTTTCCATTTCCGGCTACCACATTGCGGAAGCCGGTGCCAACCCCATTACCCAATTGGCGTTTACCCTGGCCAACGGGTTCACCTACGTGGAGTACTACTTGAGCCGCGGCATGGACATCAACGCGTTTGGGCCCAACTTGAGTTTCTTCTTCAGCAACGGGGTAGACCCGGAGTACGCCGTGATTGGCCGTGTGGCAAGACGAATTTGGGCCAAGGCCCTCAAACGCAAGTACGGTGCAGATCCCCGCGCGCAAATGCTGAAGTACCACATCCAAACGTCTGGACGGTCGCTCCACGCGCAAGAAATTGACTTCAACGACATCCGCACCACGCTTCAGGCCCTGTACGCCATCTACGACAACTGCAATTCCCTCCACACCAACGCCTACGACGAGGCCATCACAACGCCCACGGAAGGAAGTGTGCGTCGGGCCATGGCTATTCAGCTCATCATCAACCGCGAGCTGGGTTTGGCCAAGAACGAAAACCCGCTGCAGGGATCGTTCATCATCGACGAATTGACCCAATTGGTGGAAGATGCGGTGTTGTTGGAATTTGACCGACTGACGGAGCGCGGAGGCGTTTTGGGCGCCATGGAAACCATGTACCAGCGCGGCAAAATTCAGGAAGAGTCCTTGTACTACGAAACCTTAAAGCACACCGGAGAGTACCCCATAATCGGCGTGAATACCTTCCTCAGCAGCACGGGGTCTCCCACGGTGGTTCCGGGCGAGGTCATCCGCGCCACGGAGGCAGAGAAGGAAGATCAAATTGCCACGGTGGAGACGGTGCAACGGGCAGAGGCCGAGCGCAGCGAGGCCTTGTTGCGCGGAATGCAAGATGCTGCCGTGCGCAACCAGAATATTTTTGACGCGTTGATGGAAGCCGGCAAAGTGTGCTCGCTGGGCCAAATGACCCATTCGCTCTTTGGGGTTGGCGGTCAGTACCGTCGCAACATGTAATCCAGTGAGTCACTAACGATTAATTTCTCATCATGCGCTTTGTTTCGTGGAACGTAAACGGCATCCGAGCCGTCGCTGGTAAAGGACTTTTGCAGCAATTGAACACCTTGGGTGCAGACGTTATTGGATTGCAAGAAACGAAGGCAACCGAAGAACAGGTGGAGGAGGTGCTTCAGCCCTTTTTGGCCGACGGTTGGCACTTGGAAGCTTCTTCGGCCGAACGCAAAGGGTACTCCGGGACAGCACTGCTTTCCCGGACTGCTCCGCTCCGGGTCCTTCGCGATCTGCCCCAAGCAGATCACAACCACGAGGGGCGCTTACTCGCTGCGGAATTTCCCGACTGTTGGGTGGTTATTTCTTATGTGCCCAACAGTGGCGGAGAATTGGCCCGATTGCCGTACCGAAGCACCTGGGACCGCGATTTAACCTCCTTTTTATCCGATCTGGACCGCGAAAAGCCCGTCTTTTTTGGCGGGGATTTAAACGTTGCACACCAACCGATGGACTTAGCTCGGCCCAAAGCGAACTACAACAAGACCCCCGGTTACACCCAAACCGAAATCGACGGGTTCACGAATTTGTTGAACGCGGGTTTTATGGATTCTTTCCGCCGTTTAAACCCCGATCGTGTGGAGTATTCCTGGTTTAGCTACCGCGGCGGAGCGCGCGAAAACAACATCGGCTGGCGCTTGGATTACTGGGTGGTCAGCGAACGCATGGCCCAGCGTTTGGAGGCCTCGCGCATTCATCCGGAGGTCACCGGTTCGGACCACGTCCCGGTTTCCGTGGATTGGAAGTAGGTAGGGATTGAAAGAAATCGAGGGAAAGCGTTCAGCGCTTGGCCCTGCTTTTTGCCTGATCCCTTAATAACGCTGCGTCTTTCGCGGCTTCAAACGCGGCAAAACCGGATTCCGGAGTTTCGTAAATGCGGCCTGCAACCGGTACTAAGGGGCGGTAGCGAATGGAGGCCGTTGCCGCTTGCGCCACCCACCGTTCCACGGCCACTCGGTACCGTGGGTCCTTCCGAACCTCTTGCGTGGTGCCGTTCGTTGAAACCCCAAACGACTCAAAAAGTACGCGTCCAGCGGAATCCGTCCGATTCAAGTCCAACAAGCACTCGGCCAGCCCCAAACGGGCAGAGCCGAAATCGCGAGACCTTTTCAACGCTTCCAAATAATGCGGCAGGGCTTCCGCAGGCTTGCTCCGGTACTTGCTCAAGTTTCCCAGCTGATTGTGGCTCAATATATGATTGGGGTGCAGGGCCAGTGCCGTCCGGAAATAGGCCTCCGCTTGCGCAAAGGTTGGGTCGTTTGTTTGTTGTGCCTCCACAAAAAGGGCGCCCATCCCCTGGAAATAGGGCAAAGGATTTCCGTAGCGATCGATTTCGTTCCACGGGGTAAACGCTGCTGTTGCTGTTCGCAGAATTTCTTCCGCGTTTTGATTCGCGTTGGCAGCCAATACGGCCGCATTTTGCTCGGTACCGGTACGTCGCTGTTCCACCACGTACGCAGCAGGAAGAAGCAGGGCCAAGGCTAAAATTCCAGTACCCCATTGAGGCATCCAGGGAAATTTTTTACCGGGCCCAGAAAGCTGCCCCAAGGCGGCAATGCCCAGGACCCAAGGTATAGAAACGGCTGCCCGTTCCAGAGGGAATTCAAAAAGACTGTAAACGAAAACACCGGTCAAAAGCGCAACCAGATAAGCTTTTTCCGTTCCCCGGGGTGCGCGGTAGGCGTAATAAAGTACCAACAGCCAAAGCGCCAAAAACGCACCCAAGCCGGGCCAGCCAAACTCGCTAGCGATCCACAAAAAATCGTTGTGGGGACGCACTTCAGCCGTAATGCCCTCAGACACCAAGGGGTCCATTCCGTCCAAACCGTACCCAGGGAAATGAATACCCCACTGTCCGGCACCCACTCCAGTCCACGGGTTTTCCGCCAGCATTTGCCAACTGTGGCCCCAGAAAACCCCGCGAATGCTTAAGTTCTGAGGGTTGAATACCGCTTTCTGAATCGACGGCTGGAGCAATGCAGCCACCACGACAATCAAAAATACCCCCACCGGCCAAGCGGCGCGCCTCAGGGTGGCCTTCCAGCTGGTGTTGCTGTTCCACAACCAGAACAACCCGCCCAAAACCAGGCCCAACCAAACGCTCCGAGTGCGCAGAAGGGCCAAAGCCAAGGCCGCCAAAACGGCGGTAGTACCGGTAAAAATCCGCCAATTGCGTGAAGAGGTAGGGACTTGAATTGCGTAAAGGGCTCCCCAAAAACCCAACAGGAGGGCAGAGGCCGTAAAGTTCTTGTGCCCCAAAAGGCCCGGTGCCCCATAAGGATCCTTCCAGGCATTCAGTACACCGGCCTCTTTCCAGTCCAGAAAAACACTGCAGGCCAGTACCAAAGCCGTTCCAGCGCCAAACGCAGCCAAGTGAGCATTGGTAATTTTACCTTGAGCAAACAACCGCCCCGCGGCCCACAAGATTCCGGCATACACAGACAATCTGGCCACGCTGCCCCACCATTCGGAGATGGCGTAGGCGCGCGACAATCCCAGGACCGACAAGGTCACCAGCAGCGTCAGCGCCAGGGATGCTCCCGCAGCATTCGTACAAGGGGCTGCAGCGCCACGAAAGCTCCACAAAGCACCCACTACCCCAAAAGCCGCACCGGAGAGCAACAAGGGCCACAGAGACGCGTCTCCCAAGGCCTGGCTGGAGTCCCAGGATGCGGGATAAAGAAACAACATTCCCAAAACCGCTGCAATCCAAACCGAACCATCCCGTGGGGAGTCGCCGAGGTTAATCCCGGCAGGATCCGCTTGGGGTTGGCGCGTGGGCACCGTTTTTGGACTGGGGAATGACTTTTTGGCCATAAGCCCGAAGGTACAGCGGCTTGGTGCCGTACGCAAGAGTGCGGAGGCGATTTGCGGAAGTGCTCGGAAAGCGTTTCCTGTGCGGGCGTAGGAGGCAAAAAAAAGCCGCCCCGGGGGGCGGCTTCAAATATTCTATCGGTTCACTTCAATCAAGACTCCTGTCCAACCACTTCAAAACCAAAGTCAACCGTCACCGTGCGGTGCAAGCGAATTTTGGAAGAATACTTGCCGGCTGTTTTTACGGTGCCGCCAATGATGGTGATGAATTTCTTGTCGATAGCGTAGCCCAATTTGCCCAACTCTTCCGCCATGTGGTGGTTCGTCACAGCGCCAAACAATTTGCCGCCTTTGCCAGAAGATGAGGTTAACTTCAATTCAACGCGTTTCAAATCCTCAGCCATGGAGGTTGCATCCGCAACAATCTTGGCTTCTTTGTGAGCGCGCTGCTTCAAATCTTCGGCCAACATTTTCTTGGCAGAAGGAGTAGCCAAAATAGCCTGTCCAGTGGGGAGTAGGAAGTTACGGCCGTAACCGGGCTTCACCACTACCATATCGTCTTTAAACCCAAGGTTCTCGACGTCTTGTTTCAAAATTACTTCCATGGGACGGACTTATTTCAAATTATCGGCCACGTAAGGCATCAGACCCAGATGTCGGGCGCGCTTCACGGCTTGAGAAAGTTTACGCTGGTACTTCAATGAAGTTCCGGTCAAGCGACGGGGAAGGATCTTGCCTTGCTCGTTCAAAAAACGCAACAAAAACTCTGGGTCTTTGTGGTCGATGTGCTTGATGCCGTACTTTTTAAAGCGGCAGTACTTCTTTTTGTTGTTTGTGTCGATCGCAATCGGCTGCAAGTAACGAACTTCTCCGCTGGGAGCAGCCGCGTTGGTGCTTTCAATCGTGCTCATTTTCAGCGGGATTATTTGTTGGCAACTTTGCTCCGACGTTTAGCGGCGTACTCAACTCCATTCTTGTCCAAGCGGACAGTCAAGAATCTCATAACGCGCTCGTCGCGACGCATTTCTACTTCCATCGGTGCGATGGCGGTGGCTGGTGCTTTGAATTCCACCAGCTGGTAGAATCCGCTTTTCTTCTTGTCGATAAGGTAAGCGAGCTTTTTCAAGCCCCACTTTTCAACGTTGATAATTTCAGCACCAGTGCCCTTAAGTAGGCCTGTGAATTTATCAACCGTTTCCCTTACCTGATCATCAGATAAGACGGGATTCAAAATGAAAACGGTTTCGTACTGATTCATTTGAAATGAATTTTTTAGGGCTGCAAATATACGACTTATCTTTGGAATGTGGAAACGGGATATACGGTATCGGCTCGAAAGTATCGGCCGCAGCGATTTGAGATGGTGGTGGGTCAGTCCCACATTACCGAAACTTTGGAGCACGCGGTGCAGTCCGGGCGGATTCCGCAGGCGATGTTGTTTTGCGGTCCAAGAGGAGTAGGCAAAACTTCGTGTGCTCGAATTTTGGCCAAAATCATCAACGAATCCAGCGTTGAACTCGGTGCGGACACCAGCTTGAATATTTTTGAGTTGGACGCAGCCTCCAACAACAGCGTGGAGGAAATTCGGTCCATAACAGACAGCGTTCGCATTGCACCGGCTGTGGGCCAATATAAGGTGTACATCATCGACGAGGTGCACATGCTGTCTCAGGCGGCCTTCAATGCCTTTTTGAAAACGCTGGAAGAGCCTCCGCGGCATGCTATTTTCATTTTGGCGACCACGGAAAAACACAAGGTGCTTCCCACCATCCTTTCGCGTTGTCAAATATTCGATTTCAAAAGAATTGGGGTTGAAGATATTGCGTCCCACTTGGCATTTGTAGCGTCCAAGGAAGGCATTTCGGCGGAGCCGGAAGCGCTGCACGCCATCGCCATGAAGGCAGACGGTGCGCTGCGCGACTCGCTTTCTATTTTTGACCGCGTGGCGAGTTTTGCCCAAGGCAACATCACGTATGCCTCCGTGGTGGAAAATCTCCAAATGCTGGACCACGACGTCTATTTTTCCGTCGTTGATTCGTTAATTGCACACGACGTGCCGGGCGTTTTGGTGCGTTTCCATCAGGTTTTGGAGCGTGGGTTCGACGGTCATCAATTTGTCATTGGATTGGCATCTCATCTTCGGGACGTGATGCTGTCCGTGCATCCCCAGACGGTGGGCTTGATGGAGTGGCCAGCCACCATCAAAGAGAAATTCAAAATCCAGTCCAGCACCGCCTCTTTGGCCTTCTTGGCACGTGCGTTGCGTCGGATAACCGAGGCCGAATCTAAGTACAAAACGTCCAGCAATCCGCGGCTCCTCACGGAGGTGGCCCTTCTAGACATGGCGGAATCGCCGGAGTACGACGGCGGGGACGCCGAAAAAAAAAATCGGTAGCGTCGCCAGCGGAGGTCGTTGAAACGGACGCGCCTACCAACCCGCAAACAACGGCACAAACCGCCCCACCGCAAGCGGATGCTTCGGTTGTGCTTGTTGCAGCCCCTTCCAACACAGCGGCAGAGAAAGTAGCGGACACTGTGCCGGTGACCCCATCCCATCCAGTGGCGGATGCACACCACCAATTGCCCGTTGAAACCAACTCCGTTGCGGAACCTTTAGCTCCGGAGCCGACCGCTTTTGCTGCACCACTTGCCCCAGAATTGGCCGCGCCGTCGCTGGTACCGGGTGGGGTGCCCCCCATTCGCCGTACAAGTGCCTTCTCCTTGTCGCAAATGCAAACTCCGGAACTAGTATCCAACGCGGTTTTAAGTGCATCCAATGCATTGGAAAACCCGGGAGAGAACGATGGAGCATTCGCTCCAGTGGTTCCTGCGGAGGTTCGTTCAGCGAAACGAGACAACCCCTACCACCTGGGCGATTTACGCCGGGTATGGGCCGAATACGTGGCCAGTTTGGCCAACCAGCCCGCCGTGCAAGCCTTGCTGGAGTCCATGGTGGTGGAGGTAGACCCGGAGCACCGGGTTCAGCTTACGGTGAGCAATGCCATCCAAGAAAAGTATACGGCCGAGCTGCGAGACTCCATGCTTCAATTTTTACGGGAAGGTTTGCAGAACGACAGCATTGACATTGTGGTGGATATTTCGCGAGAAGCCGCGGCCAAGGTGGTTTACACTCCGGACGAGCGATTTGCGTATTTAGCTGAAAAAAATCCACTTCTCCACGATTTTCGTCAAGCATTCCAGCTCGATATCGAGTAATTTTGCAGAATCATGAAAAAAATTGCTGTAGCCAACCCAGTCGTCGAGCTCGACGGCGATGAAATGACCCGCATCATCTGGTCCTTCATCAAGAACAAACTTATTTTGCCGTACGTCGATCTGGACATCAAGTACTACGATTTGGGCATGGAAAACCGCGACGCCACCAACGACCAAGTGACGGTGGACGCTGCGGAGGCAATCAAACACTACAACGTGGGCATCAAGTGCGCTACCATTACGCCGGACGAGAACCGCGTGAAGGAGTTCAACCTGAAGCAAATGTGGAAATCGCCCAACGGCACGATTCGCAACATTTTGGACGGCACGGTCTTCCGCGAGCCCATCATTTGCGCCAATGTTCCCCGTTTGGTGACTACCTGGAACAAGCCCATTGTCATTGGACGCCACGCCTTTGGCGATCAATACCGCGCCACGGATGCCGTGATCAAGGGCAAAGGCAAGCTCACCATGACGTTTACCCCCGAGGACGGTGGTGAGACGCAGTCTTGGGAGGTGTACAACTTCAAGGGCGACGGTGTGGCCCTGAGCATGTACAACACGGACGAGAGCATTGCGGGTTTTGCCCTCAGCTGTTTCAACTTGGCCCTGCAAAAGAAATGGCCGCTGTACTTGAGCACGAAGAACACCATTCTCAAGAAGTACGACGGTCGGTTCAAAGACATATTTCAAGAATTGTACGAAGCGGAATTTAAGGCCCGATTTGAGGCCGCTGGAATCGTTTACGAGCACCGATTGATTGACGACATGGTGGCCTCTGCCCTCAAGTGGGAGGGCGGCTTCATCTGGGCCTGCAAGAACTACGACGGCGACGTTCAGTCCGATACCGTTGCGCAGGGATTTGGCTCGCTCGGTTTGATGACCTCCGTGTTGGTGACCCCAGACGGCAAAACGCTGGAGTCTGAGGCTGCGCACGGAACCGTGACGCGTCACTTCCGCATGCACCAGCAAGGCAAGCCCACCAGCACCAATCCCATTGCGTCCATTTTTGCGTGGACCCGGGGCTTGGCCCACCGCGGCAAGTTGGACGGCAATGCCGAATTGATCCGCTTCTGCGAAACGTTGGAGCACGTGTGTGTGGACGTAGTGGAGTCCGGCAAAATGACCAAAGATTTGGCCGTTTGCGTGCACGGCAACGACGTTCGCCACGGAGAACACTACCTGTACACGGAAGAGTTTTTGGACGCGTTGGACACCGAGCTGCGCGCTCGTTTGTAACACCCAATTATCTGGCTGCCCGGCCGCCGTACTACAGGCGTATGCCCAGGGCGGCTGCTGTGGAAAGCAGCTTGTTTTTCAGCGAAAAGCCTGCCTTGTGGTAGGCTTTTTGCGCTTTTAGGAAGCGGCCGGCTTTGTGGTAGCTGCGGGCCAGTTGCCGTTGCAATTCGGATTCTGCCGCCGCCAAGTCCGCCGATTGAATCCAACCGTTGCGCATAAACCGAGCCCACTGCAGCCGGATTTTGGCCGCATGGCTGCCCAGGGCGGAAGACATGCCGGTGCCGATTCGGTAGGCCGTCCAGGGAAGGTCGGACCAGCTACGGGGACGAAAGTCTGCGTAGAGCAGGCGAATCCAGAGGTCCAAGTCTTCGGTGCCTTGGAGGCGTCGGTCCGTTTGGAACGGAAATTTTTGGGCCAAGGAGGTGCTCAATACCGTAGCACTGGGCGCCAAAGGAGAACGCTTCAAAAGCAAATCCGACGGTTGGCGCACGGGGTCTCCAGCCCGGACGCGGCCGGGGGAAGCCGGCGGGGACCACTCCCGAACAGTATGGAAAAACCAGTGGCCGCGGGGCTGGGTGGCGGCAAATACGCCCCACGCTTCCGGAAAGGACTGGGAGTTGTGGGACAGGTAAACATCATCTGCATCCAGGAACGCCACCCAGGGCTGGGTGGTGCGGGCCACACCGGCGTTGCGCGCCGCTCCCAATCCTGCGTTTTGGGGAAGTCGAACCAATTCCAGGTTGGGGTAGGTGTTGGTGGCCACCAGAGAATCCAAGCGGTTCGCGGTTTCGGTGTGGGAACCGTCGTCCACCACCAGAATTTGGGCGGCCCCGCGCGCGGAGGCTACCGCCGCTTCAACCGTAGCGGCGGTATTGTAGCAGGGGATGACAACGGTGAGGCTCACGGAGTGGGGTCAAAAAAAACGCGTGGAAACCAGCGGTGCAGGAGCCGCCGCAACGGCTTCTTTAAATGTACGCATTCCAATGCGAAAACAGCCAAACGCACGGCGCCTTCGTACGGGATGTGCAGAAGAACCAGGGGGTGAATGCGGGCAAAACGAAGGAGCAACCGAAGGTTGACGCGCCAATTTTTTGACCCATTGGGGCCGGTCCATTCTTGCCGGTACAGCGAATGAGCCCACCAGGCGGCAAAATTGCGGTACGCCTTTTTTTGGATGGCGCGCGGAGGGGAATGCCGGGCGACCAAGTCATCCGCAAGCGTTAAAAGTTCCTCATAAACAGCGCCGCTGGCATTGGCGGCTTGCCGTTGGGTTTGCGCGTGCACCCGAAAGCGATTCAGGGGAGCGGGAACGAAGGCGATGTCGCCGTGCTCCAACAGGCGCGTGTAAAAAGCCCAGTCGCCGTTCAAACGGTACCAAGGATTTGCTCCTCCTGCGGCCAAATAGGCATCGCGTCGGATCAACGCTCCGCTGGCATTGGGCACGACGTTGTGCAGCAGGAAGTACTCGCGCAGTTCGTCTACCCCGCGGGCGAAGTAGGATTCTTTCCAACGCGCGGCACGGGCACCAAACAGGTAATCGTAGTTCTGCTGAAAAGAGTGCAGGGTGCGGCTATTTTCGTCCATCAAGAGGGTTTGGGCGTACACCAAAACCGCCGAAGGATGCGCTTGTGCGGTTTGGAGCAAGGTCTCCAACAGGAGTGGATCCGCGGCGTCGTCGCTCTCCGCAATCCACACGTAGTCAAAAGCGGCCAAACCCACGCCCTTGTTCCACTGTGCAAAAGGGCTCCCGGAATTCTGTTCGTTGGCCACCACGCGCCAGGTGGGGCGCTCCGCGGCATAGGCCGTTAGGATGGACAACGAATCGTCTGGAGAGCAGTCGTCCAGCAACAAAACCTCGTTGGGGACCACCGTTTGGGCCAAAATGCTGTCCAACCGCTCCGGGAGGTATCGGGCGTGCCGGTAATTGGGCACCAAGACAGTAACGGAGGGAAGCATCTCCCAAAAATACGCATTACCTTGGCGGTATGCGGGTTTTGGTACTGGGAATGCCCAAAAGCGGGACGACGTTGGTGTACGCGCGCCTGGCACAGGCGCGTGGTTTGGACCCCAATCAACCGGGACCAACTGCCTTTTTTGAGCCGGAGCCGCGCGCGTTCTGGCCAGAAGAAACGACCGCTAAAGCACTGTTGGTGGATCCTGCCGGCGGATGGGGAAGCCGGGTGCCGGAGCCGTTTCGCGGCTGGACGGTGGAGCAAGCTCTGGAACAGGGTTCAAATTTTGATCTGCCCATATTGTTGCTCCGCGACCCCCGGGATCGTTGGCTGTCTGCTTTTTTTTACCGCTGGTTGTACGTACACGATCCGGATCCGAGCGATTTTCAGCGAGCGCTCCGCATGGTGCAGCACAAGGAAGCCTTCCCCAGTGAGCTGTCGTTTGCAGCGCTGGCGCGGCCGCGCGGCTTGCCGCAAGAAGATTGGCTCGCGGACCTGGCCGTGCGCATGGATCGATTGCGCACTTTGGAAAATCAGGCGCGGGCCGCCGGTTGGGCCGTCCTTCGGTACGAAGACTTCCGTCGCGGGAATTTTGACGCTTTGGCCGGCAGAATTCCGTCCGATTGGGTCCTGACCCCGGAGGGAGAGCAAGCTCGAAATTTCAGCCACATTGCCCGAACGCGGGCCGACGGCAATTGGCGGCGGTGGTGGTTGCCGGAAGACGAAGCTTTGTTTCGTCCCCTGTGGCAACCGCACTTGGAAGCTTGGGGCTACGAATCCGGCGGGGCTTGGGAATTTGATCCCCAGCCGCTCTTAAATCCGGCGGAGGGTTCCGAGTACATGCACGGCTTGTTCCACCACGAAAACGGTCCGCACGCCTCCTGGGCGCAGCGCTGGGTGCGCACCAAGCGGTCCGTAAAAAGTTTTTTTGGCCGTTAAGCCGGGTTAGACTCGGCCACGGTCCAACGGGGATCCAGCCACAGGCCGTTGAGGCGCGGCGCAAAGGTATCCCCTTTGGGAAAGTACAGTCCTTCTTCTACTGCAAAGGGCAGTGCAACAGGCAGGTGCGCCAGCTCCAAATCGTTTTCCGTCAGGCGAAGTCCCAGGTGGTACGTGCCGCGCATCAGCGGCAATCGATCAAATTCCAACACAATTCGCGCGCGTTTGGGCCACAGGATGCTCTCCAATCCGGACGTTACAGGACTCAGCGGCGCCAAGAATTCACCGTGTTGGTTGAAGAGGGTAAGGCGGAGGTTGGGCCGCTGCAAGGGGCTGTTGTTGTTTAAGGCCACTTCCAGCCGCGCGGGTTGTCCGGCAACCAAGGAATTTGACCACCGCACGGACGCAATCCACGGATTGGCGGGAAGGGTTTCGGTTTCCTCGGGAGCTGCATAAGCATTCTTGTACGCCTCCAAAACGTCGGCAACAGGCCCGGAAAGGCGCTCGCGTCCGGCCTCGAGCCAAAGGGCTTGAGTGCACATGCGGCGGATGGTGCCCAAATGATGCGACACCACCACGGCCATCCGTCCTTCTTCGGACAAAAGGGACTGCATGCGTTCAAACGATTGCTGCTGAAACGCAGCGTCGCCCACGCCCAGAACCTCGTCCAGAAGGATGATGTCCGAACGCAGTTGAGCCGCCACGGAAAATCCAAGCCGAATTTTCTGGCCCGACGAAAAGTGTTTGAGCGGCAGGTCCAACTGGGCAGAAACCCCGGAGAAATCAGCAATGGCGTCCAGTTGGGCGCGAATTTCTGCGCGGCGCAGCCCCAAGATTTGACCGTACAAAAAGATATTTTCGCGTCCGGTGAGTTCCGGGTGAAAGCCGGTTCCTACCTCCAAAAGACTCGCCAACCGGCCGGAGCTACTGAGCGTCCCGGAAGTGGGAGCTGAAATCCCGGATAGCAAACGCAAAAAGGTGGACTTACCGGCACCGTTAGCGCCCACAATCCCCACGGAAGAGCCGGCCTCCCAACGTCCAGACAACCGGTCCACGGCCGTGTGTGCCCCAAACTTCTTGGTCAGTTGATCAAAGTGGATGAACGGTTTCATACCCAGTCTGCTGCATTTTTACCCCAGCGCTTGAGCACGCCAAACCCCATTCCCAGGAGAAGCAACGCCGCCGCCCACAGGTACCCGACGTCGGAACCCACGGATTGGGTCAATACCGCTTGCACCGGGCCCCAACCGGGAATCCAAGGCAGGTGTTCGGAAAAAGAGGTACTGGTGCCCAGCAGAAGCGGGGAGAGGAGTAATCCCAGTTGCGCAAGGAACGGCAGCGCCACCGCCACATCACGAACCCGGGCTGCCGGGAGCGCCAAAAGTGCCCCCATTCCCAGACCTCCCGCCAGCGATGCGGCAAAAGCAAACAATGCCCCAACCGCCAGTGTTGCGTTTGCATGCACGCCGGTTACCACCGCAAAAATTCCCCACAAAACCAAACCAACGGCTCCATCCACCGCCGCAACGATGGCTTTAGAAAGCGGATAGGAAAAAGCAGGGATGGCTGTTTTGGTCACCAATTCCCGGTTGTGTGCTAGGGACAAAGCGCCCGAAAACGCGCTGGACGAAAAGACATTCCAAACCACCCAACCCAAAAGCCACAGGTCTGCGGATATCGTCCGGTTCCAGGCCTTTCCCACGAAGAAGAGCGCCGTTGCCATCGCCAGCGGCTGCGCCAAACTCCACAAACTCCCAAGTACACTATGAGCGTACCGGGTGCGCAGGTCGCGTTCGGCCAAAGTCCAGCCCAACCGGAGGGTTTGCATCAGAAGGGTTTGCGTTCCAAACCGCCAGCCGCTTCCGGCGTGCTGGTTTCCGGGGTAGAGCCCGGCAAATCGTCTACGGTTCCCTCGTCGTCCAAGAACATCTGATTGATCTCGTCCATCAAGCCGGGTTTGTAGTCCGGACACCGCATTTTCTCTTGCAGTGACGCAGACAAAGGTTTGAAGGGTACCACGTACCGACGGCTCAATCCCGAACGCTCCACGGAGCCCATGAAATTGGCCCAAATGGGCAGAGCCGTGGCGTTGCCCGCACCCCGCGCGTCGCGGAAGTGTACCAAAGGCGAAGATGCACCTACCCACACGCCGGCCACAATTTTAGGAGTGTAGCCCACAAACCAACCGTCGGAGTAATTCTGTGCGGTGCCCGTTTTGCCGGCATAATCACCGGACAGACCGTAGGAGCGGACGCTGTTTCCCGTTCCTTCGTTGATCACCGCGCGCAGCATGTCCGTCAGCATGGAAACGTTGGCCGTATCCATCACCGCGCGCATGCCGGCGGGTTTCCGTTCGTACAAGACATTGCCCATTTGATCCGTAATGCGCGTCACGGCCACCGGAGTAAAGGCCTTTCCTCCGTTGGCAAATGCGCCGTATGCCGCAACCAACTCCAGCAAAGAGGCGGTGTTGGCACCCAGCGCCATGGCCGGACGATCGTCCATTTCGCCTTTGAATCCCAACTTACGGGCCATGCGCACCACGTTGCCTCGGCCGGTTTTCATCAAGGCCTCTACGGTAGCCACATTGATGGACCGCTTCAGTGCACCGCGCATGGTGTACTCACCTCCGTACATGCGGTCGTGGTTTTCCGGAGTCCAGTTCACAAATTCCGGATACGTTTTCAATTCATTTTCAAAATAGGTGCACGGCGAAATGCCTTTTTCCAAGGCTGCCGCGTACACCACCGGTTTGAATGCAGAGGCCGTTTGCCTGCGGGACAGAACGTGGTCGTACGGCAGGTACTGGAAGCTGGGACCGCCTACCCAGGCCTTCACCGTTCCGCGCACCGGATCCAAGGCCACCAAGCCACAAGACATAAGCGCTTGCGCGTACTTCACGGAATCCAGGGTGCTCATGTTTTTGCGCTCGTCGCCTTCCTCCGTGTAGGCAAAGACTACCATGGATTTTTCCTTATTCAGTTCAGCTTCTAGTTCTTCTTCGCTCGCGCCGCCCGCTTTCAAACGCTTGTACAGCATCGTGTTTTGTACCTCTCGCTTCAAAAAATCAGGCAGTTTTTTCCAGGCCGACTCCCCCCAGTGGGCATTGAAATTGCGTTGAATGCGCTGCATTTGGCGCCAAACGGCCTGATTGGCATACCGTTGCAGGGAAGAAGACAGCGTAGTTTCCACCACCAAGCCGTCCCGATCCAGGTCGTATTCGGAACCGTCTGGCTTGCGCAAGTCGCTCAAAATCTCCTTAATTTCTGGACGGATCGCTGCCAAAAAGTACGGGGCTGGCTTCTCATCTTCCAAATTGTAGTAGTTGATTTCCAGCGGTTTGGCGCAAAGCTGCTCGTATTCCGCCTGGGTTAAGTACTCGTACTTCAGCATCTGCCCCAACACTACATTGCGTCGTTCCCTGGCGTTTTCGGGATTCTTGCGCGGGTTGTACTTGGAATTGGCCTTCAACAGGCCCACCAAAACGGCAGCTTCCTCCAGGTTCAAGTCCACCGGCTTTTTATTGAAGTACCGCAAGCTGGCCGTTTCAATCCCGTACACGTTTTCACCAAAGCTGACGGTGTTCAGGTACAGCTCCAAAATTTGTTCCTTGGTGTACAATTCCTCCAACCTTCGTGCAACAATAAATTCTTTGACCTTGGCCAGCACCAAGGACAATGGCCCGTAATTCTCCCGACCGAACAAATTTTTGGCCAGCTGCTGCGTGATGGTGGATCCGCCTCCGGAAGATTCGTTCCGGAGCACCACAGTTTTGATGACCACCCGCGCGAGCGACCGACTGTCCACGCCGTCGTGCTCAAAAAAACGCACATCCTCCGTAGAGACCAAGGCATCGATCAAATACTGCGGTATTTCTTCTAAATCAGCTCCCGTCCGGTTTTGCAAGAAGTACTTCCCAATCAAAACCCCGTCTTCCGAATAAACTTCGGTCGCCAAATCGTTGCGAACCGATCGGATATCGTCCCGCGTGGGGATGATGCCAAAGGCTCCCATAGCGATGGCCCAAATCAACAGCAACAGGAACACCGTGCCGCTCACCACCAGTTGAATGCCTTTGCGCAACCACGTACGCTGCATTCCCGGCCACTGCGCCATTTTGGCGTCCAATTTCCGGTATCCGTTGGCTACGGTGGCAACCCATTGGAGGACCGTCGCTTTACTATTTTCCAATCGATTATTCATAACGCAATGCTTCAATAGGGTCTAGTGCGGCGGCTTTTCGTGCGGGGTAAAAACCCGCTGCAACGCCCACCACCAAACAAACACCAAAGGCCAGTCCAATCCAGTTCCAGGGCAGGATGAAAACCCCACCCATGGCAGAACTCAATCCATTGCCCACCAAAATTCCCAAAACGGTACCCACCAATCCTCCCAGCAAGCTGACCAAGATGGCTTCCAATAAAAACTGAAGTGCTATGGCGGAACGTGTGGCGCCCAAGGCTTTGCGCGTGCCGATTTCTCTTGTTCGCTCCGTAACGGACACCAACATGATGTTCATTAAGGAAATACTGGCCCCCAATAGCGTAATGGCGCCAATCACCGCGGCGGCTACCGACACGCTGGAGAGCTGTTCGATGAGAATGGCAGAAATGGCGTCGCTGCGCCGTACGTTGAAGTTATTTTCCTCACCCGGGCGCAGGCCGCGCAAGGCCCGAAACTGAGCCATGGATGCTTGAAGACACTGGTCCAATTCTTCCGGACTGGGCGCCATAACTTGAACCGCGTAGCTGCTGGACGGGGTCCCAAACAAACGGTGACCCGCCCGAACCGGCACCAAAACGGCTTGGTCCTGTGCCATGAACGCGCTATTGCCCTTGGGAGCCAAAACCCCAACCACCAGAAATGGGCGGCCTTGCACACGAATGCTTTGGCCCAAAGCGCCGCCTTGCGGGAATAACTTGGTGGCTACGTCAAAGCCAAGCCACGCAACGGACTTGCCTTCGTTGCGCTCCGTGGCGCTGAACGGCCGTCCCTCGTTGATGGTCAATCCGGTCGTCATCAAGTACCCGTTGTCCACCCCCACTACCTGAACGTTTGGATTGGTTTTTAGCGAACCTAGGGAGACGGTGGCGGTCCCGCTCAGCACATCCGACACACTGACCGTAGCACCCGGATAGGCAAATCGCTGCTGGAACGCCAGGGCTTGGTACAGCGGAATTTGCGGTTGGGCTTTTTCCTCCACGCGACGGCCGCCCCCCACTCGGATGTTCATGCCGCCGGATTGCAGGGTAAAGGTCGTTGCGCCCATGGTGGAAAATTGCCCCGTGATGGCGCTTTCCATGGCGGTGGTGCTGGTGAGCATGCCCACCAAAGCCATGATTCCAATGGCGATGATCAATGCCGTCAGCACCGCACGCAGCAAATTGCCGCGCAGGGCCGCTAAGGCCATTCCTACGCCTTCCGCAAACAAAGGAGAAATCAGTCGTGTACCCATGAAATTGTAGCAACAAAGGTACCGAAATTGTGGACGTGCGCGCAGGCACCGTTCAGCCAGACTGCAGCCGTGAAATGGCAATTCGTACCGAGGTTGCTGTGGGCGGAATCGGCCGATCTTCCGCGGATGCAAAACACAGTCATCTAATTAAAAATCAGCATGATAAAAAATTCTCAGAAAAACGCCTCTTTCATTAGAAATTAACGAGTAAAAACGCTGTTTCGTTTGTAATTTTGCTGTACAAACAGCAACTAGAGACCATGAACGTGTTCGATATTGAAATGATCCGCGCCTTCTACGCGGCCTTCCCGGAAAAAGTACAAGCAGCACGCCAAACCTTGGGCAAGCCGTTGACCCTCAGCGAGAAAATTTTGTATGCCCACTTGTGGCAAACCAAGGCTACAGCGGTCTTCACCCGCGGCCAGTCGTACGTAGACTTTGCTCCGGATCGCGTGGCGATGCAAGATGCAACGGCCCAAATGGCCTTGCTTCAGTTCATGCAAGCCGGACGCAAGAAGGTGGCGGTTCCTTCCACGGTACACTGCGACCATTTGATTCAAGCGCACGTCAGCGCAACCCCTGATTTGCAAGAGGCCGTCAACAAGTCCAACGAGGTGTTCAACTTCTTGGCGTCGGTATCCAACAAATACGGCATTGGCTTTTGGAAGCCAGGGGCGGGCATCATTCACCAAGTTGTTTTGGAAAACTATGCCTTCCCGGGCGGTATGATGATCGGTACGGACTCGCACACGGTAAATGCTGGAGGATTGGGCATGGTGGCCATTGGCGTGGGCGGTGCTGACGCGGTGGACGTTATGGCCGGCATGGCTTGGGAATTGAAGTTTCCCAAGTTGATTGGGGTGAAACTCACCGGCAAACTGACCGGTTGGGCTTCCGCCAAGGACGTGATTTTGAAGGTTGCCGGCATTCTGACGGTAAAAGGAGGAACGGGTGCTATCGTGGAGTACTTCGGCGACGGCGCGGTATCCCTGAGCTGCACCGGCAAGGGGACCATTTGCAACATGGGGGCTGAAGTGGGAGCCACTACCTCAACCTTTGGGTACGACGCCTCCATGGAGCGTTACCTGCGCGCCACCGGCCGTGCGGAAGTTGCGGACTTGGCGAACGCCGTAGCGGCAGACTTGACGGGAGATGCGGAAGTTTACGCCAACCCGGAACAGTACTTTGATCAAGTCATTGAAATCGATTTGTCCACGCTGGAACCGCACGTTAACGGTCCATTCACCCCGGATTTGGCCACGCCCATTTCGCAGTTGGGTGCTTTAGCCAAGCGGAACGGATGGCCCCTAAAAATCGAGGTTGGTTTGATCGGTTCCTGCACCAATTCTTCGTACGAAGACTTAACGCGCGCGGCCTCCGTGGCGCACCAAGCGGCAACCAAAAACCTCGAGGTCAAGTCAGAATACTCCGTGACCCCAGGGTCCGAACAGGTTCGCTTTACCGCGGAGCGCGACGGTTTGTTGGCTGAGTTTGAAGCCATCGGCGGTAAAGTGTTTGCCAACGCGTGCGGACCCTGCATCGGTCAGTGGAACCGTCCGGGTGCTGAAAAAGGGGAGAAGAACACCATCGTTCACTCCTTCAACCGCAACTTCTCCAAGCGCGCCGACGGCAACCCCAATACGCACGCTTTTGTAGCGTCTCCGGAAATCGTAACCGCCTTGGCCATTGCGGGCCGGTTGGACTTCAACCCCTTGCAAGACCGGTTGATCAACAAAAACGGCGAAGCCGTGCTGTTGGATCCGCCCACCGGCGAGGAATTGCCCGCGCGCGGCTACGCGGTTGAGGACGCCGGCTACCAAGCCCCAGCAGCCGACGGGAGCGCCATCTCTGTAGCCGTCAATCCCGTCTCCGAGCGCCTGCAATTGCTGGACGAATTTCCTGCTTGGGACGGCAAGAACATCCACGATGCCCGCCTGCTCATCAAGGCCCAGGGCAAGTGCACGACGGACCACATTTCCATGGCCGGACCTTGGTTGCGTTTCCGCGGTCACCTGGACAACATCGCCAACAACACCTTGACGGGTGCCGTGAATGCGTTTAATGGAGAGACCAACACCGTGAAGAACATACTCACCGGTGCCTACGGTGAGGTTCCCGCTGTTCAACGTGCGTACAAGGCCGCGGGGGTTCCTACCCTGGTGGTGGGCGACCAAAACTACGGGGAGGGATCTTCACGCGAACACGCCGCCATGCAGCCGCGCCACTTGGGCGTCAAGGCCATCTTGGTGAAGAGTTTTGCGCGCATCCACGAGACCAACCTCAAAAAGCAGGGCATGCTGGCACTGACCTTCCAAAACGAAGCAGACTACGATCTCTTCCGCGAGGACGACGCCATTGATTTTGTGGATTTGGTGGATTTTGCGCCGGGCAAACCCCTCACGCTTGTTTTAAAGCATGCCGACGGTTCCCAGGACACTGTCCGTGCCAACCACACCTACAACGACCAGCAAATCGGTTGGTTCCGCGCTGGCAGTGCGTTGAACCTGATTAAATTGCAGGAGCAGGCCTAAAATCCTACCTTTCGTTCATGAACAGCACGGACGAGCGCGTCAAACGCGGATGGGTTTTTTACGACTGGGCCAATTCGGCGTACACCTTGGTGGTAGGCACCGCGGTATATCCGATTTACTACGGAGCCGTGATGGACTCTGCCGAGGTATCCGCTTTTTTGGGCACCGTCAGCCCAACGGCCGCCTACACTTTTGCCATAGCAGCCGCCTACCTGTGCATCAGTCTGTTGGCCCCTTACTTAGCCGCCTTGGCGGAGGTGGCAGGCAACAAGCGTTCCTTCATGCGCACCTTTGTTTACCTAGGGGTAGCGGCCTGTGCCTCCATGTTTTTTTTCACCACCAACGCCCTGTGGTTGGGGTTGTTTGCACCGTTCCTGGCATCCTTTTCTTTTGCGGGCTCCTTGGTGTTCTACAACAGCTACTTGCCGGAAATTGCCGCCCCAGACGAACAAGACGCCCTGAGTGCGCGCGGTTTTGCCATGGGGTATTTTGGCAGCAGTTTCTTGCTCATCGCCGTACTGGTAGCCGTTCAAAATCCTCAGTGGTTTGGAGCAGAAGCCACCACGGCCGTGATT
>CAMBEZ010000023.1 GCA_945865885.1 Owenweeksia hongkongensis DSM 17368
CCGCCCTCCGGGGCGCCCACCGCCAGCCAAAAAGCCGCCGACAGGACGCTGAGCGAAAACAAAACTGCGGCAGGGGCTTTCCAAGCTGCCGGCAACAAACCGTCGTTTTTCATGAGTGTAGTTTCTTGTTCAACGCATCAAATGTATATATTATTTTACATAATGTAAAACATATTTTACATTTTTAACCATTTGCGCCGGATAGAGACAAAAAAAGCGCCCCGCTGAGCGGGGCGCTTGAGTACTTAATCGTAACGGTTTAACCCTACGACTTCATCAGTTGCTTGGTCTGCACGCCAAGATCCGTTTGAACGCGGACCCAGTAAATTCCAGACTTCCAAGCTGAAGTGTTCAGCACCAGCTCATCTTCAATGCCCACCGTTTGATCCAGGATCAGTCTGCCCAGAGCATCCAGTACCTGAACTTTGTGCGCGTGCATGCCGTCCAGACGCAAACGTGCGAAGTTGTTCGCTGGATTGGGAATGATTTGGAACGACGCAGTTGCCTGCTCCTGAACGCCAACGTTGTAGCCCACCGCGTTCAACGCTTTGGCCATGCGGGGCAGGATGAAGCCCATCACGGTATCAATGTAGAGCTTAGACTGCGCCTTAACGTTTGGATTTGTTTCGTTAGCAGACAAGGGGTCCGCTGGATTCCACCAATCCCACGGGTTGGCGTTTACCTTGAATGGCATTGCTGCATTGGGCGGCAACATATTAAAGGTGTACAGATTCTCTTGGTTGCCCACGTTGTAGGGATTGTTCCGCGCCTTAACCGACAAGGGGTCCATCATGGATCCCGCATTGAATACGGAGTTGTTTCCAAACGTGTTGGCCATCTTGACTGCTGTGTGGCTTCCGGCAACATCCACCACGGGAAAGAAACTTCCTGCAATGGGCACGTTCACCATGCCGCGGTAGTAGGGCGCAAAGAAGTCGAACCGACTGTGCAAACTGATTACGGCCGCATCTCCCTGAGCCATCCATGCCGAATCACCCAAGGCTCCTCCCAAGTTCGCAACAAAGTTGACGTTTGATGGAATCCCTTTGTATAATTCGATGTTTCGTCCTGGCTGCGTCTGATCAACCAACGGCAAACCGGTTACCGGGTGCGCGCCAATGATGGTTGCCTTTCCGCCGTAGCCATTCCAATCGCCAACTCGAGCCGTATCCACATAGGGCATGCCGGCCGTAACCGCATTGCCAAAGATGCCCGTGCCTGCGGTGGTGTACTTGAATTTGGCCGGTGACGCAACTTCTGCAAGGTTGTTGATGGTGGCGTACGCAAGTGTTACGTATCCGCCGGAACCAACGCCAATCAACGAGATTGCATTTGGATCCACTCGGTAAGGATCGCCTTGCACCAATTTGGAAGCGCGAACGGCACGAACGCAAACCTTTGCATCTTGAACGGCATTGTAAACCGCCATCAAATTGGTTCCGCGTCGCAGGTCCAAATTGGTAGAGTTTGCCAACCAACCCAAACGATAA
Source organism: Owenweeksia hongkongensis DSM 17368 (assembly GCA_945865885.1). GTDB lineage: Bacteria > Bacteroidota > Bacteroidia > Flavobacteriales > Schleiferiaceae > CAMDTE01. The sequence continues at coordinate 1,491 of CAMBEZ010000023.1, forward strand.
GTTGCAGACACGGCAATAAAACCGCGTCGAGCAAAACGCTTAGCAATCTCAACCACCGCAGAATCTTTGCGGTCGCCCATAGGCGACGCCAATCCTCTGGGCAGGAAAGAGCCCGTGTGGAATAGAATCACCACCGGACGAGAAGCCACGGGATCTGCAACGGTATCGGGCATGTAGATGTCCGCATACATCGGCACCACCATGGGTCCTCCCAAGTTCGCCGGAACGTACTGACTGAAATTGTAGCCGTAGGGCACATTGTTCAGTGTTGTAATTTGCGAATTACTGAAAACCTCATCCGTGTAGCGCTGCTGCGCCCAGAGTGATTCTGCAGTAACTACAGATGTTAAAGCCCACAACAGAGCTAATGAGTACTTTTTAATCATAGCTTATTTAGTTAATTATGTGAAACTTACGACTTTTTTTTCACTTTAGACAAATCACACGTTACCGTAGCATAAGCCAATCGGCCCACCGTCGGTCCGCCGTACACCTGAATAACCTGTGCGTTGAGCAGGTTGCTGGCCCCCAATTTTACCGTCCATTTTGATGTTGGCTTGTACCAAGAAACTTGCGCATCCACCAGGCTGTAACTGTCAATGGCTCCCGTGAATTGAGGAGACCCTTCAAACAAAAAACCCTGAACCCACTTGTACGTAACGTTAAAGCCGCAAAATCCAGACGCGATTTTCCAATCCAAATCGCGACCAGATACGGAAATATTGAATTTATTTGCCGGAGTGTTGTAGGCCGGGATGATGGGGTCGTCTACCGCGGAATTCAAGACATTCCACGTGTAGTTGCCGGCCAGGGTATACCGCGAAAAATAGTAGTTGACTCCTGCACTGAAGCCTTGTGTGGTAACCACTTGCTCAGCATTTGAGGCGATTCGATACGCTTGCACCCCTTTCAGGCGGTCCACCGCGGAACCTCCTGGGTCGTCCTCAATCTTCAACCCAATGTGGTACCCAATGAAGTCCGTGTACCAACTGTAGTAGTAGGTGGCATCTACGTACAACTTCTTCCATAAAGTCGTCCGCAAACCAACCTCTGCGTTGCGAACTTGTTCCGGGCGAACGGCCTCCCGGTTGTAGTAATCCCAAACCCAAGAAGATCGTTCCTGAACCCCCGCGCCTAAAAACTGCTGCACCTCGTCTATGGTCACCAGGGAGTCGTAGCCGTTCAAATTACCCAACAACAGCGCTCGCCCCACGTTGTAGTACAAGTACTGGTCCTGCAAGGTTGGGTTCCTAACGGCTGAAGAGACGCCAAAACGCAGCACAGTGCTGGTGTTGGGCTTGTAAACGGCCGATGCCGCCGGCGATGCCAGCCACCGGAAGTTTTGGTTCTTGTCCAATCGGCCGGAAGCATTTACCGTCCATCGGTTCCAGCTCCGCTCCCATCCTCCGTACAACCCAAATTCAGAAACCCGCAGTCTGCGCCCGTTGGTGTCGCTGAACAAGGTTCCGCGCGAATTGGGCGCGTACCGCCGATAACTTCCGCCCAAGGTCCAAACACCAAATGCATCACTTTGCCATTTCCGCTGTCCGTGTACATGCGCTAAAGACGACCGGTCCCAGAATCGACTCCCCCCTTCATTGAACGTGCGGGAAATTATGTGCTCCTTGAGGGCGGCGAATCCGGCGGAGCCGGGCAGCAACAAACTGTCTGGGTCGTATGCCGCATTCATCCAGTTCCGGTTGCTTTCGTGGAAGGCCTGAAACTGATCCGGATTGGCAGCCGCAAAGTCGCGCATTTGCGCGCTGAACTCCTCAAACGGTAGCGACTCATCTGGATAACCCGGCAAGGCACGCAGCTTAGGCTTCTGGAAAATAGTCCAAAAGGACCGATACTGATTGGCCCAAAATCCATCGTTCAACACGGAGTCTTGCATGCGCAAGGCCGTAAAGTAGGCATCGTATGTTTTCCCGGCATCTTCGTGGGTGGTGTACGCTCGGAGAAACCATTTATCCTCTTTTCGCAGCTCAACCCGATTTTGAAGAAAAAGTATATCCTTTAAACTGAACCGGTTGTCTCCCTGGTAAACGGTGGTTCCGGTGCCAAAATTGAAGCTGTAAATGCCCTCAATGCCTGTTCTGGTTTTGTAGTGTACAGCCGATGCAATTTTGAGGTTTTCCGTATTGTAATCCACCAGCTCGTCTTCTTCAATTCCGCGGCGGTGGTAATTGCCAATGCCCGCATACGTCTTGACATCCCCTCCGTCGTTGTACGCTATCTCATCGCCATACCGATTGACGGCGTCGTACCCCCCCGGATTGGTTATGGACGACGGTGAATCGTCTGTTGCGCTCAAATTGGTGGCTTCCCAATCGTCCGCGCGCAAAGCAAATAAATTTATTTTGTAGGCCCAACTGGGGGATCCATCCGCGCGCTGAAACGCTTCTGCATGGCGAAAGGCCACTTCCGCCAACCGTCGTTCTCCCGCCTTCATTTGAAACGTAGTCCCCTGAAATCGATAGGGGTCTTTGGTGTTGATGGAAATTACCCCATTAAAGGCCGACGGTCCGTACAACGCTCCTACCGCGCCCGAAATAATGTCTACCTGCTGCACGTCCAGTTCGGAGGCGCCCAGGAAATTCCCCAAAGAAAAGTTCAAACCGGGTGCCTGATTGTCTATCCCGTCGATTACCTGAAGGCTGCGAACCGGGCTGGTGCTGTTGAAACCGCGGGTGTTGATGATCTTAAAACCAATACTGGCTGAGGTAAGATCCACGCCCTTCATGGCTCCAAGGGCCTCATAAAAATTGGGGGCAGGTGCTTCTTTCATGGAGACCATGTCCAACGCTTCAATGGTCAAAGGCGCCTGTTTCTGCTTTTCGCTGATTTTAGCACCCACAACCTGAGCGGCTGAAAGTTGTGTGGATGCAGGCTTAAGCCCTACCACCAAGGACTTTTGTTCACCGCGTATTTCTACTTGGGTCTCTTGGTAGCCAAACGATGTAATTCGAATCCGTCCGGGGACCGCTACCGACGGCAACCGAAATCGACCGTCCAGGTCCGTCGCCGTTTTTGTTGTTCCCCAATAAACGACGGACTGCAAAGGCTCGCGCGTGCGTTCGTCCACTACTTGGCCCGAAACCGGAACGTTTTGAGCCTTTAAATCTGCACCAAAAACCACTGCGATAAGCGCACAAAAACCACGAAAAAAAGTATTTTTTACTCCCATACTAACTGATCAAGTATCACCAATGTACGGATTATCTGCGCATTAAATCTGATTTCTACTGGCGTTGAGGATGGTTTACCTTTACCCCATGAAGAATCAAAAAACCATCTACTGGATTGCCGCCGGCATCATCGTAGTATTCGAAGGAGTCATGCCTGCACTGACGGGTACGTCTGAGATGGCCCGGGCGGGCATGGCGCACTTAGGCTATCCGGAATACTTTGCCTTGATGCTGGCCACCTTTAAAGTAGTGGGCGTTCTGGCGTTGGCGCTTCCGATGGTTCCCAAAACCTTGCGCGAATGGGCCTACGGCTGCTTCGTTTTGGAACTGATCTCCGCAACGTGGAGCCATGCGGCCGTGGACGGTTTGGGCAACGGTCAAACGTACTTTCCCGTGGTGATCTTGGGCATTTTGCTGACGTCGTACTTCACACGCAACGGCGCCTACCCCACTTCCGCGCATCCGGCCTCCTAAGTCCTTCCTGTTTTAAAGCGGCCCGTTTCCGTGCTTTTTGCGCGGATTCTTGACGGCCTTGTTTTCCAACAGCGAAAAAGCTTCCAACAAGCGAATGCGGGTTTGGCTGGGGAGGATGACTTCGTCCACGTAACCGCGGGCAGCCGCGCCGTACGGGTTGGCAAAGGCTTCGGCGTATTCGGCTTCCTTCTGGGCCCAGGTTTCGGCTGGATTGCTGCTGGCCTCAATTTCCTTCTTGAAGATGATCTCCGCAGCACCTTTGGCACCCATGACGGCAATCTCTGCCGTGGGCCATGCAAAGTTGAGATCCGCTCCAATATGCTTGGAGTTCATGACGTCGTAGGCACCGCCGTAGGCCTTTCGGGTGATGACGGTAATGCGCGGAACGGTGGCTTCTGCAAAGGCGTAGAGCAGTTTGGCGCCGTTGGTGATGATGGCGTTCCACTCTTGGTCCGTGCCGGGCAGGAAGCCTGGAACGTCTTCTAATACCAACAAGGGAATATTGAAGGCGTCGCAAAAGCGCACAAAACGCGCTGCCTTTTGGGAGGACTTGATGTCCAAAACCCCCGCGAGGAAGGCCGGCTGGTTGGCCACAATGCCGATGGAACGACCGCCCAGTCGGGCAAATCCCACCACGATGTTTTCCGCAAATTCGCGGTGCACTTCAAAGAATGAAGCGTCGTCCACCAATCCGTCGATGACCGCGCGCATGTCGTAGGGGGCGTTGGCGTTTTCGGGGATGACGGTGTCCAGGGCCGGGCGCGATTCGTCGGACGGCGTGTAGTCCCACCGCGGAGGAAGTTCCTGGCAGTTCTGTGGGAGGTAGGACAGCAACGTGCGGAAACCGTCCAGCAGTTCGCGTTCGTTGGGGTAGGTAAAATGCGTGACGCCGCTCTTGCTGGCGTGGGTAAAGGCGCCGCCCAATTCCTCGGAGGTCACCACCTCGTGGGTTACCGTTTTTACGACGTTGGGGCCGGTCACGAACATGTAGCTGCTGCCTTCCACCATGCCGATAAAGTCCGTCAGGGCGGGGGAATAAACAGCTCCTCCGGCACAGGGGCCCAGGATGGCGCTCAACTGGGGAATGACGCCGCTGGCACGGGTGTTTCTGTAGAAAATGTCTGCGTAACCGCCCAGAGAAACAACCCCCTCTTGGATGCGTGCACCACCGGAATCGTTGAGCCCGATGACGGGAACCCCGTTGTCCATGGCCAGGTCCATGATGCGGCAAATTTTCTGCGCGTGGGCCTCCGCCAGCGATCCGCCCAAAACCGTGAAGTCTTGCGCAAAAACAAACACCTTGCGACTGTCCACCAAACCGTAACCCGTCACCACGCCGTCGCCCAGGAATTTCTGTTGATCCAGACCAAACAGGGTGCTGCGGTGCTCCACCAATCGGCCAATTTCCACGAAAGAACTCGGGTCCACGAAGAGCTCAATGCGCTCGCGAGCGGTCAATTTTCCTTTGGCGTGCTGGGCGTCGATACGGGCCTGACCGCCGCCCAACTGGGCCTGCGCGTTCAAGTCCTTCAACCGGTCGAGGGGGGATTTTTGAGCCATGGGGCAAAGGTACAACGAGAGGAACCGATGCCCAAAGTTAAACGTTTATTTTTCTAACCTTTTTTTGTTGGATAACAATACAGTTTATAAATTTGTAGGGTGAAAAAAGAAACCGAACAAAATCTAGGGGCGGCACTTACCGCTTGGCGCAAAAAATATGCTCTATCGCAAGATCAAGTCGCTGGAATTATGGGGGTTGCGCGGACGGCTGTGGTTCAAATTGAAGGCGGAGGAAGGCAGTTGGGCTTGTACGAAGCGCGCGCCTTGGCACACTACTACGGCATTTCCTTGGATGCCTTGTTCTTTCCGCCTTCCGAAATGGACGATCGCACAGGACTTTTGCACGAACCCACTGCGACGTATGCGCCTGTCCTCCCATCGGAACGAACTGTATCCGCCTGGAATCCAGCAACTTTCGCAGAGGCTATACTCTTCTTGTTGGAATCAATCGGACCTGCTACCGGTTTGAACGAATCGACGGTGCTCCTTCTAGCCTATTTGTCTGATTTTGAACACTACGCGCGATACGAGACCGGGATTACGGGAGCCAAATACCTCAAAACGGGTCCCTCCACTTTAACGCTTTCCCCCCGAAAAGTCTTGGATGAGTTGTACGCCAGCGGGCGAGTGCAACGCCTTGCCGATGGTCCAAACAAAGGTGGCTCTGCGCGATTGCTTGCATGGGATCAGGCCAATCCGCGGCTGTTAAGCGGTACTGCTTTTTGGGTATTGTCAAACACTGCCCGGCGATTTGGCCATTTTTTGCCTGAAGAACTTAGCGCACTCGTGGAAACCGACGTGCCCTTAAAAGGGGCCGCCATCGGTTCTGAGCTCAACTACGAGCTGGCTTTTTACCGGTTACCGCCTTTTTATTCGCCCATTCATGAAGAATGAGCTTTGGCTTGCCGATCCCCGTTTTTTGAAGGATATCAAACGCCACGAACGCAAATGGAAAACGGTATCTAACGACGTTCGAACTGTGTTGCTCGCTTTGTCTGCAGACGATCGCATGATCTCCTACCTTGGGAAACCCATGCCAGGCGTACCCGTCGGGTCAGGAATTTGGAAAATTCGGAAAATCGCATCGCGAAGTTTTCCCGGAAAAGGCATCCAATCCGGTTTTCGAATGATGATTTCGGTAACGTCCCACCGATCGGTTTGCTTGGAACTCTACCACAAATCCCAGCAAGAACATGCCGATCCAGCACGTTTTCAGTTCAACCCTGAAGAATGCGTGGAATGGTATCGTGCGCGAGCCCTCTAAACGATACTGATCAGTCGTTCAGCTTCAAAACGGCCAAAAAGGCTTGCTGGGGAACTTCAACATTGCCCAACTGGCGCATGCGCTTCTTGCCCGCCTTTTGCTTTTCCAAAAGTTTGCGTTTGCGGGAAATGTCACCGCCGTAGCACTTGGCGGTTACGTCTTTGCGCAGGGCAGACAGGGTTTCGCGGGCAATGATCTTGGCGCCAATGGCGGCTTGAATGGCAATCACGAACTGCTGGCGCGGGATGAGTTCTTTGAGTTTCTCGCACAGCCGGCGGCCGATGTCGTGGGATTTGACGCGGTGGATCAAGGCAGACAGGGCGTCTACCGGCTCGCTGTTCAGGAGGATGTCTACTTTCACCAGGTCCGACGCCCGGTATTCCGTGGGGGTGTAGTCAAAGCTGGCGTACCCGCGGGAGATGGTCTTGAGGCGGTCGTAAAAGTCGAATACGATTTCTGCCAAAGGCATGTCGAAGGAGAGCTCCACGCGGTCTGAGGTGAGGTAGGACTGGCCTTTGATCTCGCCGCGCTTGTCAATGCACAGGGTCATGATGGCGCCCACGTACTCGGACTTGGTGATGATCTGGGCCTTGATGTACGGCTCCTCAATGCGGTCCAAACGGGTTACGTCCGGGTAGTCCGACGGATTCGTCACCAGCACGCGCGCGCCCGGGTCGGACTTCATGTAGGCGTAGTAGCTCACGTTGGGGACCGTCGTGATGACGGTCATGTTGAATTCGCGCTCCAAACGCTCCTGAATGATTTCCATGTGGAGCATGCCCAGAAAGCCGCATCGGAAACCAAAGCCCAAAGCGGCAGACGTTTCGGCTTCGTAGGTGAGGGAGGCGTCGTTCAGTTGGAGTTTTTCCAAGGAGGCGCGCAGTTCTTCAAATTCCTCGGTGTCTACCGGGTAAATGCCGGCAAAAACCATGGGTTTCACGTCCGTAAAACCCTCAATGGCCACCGTGGCGGGCCAATCGGTCCCCGTGACGGTGTCGCCCACTTTGACCTCGCGCGCGTCCTTGATGCCGGAAATGAGGTAGCCCACGTCGCCGGCGCGCACTTCGTCGCGCGGGGATTTTTCCAGTTTTAAGATGCCCACCTCGTCCGCAAAGTAGGTCTTGTCCGTGGCCATGAACTTCACTTTTTGGCCTTTTTTGATGACGCCGTTCCGCACGCGAAAGATGGCCTCAATGCCGCGGTAGGAATTGAAAACGGAATCAAAAATGAGCGCTTGCAGGGGGGCGTCCTCCTCGCCTTTCGGCGCGGGAATGCGGTCCACAATAGCGTCCAAAAGCTCCTGAACACCGTCGCCAGTTTTGGCACTGACGCGCAAAATGTCTTCCAACTTACACCCAATGAGGTCGATGATTTGGTCCGAAACCTCATCCGGATTGGCGCCGGGGAGGTCCAGTTTGTTCAAAACCGGAATGATCTCCAAGTCGTGCTCAATGGCCAAGTAGAGGTTGCTGATGGTCTGGGCCTGAATGCCTTGGGAAGCGTCCACCACCAACAGGGCGCCTTCGCAGGCCGCAATGCTTCGGGAAACTTCGTAGGAAAAGTCCACGTGGCCGGGGGTGTCGATCAGGTTCAAGCGGAAGTGGTCTTTGCCGCGGACGTAGTCCATTTGGATGGCGTGGCTCTTGATGGTGATGCCGCGCTCGCGCTCCAAATCCATGTTGTCCAGCAACTGAGCCATTTTCTCGCGGGAGGTAACCGTTTTGGTGACGTCCAACAGGCGATCGGCCAAGGTGCTTTTTCCGTGGTCGATGTGGGCAATGATGCAGAAGTTTCGGATATTTTTCATGCGAATAGGGAACGCAGTCGGTGCAGTAAAGGTTCTATGTCGGTACGGTGAAGGGTTCCCACCGAGAGGCGGAACCAAGGGCTGGTGGCGGAGGCGCCGAAGGCGCTGAACGGCACCAGGGCGATGCCGGCGTCGTTCAGCAAACGCGCGGTGGCGTCGGGCAAATCAACCCGGACGGACAAGTAAATGGCTCCTTGCGGGGCAATGGAGTCCACCGGAAATCCTTCGGCTTTCAAGGCTTGGAAACCAGCGTGGAGCGCCAACAAGCGTTCCAGGGAAGCTTTCTGAATCACCCGAACGTCCTGATCTGCCTGTGGAGTACCCAGGTAACGCGCCACCGCCACTTGTTCGGGCTTGGGGGCCCATGCGCCCAAGTGGCCCAGAAGGGTTTTCATTTTGGCGATCAGGGGAGCAGGCCCCACGGACCAGCCCACGCGAACGCCCGTGGCGGCAAAGCTTTTGGAAATGCCGTCCACGTACACGGTGAATTCCTTCATTTCCGGCCGCAGGCCCACCGGATGCACGTGCGCGGTGTCGTCGCCGGTGAGGGTCCAGTAGATTTGGTCGTACAGCACCAAAACGGGGCGTCTGCCGCTGTTGGCCCGACGTCGGTTTTCCTCCAAAACGGCGTCGCACAAGGCGCCCAATCCGTCGGCCGTAAAGACCGTTCCGGTAGGGTTCAAGGGCGAGCACAAGGCCAATAAACTGGCGGTTTCCAAGGTGGGAAGGACCTGTTCCGGCGTGGGCATGAAGCCGTTTTCCGGCAGCGCTTCCAGTTCCACGGGGGTTCCGCCCACCAGGTAGGTGTAGTGGTTGTTGTTCCAGCTGGGCACGGGATACACCACGTGTTCTCCCGGATTCACCCACGCTTGGTAAATGGCGTAGATCAAAGGCCTGCCGCCCCCGGCCACCAAAACTTCCGTATTGGGGTTGCACGGCAGCTGCAACGCATCCGCGTACCACTGCGCGATGGCGGCCCGAAGTGGCGCAATGCCGTCCGCAGGAGGGTAGTTGGTTTCGCCCGCGCGGTAGGCCGCTTGAATGCCTTCGGAAAGTGCCTGAGGCAACGGGAAAACCGCGGGATCAAAGTCGCCAATCGTTAAATTGAGGATGTCTTTTCCCTGCGCTTTCAGCGCGTTGATTTCTCCAGCGAGTTTGATGATCTCGCTGCCAATCAAATGGGCGGCTTTGTTGGATACTTGCATGGCGTTCAAATGGAGGTGCAAAGGTACCAAATCCCCGCCGGACGGCCGGAGCGAATCAAAAAGAGCCGATGGCTTGCACCGGGGCTGAAAAAAAGGGAGGCCGCCTCGTGCGAGGCGGCCTCCGGAGAAGGGGTTCAGCGGCCGCTTTGCGGCCGCTGGAAGCGCGCCTGCGGCGCGCTAACTTACTTCACCAACGTCATCTCCTGCACCAGGTGACCGGCGCCGGCGTACTTGTCGATGATGAACAAAACGTAGCGGATGTCGCACGAGATGGTGCGCTGCAGCTGCGTTTCAAAGAAAATATCGCCGCTCATGGCCTCCCAGTTGCCGTCGAACGCCGTTCCAATCAACTCGCCGCGGGCGTTGATTACCGGAGAGCCGGAGTTGCCGCCCGTGATGTCGTTGTTGGAAATGAAGCCCACCGGCAATTGGCCCTCTGCGTTGGCGTAGATGCCGTAATCCTTGGCGTCGTACAGCGCCTTCAGTTTGGCGGGCACCTCAAATTCTGGGTTGCTGTTGTCCATTTTCTGCATCACGCCTTCCAGGGTGGTGTAGTGCTTAAACGTAACGCCGTCTTTGGGCTGGTAGCTGCCCACCTTGCCGTAGGTCATGCGCATGGTGGAGTTGGCGTCTGGCGCCCATTTTTTCTCCGGCATCATTTCGCGTACCGCAGCGGACCACTGGCGGTAGGCCAATGCCTTTTTGTCTGCCGTGGCCTTGCGCGCTTTGGCACCGCCCGTGCGGATATCCCAAATTTGCTTCATGGCTTGGCCCAACAAATCGCCCTCTACAGAGGCCATCGTGGGGTTGGTCGCCCAGGCCTCGTACCGGGCAGCGTCGGTAAATGCCGACGAACTGTACACTTTGGCGGCAAAATTCGCGAACGAACCGTGCTCGGCATTCACTTTGGTCAAGAAGGATGGAAGCTGGTCCGCAGGCACGTTTTTGGCCCACATTTCCCACAAAATAGCCATCATTTCTTGGTCCGACGCCGCGTTGAACTCCGCAAAAAATCCGGCTCCACCTTCTTTCAAAGAGGTGGCCAATTTGGCCACGTCTTCTGCGGAGGCATCTTTCTTCAGCATGGCCAAACGGCGGTAGGCCGTCAACGCCAACATGGGTGCTGCGGGGCCGCGCAAACCGGCTTCGTTGGCGTATACGTCGCCCACGACGGTGGGATCGGACTCCAGGTAGGATTCTGCCAACAACTGCAAGGTGTTGCCGTACTTCGCTTGACGCGCGGGGTCTTGCGCCACCCACGTGCGGAAGCGGTTCTCCAAAGCGGCCTTCTTGTCGAACACCTTGTTGTTTTTGAGCTGCTCGGTTTGACCGATGAAGTATTTCCAGTAGTTGGCCGTCTGCGCGTAGTTGGCGGACAACATGATTTCTACTTTCTTGTCTGCATTCATGTACTTCTTCATGGTCTTGAGCTTCGCGTCGCGAATGGTCACTACCGTGGGGTTGTACTTGTCGATGGCCTGCTGCACGCCCCACGAGCTGAGGTAGCGGTTGGTGCGGCCCGGGTAACCAAAAACCATGGTGAAGTCGCCGTCTTCCACGCCGCGCAAACTCACGGGCAAGTGGTGCTTGGGCTTCAAGGGGACGTTGGCAGGGTCAAAGCCCTTGGAGGGAGTGCCGTCGGCGTTCATGTACACGCGGAACATGCTGAAATCGCCGGTGTGGCGGGGCCACATCCAGTTGTCTGTGTCGCCACCAAATTTGCCCACGCTGCTGGGCGGTGCACCCACCAAACGCACGTCGTTGAAGGTGTTGTAAACAAACAAGTAGAACTGGTTGCCGTGGTAGAAAGACTCCACAGACGCGTTGTACGTGGTGCCTTCGGTTGCTTTTTTGGTCAATTCCGACGCCGCCTTGGCGATGACCGCGCGGCGCTCGTCCTCAGACATTCCGGCCGTCAGCTGGGCGTTGATTTGCGCGGAAACGTCTTCCATGCGCACCAAAAAGGCTGCGTACAAACCGGGGTTGGGCAGCTCTTGCTCCTTGTTCATGGCCCAAAAGCCGTCGTCCAAGTAGTTGTGCTCCACCGTGGAATGCGTTTGGATGGCGTCGAAGCCGCAGTGGTGGTTGGTCAGCAACAAGCCCTGCGAGGAAATCACTTCGCCGGTGCAAAATCCGCCGAAGGAAACGATGGCGTCCTTCAGGGAGCCGTGGTTTACGTCGTACAGATCTTTGGCGGACAACTTCAGACCGGCCTTGCGCATGTCCTGGTAGTTGAGCTTCTGCATCAGGAGCGGAAGCCACATGCCTTCGTCGGCCCGAACGGCCGTGGGCAATGCCAGAACCAGGGCGAGTAGGAGGGAGAGGAATCTTTTCATAGGGATCAAAGTTAAGGTGCAAATGCAAACAGCGGTTATTGCGGAGCACCGTCGGCCAGGAAATCATCCAAGAGGGACGGTGTCACCCAACCCGTTTCCACTTTCGGGTATGCTGCCTCAAATGCCCGCGAACGCTTTCCGCGCAAGGCCACTTCCCAATGGACTGTGGTAAGGCTTTGAAGCCACCCCGATGTTTCCGGATCGTCGCCCGTTAACCACAAAGCATCTGAATTGAATCCTAAAATATCGGGATTATCGACGTCTGACGTGTTGGTTTACTTCGCGGGAAGAGCCGCCAAAATCGCGTCCCAAAGGGCGCGTCGGGCCGCCAAGGCTTCCACTACGGTGTCTTCTGCCTCCGCCCACTTGGCGTCGTCGTCCCCGCACACGGCGTGCATCATGCGCAAGGCCGCAGGGCCGTGCTCGTCGCCGTCCAACTCAATGTGCCGGTCCAAATAGTAGACAAAGGCGTCGAAGGTTCCCGGATGGTTGTGGTGCAGTTCGCGCACCAACTCCGTAAACATGTCCGGAATCAGATCTTCGCGTCCAAACGTGAAGGACGCCATGATTTCGTGCAACTTGCCGCGCTTGATGATGCGTTCGGTGGCGCGCAAAAAGGCCAGCTGGGCTTCAGGCACCTCGGCGGTGTTGTAGCGCAAAACGTCCCGCAGGGAAAAGCCCCGTTGCAGCGTTTGGATGAAGTGCACCACCGGCCGCGTGTTGGCGCCCGCTTGGCGCATGGCGTCCAGGTACAGTTCGTAATGGCTGGCGGGTTGGCCAAAGGGGTCCACGTCCGACTCCTCGCCCAAAACAATTTCGTTGATCAACCGACGCGCTGCCTTGTGTCGGGTGGGAACCCAGGCGGTTTCCACGCTGGTCAGGGCAGCTTGCAGCGTTTTGAGCAAGCTCATGAAGTCCCACACCGCAAAGACGTGGTGCTCCATAAACACTTGCACGTCTTCCACGCTGCGCAGTTGGGCGTACAGCGGATGGCCAATGACTTCGTTGCGCACTGTGTGCATGCGGCGTTGCAACGAGAGAAGGCGGTAGTCTAAAGGGGTTGCTGGGGCAGCGGTTTCGGCAGCAAAGGGAGCACTCATGGGACCGACGTTGGTGGTTAAACGGTTGCAGAATTCTTGTACAAAGGAACGGAGCTGCAGGCTTCGCCGTACAGCACGGATTTGGCCACCGGACGCAGCGCGGCGGCAGCGGCGGCATACGCAGATTCCGGTACGGGATGTTTTCCGCAGCCCTTGATCAGGACCGGACGGTTCGCATAGGCCTGTACGTCTAGTTTGGCCAAACAGTGGGCGTAGTAGGTGTCCAGCAATGCGTCTGGCGCACACCAGGCAACATACCGTGCCGTTTCCGCCAAACGGATGGCCACCAGCGCCGGCACCCACTGGGGCAAAATGCAGCCGCTGGGGTTGTGCACGGCAACAGCAGCATCCCGAATGCTCTCGCCGTCAAACGCAAGCAAGGCGGCGCGGAATTCCTTTTCGCGCACCAATCCTTCCGGGCACCACTGAGCCACGTCCAAAACCACCCGGTGGATCGGGAAAAAATCTTCCAAATCCAACGTTACGAGCGGACTTTCCGCCACGCGGTTGCGGATCGGGTCGGTACCTAATTTATTCACAGCATTCCCAACTCAAGCCGGGCCTCTTCGGACATCATGTCTTTGGTCCACGGCGGTTCAAACGTGATTTCCACCTCGGCGTCGCGCACGGCGTCCAAGGACTGAACTTTTTCCTTCACCTCCACGGGCAAGGTTTCCGCTACCGGACAATTGGGGGAGGTCAGGGTCATCAAAACGTTTACGGATCCTTCGTCGGACACTTGGACGTCGTAGACCAACCCCAACTCATAGATGTCCACGGGGATTTCCGGGTCGTAGATGGTGCGGAGTACGTCAACCACCTGTTCGCCCAGGTGTTGCATTTCTTCTGGCGTCATGGTTTGGGGCAGTATTTCCGGGCGTTCGGCGGCGGGGTTCACTCGTTGGCGGCGTAAGCGAGGGCGTAAAACTTAATTTGCTTGACCATGCTCGCCAATCCGTTGGCACGGGTTGGGCTGAGGTGGCTCGTCAATCCTATAGCGTTTAAAAAGGCAAAAGGTTCGCGGGCCACTTCTTCTGCAGGCCGATTCTGCACCACGCGCAGCAGCAAGGCCACCATTCCGCGGGTGATGATGGCGTCGGAGTCCGCCGTAAAGTGCAGGAGTCCGTTGGGGCATTCAGCGTAGAGCCACACCTTGCTTTGGCAACCGCGGATGAGGTTGTCGTCATTTTTGTGCGCGGCCTCCAAGGGCGGGAGTTCTTTGCCCAAGGCGATGAGGTGGTCGTACTTGGCCAACCAGTCGTCGAACAAATCAAATTCGTCGACGATGTCTTGTTCGATGGGGGACATGTTGTGGGGGCAGATTGGAGGGGTACTGTTCAGATCGATGGTTACAACAACATGCGTGCCGCTTTTTGCACGCCGTCGACTAAGGTGTCCAGATGCTCCACGGTGGTGTAGGCCGCCAGCGAAGCGCGGACGGTGCCGGGGATGCCGTAGCGGTCCATGATGGGTTGGGTGCAGTGCTGACCGGTGCGGACGGCAATGCCCATTTGGTCCAGAAGCATGCCCACGTCGTAGGGGTGCGCCCCGTCCAAATTGAAGCTGATTACGGCTGCCTTGTGGGCGGCCGTGCCGTACAGGCGAATGCCGTCTACGGTTTGAAGCTTGGCCGTGGCGTAGCGCAGCAGCTCGTCTTCGTGGCGCGCAATCCGCTCCAAGCCCACGCGGTGCATCCAGCGGGAGGCCTCGGCCAGACCAATGGCTCCCGCGATGTGCGGGGTTCCGGCTTCAAACTTGAAGGGCAATCCGGCGTAGGTGGAACCCTCCAGGCGAACTTGGTCAATCATTTCCCCTCCGCCCATGTACGGGGGCAGGCGCTCCAGCCATTCTGTTTTTCCGTACAAAACGCCCATGCCGGTGGGTCCGTACATTTTGTGGCCGCTGAAGGCGTAAAAATCAACGTCCAGTGCCTGAACGTCCACGGTGCTGTGCGGGACGGCCTGTGCTCCGTCCACAAAAACTGCGGCGCCCACTTGGTGGGCGGCTGCCGTCATGCTTTGGACGGGGTTGACGGTTCCCAAGGCGTTGGAAATGTGGTTGAAAGCCACCAGTTTGACCCGACGGTCCAACAGTTCCAAGTAGGCGTCTTGGTCCAAGGAACCGTCGTCCAGCAAGGGAATGAAGCGGAGCTCCGCGCCGGTAGCTTGGGCCAGCATTTGCCAGGGCACCAAATTGCTGTGGTGCTCCAGCGTGCTGACCACCAGGGCGTCCCCCGGTTGGAGGAAGGTGCGGAAGCCGTGGGCCACCAAGTTGACGCCTTCGGTGGTGCCACGCGTCCAGAGGATTTCGTGGGTGTGGGCCGCATTGAGGTGCATGCGCAACTGCTCGCGCGCGGCTTCAAAGGAGTCCGTGGCGCGTTGGCTCAGGGTGTGCACGCCGCGGTGCACGTTGGCGTTGTCCGTTCGGTAGTAGTGGTCCACGGCGTTTAAAACGCATTCCGGCTTTTGCACCGTGGCCGCGTTGTCCAGGTACACCAGGGGGCGTCCGTTAATCGTTTGCTTCAGGATGGGAAATTCATCCAGTAGGCTGGTAGGCAGTAGGTTGCGTGGATCCACGGTGCAAAGGTCGGTAATTAAACGGATATAGGTGTGTGGCGTACGGCTAGCGGAGGCAGGACGAAGGTCCTTTGGCTTATGCGAAAACAAATTATCTGGGCGTGCCTCCTTCTGGGAGGAGGGGGTGCGCCGCCCAGCTTGTGGGCCCAACAAGTACAGGGGGTTACTCGCCCGTTCGTTGCGGTGGTTGAACAAAGAACGAGCCGCTGGGCGGAATTGTTCCGGATGGAAGACACGGCGCGCCTGACGCCGCTGGACCTCCGGCACTTTTTTCCCGAGGAGGAGGCGTTAACCGTGAGCCGGGTGTGGGACGGAACGCACTTTTTTGAGGTGGTGGACCTCAACCGTTCCAGCCGCCCCGAAGAAGGAATGCCGCACCCGCTGCAACGCGTTCGGCACGGCCGCGGCGTGGATTTTTACTATGCGGATCCGCAGCAAAACCACGCGCTGGTGTGGGCGGCTGCGGACGCACAGGAGTGGCAGGAGCACACGGCGCTGCTGGTTCCGCGTGGGGGCCATTGGTTGCTCCCCCACTCGCCCCTGCCCACGGCCGATCAGGTGCGGGAATGGGGGCGTGCGGTAGAAACCAACACCGCCGAACGTACCCGGGTAGTTTGGGACGGCCTAACGGTGGAGTATCACCGCGGAACGGGAGTGCGCACCGAGCGCTGGGGGCAAAACGACTCCGTTCGACGCATTCGGTACGCGGCACTCCCCACCGGCGACTATTTCCTGGCGGAGTTGGAGGAACGCGGACGAGAGACGGGCGCCAACGGAGTGTGCTGGACCGGATACCGTCGGGTAGAATGGGGGGCGCCGCGCGTGGACACCGGTGCTGCTGCGGTAGCAAACTGGCTGGCCGCACGCGGGTGGAGCAACGGCATCAACGGACCGTACTCCCAAGCCAAAACGGCCTGGGACGGCGGAGGAGGCTCCCCATCGGAGGGCCCCCTCGGCACTTCCTCCCCGTGGCAGACTTGGGTGGCGGTGGATGCCAGCGGCAACGGTCGTTTGGTTGCTCGCGGACCGCTTTTGGGCGTTGATGCTGAAGTATTTGTGGCGGACGCCACCGGTCGGGTGGTTTGGACGCACCGCGGGCCGTGGAGCGGGTCGCTGGATTTAACCGATTTGCCGGGCGCACACGTCTACACCGTATGGATCCAACAAGGGGGACAACGCCACGCAACGCGCTGGGTGCGTACCTGAGGTTGTCCAGGCACTCGCTGCAGTGGTGGACGCACTAATTAACTACTTAATTCCAAAAAACATGCGTAAATCTTCTCTTTCTAAAAAACGAGCTCCCAGCGGCGAAATGGCCGTGTTGGTGGGCCTTTTGCTTGCCATTGTGGGCATTCTCTTGGTGCACAGCGCACGAGCCCAACCCTGCTCTGTTTCCGCGCCCGGTTCTGTTCAAGAATGGTTTCCAGAACCCCGCAATTTTGTACCACCTCTCTTTGCCCCTCAGCCGGGATTCAAAATTCAAGGAACCGGTGACCGCATGGTGCACCACCTCCACGGCTTGGGGGGCGACGGAACCAGCTGGAATCTGGTGGCCGCACGCACTTCCTACGGCGGCGCTCCCAATTTCCCGGCGCGGCGCATTCCCTACAGTACACCACCTACCTACTACCACAACGGCTCCCTTGCGGATGCGGCCTTGGACGCGCATGCAGCGGTAGCCACCGCCCACCAAGCACTGGGCGCACCTTTGGGTTTGCTGCCTGCCAACAACTTGGTGGTTGCCCACAGTTTGGGCGGTGTGGTAGCCCGAAAAATGGACGATTTATACCGAGACAGTTCGGCCTTTCAACGCCAGTTTGGCGGCATCGCCACCTTCGGTTCACCCCATTTAGGTGCCGTTGCGCTGTACAACGCCAGTCCCAACGGTTTGGATTTGGCCCGACCCTTCGTAACCGAGGCCTGCGCGGTGTTGGGGCATCCCGAAGTGGTGGTGTATCCGTCCTTGCCCCTGCTGCGTTGGGTGCCGGGGCTGGATCCCCTGTTGAAGCAAACCGTTCAGTCTTCGTGCGGTACCGTTGGAAAAGTCTTTACACCCTTTGCGGCTCGCGATTTTTACCGACCGATTACCCAGGACCTACTGCCTTGGAGCACTTCCATCCAAAACCTGCACGTTCAAGGCAGTGAAGTCCCGATTGTCGCCTTCTACGGCGTGGAAGAGGAGCCGGTATTCTGGAGAACGGCGCAGTCCTTTTTTGCTTTGGATTCCTTGGGCGTTCAACAAATGACCGACCCCTTCAACGCTACGGACGATCAGGGTTTGGTCAACTTCGCCCAACGAGAACGCGATCGTTTTGACGCACTGGCCGATGCGGCAGCTGACCGTGCCCTGGCCTACCGCGAAGCGGCGCATGCCTGGCGTCTGGCGATTCCTTTGGCCATTTATTACCGCAAGCGCGCCGCGCAAAAAGAAGCGACCGCAGCCGCTTTGGAAGCGGCCGAACGCTGGTACGCCCACGCCAACGGGGTGTACAAAACCATTGTGGGGGCGCAGGAAATTCACTGGTTGCACGACGGCTGGTGGTGTACGTGTGTGAACCTTCAAACCGGAGCCGTGGAACGTTCCCGTGCGGAATCCCCGGACGACTGCGAGCCGAGCGGCGGTTTTGAAGATTGCCACGCCACCCCCCGGTACGTGCTCCGCGTGTTTCAGTACGAGAGCGACGGCATGGTACTGGCGCACTCCGCGGGCAATGTAAACGGGGCCGTACTCTCCGTCCGACTCCCCAAAACAAACCACCAGCAGATGCGCAACTGCACGGAAACCAAGGACAAACTGCGTCTGCTGTACAACGGGCAGCTCTCCAATGCGGGGTTCTTTGCCTTACCCGTTCGGTGATGAAGACGGGCACTTTTACAGCGGCGGCAGGGTTGTTCGCCTTGTTCGGTTGGACGTCGTGCACCCAGGGAACGGTGGCACCTCCGCTCACCGACCCTTGGATTTCCCTGTGGACCTTCCACCCCCGCGCCGGCGCTGCCGGCGCGGGGATGGGCCCTTGGCCCTGCTCCGAAAACGTGGTGGCCTCTTCCGGCGATTCCCTTTGGCTGCTCCACGGACGCACCGGCGTCCCCATCCAAAAAGCCTACCTGCCTCGGGCCTGGACCGACGGCTCCTACCCCGGAACGGCGTCGCTGCAACAAGGAAATTGGGCCTACCTGTTGGGGCCCTCCGGCCTCCTCGTTCTCTACCTCCCAACGCTTCGGTGGGCGGAGGTTCCCTGGCCGGAGCCAAACCAAACCTACCCCGGCGAAACCCAGTGGGTGGAACCGGCGCTGTTTGCGGGGCCCGGCCATTCCGTTTGCGTCATCACCAAATCCACCGGTGTAGGTGCGCGCTCCGCGGGCCGGGGCGAAAGCTCCACCAACGGGTGGACGTCTACGGCATGGGTTTGGACCCCGGACAGCATGTTGGAAGGGGGGACGTGGGAAGTCCTTTGGAAGCAGGGGTGGCGGGGCGAGTTCGTCGGCAGCGCCGACGGACTCGCCCGGTCCCCGGGCGTGCCCGGGAACCCACCAACCGGCTTTGCCGGTTGGTGGCGCCACCGCGCTCCCCATTGCGGCACGCTGGTGCACTCTTCCGGGAGCACGGTTGCCCTGCGCGGAAATCCCGTTGCGCACCCACCGGTGGTCCTCAACCCAAATCAAGTGGCGGTTCTGATGCAGCACAAAATTGAATCCTACCGCTCCAACGGATCCCGTTATTGGTCCGTAACGTACTCAGATTCCACGCAATTAGACCGCACACTTTGGCTGGGCTGGGCCGTCGGGGCAAAGGATCCGAGCGCGTTGAACGACACACCATCGCTTTGGGTGAAAGGTTCCGACGATCAATTGTGGTTGGTGCGGGCTTCGGACGGCTGGGTAGAGCGGCGATGGCATCGGGCAGGATGGTCTCCGTCGGGCGCACCAAAATTGGACGTGCACGGGGGATTGTGGTACACGGCCGAAGGTGCGCTTTGGCGGGCCAATTTGGATCGGTTGGACCGACTGGTGGATGCGCAATGCACGGGGACGCCAGCGGTTTGGAACGAACCTCAGGGCACGGTGGTGGTGGTCCGCGACGGCATGAAAATATCGGCCTACCTTTGCAGCCAACCATGAATGCCATCAACATCCTCCTGCTCGGTTCCGGCGGTCGCGAACATGCGTTCGCTCGTGTTTTGAACCAAAGTCCACTCTGCAACCAACTGTTCATTGCTCCGGGAAACCCCGGAACCGCACTGGAAGGAATAAACGTGGAAGTTGATTGGCAAGACACCGAGGCGTTGGCGCGTTTTGCAGCCGAATCGGAGATTTCGTTGGTGGTGGTGGGGCCGGAAGATCCCCTGGTACACGGGTTGCGCGACGTTTGCGCCGCTCATCCGGGGCTAAACCACCTGGCATTCATTGGGCCGGGCGCCTCCGGCGCCCGGCTGGAAGGTTCCAAAGATTTTTCCAAAGAATTTATGGGTCGGCACGGAATTCCTACTGCCGCGCACCAAACGTTTACCCCGGAAAGTGTTGACGCCGGTTGCGCCTTTTTGGCCACCTTGTCCCCTCCCTACGTGTTGAAAGCGGACGGATTGGCGGCCGGCAAAGGAGTTTTGATTTTATCCTCCCTGGAGGAAGCCCAAACCGAGTTGCGCGCCATGCTCCTGGAAGCCAAATTTGGCGAGGCGTCGGCCAAAGTTGTGGTGGAGGAATTCTTGGACGGCATTGAATTTTCCGTTTTTGCGCTGACCGACGGCGAACACTACGTTTTGCTGCCGGAAGCCAAGGACTACAAACGCATTGGTGAGGGCGACACCGGCCTGAATACCGGCGGAATGGGTGCCGTTTCCCCGGTGCCGTTTTGTACGCCAGAAATAATGGAGGAAGTGCGCAGCCGCATTGTAGAACCCACTGTAAATGGATTGCGCGCAGAAGGCATTCCCTACGTCGGATTCCTGTTTTTTGGCTTGATCCGGTGTGCGGACGCTGTCAAGGTGATTGAGTACAACTGCCGCATGGGCGATCCCGAAACCGAGGCCGTTTTGCCGCGACTCAACGAGGATTTGGTTGCGCTCTTGATGGATGCTGCAAACCATCGGCTGACCAACCGCAAGGCGGAAGTGAGTCCGGGAGCCCAATGTGTTGTGGTCTCGGTAGCGGGCGGCTACCCGGAAGCCTACGGCAAAGGAGACCCTATATCGGGACTGAACGACTTGGATCCCAACGATCCCACGGTGGTCTTTCACGCTGGAACCAAAAAATCTGGAGACGGCACCGGCGTAGTCACCAACGGGGGGCGCGTGTTGGCTGTATCATCTAAAGGCAAAAACGCCTCGGAGGCCCTTGCGGCAACCTACGAGGCGTTGTCTAAAATTCACTATCCCGGCCAGTACTACCGTCGGGACATCGGAAATGATTTAGTCAGCTGATTTGGGGATAAACGGGCAACCCCCTGCTTACTTGTCGCCAGCCTTCTCGTGCTTGCGCATTAGGCCTATCCAGTAGAACAAACCGCCGGCGATGGTTAAGGAAAACAAAATATTGGGCACATTGCCCGCGAAGGGAACCAACTCCAACGTCCAGTGGAGAAATTCTCCCAAAGCTTCAAAAACAGTGCGCAACGGCATGGCAAAATTCTTTAATTTTCCCCAAAGATAAGATGTTAACCGGCTTATTCAAAAGCAATAAAACCATCGCCAGCCTGCTGCTGGTGTTTCTGCCCATGGTGCTGCTGCCCGGCTTGGCGGTAGCCCAACCGCGTCCGGTCTGGGAAATTATTCTTTTGGCCGTTTCCGCGGGGTTTTTGGCTGCATTGGTCAACTTGTTTTTGATCTACCGGAGCGGCTACCTAAAGGCCACTTTTCTCTTGGGATGGACTTGGTGGGTTGTGGCCGTTGGGCTGAGCCGAAGCGGTGCGGGATTGAGTTGGGTGGACGTATTGGCGGCCATACTTGTTGTTTTAAGTACCGGATTTGTTTTTACGTTGCACCAACCCGTTGGCCAAAAAGACGGTGTGGCTTTGAACGTGGGCCTTTTGGGCGCGCTGTCCAGCTGGATTCATCCGGACGCAACCGTGGTTTTGCCCCTGGCTTGGTTGGGGATGGGCTTCTACGGTCACCTGACCCTCCGACGCGTCTTTTTGACGCTCCTGCCCGCTCTGGGCACCTGGGCTCTTCTGTATCCCATGGCATCTCACTTTCCTGAGTTCTTGCAACCCAAACGTATGCCGTCCTTTTTTGATTGGAGTGCCTATCCGCGGACACTTCCCGTGGGGTGGATTTGGGCTGGGTTGTCCTTTTTGCCCATTCTTGGACAATCCATAGCCGCCATGTCCAAAGCAAAGTTGGTCAAGCGCCACGCCATCCAATTTTCCTTGGGTTCCGTTTTTCTAATGCTTGTTTGGGCTGCGCTGCTGCCGTCCGCCTGGGTTTGGTTGCCCGGAGCGCTTTCGGTTCCCGTGGCCTTACTGACCGCTAATGCACTGGATTACACCCAACGCGGGTGGATTCGTTCGCTTTGGATTTTGGGGTACTTACTGGCCGCAGTGTGGTCTGCCTGGGGAGCCGCTTTAGGCCTCAGTTTCCTTCCGGAAGGAATAACTTTTTGAGCTCGGTAGCCTCTTCGGGCTTCATTTTGCCCGCCAAAATCAGCGCCAACTGACGACGGCGCAAGGCACCGTCGAAACGCTGCTTTTCCAAGTCGGTTTCGGGTTCAATAGGCGGAACCGAAATGGGGTTGCCCAATTGATCCACTGCCACAAACGTATACATGGCTTCGTTGCAACGAATCGCGTTTCCCTGGCCGCGCTGATCTTCCATGGTCACCTCCACGAAGACCTCCATGGAAGAGGAAAATGCCCGCGAAACCTTGGCTTCCAAAGTGACGATACTCCCTACGGGAATAGCTTGTTTGAAGGAGACGTTGTTCACACTCGCCGTTACGGCAATCCTGCGCGAATGTCGGTGGGCTGCAATGGCCGCGCAACGGTCCATCCAGCTCAGCAATTGGCCACCAAAAAGGTTGTTCAGGTTGTTGGTGTCGTTCGGTAGAACGATTTCGGTCATCACCGTTAGGGACTCCGACGGGCGTTTTGCCTTCATTATTGCGGATTGCCGCGGAAAACCCAGACTGCCGGGAAGGATTTTTTCAATACTTCGCGCTGGGCCTGGGCCTCTTCCTGCGATCGCGCGACACCTGCCGCCACCTTGGTGGTTCCCAAGGACGAAGGCACAATTTGTGCACTCTGACCCTTGGCACGTAAAGTGCCAACCAAGCGCTCCGCATTGGTGCGATCCCCAAAGGCACCCACCACCAAATAATAGAGGTCTTTGGATTCGTTTGAAGCCGTTACTCCTTTACTAGAGGCGTTGGTCTTGGTGGCGTACGTTGCAGAACGGGTTGATTTGTCTTCTTTAGAGGCCGACGACTCAACTGGAGCCTCCGCCTGCGTGCGAGCAGGCTTCGCCAACGCCGCATCTAACTGAGCGGGGTCGCTTGCCGGCTCTTGATCGAGTGAAGCTTCCGCCCGGGGTTGCGAAACCGGTTGAGCCGGGGTCTCAACGGCCGGAGCGGGCTCTACCGTTTTGGTTGCAGCCGCGGGTGTTCCAGCCTCTTTTTGGGGCGACGCAGGCTCTTCGAGCGGGGGTTGCGAGAATAAATCCATGGACGGCCACGCTAATTTGGGGAGACGCATCCACGACGCTTCGTGGAGGACGTTTTGAACATCTTGTTGAAATCCAGGCTTCGTTCCGCCAACCACCAACAATCCAACGATGCCGGTGAAAACCGCCGCAGAGCGGATCGGTGCCAACCACTTTTCCCGGTTGGAACGAATCCGACGATCGGACAAGGGGCGTACCGGCGGGGTTGCTCTAACCTGAGGATTGGTTGCAGCGGTTGTTCGCGCCGCAGCAGGGGCCGTGCGCGCAGCTGCTGAAGGAGCTGCTGTTTCCGGAGCGGAAGGGCGAACCGGAGAAACGGTGGCGCGTAGGGCACGAGCCGGTACTTCGTTCGCAGGAACCAAAACCGGCAATCGGTAAATGGGCAATCCGTAGGACTCGGGCAAGAAATTCGCCTCCAACGCGGGTTGAAACACCCACTGGAATGTGTTGCGGAGTGAAAATGCCCCAATGGATTCCAGGAAAATGCGTTCGCCACGGTCCAAGCGCACCCGCCATCCGCGCACTACATTGTGCACCAAACGGGCTGCTTCGGACGGATCACATCCTTCAACGGATGCTACCTGACGCAGCAACGATTCTCCAAGTACCGCATTGTTGGGCGAAAAAGAAACGCGTCGAGCAGGAGGCAGAAAAAGACCGGAAATCAATTGGATGTCTGCACCATACGGACGCACCAAAAACACCCCCCAGCCGGGGACCTCCACAGTGTCGCTGGAACACAGCGCGTGGAAGAGGTGCTGGCCCAAGCGGGCTTCGGTGAAGGTGTTTGTTTGCACGGTGTTCAGTTTCCCGTTTACAGGGACTAACAAAGATACGGAATTTAAAAATATCTATTGCAAAACGCGCCAAAACTGCCAAAAAAGGGAGCCCAACAAGGCATGTGTAGGCGTTTATCCTTTGCTTCCTTGGGAACTGCTGCAAACTTGGATGAGCAAGGTTTCTGCACACCCCGGTGCGCTTTGCTGCTGCAACCACTGCCACACCGCAGGTTAGAATAAGTTTTCATTATTGTTTGATTACCATACTGTTAGGTAACAATTTGATTGCAATTCCGCAACGATTATTTAACGTATTTGGGCAGACACTTGCACAAAGCTAAAACGAACACATGAAAAAAATATGCTCCCTGATTGTGCTTGTAGCGGCCACGGCGTTCTCTGCCTGGGCGCAACAGCCCGTCACCGGTGTTGCCGTTGACGAGACCAACATCCCGCTCCCCGGTGCGGTCATTCTGCTCGACGGTGCCTCGAAAACGTACACCGATGCACAAGGTCGATTCAGCTTCAATAAAGTTTCCGACGGTGCGCACTCCTTGGTACTGGAATACCCCGGTTACGACAAAGTAACCAAAACCATTCAAGCCGGAACGCACGTCGTTTTGAAAACGTCGTTGACCGCCAACACCTTGTCTGAAGCAAACGTCGTTGGCTCGTACCTGCAGGGTCAGGCCAAGGCCATCAACAAGCAGGCGAGCAACGTCAACACCACCAACGTGGTGTCGTCGGACCAAGTGGGTCGTTTCCCGGACGACAACATTGGCGACGCGTTGAAGCGCGTGAGCGGCATCACCATGCAGAACGACCAAGGCGAGGCCCGCAACATCATTGTGCGCGGCTTGGCTCCTCAGTTGAACAGCGTAACCATCAACGGCGAGCGCATTCCTTCCGCAGAGGGCGACAACCGGAACATCCAGTTGGACTTGATTGGAGCGGACATGATTCAAACGCTGGAGGTGAACAAAACGTTGACCCCAGATATGGATGCCGACGCCATTGGCGGTTCGGTGAATTTGGTTACCCGTGCCGCAGTGGGCGGACGTCGTGCCTTTGTGAACGGCGGGTTGCAGTACAACGCCCTGCGCCAGGCTACTACATTGAACGGAAGTTTCTCCTACGCCGATCGTTTTGCCAACGACCGTTTGGGTTTGGTGGTGAGTGGATCGCGCAAGGACAACGTCTTTGGATCCGACAACTACGAGATGGAATGGGACTTTTCCGGCGCTGCGCCGATGGTGACCAACTACGAGGTTCGCGTGTACGACGTACAGCGCTTGCGCCAGAATTTGTCCGTCAATGCGGACTACCGCTTGGCTCCCGGCCACACGTTGTTCTTCTCGTCCATGGTGTCCAACCGCAAAGACTGGGAAAACCGCTTCCGCATTCGCTACAAGGACATTGAGCTGTTGGAAGACGGCACCTACGAAGGCGAAGTGCGCATGCAGACCAAGGGCGGCGCATCGGACTACAAAAATGCCCGTTTGGAGAACCAAAACATGAACAACTTTGCCCTCCGCGGCGAACACCTTTTTGGCCAACTGAAAATGGACTGGAGTGCCAACCAATCGTTTGCCAACGAGCTGCGTCCTCAGGAGCGCTACATGCAGTACCGCGTGAAGGGTGCGCCGCTGGAAATCACCAACAACGACCCCATGCGCATGGTCTTTGCCGCTCCCGGAAAAGGATCGGTTTCGGAGGACTTCGGTCTGCATGAATTGACGGAGCAAAACCAAAACACCTTCGATCGGGACCGCAACGCACGTTTGGATTTCACCTTGCCCGTGGCCAATGGAAACCTGAAGTTTGGTGCCCGCTTGCGCACCAAAACGAAGGAGCGCGATTTGGATTTTACGGCCTTTGAATTCAACAACGACGAGCCCACGCTGCAAGACAACGCCTTGGCCACCCCGCGCATGGACGCGTTCATGCCAGGCTCTGATTTCTTCGCACAAGACGGCACGCAACGGTTCTTCAATCCCGCAACCTTGGGTGCATACGATTTCACGAACGTCGACGAATTCACCGGAGAAGACGTGCCGGAGGAATACGCCGCAGCGGAGTACACGGCCAACGAAAACATCTTGGGTGCCTACGCAATGTACACCCGCACGTGGAAGAAACTGACCGCCATCGGTGGCCTTCGTTGGGAGCAAACCCAAAACGTTTACTCCGGCAACCTGTTCAACCTGGACGAAGGAACCAAGACCGACTCCTCCAACAGCAACACGTACAACAATTGGTTGCCCAGCCTGTTGCTGAAGTACCAAGTGTCCAAGAACAGCGTGGTTCGCTTGGCCGGTACCAGCGCCTTGGCCCGCCCCAACTACTACGATTTGGTTCCGTTTGCGGCCTTCTCGTTTGACGATTCCGAAGC
>CAMBEZ010000024.1 GCA_945865885.1 Owenweeksia hongkongensis DSM 17368
CGGGACGCCCGTAAAAGAATGAGGCGCCGCGGTAACGCGGCGCCTCACTCTTTTTTCGTACACCCCACCGGTTAGCGCGGTTCCGGGGTTCTGAATTAAGTCCGTTGGAATTTTTTAGCGGGCAACGGAAACCATGTGCGCAAACAGGCTTTCAAAAAGCGCAATTCCATCGCTGTTGCCCAAATCGCTGTCTACAGCCCGTTCGGGATGCGGCATCATGCCCATTACGTTGCGGTGGCGGTTCGTGATTCCCGCAATGTTTTCCGCGGCCCCGTTGGGGTTGGCCTCTGGGGTAATGGAGCCTTCTTCGGTGCAGTAACGAAACAACACTTGGCCGTTGTCGTTCAACTCTTTTAAGACTTCTTCACTGGCGTGGAAACGACCCTCGCCGTGCGCAATTGGAATTTTGAACACGCCATTGTCTTCCAAGCCCGCAGTAATAGGACTCAAGGGAGACTGTACGCGAAGGTGTACGTTTTTGCAGATGAATTTATGCGATGCGTTGTGGAGCAAAGCGCCTGGAAGCAGGCCGGATTCCGTCAAAATCTGAAATCCATTGCACACCCCCAAAACATAGCCTCCTCGTTCTGCGTGGCGCATAACCTCGCCCATAATGGGAGAGAATCGGGCAATTGCACCGGAACGCAAGTAGTCGCCGTACGAAAAGCCGCCGGGAAGAACAACCAGGTCAACACCTTGAAGATCGGTGTCTTTGTGCCACAAGGACACGGTTTCAACGCCCATGCCCTCGCGCAGGGCCAAAATCATGTCTTGGTCGCAATTGGACCCAGGAAAGGTGACTACTCCGCACTTCATGATGCAAAGGTACGCAACCGCCCGTTGCTCTCGCCCAGTAGGTTGCACAGTCGGTACAACATTCGAGCTCCTACATTGGCATCCCAATCCCCTTCGGAACCGGGCGCAACCTCGTTTAAATCCAAACCGATGATGGTTCTTCCGGAGTCAATAACGGCCTCCACCAAAAACAAAACTTGTTCCGCTTCCAGCCCGCCCGCAACAGGAGTTCCGGTATTGGGGCAGAGCTTAGGATCCAAACCGTCGATGTCAAACGACAAGTAAACTTTTTCGGGCAAATCCGCCACGATTTTCGCAACCCGCTGCGCCCAAGTTTCTCCGGAGAAGGACGCCTGCTTCATGTCTCGGTCGTAATGAACCACAACGCGGGAATCGGAGGCGGCGTTATCCACCTCTTCTTGGCAATAATCCCGGATTCCAACCTGAATCAAGCGCGAGATGAAACCGGTTTGCAGTGCATTGTACATGATGGAGGCATGGGAGTAGGTGAACTCTTCGTACGCCTTTCGCAAATCCATGTGGGCATCTATCTGCAACACCCCAAATGAGCCGTGTTTCTTGCCCAATGCGCGCAGATATCCCAAAGGCGTACTGTGATCACCACCCAGCAGAACAACGAGCTTGTCGGCCGCTAAAAAGGCTTCGGTTGAGGCCTCTACCCACCCGATCATTTCTTCGCAGGCCTCATTCACCTTCGCCAGGAGTTTAGCACCGCGCTTTCCAACCGAATCTTGCCCCAACATTTCCAAATATTCCACAGCGCGTTCCCGGTTTCGGTCCGACTTTTCGTGCCATTTGAGCGACAAAGGAGCCATCCACAACCCCATTTTCCAGGCTTCTGGTGTACGCGGGTCGAATAAGTCAACCTGAGCAGAAGCCTCCAAAATGGCTGCGGGCCCGCTCGCAGTTCCGCTGGAATAACTCACGGTTACTTCCCAAGGGACCGGGAAAACAACAACCTCGGCATCGACTTCGTCGAAGGGCAATCCGTACAACGCACCCGGTGCGGCGAGTCCGTTTGGATCGAATTGCGCGATTTTTTCGTCTTTGGTGTTCATAGCAACAAAGGTAGGCGGGTCATCGTACTTGAATGCCCCAAGATTTTGCAAACGAGCGATTTTTAGCATCCACTCCCCGAACGCACATCAGGTACGTTCCGTAAGGCGCTAAAAAACCATTGGACATGCGACCGTCCCAGACCAGTAGACCACTGCTGTCCAACAGTCCTTGGTGCATCAGTTGAAGAATTCGCTGACCCGAGGGGGTTGAAATCCAACATTCTGCAAGTACGGGTTGCGCTAAATCTTGGTATTCTACAACGGCAGGAGCTCCCCAGCGGCACCGGTTGTTCCGCATGCTCCACCGGCCATTCGCATTTGGGATAGCGGCAAAAGTTTGCGCAATCCCCGGACTCCCACTTCCGGGAGCGTGGCTCGTCCATTCGAGCTGATCTGTTTCGGTTTCATGTCCGTGAACGGGCACTAAACTGTGTCCTTCTGCACGGATCAACCCAAGATAATGGTCCGATTTGTCGGCATGGAACACAATCAAGGGCTGACCGTTTGCATCTTCAATTCGACCGACTGCCAGGTCGTCGTTCCAAGGCAGTGCGGCAGCACTTTGATGGAATCGAAAACTGTCCAACTCAGAGAAGTCCGATGCCATTCTCACCCAAGATTCGCTCAGGACAATGCACGATTTCGGGGCAATGCATACCCCGGGCTCGGCTAGAATCCGGTACGACAGATCTGTCCGGGTGACCGGATCAACAGACACCACGCGCAAGTCACCCACATTCAACCACTTTTCCGATGTGTTTTGCAGTTCCAAGTAGCGCGATTCACCGGGAAGCGGATTGAGCAACAGTTCAGTGATTTTCCATTCCCCAGGCTCGGCTGATTCAGGCCAGCCAACGATCAGGACGGTATCCAAGTCGGTTCCGTCGCAATGTTTTGTACCGCTCCATCGCAAAGTCTTGGAGGAAGCGACAGACCAATCAAGAGGTTCTGACCAATGAAGTAACCACGTCCACGGGGAAACGGCCCAAATGCTGTCGGGGGTTATATAATCAAGAGAAAGGGTTGTTTCTTTTCGGTTGATGCAGCTCATGGGGTGGCGAAATACTACTTCTAGGGTTCGTTCATCGTCCCACCGCCATCGGCGAATTCCCCCGGTCCTTGCCCCCACTGCGGAATCTGCCCCGACCGATAGCACCCCCGGAGAGCTACCGCCGGGCAAGCTGCACACCGACCAGCCAATGGGATTTAAGCAGGTTAAATGCTTCGATTTCGCTTCCCAACTGAAACCACCTTTGGATTTGTCCGCAGGCACAAACCACTTCGGATCGATGTGGCTTTGAACCACCGGGCGCCGGTATGCATCGCGCAATTGTATCCAACAGTAAGAGCTCAATACTTGAATTTTCCCGTGCCAAACCAGGCGCCGCAGCTGGGGAGAGAAACCGGTTGAATCTCCCAGTACGGCCACCTCGCCGGGCGTCCATTGTTTTGCACTAAGGGGATACGAATACTGATTTACGGCCAAGGACCAACCCTCCGTTCGGATGGTATCGGTGCCGGTGTAGTGAACCTCAACAAAATCGACGGAAGGAGCCCCTGGTCGTGTTGGGTCTGGAGCCGCAAGCACCTCCGTAATGCGCCATTGGGTTTCGTTCATTGGCGCCGGTTTGTCCGGCGGAGATTGCCCCACGGGCTCTGGCTGCACGCGGCCAAAAACGGATAGAGGACCCACGGTGAATCGGTTGCGGTTTGAGCTCGTGTACACCGCCTTCCAGCCAACGTAACGAGCGGGCGCGGTTGGCGAAAACACCGTGCTGTCGAGGACAATCCAATTGGAATCCTGGCTGAAGGCTAAAGTCCAGTAGTTTTGCTTCGACCACGTTAGCTTCCACCTTATCTCAGAAAGTGCGTTGCTCAATATTCCCGGATTGGATTTCGTCCACGTGGTTAGGCTGTTTTTCGTGAGTTTGCCCAGCGAAATGCAGTCGTCAGAAGCACCAAAACGCGCGCCCACGCCGTTTCCAGACCCATCTTCAGCAAATCGCATTTCGAAGTAATTCGAGCTGGACGGATTGAAATTCAAGACAACCTGTCCCCGCCACTCGGCCGGTGGAGCGATGGGCGCATCAGCCCATAGAAAGGTTTTGCCCGACGCAGGCGCGTTTAACTGGACACCACTAGCTGTCCGCACCGCGTTCGCCGTGTCTCCGTACCAGCGAACAGGTGCCGTGCTCCAGGGTCCGGTGCCGGAATCGGACCAAAGCGTATCAGCGGCGAGTAGGATGGCGATTAGCATGGGGCAAAATTGCATGCGTCAATTCCCGACAGTCGGTTCTAAACGTATAAATACGGCTGTCGGAAAAAGATCATAAAATGAACCTGTTTCCGCTTTTTTCGCGGCTCGGAAGAAATTCATTTCATTTAAAAATCAATGGATTAACCAATCAAATCCCGATACCCGTAGTTAAGTACTTAAAACCGGTTATCGGATTTCAAAACCGGAATCAACCTCGACTAAATCGGTACCTTTGTCGTCCAAATTCAATCGTTATGCGCGTTGCAGTTGTAGGTGCCACCGGAATGGTGGGGGAACAAATGAGAAAAGTCTTGGTGGAGCGCAAGTTTCCGGTATCCGAGTGGATTCCCGTGGCCTCGGAAAAGTCAGCGGGGCAAACGGTGGATTGCGGCGGGCATCAAGTTGCGGTAGTGACTTTGGAACAAGCCGTTTCCATGAAGCCAGATCTCGCACTTTTTTCTGCAGGCGGCGAAGTGAGTTTGGAGTGGGCGCCGCGTTTTGCGGAGGTGGGGTGCGTGGTCGTTGACAACTCCAGCGCCTGGCGAATGGATCCGAGTATTGCCCTGGTTGTTCCGGAGGTAAATGCCTCGGTATTGTCTGCAAAAGACCGCATTATTGCCAACCCCAATTGTTCTACCATTCAATTGGTGCTCGTTTTGAACGCATTGCACCTGCAATTTCCCATCCGACGCGTGCTCGTTTCTACCTACCAAAGCATTACGGGTACGGGAATGCGCGCCGTTGAGCAAATGGAGAACGAAAGGAACAATATCGACGGTCCGCGCGTTTATGCTTACCCCATCGATCGTAATTGCATCCCGCAATGCGATAGTTTCCTGGAAAATGGGTACACCAAAGAGGAAATGAAATTGACCAACGAGACGGTGAAAATTTTAGGAGACGAGACCGTTCGTGTTTCGGCAACGGCCGTTCGTGTACCGGTAATGGGGGGGCACTCCGAATCGGTAAATATTGAATTTTCGGGCGCCGTTCCTACCGTTGAGCAAGTTCGCACACTATTAGCAACTTCCCCGGGAATAGTGGTTTTGGATGACCCAGCCCGACAGGAGTACCCCATGCCCCTTTTGGCCCAAAACAAGGATGAAGTTTTTGTGGGAAGAATTCGCCGCGACGTATCGTGCCCGGAGGCCATTAACCTGTGGATTGTAGCGGATAATTTGCGCAAAGGAGCCGCCACAAACGCCATTCAAATTGCAGAATACCTTATTTCGGCAGGGTTGTTGCCCCACAAGCTGAATTAATTACCCATCCATTAATCATACCGTTAAACCACACTTCAGACGGAAGCTCTTACTCGAATGATCCCATCCGTACGATTTATATTATCCGCATTTCTAGTAGCAGCATCGGTCATGACCCATGCTCAGACCAGCATACAAGGAAAGATTGTGGAATCCACCACCCAAGATCCGTTGATCGGTGCACAAGTTCGTCTGATGCCGTCGGCCTCAATGCCCGGTGCGGATGGAGGAAAACCCACTCCTGTTGCCCAAGCGTTGACGGCTTCGGACGGTACATTCGTTCTAAAAGACATTCCAAAGGGCTCGTATCGACTGGTAATTAATTCATTGGGATTTAAGCCCTTGTTTCGCCCCGTCGAAGTAAATGACGCTCCCATCAACTTGGGCAAATTGTCTTTAACACCGCAAACACAAGAGTTGCGGGAGGCCAAGGTTGTGTCCGACGGCCCCGCCCAATTGAACGGAATTGACCGCAAGGTGTACGATGTTAAATCCGATTTGCAAGTTCAAGGGGGTTCCGGTACCGACGTTTTGCGTCAAGTGCCCAACGTGGCCATCGACATTGATGGCAATATCGCCTTGCGCGGTCAAGAGAACGTAACCATCCTCATCGATGGACGTCCCGCATCGTTGCTGGGGATGTCCGGTCAGAACGCATTTGATCGCATACCGGCCTCGTCCATTTCCAAAGTGGAAACCATTACCAACCCGGGCGCTAAATTTCAGGCAGACGGCACGGGCGGCATCATAAACATTGTCACCACGAAAAACACCAAGTCTGGGTTGAACGGCGACGTCCTTGCAGGTGTAGGCACCCGCAACAAGTACAACGGCGCAGTGAACTTGGCGCAGAAGGTGGGAGAGACCAATTTTTTCTTGAACAGCTCGTGGGACGATCGGCAGACGTTCAGCACCGGAAATACGCTGCGCCTCATCACCCTTCCGGAAAACGCCTACGTGAGTCAAATCAGCGGCGGCTTAAACCGCAACATTGGCTACACGGCACGCGGGGGAGTTGATTTCAAAATCAAATCAAAACACCAATTCAACTTTTCTGCAGGACTCAATCAAGGGATACGCTCGGGGTACGATACCACTTTTTACGGCAACTTGAATAAGTTTTGGCCAGACACCACGCACGCCACGCAGTTCGACACCAGCAGCAGCAACAACTTCAATTGGGATGCGTCTTTGCGGTACGAATACAAGTTCAAGAAAGAGAACTACAAATGGACCGCCGATGTGAGCTTTTCGCAGTCCATGGATGATCAGTTGAATACGAACACATGGGACCTGGGCGAAGGATACCCCATCGAGTTGACCCACGGTGCCTATCAGCAGTTTTTCAGCAATTTGGGAGGTGGCCGAAACCTGACTTTTCAAACCGATTCGGAACGCCCCGTTGGCTCCAAAAGCAAGCTGGATTTTGGCATGCGTTCGGCGTATTTTCAACGCGGAACGGATCAGCAAGCACAGCAATTACTCACGCCGTTTAGCAGCACTTTTTTGCAAGACTCTTTGCGTTCGTTCACAACCGACATGAACCAGTGGGTGCACGCGGGCTACGCTACGTTCGGTCGTGTTTTTTCCGACCAGTGGAAAGCGCAGGTTGGACTTCGCTACGAGCATGCTTTTCTTTCTTTTCTGTTGCGCGACGGTTCCCGAATGACGCGTGATTTCCCTGGATTCTTCCCTTCCGTCTACTGGACGTACTCACCCAAGAAGGGAACCGATTTTCAGTTGAGTTACTCCATGCGGGTGAACCGTCCAGGTCAGGAGAGCCTGAACCCCATCGTCGATTATTCCAATCCCCAAAGCATCCGCAAAGGGAATCCGGATTTGAAGCCGGAGAACACCCATGCTTTTGAGTTCAATGCAGTCAAATTCAGCCGCAAAGGTTCCATCAGCGGTTCGGTCTACATGAACAACACCACCAATATGTTCAGTCGTTATTTGACGGTGGACACCAATGGGGCGGTTGTGGTGAGTTGGCAGAATTTCAGCACTCGGCAGCGCTACGGTTTGAGCGCCAATGCCATGGGCCGTTTTGTGCCGTGGATGAACTTGCAAGCCAGTGCTGATGGGTACTTCAGTACCATTGACGGCGGTAATTTGCAGGCTGGCCTGCAACAATCTGGATTTGGATGGAACGGCAGATTGAATGCAACGGTGGAACTCAGTAAGATCCAACAGCTTCAAATTACCTACATGCAAATGGGCGCAGGCCCTACGGGTCAAGGCGTACGTAAACCGATGGGCGGTATGGATTTGGGCTACAAAGTGGACTTGATGAAACGTCACTTGAGCATCTCGGCTCGTTTGTCCGACGTTTTCAAAACCCGCCAATTTGGGTTCATTCAAGATCGCCCCGGGGTGTATATTGATTTTGAGCGTTACCGCGAAAGCCGCATTTTCTTTATGAACGTTCAGTACCGTTTTGGTCAGCAAAACAACGAACGCAAGGGACGCGGAGGACGTCAACCGGGAATGCCGGGCGGTGGCGGAATGGAAATGATGGACATGTAAAAAAATGCAAAAGCAAATGATTTCAATTGGATTGGTGCTGTTGGTGCTGCTGTTGGGCGCGGCAGCATGGAGCTTTTCAAGCAAGCCCGTTGGGCGTTTTATTGAATCAAAATCAAGTCAATCAGAAATGGAATTAGACACCAATTTGCAGAGCATCGTTGTTGCTTCCGGATGTTTTTGGGGTACGGAATTTTTCCTTCAAAAACTGGAGGGAGTTAAGACCACTACTGTTGGATACATCGGGGGTCATGTAGAGAACCCCACGTACGAGCAAGTATGTGGCAAAAAAACCGGCCACTACGAAGCCTGTTTGGTGGAATTTGACCCGAGTCAAGTATCTGTTGAGCAAGTGCTCCGGGTGTTTTTTGAAACGCACGACCCTACTCAAGAAAACGGTCAAGGTCCGGACATTGGACCGCAGTACCGGAGCGGAATTTTCTATGCCAACGACGGGCAAAAGGCAGTGTCTGAGAAGCTGATTGGATTGCTCGAGGCGAAGGGCTACCGCGTAGCAACGGCTCTTCTTCCGCGAACGAAGTTTTATCCGGCAGAAAAGTACCACCAAGATTACTACGACCACAAAGGATCGGTACCGTATTGCCACGGATACCGTAAACTGTTCTGATCCAGCGCGCCATAAAGCGCTGGACTTCGTGTTTAAGGCCTAACGGTCATTGCCCCAGTTCTTATGGACGAGCGGGAACCGTAAGGGGTTCGCTGGACAGGGAACGAACCAAGGCGCCTTGCGTGAAGGTGGTCCAGCGGAATAAAGCGGCAGGGTCTTGCTTCAACTCTGGATTCATTCCGTAGCCGTCCAGTGTGCGGAAAAGTAGGCTTTTCTCCTTGCGCACAGGAACCGATAAAACGGTCGGTTGGCCTGCCCGCACCACGTTGAACGCCAGTACGTCACCCGCAGCGGCTTTCCCCAAGGCTTCCAGTAATTTCCCGGAATCCACCACGTCGCCCGGTTGCAATCCGGCCCATTCGTCCTTGCCCACCTTTTTCACGGTACGCAAGCCTCCCCGTATGCCGGGTTCCAAACGCAGGTCGTTTTCGCGCCGATCCAGGGGAGAAACAGTTTTCCACACCTCCACTGTGTCCCGGTAGGTGACGCCCAACGGCGCAAGCATTTGCGCGTACGGCAAGGCCTGGCGCCCTTCGATGTACTGGGTGAAAAACGCGCGCATTTCGGGGTGAGAGGCCGCGGCGAAGGCATCGTAGAAACCGGCTTCGTCGAAGGGTTTGTTGGGGCCGTATTGCGCATGCAAATCCAGTACGACATCGCGCAGCGAGCGAGCGTCGTTGGTCAGACGTCGGATTTCCGCGTCCAAAAGCCATGCAAGCACTGCGCCGCGATCGTAAACGTGCCCGTACTGCTCTTTATAGCCCTTTTCCAGCACGTTGGTGCTCATCTCGGCAAAGGACATCTTTTCAAACGGAAAGCGCTCTCCTGAGCGAATTTTGCCCTGCATCTCCGCCAGAAATTCGTCCACCGTTACCCGGCTGCCCTGAAGTCGGATCAAATGGGAGAAATACTCCGTGACGCCTTCGTACAGCCACAGGTGTTGGGACATGCTGGGGTTGGCGTAGTTGAAATCGTGGATGGCCGGCGCGTGCAGGCCCAAAGGCGTTACGATGTGCATGAATTCGTGCACTGCGGAGGAGGCCAGCTGACCGTCCAAATTCAGATCCGGTAGATCCACACCAAAATCCCCCAAGAAGTAAAGCGAAGAAGTGTTGTGCTCCAGCGCACCCAACCCTTGACCTCTCATGCGCAACAAGGCGCGAATCAGCGCAATCGGTCTGATGTTTCCGGCCTGTGCGTCCTGAATCACTTGCCCTACCTCGGTAAAATCAGCCACCGTGATCAAAAACGTGTAGCGATCCACGGGCAGCACCGGCATGAATTGCGCAACCGCTTGCAGGTCCGCCTCCAACAAAGATTTGAAGTGTGTTGCGTGTTTTTTTCCGCGAAAATCAATGCAGGCGATGGTGACGCGCGTGTTGTTCACCCAAAATCCAGCGGTGTCCGCAGGCGCCACAACAATGGGGTTGTCGATCAACGCGTGGTAGTTCCGGGCAGACAACGTGGTCAGCGCCGTGGCAGGGGTCTGTGCCGGGCGCTCCTCCAAGAACGTAGCGCCTGCCTGAGCGGGCGCCAACGCCGCTGCTTCCACCAGACGATCGGACGCGTACGAGCTTCGGGGAAGGGACGTACTGGTCCACCAGTTCGACGGATGCAGCAATTCCACCACCGCTGAATCCGATACTCGGCCGTTGGCAAAACCAAAAACCGCCCCGCCGTTGATCACCGCACCCACCTCCGGGTTGAAATAGGCACTGGCCGGTTCAAAAATCTTGTTTTTTCGGACCGACTCCTCCATGATGCTGAGTACTCGGTACTGAACCCGTACCGCGGAGCCCTTGATGCTCCACGTGTTGCTTCCCTTGCGCTGGTGACGCAACTGCTTGCCGTTGGCGTCGTAGGCCGCGAAATCCTCAATAAACCGACCGTAGTCCAATGTGGCGTAGGTTCCGGGAACCGTCGTGGGGAATTGGTACAGGCTCGATTTCCGATTCTTGTCCCCAACCAAGGGGCGCTCGCCCACCGCATTCCACTCGTGCTGCACCTGCACAGAATGGTCGTTGGGTAAAACAGTAACGGTGTAGTGGTCCTGGGCGGATAAACCGACGGAAACAACCGTCGCCAATGCCGCAAAGCACCATCGGAATGAAGAGTGGGAAATAACGTGTTTCATGCGAGACAAAAGTGCGTTACGGATGCGTCAAATGCGTGCTTTGGAGTCACGCTCTAGAGGGTTGGATGCAAAAAGGAAACAAAAAGTTGCACGAGCGCTCATGCAACCGCCATTTTTTTCGCTCGGCCCGTTTAACGTCTCGGAAGACTGCGTTCCTTAGGGAAACTGCGTAAGCCCCTCCGCGGTCATTGTCCAAACCGTCCCCACCATGTCGTGGTCGTACGTGTTTTCCAAATTGGGCACGTCGTCCAGCAGATCCATGGTCGACGGATCCAGGAACAAGCGGTGTCCTTTGGGCAAGTGCAGCGTAATCCACACGTGCTGACCCCGGAATTTGTCTGCCCGAGCAATGGCCACCATGGCGTCCAAATCCAGCGTACCGTCGGGCCGGATGTCCAAGCCGTACTCAATTCGTTGTGCCCGCTCGCGCGCAATCCGTCCGCTCGCTCCGCTCGCCATTCGTTCAACCACCAGATAAGCGCGCTCGCTGGGCTCCGAAGCCACCGTAAAGTCCACCAAATTCGTGAACAGTCGGTCCTTCGTGAAAATCCACTCCCCGTCGGATTCTTCGTTGTCGAAGCGATAGCGCGCTTCCGGCTCCGAAACGGGCGTAAAGTGAGCCACTACGTTCCACCGGTTGATGCCGGAGGGAAGGGCCTCTTGCGTCGTTACCACCGACTCCTCTTCAAATTCGTGTGCCGTACGCACGCCCCAAAACGAAGCCACCACAACGGCAACCACACTGATTCCTGTTGCTGCCCAACTGGCGGCGCGCAGCCCGGTGTGGCGCCACGGAAGGTTGAACAAAATTCGGGCGCCCACGGTGAAAAGTCCCACCACCGGACCCAACAACAGCATTCCGGTCAACACCATGATGTACGTGCTGCTCAGGCCTTCCGGGGCAAACAACTCCAAAAAGGAATCCAGTTGCTCCGGCTCAATTACCACGTCGTTTACCGTGATGCCGCGGCCAAAAAGGGCCACCGTTAGGCCGATGCCCACGGCGATACTCAGACCAATGAACAGACCGCCGATAAACTTGGCGATAAACTTGAGGATATAGACCAAAACCTGCCCCGTAGTTTGAACGATTTCACCGGCCACACGGGCACCCTGTGATTTGCCCATCTTTTCGCCGCGGGCAAACCGGTCTACCCGATCGGCCACCCCGTTAAGCTCATCCTCAACCGTTTTTTGGATGTTTTTCCAGTTCACTTTTTCACCGCGCATGCGCAGTCGGTCCGCAGTAGTTCGTGCCGGCGGAACCACCACCCATAGAATCAGGTACAACCAAACGCCCAGGCCGCCCAAGATGATGGACACAGCCCACAAGAGACGCACCACCACCGGGTCCAGCTCAAAGTAGGCGGCCAAGCCGCTGGCAACGCCGCCCACAACCTTATCGTCTTCATCCCGAAACAAGCGCTTCTTAGTGTTGTTTTCCGACCCCAACGGCTGCCAATCTCCAGCAACACGTCCGCCTTCTGTGTCGTCACCGGCAAAATCTTCCGGCGCGCCCATGGTGGCCACCACGGCGTCCACTTCCGCGAGGTTGATCACCTGTTTCCCGGTGTTCAAGTTTGCCGTGAACAACTCCGCAATGCGTCCCTCAATGTCCGCTAGGATTTCTTCTTTTCCAGGCGTTTGCGCCAGCTGAGCCTCCAAGGCGCGCAGGTAGGCGCTCAGGCGTTGGTACGCATCTTCGTCCAGTGCAAAACGAAGTCCGGCCAGGTTGATGTCGATGGTCTTTTTCATGATTCGATGGAATTAAAGGGTGTCAACGGCTTGGGTAAAAGCCGTCCATTCGCGCTCCAACTGGGCGAGAAACGCCTCGCCGGTGGGGGTAATTTGATAGTACTTCCTAGGAGGGCCAGACTTGCTCTCCTCCCAACGGTACGACAACCACCCGGCATTCTTCATGCGGGTGAGTAGGGGGTACAGGGTTCCTTCCACCACCAACAGCTCGGCCGATTTCAATCGATCGGAGATGTCTGAAGTGTAGACCTCGTTGGAGCGAACAATGCGCAAAACGCACAGCTCCAAGACCCCTTTGCGCATTTGCGCTTTGGCATTTTCTTCGTTCATGGTGGTGCAAAGTTATAAACAAAAAAAGGTATTATGCAAAACAAAGTACTGTTAGAACAAACAATACCCACCCCGACAAACGCATAAATCATCCCCAACGCCTTGCACAGCGTACCTTAGCGCGTCTTCCATCCACCAAAATTCTCCCTCAAATTTTTTAAGATGATCCCCCGCTTGAACCCCAAATCCACCCCATACGCCGCAGCAAAACGAACGGTTTGGGTGGGTTCAGCCGCACTGGCCGTCTTTTTTTCCGCCTGCAAAACCCAGGAGCCAGACGCTCCATTTGCGGCAACGTACTCCGTTTCGGCCGTCCCGTCAGCTACCGGATGGGAATCCATTCCAGACTCCAGTGCAGCGCCCTTGGCGCTTGAAGAGGTTTCCGGCGGGGTGCCCGCGCGCGATTTCCCGGGTTGTTTTTGGGCCTTGGAAGACGGGGGGAATCCCGCCGCTCTATACCTCGTGGACTTTGCAACGGGGTCGGTACGCGCCGCACTGAACCTCCCCGGAGCCACCAACACAGACTGGGAAGACCTGGCGTCCGACGGCACCTTTTTGTACCTCGCAGACATTGGAGACAACCAAGCGGAGCGCGGATCCGTGCGCATCTACCGCCTGCCGGAACCCACCTCGGCTCAACTCAGCTTTACCCCCGGAGACACCTTAAATTGGACCCCGTCGGAACTTCAAATGCGCCGTTTTGTGTATCCCGACGGTCCCCGAGACGCGGAGTCGTTGGTCGCAGTACCTTTTTCCGACGACGTACTCGTCATCACCAAAAGAGATCCAGAGGCTCGAGTCTATTCGTATTCCCGATCGGCCACATCTGCAGGGGAAGAAACCTTGCTGTTTCGGGGAACCCTTCCGCATTTCTACAGCACCGGAGCTGCCTCCTGGACGTCAGCCGGCCAGGACAGCGCTTGGTTGGCGTTGCGCACCTACACCGGTGCCAGCGTTTGGACCCTGAAGCCCGGTAAAGATTGGACGAAATCGGTACTGAAAACCCCCCGCGCCCTTCCGTACCCGCGCAGGGAACCCCAGGGAGAGACGGTCTTTTTCTGGCCCAACGGCGATTGGACTCCGCTCAGTGAAAAAGTGCAGGGAATCAGCACGCCTCCCTATCGATTCAAGCGAAAATCCTAAAACAAGGGGCTATACAAAACGGGGGTCGGACTCCATGACGTGCCCGCATTCGCCGCACGTACGCAGGGTTTCGGAGTCGTAAAATTCCCGGAAGTGGGGCAGGAAATCCTGTTCAATATTGTTCAATTCAAAGTACGCCGCGTGCAGGGAGTGGTTGCAAGACTCGCAAAACCACATAAGGCCGTCGGTAAAACCGCGTCCGGCCCGCTTGCGCTCCAGCACCAAGCCCACGCTTCCCGCTTCACGAACCGGGCTGTGTGGTGTTTTGGCCGGACACAAAAACATGTCCCCAGGCCCCAAATGCACTTCACGCGGCTTTCCGTCCTCCTGAATGCGCACCGTAATGTGCCCCTCCAACTGGAAAAACCACTCCTCCGTTTCGTTGTAGTGGTAGTCTTTTCGGGCATTAGGACCCGCAACCACCATCACAATGTAGTCGTCGCTTTCGTGGTACAAATTCTTGTTGCCCACCGGGGGAACCAATTCGTGCCGGTGCTCTTCCAGCCACTTGTTGAAGTTGAATGCGTCGCGAATCATGCACTAAATATAGGGATTCGGGCAGAACCAACAGCATGAATTACTCAGGGAAAAACCAACAGCGACCCCACCCAAACGCGGTCTGCGGAAACCAACCGGTACGTCCACAATCCCGACGAACCTGAAGGCAGGGAACTAACCCCGTTTTCTACCGTCCGCGAACCCAGGGGCCTGCCTTGTGCATCGAAGAAATCTGCGCGCACCAACCCTTTGGGGGCAGGCATAAATCGAACTTTATTCCCTCCGGTAATGGGGTTCGGCTGGGGCTTTGGAGCCGCAGTAGATGCCGAGGGCAGATTTTGCTCCGGCCGCCCAACGGTGTACCGAATCTGCACGTTGTCCAGGTACATGCCCTGTCCCCAGCGTCCAACATTGCGAAAACCGAAGTACAGCGGGCCGGTGAGGTTCAGCGCAGAAAACAACGAGTCCAAATCAACCGAATCCCGCACCCAGTCTGCCGTTTGGGGCACAAAAAGGGCATTCTGAAGGGCGGGAGCCGTCGCCAATTCCGTTCCAGCAACGGTACGCACCCAAAGGGGCTGTTGCAGCTGGCAATCCAAGGCCAGCACCAACTGCAAGGTGTCCGAATACGGAAATCCATAAGGAGCGTAGGCCCGGTCAAACGTCAGTTTGCGGATTCCGTGGACGCCGTCGGCAGAAACGGGAAAGACCAGCGAACTGGACTTTCCCTGTGCGTCAACGGAATAGTTGTCTGCCAAAGCGGCAAATTCTCCGGAACCCCAAGGTGCGCGTTGCCAAGCGGGCGCCCCAGGTTCGTGTGCTTCGCGCAGCCCGACGGCCGGAAAAACAGGCGATTGGAAGTCCGTGCCGGGGAAAAGTGCAGGAGGCACCACTACGGTCACAGAAACCCAGGCGGTATCGCGTTGTCCGGCAGCATTTTGCACAATCAATTGGGCCGTGTGCAGGCCGCCAACAGCATAAGAAACCTTTGGATTGCGGCGGTTGCTGGTCCCGGGAGACCCCCCCGGAAACATCCACGTCCACGAGGTGCCCGAATGCGCAACAAGGGAGTGATCATCAAAAGAAACGGAGTCGTTGCCGCAGCCGCTCAAAACCCAAACGGGCCGCTCCACTTGCGCTCGCGCCAAGGGTTTTCCACTGGATACCGGACTCGCCAAACTCCACAGGCCGCGGCCGTAGGTTGAAACGCGCACGGATTGGTGTTTGTACGAAAAGTTCAAATCGCGTGTTTGAATGGGCTGGGGCAATTGGGTACCCAATGTGCGGAACGTTGCGGACGTGTCCGTGCGGTAAAGCACCTTGCTTTGCGTGCCCAAAACCACCAGGTTGGAAGGGCTCAGGATCGCCAAAACGGAACGAATTTCCTGACCGTTCAGGGCGGCGGTACTCCAGTTGCTCCACGTTGTTCCACCGTTGCTGGAACGCCATATTTTTTGACCATCCGGCGCTTCCGGACCCGTTAAATAGATTTTATTCGCGTTGTTGGGTGCTACGGCAAAGGTCAGTCGGGTCCCCAAGTTACCGGGCAGGGGCAGCTGAACCCACGTAGTTCCGCTGTCCAAGGACCGGTGCAGCGTTGCGGGACTCCATCCGTGCCGTTGGACGGCATAAAACGTACGCGGTTGGTTGGGAGCAACCGCCAATTGTGCCATTCGGTGCGTGGGGTCCGTGCCAAAAGTTGCCAAAACGCTGTACGATTGGCCACCGTCGGACGAGCCCAAAAGTTTGTTTTCAAAACCCACAAAAACACGCTGGGACGTGCGGGGATCAAACACCATGTTGCTGGCATCCACGGGCCAGTAGCTTTCGTTGGGAAATTGTTGGATCCCAAAATAACTTGCAGACTGGCCCCATTGCGCGGGCAGAAGCGCTCCGCCAATGTCTGCGCTGACCACGCGTTCGTTGCGAAAAGGATCAACGTATCCGCTGGCTGGCTCGCCACCGCCCAATTGAAGGTAACCTCCTGCGGGATAGGATTCCCGACGGGCAATT
The DNA here is from genome assembly GCA_945865885.1 of Owenweeksia hongkongensis DSM 17368. GTDB lineage: Bacteria > Bacteroidota > Bacteroidia > Flavobacteriales > Schleiferiaceae > CAMDTE01. Next base: position 16,418 of record CAMBEZ010000024.1, read on the forward strand.
ACCCCGTTGTGGTAGGCACCGGAAACAAAAACATCTTCGTTCCAGCCGGCTCCGTGCCCCCAAAACTCGGTGGCCTGCATGCCGGTCATGCGCACCTGGGGTGGGGTGGTGAAAAAGTCCGACGATCGATAAATGCCGCCGTCGGTGGAAATCCAAGCCTCCACGCCGCCGCTTGGGGAGGAAAAAAGACGAAAATCTTGTTGGTCCACGTGCATGCCCAGCGTTCCTCCCGCGTAACCGGACTGCACGGTAAAGGTGGCGCCGCCATCCGTTGATTTCCACAAGTTCAATCCGCCCACCAATACTTCATTCGCATTCAGCGGATTGGCCATCAGGGCACAATTGTAGAAGCCTTGGTGGTAGGTCCAAGAGGGGGACCCCACCGCTAAATTGGGGTGCGCTCCCGTATAAGGTCCTCCGGTTGGTGCGTTGGGCAAGGTCCAGGAATTGCCTCCGTCTCCACTGCGGAAAACGCCGATGTAGCCGGCATCTCCGGGTTTGGATTCGCCAATGAGGTAAGCGTATACGCGCTGGGTATCCGCCGGTGAAACGGCCAAACGGGCCCCAAAATCAGCCCGATTGGGGTGGGTGGATTGGTACCAGCCCGAACCCACGGCTTGAAAGGTCAATCCATAGTTGGTGGAGCGAAAGAACTGTGCGTTTTGGTTGGCAGCAGTACCCCCAACGGCGTACACGGTACGCCCGTTGCTCCCGGGCTTAACGGCAATGTCGTAGGTGCGGGCCGGCACCACCGAAATCCAGGTAGCGCCCCGATTGGCAGACCGATACAGTCCGTCATCGCAAGCGGCAAACAATGCATTGGTATCCCCCGGCATCATCAACAACTCATTCACATTCAAGCTGTTGGAACTCAAAACAGAAACCCAGGTGGCCCCCCCGTTTACCGAGCGGTACACGGCATTGTAGGTTCCGGCGTACACGGTTTGCCCGTCCAAGGCATTGGCCGCAAGTGCTTGCACGCCCCCTTGAAAGGGAACTTGAAGTGCGGTTAGGGCCCAGTTTGCGCCGTAGTTGGACGAGCGGTACACTTGCCCCGGCTCGGTTCCGGCATAGAGCACACCGCCGCCCCCTTGCGCCATGGAATAAACATTGGCGTGCTCGGCAACGTCATTGCCTTGGTTGTCCACCACCGTCCAAGGCCCCAACGGGCTCCAAGGAGTAGCGGATTCGGTGGTTGACGGAGCGGTTTCGTCGCCTGTACCCGAAGGATCTTTTTGGTCCGACGTTCCCCACAGAAGCCTTGCCCGGAGCCAGGCCCGAACGTACCGGTCTTCGTAGGTTTGTTCGCCTTTTGGCGCCGCAGAACGGACCCTACGGTAATGCTCTGCAACCGCCCAAGCGGTGCTGTCCATGGGCCCGTAAAAGGGCAAACGCATTGCGGTTTGTGCCCATTCCGGCACGTTCTCCAAAGAACCAGCGGACCTAAAAGCCTGACCCGATACCCGAAATTGGGCACCCAGTGCAAGCACCACTACCGGCAGGAGAAGTTGATGTTTTACCGATTTCATCCAAAACTGGTTTTACAATTAAATCGTTAGGATTTCAACCCCAACCATTCCAACGCCGCACCGCTTTGAACCAAAGCCTTGGTGGAAGCGTCCCAATTCATGGACTCCACCAGTGCGCCCGGATGGTGTTCGCCCAAGGGGAAGGGGTAGTCGGACCCCACCGCCACGCGGTTCGCGCCAAACAAATCCACCAAATACTGCAGCATGCGGGGATCGTGCACCAGAGAATCCACCCAGAATTTGCCCACGTAGTCCCGGGGAGGAACGTTGTTGTCAACGGCCACTAGATCCGGCCGCACGTCAAAGCCGTGCTGGATTCGCCCCAATGTGAAGGGAAAGGAGCCGCCGCCGTGCGCAATGGCCACCCGCAAATGGGGCAAACGCTCCAAGACTCCGCCAAAAATCAACGAACACAGGGCCAACGAGCTTTCTGCGGGCATACCCACCAGCCACGGAAGCCAGTATTTGCTCATCTTCTCCTTGGCCATCATGTCCCAAGGATGCACAAAAACGCTCAAATTCAACCGTGCGCACGCCTCAAAAAACGGAAAGAGCTCTGGAGCGTCTAAGTTCCAATCGTTGACGTGGGAACCGATTTCCACGCCCACCAAGCCCAACGACGCAAATCGTTCCAGTTCCTCAATGGCCAGTTGCGGATCTTGCAGCGGAACCGTACCCAGCCCGTAGAATCGATCCGGGTACCGCGCCACCACTTCCGCCATGTGGTCGTTCAAAAACCGCGCAATTTGCAGGTTGTCTTGCGCCTTGGCCCAGTAGTAAAAGAGTACCGGCACGGTAGACAGGACCTGACGATGCACCCCGTGCACCGCGCATTCGCGCAGCCGAACCTCCGGATCCCAGCAATTGTCTTGAACTTCCCGGAAAAAGCGATCGTCCACCATCATCCGGGCACAACCGGGGCAGTGGTGGTCCAGGGAAACAAATCCGCCGTAGCCAAATCGCTGAGCCCAAGACGGGAATCGCTCAGGCAAAATATGGGTGTGAATATCAATGAGCACGCCACACGAAGATACGTATCTTTGCTGCTTAGCAGAATCTCCCTATGAGCGACGCCATCCAGCACGAATGCGGCATAGCCCTTGTTCGCCTTCGCAAGCCTTTGGAATACTACCTGGAAAAGTACGGGACGGCCTTTTACGGCCTCAACAAAATGTACCTCTTGATGGAGAAGCAGCACAACCGGGGCCAGGACGGCGCCGGGTTGGCTTCCATTAAGCTCAACATGCCTCCCGGACAGCGCTACCTCAGCCGCTACCGAAGCATTGACGGCAAGCCCATTGCGGATATTTTTGGCCGCATCCAAAAGCGAATCGACGATGCACTGAGCGGGGACGCGTCGCTGTTGAAGAACGCCGAATTCCTCAAGAACAACGTACCCGCCTTGGGCGAAGTTTACTTGGGACACTTGCGCTACGGCACGTACGGCAAAAACGCCATCGAGGCCTGCCACCCCTTCCTTCGCCAAAGCAACTACAAGAGCCGCAACCTCATTTTGGCCGGCAACTTCAACATGACCAACGTGGACGAATTGTTCGACAAGTTGGTGGGGTTGGGCCAGAGCCCCAAGGAAAAGGCCGATACCGTCACCATTTTGGAGAAAATCGGGCACTTTTTGGACAAGGAAAACGCCCAACTGTACGATAAAGCCAAGCAAATGGGATTGAGCAAACCCGAGCGTGCTCAATACCAAGAAGATCACTTGAACATTCCTGAAATTCTGCGCAGAGCCTCCAAGCGTTGGGACGGTGGCTACGCCATGGCGGGCATGATTGGCCAGGGAGACTCCTTTGTGCTGCGTGATCCGCACGGAATCCGCCCCGCTTATTACTACTTCAACGACGAAGTGGCGGTGGTGGCCTCCGAGCGGCCGGTCATCCAAACGGCTTTTGACGCATCGTTTGACTCCGTTCACGAGCTTCCCGCCGGCCACGCATTTTGGGTAAAAGCCAATGCAGAAGTGGAAATCATCCCCGTTTTGACCCCCGGGCCGCGGAGCAATTGCTCTTTTGAACGCATTTACTTCTCCCGCGGCAACGACGCGGAAATCTACCAAGAACGCTTGTCTTTGGGCCGTCAACTGGCGGATATGGTTTTGCAATCCGTGGGGTACGACGTAGACAACACCGTATTCTCCTTCATACCCAACACCGCCGAGGTCGCCTTTTACGGCCTGGTCAAAGGGGTGGAGGACTACATCCAAACCGCCAACGCAGCGGCCCTGCGCGCACAGCCGGACCTTTTAAATCAGCCCGACGCCCTAAAAGCCCTGCTGAACCGACGTCCGCGCGTGGAAAAAATTGCTTGGAAGGACGCCAGATTGAGAACCTTTATTACCGAAGATTCTTCCCGCGATGACCTCGTTGCCCACATTTACGATTCCACCTACGAAGTGGTGCGCCCCACAGACAACCTCGTGGTTCTGGACGACTCCATTGTGCGCGGCACCACCCTTCGCCAAAGCATCCTTAAAATGCTGGACCGTCTGCAGCCCAAGACCATTCACGTGGTTTCCAGCGCGCCGCAAATACGTTTTCCGGATTGCTACGGAATAGACATGGCAAAAATGGGCGATTTCATTGCCTTCCAAGCCGCCATGGCACTGCACAAGGAGCGCGGCTCCTACGCCGCAGTGGTGGAGGAGGCGTTTAAAAACGCCCTGCACCAATTGACCCTTCCCAAGGAAGAGCAAATCAACGCCGTTCTTCCCGTGTACGCCACCCTTTCCGTGGAGGACATCAATGGAAAAATTGCCCAACTGCTAACGCCAGAAGGTGTTCAAGCACAAGTAGTTATCCATTATCAATCCATAGAAGGACTGCACCGGGCCATTCCCCAACACCCGGGAGATTGGTACTTTACCGGAAATTACCCCACCCCCGGTGGAACCCGAGTGGCCAATCGTGCGTTTGTAAACTACATGCAGGGCAAAAACCAACGCGCCTACTGAACCAAAAGTGCGGTTGGTGGACATTGCCCTGCCAACGCCAACTCCAAGGGCCATGAAAATCTACACCAAAACCGGTGACGCCGGAACCTCCTCCCTCTACAGCGGCAAACGCATCTCCAAGACCGACGTTCGGTTGCATGCGTACGGCACGGTGGACGAATTAAATGCTCACTTGGGCTACGTGCGGGACACCGCGCCTGCCGCCGCCGCCCCGCACCAAGCCCTCCTCCTCCAAATCCAAACAGACCTATTCGCACTCGGCAGCCATTTGGCCAACGACCGGGCAGACTTCGTCTCCAAACTCCCCGCCCTCCCCGCCGCCCAAATCGCTGCCCTGGAAGACTCCATAGACCAAATGGACGCCGGCCTGGAGCCCATGCGTCATTTTGTCCTGCCAGGCGGTCATGCCTGGGTCAGCCAGTTGCACATAACGCGAACCGTGTGCCGTCGGGCCGAGCGATTCTGCGTGGAAGCCCAGGAAACGGTGGCCCAAGACCCCGCAGCCCTGCCCGTTCCCCCAGACGTAGTGCGTTACCTCAACCGATTGTCCGATTGGTTGTTTGTGCTCAGCCGTTGGTACGCCAAGGAATTAGGCGCTTTGGAGACCCCCTGGATCCCTTAAAAGACGATTTTTCCTCAAGGACTTGCATACGTCCGGGGAATTTTTACTTTTGCGGCATCGTATACCTTTAATAAAAAAGAACGCCATGTACTGGACTTTGGAATTGGCCTCCTATTTGAGCGACGCCCCGTGGCCCGCAACCAAAGACGAATTGATTGACTACGCCATTCGTACGGGCGCTCCGTTGGAAGTTGTAGAGAACCTGCAAGCCATCGAAGAAGAAGAGGGCGAAGTGTACGAGTCCATCGAAGAGATTTGGCCGGACTATCCTTCCGACGAAGATTTTCTTTGGAACGAAGAAGAATATTGAATCAAACACTTAGGTGGCACGGGCTTTGTACTTTTGCCCTGCCATGATTCAAAAACTGTTCGCTCTACTCCTTGGGAACAAGTCCGACCGGGACCTCAAGGAGATCCAACCTTATGTAGATCGCATTTTAGCCGTTGAGCCGTCCGTCCAAGCGTTGGACAACGACGGACTGCGCGCTAAAACTCAGGAATTCCGTGCCCGGCTGGAGCGCGTGCAGTCTGAGGAGCGCTCCGCCATTGCTGATTTGCGCAAACGCGCGGAGTCGGAAGAAGATGCGGACGCGAAGAATGTTTTGTTTCAGCAAATCGACGAGCTGGACAAAAAGGCCTACGAAAAAGCAGAAGCCGAACTCGCAGAAATTCTCCCCGAAGCCTTTGCGGTCATCCGCGAGACCGCCAAGCGGTTGAGCGCTGGAAACTTCCGCGTACACGCTACCGAAATGGACCGCCAACTGGCCGGTCGGACGGATGCCGTTCAAATCGACGGTGACCACGCGGTATGGCACAACAACTGGACCGCCGCTGGCGCCAAGGTGGAGTGGAACATGGTGCACTACAACGTGCAGTTGATCGGCGGCACGGTTCTTCACTTGGGCCGCATTGCGGAAATGGCCACGGGCGAGGGCAAAACCCTTGTTGCAACCCTGCCGGTGTACCTCAATGCGTTGACCGGTTTTGGCGTGCACTTGGTTACCGTGAACGACTACCTGGCCAAGCGCGACGCTGAATGGATGGGTCCTTTGTACCAATTCCACGGCCTTACCGTGGACTGCATAGACAAGCACCAGCCCAACTCCGATGCCCGACGCAACGCCTATGGAGCGGACATTACGTTCGGCACCAACAACGAATTTGGTTTTGATTACCTGCGGGACAACATGGCCCGATTGCCGGAAGAATTGGTGCAGCGCGGCCACAACTTCGCCATTGTGGATGAGGTAGACTCCGTTTTGATTGACGATGCCCGAACGCCTTTGATTATTTCCGGCCCAACCCCCAACGGAGATCGCCACGAGTTCAACGAGCTCAAGCCGCACGTAGTGGACCTGTACAATGCGCAAAAGACCATTGCCCAGGAAGCTCTGAACAACGCCAAGCGCCTGCTCACCGAAGGAAACAACAAAGATGCCGGCTTCCAACTGCTCCGCGCGCACCGCGGCTTGCCCAAGAACAAGGCCCTCATCAAATTCCTCAGCGAGGACGGCAACAAAACGATGCTCCAGAAAACGGAGAACTTCTACCTCCAAGACCACGGTCGGGAAATGAAGTTGGTGGACGAAGAACTCTACTTCACCATTGAGGAGAAAAACAACCAGGTTCAGCTCACGGACCGCGGCATGGAACGCCTGGCAGACCGCACGGACCCTGCCTTCTTCGTGATGCCGGACATCTCTACCTCCTTGGCGGCCATTGAGAAATCCAACGAGACCACGGCAGACAAGGCGGAGCACAAGGCTCAGTTGCTGCGCGAGTACCGCGTCAAGAGCGAGCGCGTCCACACCATGAGCCAGCTCCTGAAGGCGTACACCTTGTTTGAAAAGGACCAAGAGTACGTTCTGATGGACGGCAAAGTCAAAATTGTAGACGAGCAAACCGGCCGCATCATGGAAGGCCGCCGGTATTCCGACGGGCTGCACCAAGCCATAGAGGCCAAAGAAAACGTAACCATTGAGGCCGCCACCCAAACCTACGCCACGGTTACCCTGCAGAACTACTTCCGCATGTACCGCAAATTGGCGGGCATGACCGGTACCGCAGAAACCGAAGCAGGCGAATTCTGGGAAATCTACAAGTTGGACGTCACCGTCATCCCAACGAACCGACCCATCTCGCGTACGGACCACGATGATTTGGTGTACAAAACCAAACGCGAAAAGTACAACGCGGCCATCGACGAAATCGTTAAACTGCGCGACGCCGGCCGTCCGGTGTTGGTAGGAACCACGTCCGTTGAAATCAGTGAGTTGTTGAGCCGCGCGCTCAAGCTGCGCAACATCCCGCACAACGTATTGAACGCCAAGTTGCACCAGCGCGAGGCTGAAATCGTGGCGGAAGCTGGCCGCGCCGGGGCCGTAACCATCGCCACCAACATGGCCGGCCGCGGAACAGACATCAAATTAGCACCGGAAGCCAAGGCGGCCGGAGGATTGGCCATCGTCGGCACCGAACGCCACGACTCGCGCCGAGTGGACCGCCAGCTGCGCGGCCGCGCCGGCCGTCAGGGCGATCCCGGCAGCTCGCAGTTCTTCGTTTCCTTGGAAGACAACCTCATGCGCCTGTTCGGATCGGACCGCATCGCGGGCCTGATGGACCGCATGGGCCACGTGGAAGGGGAGATGATTCAACACGGCCTGGTCTCCAAGTCCATCGAACGCGCCCAGAAAAAAGTTGAAGAAAACAACTTTGGCATTCGCAAACGCTTGTTGGACTACGACAACGTCATGAACGCCCAGCGCGAAGGCATCTACAAACGCCGCCGCAACGCCCTGTACGGCGAGCGCTTGCAAGTAGACATCGCCAACATGCTCTACGACTTGTGCGATACCGTGGTTCGTTCCACCCATCCGGACCGAAACTTTGAGGGCTTCGCTTTGGAAGTGTTCGAGCAATTGGGCATTTCCGAGTTGCCGTTCGACGCCGCTACATTTGCCAAATCCTCTGCGTCGGACCTCACGCAAAAACTGTTCGATCACACCTCCTTATATATAAAGGAGAAGAACGACTCCATGGCCAAGCGCATGGCGCCTGTTTTGGAGGGCATCCACCGCGACCACAACGGACAGATCCAGAACATCCTGGTCCCCTTTGCCGACGGCGAAAAAGGACTTCAAGTTTCGGTACCCCTTCAGAAAGCCGTTGACACCCGCGGCCAAAGCGCCTTGCGCGAATTGGAGAAGGTCATTGTGCTCTCCACCATCGACGACGCTTGGAAGGAGCACCTCCGCAACATGGACGACCTCCGCACCAACGTACAGGGCGCTGTCTACGAACAGAAAGACCCGCTCTTGATTTACAAGCACGAGTCCTTCAAGCTCTTCCAAGACATGATGGACCAAGTGAACCGTTCTGCGGTGTCGTTCTTGTTCCGCGCCTTCATCCCGGAAGAGGCTCCGCAAGCGGCCCCAGCCCAGCGCCCGGCTGCACCGCGTCCGCAAACCACGGCAAGCCGTTCGTTGGTCAGCGAGTCCACGTCAACAACCGCGTCGGGTGCCGCAGCCAAAAACACGCCCCCGGCATCCCGCCCGGCCCAAGCACCGGTAGTGAAGCAAAAGTCCGCTCATCGTCCCAACGACACCGTCACGGTAGTGAACTTGGTGACGGGGGAACAACGAACCCTAAAATTCAAAGCAGCCGAACCGCTTTTGAATCAAGGGTGGATGCTATTGGATTCAAGCGGCTCCTAAGATTTTTTAACAATCGGTTTTTGATAATTGACAGGAACTCACTATATTTCACGCTTACAAATCATCCCAAATAACATAAGTACTTGATTATGAAACAGGTTACTAACTTGTTCCGCACGTGGATCGCCGCAATCGTAGCGGTATTGGCATTCCCCGCGGTTGCGCAGACAGTGTATACGGTTGGCGTTCAGAATACGACGTCGTTATCTTTACCAATTAGTGCGTCCACGGCGTTTAACTACTCGCAAACAATTTATACTCCATCGGAGTTGAACATTCCCGTTGGAACTGTAATCACCAAAATTGCTTATCTCCCAACGTCCACAACGGTAACAAGTACTTCATGGAACAGCGCTAAGGATTGGGTGGTTTACCTGGGGAACACGAGCGTGTCTGCCTTTGTTTTATCAAACGGCTGGGTGCCGGCATCGGGAATGACTCAAGTGTTTGCCGGGGCTGCTCCATTGCCCGTGAACAACACGTGGATGGAACTGACCTTGGCTACACCTTTTACCTATACAGGTGGAAATTTAGTCATCGCGGTAGACGAAAATTCTGCATCAACAGCTTC
>CAMBEZ010000025.1 GCA_945865885.1 Owenweeksia hongkongensis DSM 17368
CCACTTTGACTCCCAGTGAAGTATGCATTGGCTGAATTGGAACTCACGCTTCCGGGCGCAGTGGCCAAACTTATGGAAGTAGACGAAGACAGAGTGGAAGGCAGAATGCTATTTGAACCCGAACAGGTAGTCAAGACGCCTGTTGTCCATGCTTTAGAACTTAACGCTGTAATATAGGTGGGGCTGGTTACCGGACCGAAATAAACGATACACTGATCGCCACTTGAGCTCAGTCCAAAAGTTGAACCGACTGCGGTGCCGGGGTTTGCAATGCCTAAATCGCTCTTAATGCTGATGATTGAGCCTGCAGGCAAGCCAGCGGCAGGCGCCGTCCAGGTTAATCCGCCAGCGCATTGAGCTTGAGCATTAGTGGTAAATTTCGCGTCCGTAAATTGAAGTACGGTACCTCCAGCCAAATTATTGGTACACACAAACAGAACTTCATCGGTGGCACCGGTTGCGTTCATGCGGTATGCGATCGGCAGTAGGTCTCCACTGTTTTGAGCCGCTGCGGCAAAAGCAGTGATGAGCGAAAGGAAAAATAAGCTGAGTTTCATCAGGACTATTGTTTAAGATGTAAAATCCAGTGCAATAGTATCTCCCTGATGTTATCAAAAAGTCGTCAAAATGCCACTGTATATTTTCAAAAAGTTAACTTATTGACCTTTTACAGAGGCCTGTAGTATTTAGAAAAACCCCATGCAACACCCTAGAGCAGTTGCCGTCGTGGGTTGCTGCGCAAGCAAGGGGAGATTCTATACCGAGCGCAACGCGTGCACTTCCTGCTTCACTCGGGCTCTAATTTCGTGGAGCGCCGTGCTTTCCCAATCCATTCCCTTGCGGGGCGGGCCAATCAAATGCAACCCAGGATCTTGCCGACGTCCCGGTTGGATGCCCAAAGCAAGCGGATCCGATTCCAGCAGACCGTCGAGCACCGCGGAATCAATCCAAGGTTCCTTCAATTTCTTTCCAAAAGACTGGGGTCCCGTGCAGTTGATGACCCATTGAACGTCCAATTTTTCCACGTGCTCCGCAGTTCCCCGAACCACCCACTGCACCTGAAACGTGGAGCCGTCTGTGGAAATGGTTCGGATGCGACCGGCATTTCGCTTCAATTGGCCGCTTTGCTCCAGGGACTCCAACCGCTCCAAGCTAGCTGCCGGCAACCGATGCCGATGCACTTCCCAATAAGGCCGTAGGTGACGCAAAAATTGACGACGCTCCGCGGCGGACCACTGCGCCCAAATTCCCGGCGTGAATTCGCGCAAATCGTTCACAACAGAAATCCAAGTACCGCCGTCGGCTTCCGCCTGAACAACGGCCCGACGAACCAATCGACTCAATTCCACCGGACTCCAGACTTGACCGGAATACGGTGCAAACCAATTGTAGGCCGGAGCCGGTCCGTGGCTGAGCGGGTACATGCCCCGGCGAGAAACCGCATGAATGGGACCCGTGTGCCCTTGCGCTTCCAGCGCCAACACTTGATCCACCATGGTCAATCCCGTGCCCACCAAAAGCACCGAATCTGCCGCGGGCACCAAGGCCAAACCCGCGCCGCGCCAAGGATCGCTCCAGTAATTCGGATGGTTCAGAACAATCGGGTCTGTGGCCACGTCGGCCGGACTGAAATTCCCCGTGGCAATCCAAACGTTTTGGGCCCACAAAGAACCTTGCGCAACCTGAAGACGAAAGGCAGCTCCTTCTTTGGACAGATGTTCCAATTTCTGGAACACAAAGCGAACGCTGTGCTGCGCATGCTGATTCAAAGCCTCGTGCACCGTAGCCGTGATGTATCGGCCGTATACCGTGCGTGGAACAAAATCGTGCGGACCGTAGGGATGTCCTTCTGCCTCCAACCACCGAACAAAGTGACTCGACTGGTCCCAGTACAGGCTCATTCGCTCCGCCGGAACGTTCAACACCTGAGCAGAAACCTCCGCCGAATAAGCCTTTCCCTTGAACAGTCGATGCGGGTTTTCCTCCAAAACCGCAATAGAAATTGGGGACGGGGTTGTTCGCAGCAGTTCAATGAGCGCAAGACTGCCGCTCAGCCCACCGCCTACCAAAACGTGATCGTACTTCGGATGCGTCATGGTGCAAAGATAATAAACTCCCACTAATTAAGTGGGCGTTTAAAGATCCACGATGCAACGCAGTGCAGAAAGGTAAAAACGCCGTTTTTACTCCTCCACCACCAGCACCGCCACCTCGTTCCGACGGTTCACCAAATCCCACGGTGCGTTGTAGCCCATGTACATAAAGTCTCCGCTTGTCACTACGCCGTTCTCCTGCAAAACCTGCTTCAACAGCGCACATTTTTCGCGAATTTTCGCGTCGGAGGCGTACCCGGAAAACGCCAACACGGCCAGCGTCTTGGGCCCTTCCTCCACCACCTGCACGCGGCCAGACAGCGGCTTGGGTAATGACTCCAGCGAATACGCACGCGGCATCACAAAGTACATGGAAGACTCCTTGCCTAAATTCATGACCACCGGAGCCGTCATGCTGATCTTTTCCTCACGCTCGTTGCCGCCAAAAATGTACCCCGCTACCGTGCGAAAACCCATGCTGCTCATGCGTTCAAAAGAACTGTCGGGCAAATCCGTCTTGGCCAAAACCATGCGGTTGTAAGCGCGCAACTCCACGTCGCCCAGCTTTCGGACCACCCGGTACTCCGGCTCCTCAATGGAGCTCTTACGCGTCATGGCCCACGCTCCAACGGCCAAAACCGAAACTACTACTACCACTACTGCTACCATCATGCCTTGTTTCATGAGTCCTCATTTATTAGGTAACAGCTGCGGGGGTGGATAGTTCCGTTGGAGGAGGGTAAAGCCTCCTGCTGAAAATTATCGAGTCAAAAAAAGCGGCCCCGTTGGGGCCGCTTTTGGAATGCTCGCGAGCAAATTTTGCTTACTGAACCACCAGGCGTTCCTCCCACACCGTTCCACCCTGCTCTGCGCGAACAACGTACAACCCCGCAGGAATACCGTCCAGTTCCAGGCGATCGGAAGACATCACCTCGTGGTGAATGCGTCGGCCCAGGAGATCAAAAACAGACAAGGCTGCACCTGGTGACGGCGTTTCTACCGTAAAGTTTCCGTTTGACGGGTTGGGGTATACGCGCATAAGCGGAACGGCGCCCTCATCGGAACCCAAACCGCTCACCTTCACCGTTAAGGTATCGGATTGATTGCAGAAACCGTTGGTCTCCACAACCACCACCTTCACATTGCCGGCTGTTCCCAAAAAGACCGTTACGGCGTTGGTGCCTTGGCCGGAAACCACACTGCCCCCGGACACCACCCACGTATAGCCGTTGCCCAAATTCTGGGAGGTAAAATAGCTCTGAACGGTATTGATGGGTGCCAGCGCCACCCCAAAAACCTGCGGATTTAAATTGTTGGGAACGGCACTAACTGCGGTTCCCGAAGAGGTTGCTGAGCACGTACCGTCGCTAACAAGAACGGAGTACGTACCAGAAGTAGTGGCCGTAATGGATGCCGTGGTGGCTCCCGTGTTCCATGAATACGAATAACCCGCTGGAGCCGTAAGGACAACAGATCCGCCCACGCAAAACGTTAAAGCTCCGGAAGCCACAACCGTGGCCGGCGGCGTGGGCAACACCGTTACTTGTTGCACTGAAGATCCGGTACTGCAGCCGTTGCTGGACACCACTACCGAATAAGCACCCGAGGTAGTTGCGGTGATGCTCTGGGTTACAGCGCCGTTGTTCCACAAATAGGTTGCACCCGCAGGAGCAACCAGCGTTACACTTCCCCCTTGGCAAAAAGTTAAGGGCCCGGATGCCGTTACGGCAGCCGATGGATTGGGGACAACAGACACCTGAATGGAAGCCGATGTAGAACTGCAACCGTTTCCGTAAACGGTTACCGTGTAGGATCCAGACGCAACTGCGTTGATGGTTTGCGTAGTAGCCCCGTTGCTCCAAACATAAGCATAGCCGGAAGGCGCTACCAAGGCCACAGAACCGCCCTGGCAAAAGGTCAGCGGGCCCGACGCCACTACGTTCGCCGGCGGGTTGGGATTCACTGTTACTGACAGTGCCGCAGAAGTACTGCTGCATCCGTTGGCGGTTACCGTCACTGAGTACGATCCCGCCGCGAAAGCCGTGATGCTCTGAGTTGTTGCGCCGCTGCTCCACAAATAGGTGTATCCGGCAGGCGCGCTCAACGATACGCTTCCTCCCTGGCAAAAAGTGAGCGGACCGGAGGCCGAAACCGTACTTGGGGGTAGTGGGCTCACCGTCACCGCTTGGGCCGCAGAAGTGCTGCTGCATCCGTTGGCACTGACCGTTACTGAGTACGATCCCGCCGCAAAAGCCGTAATGCTCTGGGTGGTGGCGCCGTTGCTCCACAAATAAGCATAGCCAGCGGGGGCACTCAACGTTACGCTGCCGCCTTGGCACAAAGAGAGTGATCCAGATGCCGAAACCGTGCTTGGGGGAATTGCATTAACCGTTACCGCTTGTGCCGCGGAGGTGCTGCTGCACCCGTTGGCAGAAACAGTTACTGTGTAGGAACCGCTCGCGGTTGGGGAAATGCTTTGCGTGGTGGCGCCGTTGCTCCACAGGTAACTGTATCCAGCAGGCGCGCTCAACGATACGCTTCCTCCCTGGCAAAAAGTGAGCGGGCCGGAGGCCGATACCGTGCTGGGCGGTACCGGGTTCACTACTACCGCCTGTGATGCAGAGGTGCTGCTGCATCCATTGGCGGTGACCGTTACGGAATAGGAGCCGGTTGAAGTTGGCGTAATGCTCTGTGCTGTAGAGCCGTTGGACCACAAGTAGGTATACCCAGCCGGAGCACTAAGCGTTACACTGCCGCCTTGGCAAAAGGTGGCAGGGCCCGACGCCGTTACTGTGGCGGGCGGACTGGAACCCACCGCAACCACCTGTGCAGCAGAAGTACTGCTGCAACCGTTTTGGGAAACCGTCACTGTATACGAACCCGCCGCGGTGGTCGTGATGCTCTGCGTCGTTGCGCCGTTGCTCCACAGGTAACTGTATCCAGCGGGTGCACTCAATGTTACACTTTCTCCGGGGCAAAAATTAAGCGGGCCAGAGGCGATTACGCTGGCCGGGGGTGCTGCGGAAACTACCTGAACCGGGGTTGCACGGGAAGTACAGCCGTTGATTAAGCCCATAGACACACCGTAACTACCGGTTGCATTGACGGTTATGGTTTGCGAGGTAGCTCCTGTGCTCCACAGATAACTGGAACCGCCTGCGGTGGCATAAAGGGTTACACTTCCCCCAGTACAAAAAGACAACGGCCCACTGGTGGTAATTTGAATGGGCGGTACGCTTAACATGGTGGTGGTAATGGAACTGGACTTCGTACATCCCAAAGAATCAACTCTTGTTAACGTGTAGGTGCCGCCAGCTTTGACATACTGCGCGTTCGTTGTTTTTCCGTTGCTCCAAGAATAAAGCGTCGTCGGATTGAACGGAACAAACAAACGCGTGCTGTCTCCTTGGCAAAAAGTTGTTGAGGGCTGTGCGGCTATCGAAAATGCGTTAGGCGCATGCAGCCGCAAGTGAATGGTGTCGGACCAAAACTCACAACTGGTATTGGACAGCCTGCAGGAATAATAAGCAGCCGAATTAACTGAAATAGATTGGGTTGTCGCCCCATTACTCCATAAGTAGGAGTATCCCAAAGGTGCTGTCAGTGTTCGCGATTGCCCGGCACAGAGTACCGAATCCCCGTTGACGGTGAGTTTAAGATCGTTGGCGGTTGGGAGAACTTGATTGCTAAATTTTGAAAATCCAAGTGTTAATTTGGGAGTGTTGAACTGAATGCTGTTTGAGTAGCCGGTAAATCTAGTGGAACCACCTGGCCGGAACCAATTACTTCCACTATTTTGCCGATTGGAGATGTCATTAAAGATTCCGACATAGCCGTTGGATGTCATTTTTAACAACTTAACTTTAACGTAGTAACGACCTTTAGGCAACAAATAAGATCGGCAAAAAGGTATCTGTGCAAGTCTGGCTGTTGAATCTTGCGCGGTTAAAAAGTAGCTCCCTGAGGCAATAACATTTTGTGCTTCCAATTCAAATTGGGTGGAATCCATTAATGCCCATTCTATTTGAGAACCAGAACGTGAGAACGACGCCAAGTAAACCCCAAAATTAAAAACGGTGTCTGGCTGTTTTACGTAAAAACCGGTCCATACTTCAACACCATCACCCATATACGAAGTTGAAATCGTCGAAAAAGTAACTTTCTGTGGTCTTCGCGATGCAAATGAAGAGGCAAGATTCGTACTTGAATTGTCAATTACCAACGTATCCGGATACGTCCATCTGGCTGAATTTGTGCGAGCAACAAATACAACTTTATGAATCTGCCCTGTTGTAGGGACCCAATTCGGGAAGACTGCCCCCAAATGAACCGAGTCATTGGGCACTAACGTCGGTACAGTTGCCGAATACAACGAATCCTTCTGGCCGTTGGGCCGAATGACCAGAGCCACTAACCGCACATTAGACAATGTTGTGCTGCCTGAATTCCAAACGTTTGCATCTACAGCAAGCGGGCGAGCTTGGCCAACCGGATAGCCGCCATTGGAAATCTGTCCTTGTGTAAAACTGAGGAGCACTTCTGGATTTAATCCCCCTTGTTTACCAAAAAAGCTAATTCTCTGTGACGGTGTTGTCGTTAGACTGATGTCGTCCAACATCCAGAAATAAGACAACCCCTCAAACCGAAATCGAATGCGAACAGTGGGCCAACCGCCCACATAAGCTCCAATGGGTACCGAAACTTCATTGTTTCTTTGAGTGGCGATGTTTCCACCAATGTGATCGTTAATCGGCAATCCACCAAACCAAGTCGCACCGTTATTTACCGAAAAATCAATATAAGCGGGGCCATTGCTCCAATCGTCGTTGGTCCCTTTAAATCGACGGTAGTACTGGGCGAAGTTTAAATCTACCTGCGAATGCCCTGATAGATTTATACTTGGCGTAGTTAAAGTGGCGTAATGTAGACCGCAAGTTGACGTTTGACAAGCGCCGGTTGCTAGCCCGCCGTTGTACCGATAATCCGAATCAAAAATTACAAAACCGTTGGATCGGGTGGTAGACAAAATAGGCAACTGACTTCCCGCATAACCCCCGCGCGAGCCATTATTGCTGGACGGTGTTGTCGTTGGTCCGCGGTATTCAAATGGGGCACTCCAAATAGTTCCGGTACCGGTACCAGCATAATTGTAGAAACCCGTATTCCCCCACGTACTTGGGATTCCTGAAGAAAAGTCATAAGACCAGATGGTCGTTTCGGGTAAATTCTCTTGCGACGGTTCGGTGAAATACGACTCTCCCTCCTCAGCCATCGACGGAAGTAAGGTTTGGGCTGATGCACCATCAAAGCCCAATAAGCAACAAAAGAACGTGAAAACAATAACTGTAGAGCGTACAAAGGTTAATCCGGGTAATGTGTAGTTCATAACGCCAGCAAGTTGACAAGGGATGTTAATTCAAACCAAAGATAACAATCCCTGGTGCGCGCAGCCGGTACAGCCAAAAATCACTTTTCAGAATTTCTGTATCTTAGAGGCACCAAGCCATTAACCTGATTTTGAACCGTAGTATGTTTTTTTTGTTCCCTGTACACACGATTCGCTTGAGTCTTGTTGTGCTAGCAGCCGCCGCATTCTTGCCTTCGGCTCTGAGCCAAACAACGCAGCACTTAAATGAGAAAAGGGGGATCATTAGCAGCAGCAACGAATTCCTTCGTTTGGATCCGGTGCTCTACCGGAACCCAAAAATCATTGAAGCTCCACAGCCGGATTGGATTGGGATTCTAACAGAGGGGAAGTTTCTGGCCATCCGCCCGTCTGTTGGAGACACTATTGTACACCTCGCTTCCGCGGGGCAAGTGATTCGCACCGTCAGTTGGGGACCCTCCGGCCAATTTATTTATTACGCAACGGAGTCGGGTCAAATCAAACAAAAAAACATATTAACCGGCGAAGAGTTTGTGCTGCATTCCGACAAAAAGCAAAATGCGCAGGCCGCAGAATTGTCCATCAGCCCAGACGAACAAAACCTCTTGGCCGTTTTTGAAGACGGAACCCTGGGCTCCTTAAATTTAAAATTTGGCGCCGCCTTGCAATTGTTTGACGCCAAGAAGAAGAAGCGGGAGCAAGTAACCTGGAGTCCGGACAGCAGGTACTTCATGTTGAAAACAGATAAAAATTTGGAAGTCTGGGACCTTGAAACCAAAACCTCCCAAACGAGTGAACCGTTGGCGCTCAAAAACATACTGGATATTGAGTGGTCGCGCTCGGGGAATGAGGTGCTGTTGTTGAACGATTGCGGACAGCTCTTGCGCATCAACGCACGTTCCTTAGAGACGGTTGGCACGCTAACGCTGTGGCACGGCTCCTGTTATTCAATACAATCCGGCGGTCTATTTGGCCAGGGAAGTCGTGTGGTATTGGCCAGTAAAGATTCCTTGCATGTTTATGCGGCGGAAAATGGTGCGGCAGTAAACTACCATCCTTTCGGCCAGATTTACTTGGGGAAAAAGAAGGCTTTGAGCTTCTCCACGCGCACCTTTGACAACAACGTATTCGCAACCACTTCAACCGGAGAATGCCTGCGCATCCGTTGGGGCAAAGATGCGGTCATGGACTTCAATTGGCAATCCATTGCCGCGCAATCCGGCTTTCAATTTGAAGACTTTAAGAATGCGCCGGGATTGGATGATTTACTCGCCGGTCCGGACGACTGGGATCAAATAGTGCACTACAACGCGTTTCTAAACAGCCGGTTCAAAGAAAAATCACAGTTTGAAACTCAAGGTGAATTTGAAAAACGACTGATCCAATGCATTCCTTCCCTGCTGGACGAGTTGCACCGCTTGCAATTCCAAAACCTGCGCATGGAAGAATTGTACAGCCAATTGGCCTGGGAAGAACTGATTCAGTCTCGACGCCCGGAACGATTGGTGTACGGCGTTGATTACAGCCTGGGAACGTATCGTTTGGAAGATCGAACGTATCCCGTGAAAACAAAATTGTTCGGTGATTTTTCTTTTCAGCTGGATCGGCAAGAAGCACAAGCTATTTTTCAAAATTCCAAAAATTGGGCCCTCGAAGGCATTTCGCAAATAAATCCTTCAGAAAACAATGAGCGCACCTTAGTGAATGCGGTATTGCGTGAAATAGATGGAAATCGTTCGTATGAATTGACAACACCCATTGATTTGCTTGCTGTTAAAAATTATCCCAACCTGCCACCAGAATTAGATGCATACCTTGAATTGGTTGATTATGGGGCAGATTCACTCAAAATTCGCTTGGTAAATATAGGCACGGGCAGTGCCCAAGACTTGGCGCTGTGCCTAGCCGTCGGGGTCCAAGAATTTCAACGGTACGTCGGGACATTGGAGCCCAAAAGCGAGAAAATCGTCTATTTACCTCTTGCCAGTTATTTGGAGGCCACCAAACAAACGGCAAAAGACGTTCGCATCCTGATTAAGGAAAAAGGATCCTCCTTTTCTATTGAATCTTGGGAAAAAAGTATAGCACAAAGTCAAGCCACAACAGAGGATCTAAAAGCACAGATTCAAAACGATCCCAACCTGATTCGGATCCAGAAAAATCCCGTAGACGGGGATGTTTTGGGAGTAACTTGGAGCCCAGACAGCAAAATGGCTGCGGTACTTTCTATTGGGCAAATTACGGTTTTTGACAACCTCAGTAAAAACAAAATTCGAACCTTTGCAACAGAGGGTAGCAAGCCTGTTGCAGCCATTTTTAGCAACAGCAGTGATTTCTTGATCACAGCGCTCAATAACCAAGTCGTTTTGGTTTTCGACCTAAAAACCAGTCAAGTATTTCAGCGATTTACGGTAGAAAAACCAATTCTAAGTATTTATAATTTAGGGAACAACGACGAAATAATACTGCTATTGAACCAATTGGAGGGGGTAACGTACAACTACCGAACGGGCCGCATAGTGCGTCAAAATACAGTAACCATAAAGGAGTCTGTTCAGCAACCGGAATTGGATCCTCGATTGAGCACCCTCATTGGATTGTCGGATAAATCCTTAAAGGCGTTTGACTTTAATTCCGGAGTATTAAAATGGACCACTCGATTGAGCAATCCGTGTGTACACGATTACAAAATTGATCCTACGGGTCAGTACGTTTTGGTTTTGGGCTGCGATTCAACGGGCAGTGTTTATGATTTGAGCAACGGCAAAAAAGTTCGTTCGTTGGAACACAACCGAAGTAAGCAAATTGACGCCCATTGGGCAACGAATCGGGGCTATTTGGTTTCGCTTACCGCGCAGCAGCAAGCCTTGTTTTGGGACGATGCAGACTTTATTCCGGTTGAGTCTTATGGGGTTTCACTCCGGGAATTGGACCATTTAACGGTCTCCCCAGACGGCAACCACGTTTTGTTTTATTCTGATTCTACCCTGGCTTTTTACAAAATAGGACGTCGGGCCGTGCTGGAAAACGATTTGACTTTGCAAGGCGCCACAGCACTTGGGTCCCTGCAAATGGATGAATTGGGGAAATCTGCTTTGCGCACTTTTGAGGCCAGCAAAAACCAAGACCAATTTGAAACTGCCGAAGAATTTCAATTGCGCCGAAGGGCAGAAGTTCGCAATTTGGCGAAGGTGGCGTTCAACCAAGAAATGCAAAATGCCGTCAACCAAAATTTAGAGCAAAATCGCCGGGCTGCGGCCATCGCCAACAGCAGAAAACGCATACGCATCCCGCCCAGCGCGATTGAATTGGGTAAATACGACCTCCGGAGTGGCGAATACAGCATTCGGATATCCGATGTTTGGGAACGCATACCCATGAGCAAAGAGGACGCCCGCCACTTTTTCATTGCCGGCTCCCAGTTGCGCGCGGAAGCCATCCAGCAATTGAGCGACAACCGCGACCGCGAGGACTCGGCTTGGGTGAATACCGTGCTGTACCATCCCACTCAAGGAACGGCCATACCCTTTGGCGAACACATCGCATTGGCCGGCGGAACTTTGAGCACAGACCTTCCTCCACAAATAGAGGTTTTGGAAGTTCAATTCCAAGACAACGACGAAGATCAAGTACTTTCAGCGGGAGAAAACGCTCAAATTCGATTCACCCTAACCAACAAAGGCCAAGGCACGTCCCGCATGATTGTTTTGGCCGGTGAATCTGATTTTACCACCACTGGATTGTTGGCGTTCCTAGACGATTTGAAACCGGGCGAAACCAAAGATGTTTTTGTGCCACTCGCAGGTCCCAAAGAACTGACCGATGGAGAAACTACACTGCGATTCAAAATTTCCGACGGAGCAGGGTTTGGAGCGGCACCGGTTGCCTTAAAATTGGAGACCAAGTCCTACCGCCTTCCGGCTGTACAATTCCGGGATGTGGCGGTTGCGGATGTTGAGGGCCGGTCTGTGATTGTACCGGGCTCCGTTGTTTCTATAACCATTCGATTGAGCAACCAAGGAGAAGGAACGGCGCAACAAGTCAATGCTAAAATCAACGCCGGTAACGGCGTGATCATCCTCAATGCCATAGACAACAGCCTATTGGTGCCCCTGGGTGCCCTGAGCCCAGGATCCTATAAAGATTTTTCATTTCAGGCCTACTGCAACAACGATTTAACCAGCGCCTTCCCCTTAACCTTGTCCATGAAAACAGAAGGACAGGAAACCTTTGGGTTGCCCCAAGATCTTGGGTTGGTGGTAAATGCCCAGCAGAAAGGGCTCACGGAGTTGTTCTTCAAAAAGGAATCTGCCGCTGCATCTTCCAGTGGCCTAGACGACCTCAAATTCACCGCAGCACCCGGACGGCCCGTTCGTGAGAACTCCGTAGCCTTAGTCATTGGCAATAAAAATTATAAATGGGGGATCCCGGCCGTGGAATACGCCTTGAACGACGCTTTTTCCGTCAAAGAGTTTTTAATCCAACACCATGGTTACAAACCCGGCAATGTTTTGGTTCTTGAAAACGCAACCCTTTCGGATTTAAAAGTAGTCTTGGGCGACGGGGTCGTTAAAGGGCGATTGCACGATATCGTTAAACCGGGAACAACCGAATTGTTTGTGTATTATTCCGGACACGGTGCCCCGGGCATAAACAACGGTGATAGCTTTCTGCTGCCCGTGGATGCCAACCCAGACAAACTGGAACTCACCGCCATTCGTTTGAGCCAATTCATTGAAACCATTGCCTCGCTCAATCCAGTTAAAACAACTTTTGCCGTGGATGCGTGCTTTTCCGGCGCCACCAACGGAGGCGAAAACATCATCAAAGGGGCCTCTTCCCTTGCAATCAAGTTGAAGCCCGTTGCCCAGCAGCGGCCCAACCAAGTTATCCTGACGGCTTCGGGAGAAAACGAAGTAGCCAGCTGGTACGACGACAAGCGGCACGGTTTATTTACCTATTACTTGCTCAAAGGGCTAAGTGGAAGTGCAGACACGGATAAAAACCAAGCCGTCACGGCCGCAGAAATGCGGCGCTACTTACTGGACCAACAAAACGGTATTCCATACAAAGCCCGCGAACTCTTCTCTCGGGATCAAAATCCACAAATTAACGGTAATGAGAATTTCGTATTTTAACCCAACAAAAATCAAACCCAATGAACGCAGCTAAAAAACTCCTTCTTTTTGCATTTTCCGCAGCCTTATTAACTGCCTGCGGCAGCAAAAAACCTTTTGATTACCAAAAGAAATTCGATTTCGGCAAAGCGGGAAAAACGGCTCGCAAAGAGGCCCGTCGATACGAAAAACAAGGTTATGTAGTGTTTCCAGGCAACCCCCCCTTGGAGAACCAATTGAATGCCGCCTACGCCAAACAAAGCGAAGTAGACGACAAGGGTTTACCTCGTTGGATTGTTGCCAACGGTTCGGCCGTCGGTCAAAACCAGCAAGCATCCTCCATGCAAGCCATTGAAATGGCCAAAAATAACCTGGTTGCCTTGATTGAGTCCAACATGAAGAATGTAGTGGAGTCCGACGTAGCCAATAAGCAATTGAGCAACGAGGAAGCGGTGTCCATCACCAATTCCATCATGGTGTCGGTAAACAAAGTATCCAAGAGATTGGGCATGGTCTCCCCCTTGTTCCAAACCTACCGCCAATTGAGCAACGGCAACTACGAAGTACAAATGCTGATTGGCTACAACTACGAAATGGTGAAGAACCAAATCCTGGCTGAGATGAAGGCCGAATTGCAGTGGGAAACAGACGATATGCGTACCAAATACGAACGCTATTTGAACCCCGAACTTCAAAAATAAAACTTCCATGCGTCTTTTTCTTGCAGTGCTGCTCCTTGCGGGCAGCACTGCTCTTTTTGCCCAAAAGCCACTACAAGTAAAGGCCACCTACTCCTTCATGGTGCGGGAAGACTTAACCTTGACCGAAAACAAGGAAATGGCCATTCGGCTGGCCAAGGTTCAATCCGTTAAAGATCATTTTGGGGAGGTCCTTATTCAAGGAAATTCTACCTTCTTGATGTCCTCCACCTCTGGGGATCCGAAAGAAAACAAGCAATTGTATTTGTTCAGTTCAGAATCCATTTTAAATGGTGAATACCTCCGCGATCTGGAACCGCCCAAGACCAAAACCTACACAGACACACAAGGTAAGCTCTGGGTTGAAGCCCGTGTGCTCGGCTTGGCCTCGGCACTCGAACATAAAGAACCAACGTTTACCGCAAAACTGGCCCATTGCCCAGAGGAAAAATGCATCACCAATCAATTTACCAACGGTCAAGACTTTTTGGTTCAATTTCAAGCAGGACGCAGCGGTTACCTCTATGTTTTCTTGGACGATGTTTCTGAAAACAAAACGCAACTGGTATTCCCAGTCAACAATGAAGAACTGCGGATAATGTCGGACCCTTATTTCAACCCAAACGAGCGAGTTTGGTTATTTGATGGGGGGACATTGCACACCAAATCACCCTATTCCATTGTAGCAGACCTTGGAACCCCGGACGCAATGTCTGCTGGAACGAAGCAAGAAAGGATTAATAAAATCTACTTTATTTTCGCCCCGCAACCGCTCAAACTACCGTCGTTTCAAGCATCGGGAACCGCATCTACGGAATTGGCACAATTGGATGAAATGCCCCTGGAAAACTTCCAAGCATGGCTCCATAAGCTGAGGGCAATCAATAAAGATCTAGAGTATTACTGGGAGCTCTTTACCGTGAAGCGGTCGTAATGAGGGGTCCTCAGCCGCAGTACGGGCGCCCTTCCTAATGCGGACTCGATGCTGTTGAATCCGGTTCTGCATCAATGGACTCATACAAATCATAAATAACCAGCATCAACCAGCCAAACACCACCGCGGCAACCAACAGCAGGGTGCTGGGCCAACCCGTCACGCCAAAAGACAAACGGATGAGGATGGCGGAAATGATGAATCCTGAATTTCTGATGATCTTGTGGAATTCGTCGGTGTGCAGCAAAGAAATCAAGAGCAACAAGACGTCCACCGCAATCAAAAGGGTGAAAAACCGATCAAAGAAGATGCTGTTGACGTTTGGTATGTGCGGAATTTCCTGCCCATGAGTTTGCAAAACATCCCAAAACCAACCTCCAAAAGAATAAACCACCAACACCAAAAGTGTTGGGGCCAGTAAGGCTGCCAATCCGCGCTTGAAGAATAGAAATGACTGCAAACGTTTGTCTGACAACGCAAGGGTAGATTCATCACGGACCGCCAACAGGCGCTTGTTTCGTCGATGAAAAAGGAACAGCATAAAAAACAATACCAGCGAAGCGACTAAATCATAAGTAAAATCAACGTCTTGTTGGAGTACAAACCACTGATCAGAAACACTTATTTCCGAAAGATCTTTGAACAAACGTCGAATCAAAATCAAGGTTACGATCTCGTATTGCTTCACTACATAGGTGGTGATGGACCGCGGTAAATAGTAGACCACCAAGTACACTTCGTACACCAGGATGAATGAGAATGGAGTGTAAACTGCGGAGATCGGATTCGTCCATTCTGTGCCCAGCCAATTGGGCGGGAGCAAACCCAAGTGCGTAGCAAAAATGCACCCCAAATGTACCAAAAAGCCCAAAATTGCTGAATACAAAACGGTTCGCTCCACCGTGCGTTGCGCTCTTTCCGAAAGAAACCAAGACGATAGTGCGTGCATCGATTTAGAATTTTGATTGAGTACACTGCGCACATTACCCGCGTAACGCACCATAACAAAACCCAAATAACGATAAATAGTTCTGTAATTCAATAACTTACAACATAATCACCTAAACAGAGCTCCTATTCTACCGCACCACCCCAAAAACAGGCACCCGTCGGTACCGCGTCTCAAAAAACGGCGACTGCTCAAAAACCCAACGCAACTGCGCTCCGCCGTCTTCCGCAAACGCTGAATCCGTCGCACGCTTGGCCTCCAACGCCGCCCGAACGGACGGATTCGCCTTCAACCATTCCGCCGCCGTGTCTTCAAACACGTAATCGCTGTAGCCCTCCTTCTGCTGCAGAATGGAATTGAAAAAGCCCCAAACCAACAAACCGTCCGGAGCCAGCGGCTCCAAGGCTTCTGCCAAATAACGCCGCGCCGGTTGGTCCGACGAAATCCACCAATCCCCTGCACGCAAAACCACCTCGGCCGTATCCCGCTCCACCTCCAAAGAGCGCAGCAAAAAGTGCCCTTCGTACGGTTGCGGTCCCACGGTATAATTCCGCACCCAACACAACTCTAACCGCACCGCGGTGTCCCGCTTCAACCGACGCATCTCCACACCGTGCGCCTGCAAACGCGCAACGGCGTCGTGCCATCCACCGGAAACCACCCACGCAGCGGGCACCTGGGTCCATGCCGACGGCTCCGCGTACCCCTGAAAACTCACTTTAGTTTGATAAGGCTTAGACCGATCGTAGTACAATCGGGGCTTCCCAGACACCGCAGACGGCTTATATCCGGATCGGTACCCGTCAAAGCCAACAGCATCCACAATGCCCTTCGCCACCTTCCAATCCACCGGGATCCGGTCCACGGCCCGCCAATAATCCACCTGGAAATCCCGCACTGCCTTCACCGCCAAACGCTTCTCCGCATGCAACCGGATCAGCTCCTCGTTCAGCGCCAGCGTTGCATAAACCCGGTCCTTGTAGGGCTTCAGCATGTGCGTCTCCGGCACGTAGGAAAAAATCCCGCGCAGCGCCGCATAACCAGACAAAAACCGACCTCCCTCCAAAAACACCTCCCAGCCGTCCTCCGGCGTGTGGCCCCAATGATTCACGTACGGAACCATGTCCCAGCCCCGGTCGCGCATCCGTGCATAAATCGGCCCCGTCAACTCCTCCCGTAAATACCGACCCATCGGGCCGCCCAACTTATCCGGTTGCGTCGTCAAAAGGGTCATCACGTGCTGGTAATCCGCACCGTTGCTCACGTGGTTGTCAATCAACACATCCGGCTGCATCCGCTCCATCAACCCCAGCAAAGACCTCGTTTCCAAGGCGTCGGCCTTCATTAAATCCCGATTCAAATCCAAATTTTGGCTGTTTCCGCGCGCGCCAAACTCCTCCGGACCGTTCTGATCCACCCGGCAAAACGGACTCCGCTCGCGCATCCCCCC
The DNA here is from genome assembly GCA_945865885.1 of Owenweeksia hongkongensis DSM 17368. GTDB lineage: Bacteria > Bacteroidota > Bacteroidia > Flavobacteriales > Schleiferiaceae > CAMDTE01. The sequence goes on from CAMBEZ010000025.1 coordinate 16,628, forward strand.
TACATTAAAGGCGGGTATCACTACCAAAACAGTCTGGTTGGGCAGGGCCGACTGACCCGTCACCGCATTGCGAATCAGCAACATACTCGCGTCAATCCCGTCCGGCTCCCCCGGATGAATTCCATTATTCACCAACACCACCAACTTGCGGTCTCGCTGCCAATTCTCCGGATCAAAATCCCCCTCGGGCGCCAGTACCACCGCAACCAAAGGAATCCCCGCATCCGTAGGCCCTACCTCCCAAACGCGCAGCTGCTTGGGGTAGGTCGCAGCCAATTGCCGATAAAAGGTCATAACCTCCTCGTAGGTAGGCGTTTCCTTGCCCTCTGATAACTCAAAACGCGTCGGGTGCCGCAAACCTTTCTCGTCCCAGGAATTACTAGGAACGGAATAAACGGATGCCGACAAAACAACGCCCATAACAATACCCAAAAAGGCAGCAGCAACTGATCGCTTGGTCATGCGGCCGAAGGTACTGATTTCTAAGATTTACCCACGTCGGGCGCGCGGAAATCGCTTACCGAACCGTCGCCCCAACCGGCATCCCGGCACCAGGAGCAACAAAATCCAAACGCCCCGTGGCGGGATCTTCCGCCATCAGCAACATTCCTTCCGACGTCACGCCACGCATCACCCGTGGAGCTAAATTGGCCAACAACAAAACGTCTTTGCCGACCACTTCCTCCGGAGCAAAATGTTCCGCAATACCGCTCAACACCGTCCGAACATCCAACCCAGAATCCACGGTGAGCTTCAACAACTTATCCGCCTTCGGCACGCGTTCCGCCGCCACAATGCGCGCTACCCGCAAATCCAACGCCGCAAACTGATCAAACGCCACCTCGGCCTTCAACGGATCCAGTGCCGCTACCGGGGTCACCCCCTCCGCGGCAACCTCCGCCACCACTAGGGTCGCGCGCTCCGCAAGCTTCGCGCGCTGACGCTCCACCGCCTCATCTTCCACTTTGTCAAAGAGCAATTCGGACGCCCCCAAGGGGTGCCCTGCAGAAACCAAAACGCTGCCGTCCAAAGCAGACCAATTGGCCTCCGAAATTCCCATCATGCGTCGGATTTTTTCGGCCGACGTCGGTAAAAACGGCTCCAGCAACGTGCCCAACGCCGCAACCACCTGAGTAGCAACCGCCATGACCGTTTCCGTGCGTTCCGCGTCCACTTTTACCAACTTCCACGGTTCCTGATCCGCCAAGTACTTGTTGCCCAAACGCGCCAACTGCATGGCCTCGGACAACGCGTCGCGGAACCGATACGCCTCCAAGGCAGATTCCACCGCTGCGCGTTGCGCCCCAATGGCCTCCAGCACCAATTGGTCGTCGTTGGTGACCAGCGAACGAATCGCCGGCGCAATCCCGCCGTAGTACTTGTAATTCAACACCATAACTCGGTTCACCAAATTGCCCATGACCGCAACCAACTCCGAATTCACCCGGGTTTGGAAGTCAGACCACGTGAAGTCGTTGTCCTTGGATTCCGGCATGGTGGCGCACAAAACGTAGCGCAACTCATCTTGTTTTCCAGGAAAATCCTCCAAATACTCGTGCAGCCAAACCGCCCAATTCTTGGACGTAGACAGCTTCCGACCTTCCAAATTCAAAAACTCATTGGCCGGAACCTCCGCAGGCAATTGATAGCCCCCGTGTTCCATCAAGATGGCCGGAAAAATGATGCAGTGAAAAACGATGTTGTCCTTGCCAATAAAATGAACAATGTCCGTGTCTTCGTCTTTCCACCACTTCTCCCAATCCGCTCCAAAAAGCTCCTGCGTTGCGGTGATATACCCCAAAGGCGCATCAAACCACACGTACAAAACCTTACCCTCCGCGCCCTCAACGGGTACCGGAACCCCCCAGTCCAAATCGCGCGTCATGCTCCGAGCCTGAAGACCGTCCCCAGCATCCAACCAACTCTTGCATTGGCCGTAAACCGTTGGCTTCCAATCCGAATGCGCGTCGATGTAGCTGCGAATTTTAGGCGCCAAGGCATCCAACGGCAAAAACCAATTGGTGGTGGGTCGCAATTCCGGCGCGGCGCCAGACAGGGTGCTGCGTGGGTTGATCAATTCCGTAGGACTCAGCGTACTGCCGCATTTTTCGCATTGATCTCCGTACGCTTCCTCGTTTTCGCATTTTGGACAAGTACCCACAATGGTTCGGTCCGCCAAAAACTGTTGCGCCTCAGGGTCAAAATACTGCAGTGTTTCACGCGCCTCAAAGACCCCTTTGTCGTAGAGATTTTTAAAGAATCCCTGAGCCACTTCGTGGTGCTTCGCAGACGAGGTGCGTGAATACACATCAAAAGAAATCCCAAAATCGCGGAACGCCTTGCCCATCAGCGCGTGGTAGGTGTCCACCACCGCCTGAGGCGTTGTTCCTTCCTTGCGGGCCTTCACCGTGATGGCCATGCCGTGCTCGTCCGAACCGCAAATAAAGGCTACGTCCCGGCCCCGCATCCGCAAATACCGAACATAAATGTCTGCCGGCAAGTAGCAACCCGCCAAATGTCCAATGTGAATGGGTCCGTTGGCGTACGGAAGCGCCGCGGTAACGGTGGTGCGTTTTGGAATCCTTTTCATGGTTGAGCAAAGATACGACGCCTCAAGGAGCCCTATCCATCGTCCAACAAGTACCAATAGATCTGCCCCCTTTGGACCACCGCCAAATACAGCCCAATCCGCACGCTCAAACGTTTGTGGCGCGCCCAGGCGTCCATGGCCAAACGTATTCGGTTTTCCTGCGGACGGGTGAGGCATGCCCGGATCACGGATTCGGGTTCCGAGAAACTCCAAATGCCCCGTGACCGGGACTTGACCTCCACGACAAGCCATCGATTTTCGCGTCGCGCCACCAGATCCAGCTCAAAACGGTGCCATCGCCAATTGCGCGCCAAAATGACGTACTGATGGTCCTGCAGCCATTTGGCCACAGCATCTTCCGCGTTTTGTCCTTTTTCTTGGGTGGACTGTTTGCGCCGTACTTCTAATGCGGACGCGGCGGGACGTTCATCGTCCCAGGGAGGTTTCGAGGTGTTCATGGGGCAAAGGTGTGCCCCTTTTTTGCCGACAGTCGGTTTTAAACGTCTATAAGCGTATGAAAACGGTTAAAAAAGCAATCTGCTATTAATCAGTGAGTTGGCTAAAAATAAACGTTTGCACTAAAGGCAAAAAAAAGCTACGGTAGCAATTCCGCAAAAAACTCGTTTGATGAGAGCGTGTACACCCCCCCATACTCAAACGCCTGATTGTCCGCCAAATGCCCCATCGGAAAACCCGACGCCACCGGAATATTGGGAAAATGCTCCAAAACCAGCGACCCCACCGACCGACCAAACGGCACCGCGTTGTCGTGCAAATCCGTCATTCCCCCCACAACCACGCCCACCACACCCTGGAGCGCGCTCGACCGCTTCAGCCCCACCAACATGCGGTCCACGTGGTACACATACTCGTCCAAATCCTCAATAAACAAAAGGCACCCCTTCAGGCTGGGGAACGTCTTGGAGCCCAAAAGACTAAACAAAACACTCAAATTGCCCCCCACGAGTGGGCCGCGCGCCGTTCCGGCGCGCCACCCCAACTCTTCCCAATCCGCCGGGCCGGGTGCCGCAATTTTCCACCCCGTCGACGCTTCGCCGCGCCAAACCGCATGCAACGTCCGCAAAGACTCCGTCGAATTTCCCGCCACATTCACCGGCATCGTTCCGTGTATGGAGGCCACGCCTGCACCCCACGCCGCGGCCAGCAGAACCGTCGGGTCCGAATACCCCGCAATCCACTTGGGGTCTTCCCGCAGTAAATTCCAATCGACCAAATCCACCGTGCGCGCAGATCCATACCCGCCGCGAATGCACCAAATAGCGCGTACCGACGCCCGCCGCAAGGCCCACTCCAGGTCTGCCGCACGCACCGCGTCCGACCCCGAAAACTGATTCCACACGCCCAAAACGTGGGGCGCCCGAACCGGCACCAACCCCACGGACCGCAACCAATCTTCGGCAGTCGCCAAATGCTGTTCTGCCATCCATCTAGCCGGCGCCACCAGGGCCACCTCGTCGCCATCCTTCAGATAGGGAGGCTTTTGCGCGCTCCAACCACCCGAATCCAGTCCCTCCAAAAATCCACTTCCTTGCTTCTTCATGCACCCCAAAAATAGGGTGGCATTGAATTTGCACGAACAAAAACAATTTTATACCTTCGTAAAACGATGAAAAAGTCCCTTTTTGCCCTTCTCCTGAGCGCCGCCAGCCTTGCTGCTGTGCCCGCTATGGCCGACGGCATGCCGGAATGGACTCTTTTTCAGCGCGACGGTGCCCTGGTTTTGCACACCGACGGACCGCAATCAGCAGGCGAAGCCACCATCGAAATCACGGACGTCCTCGGAAAACGCGTCGCGTCGTTCCGCCGCTCCGTCTCCAGCAACACCCAAGCTTTGGAATTGTCTGCAGACCTCACCCCCGGATTTTACCTCGTGAAAATCCAAGTGGGCGCAGACCTCCAGGTTCGCCGCATCCGCTGGCAGTAAGCCCCACAAACCGACGCACGCCCCCCTCCAGGGCCCGCTCCTTCAACTTTTTGACCGCAAATTGACCGCGCCCACGAGGCGCTTAACCGTTTTTGAGCTTTTCCAGCACCGCCACAAAATAGCCGTCGGAGTCCGGGTGGTAGGGATCTAAGGTCTCCTGATGCACCAATCTATACTGCCCCGGATGCTCCTCCAGGAACCGCTCCACCTGACGCTCGTTCTCTGAGGGCAAAATGCTGCAGGTGGCGTAAACCAAGCGACCACCCACCTTCAACGCGTCTGGGTAGGTCCGCAAAATCTGGGCTTGCATGTCTTGGTTGCGCTCCAAATGCTCCGGCCGCAATTTCCATTTGGTGTCCACGTCCCGACGGATCACGCCGGTGCCCGAGCAGGGCACGTCCAACAGCACTGCGTCCGCCCAGCCCTCCAAGCGCTGCACGTCGCGCGCGGTTTTGATGAGCGCTGTTCGGATGGTGCTGACTCCAGCGCGCTCCGCGCGCTTTTCCAACTCCTTCAATTTAAAGGGCTCCACGTCCATGGCGATGATTTCCGCGGCATTACCCGCGTCGGCTGCCAACTGCAAGGTTTTTCCGCCGGCACCGCTGCACGCATCCAAGATTTTCATTCCCGGACGCGCCTCCACAAAGGGGGCAATCCGCTGACTTCCACCGTCCTGAACTTCAAATGCACCGCGGGCAAACGCCGCGGTTTTCGTCAGGGAGGGACGGCCCACCACCCGCAAGGCCCAAGGCCCAACGTCGCTGAGCTCCACGTCAATTCCTTCGCTGCGGAGTTCCGCCAATACTTGATCGCGCGTTCCGCGCAGGGCATTGACCCGCAGGATCACGGACGTCGGCTCGTTCAAGGCCACCGCCAACCGACCCCACTTTTCGGGGCCCACTTCGGCAACTACGCGTTCTTCAAACCAAGCGGGGTAGGACTGGGACCACTGAATGGGCCAGTCCCGCGCGGCCGCCAAGGCGGCCGCACGGGACTCCTCCTCCGGCGCACGCACCCCTTCCGCCCAAGGCGGAATGGACTCTCCTCGCAAAACGGTCCAATACACCCAAAAAAGTCGCTTGATGTCTTTGCGCTTGAGGCTGGGCTCAGACTTCAGGGGTTTTTGGCCCTGCAAAAAAGCGTCGAGGGCCCACAGTTTGCGCCAGTTCCGAACGATCTCGTAGGAGTGCTCCGCCACAAAGGAACGGTCCCGGGATCCCCACTTTTTATTGAACTTAAGTACCTGATCCAGAACGTTGTGCACGTAGTGAACGCCCCCAAAGGAACGCTCCAAAACTTCATAAACGCCTGCGACGGTATTGGGGTGTGCGGTAGCCATGGGCCAAAGGTACGGCCATTCGTTGCCCATTTTTTTCTCCAGCGGGCCGACAGTCGGTATTAAACGGATATAAGCGTTACCTACGCTTTATTGGGGTCTTTGCGCGCTTCTTTTATTATCTATCAAACAGAATGACAATCATTTGCGGTCCAGAAATTATCCGTGGTAAACGTTTACCAAAACCCCAAATTAAGGCCCCAAATTACCGACGGTCCCCGTGCTGCAAAAGTGCGTTTGTTGGTGAGTCCCACCTAAAAAAGGCCCAAATGAGGCACTCAAGGCCCAGCAAAACCCACCGCCTCCCCTGAAATTAAAGTATATTTGTTAGACCAAACCTTCCCATTTTTCATTGCACCAATGCATCAACGTTTGCTCAACTACATCAGAAAATACATTAAGCGGTACACTACCCGATTCCTCTCGCGGTGGACCGTTTTCGGTTTTGATTTGGTCCTTCTCTCCCTAGCGTACCTCTTCACCCAGTGGATTCGGTTCAGCTTCACGGGCGTTATGTCGGACGGACCCCTCCTTTTGGCGCGCTATGGAATTAAGGTTGCCTTCTTCTCCGCCGGATTCTTGGTTTACCAATCCCACGTAGGCATCATCCGCCACAGCGGAAGTACGGATTTTGCCCGACTGGCCAAGGCCACCCTTTTTGCGTTTGTGGGCCTGACCGTTCTTCGGGAAATTGCCCTGCGGGCGGGGAACGAAACCCTAAGCCTTTCCTATGGCGCCTTGGCCACCACCAGCTTGGGATTCTTGGCCCTGAGCGTGGGCATGCGGATTACGGTTCGGAACATCTTCCAAAGTTTGGCCAAAAGCTACGTGCGCAAAAACGGAGTTGGGGTTTTGATTTTTGGTGCCGGTAGCATGGGGCGCAGCGCCAAAGAAGCCATCGACGCTGACGTTCGGGGCGAAGGTTTTGCCGTTGCCTACGTAGACGACCGCCCCAACAAGGTGGGCAAAACCATCAACGGATTGCCCATCTTTTCGTCGGATTATGCATTCCGCCCCGCGTTCATTCAAGAGAACCAAATTCAGCGCGTGGTGGTGGCTGCAAAAAGCGTGTCCGCCCTCCGCATCAAGGCCTTGACGCAGCAAGCCCTGGAAGTTGGTTTGGAAGTAAAACGCGTTCCCCCCATTGGCAAGTGGGTCAACGGAGAGTTAACGGCCACCCAGATTCGCGCCGTCAGCGTAGAAGACCTGTTGGGCAGAGATCCCATTCAATTGAGCTACAACAAACTCAATGGATTTTTGGCGAAGAAAACCATTATGGTCACGGGAGCAGCGGGTTCCATTGGATCGGAACTGGTGCAGCAAATATTACTGCAGCAACCGGCCACCTTGTTGGCCGTGGACCAAGCGGAAACTCCTTTGTACGAATTGGACTTGGAGCACAACCAGCACGACGGCGTTTTGGTGCCTTTGGTGGCCAATGTAACGCATGAGGAGCGGATGCGGATGCTTTTTGAACGGTACCGCCCGGACGTGGTTTTTCACGCCGCGGCCTACAAACACGTGCCTTTGATGGAGGCGCATCCGTTAGAGGCCGTGCGCACCAACTGCTTGGGCACGGCGTTAGTGGCGAGATTGGCGCGTGAATTCCAATGCGAGGCTTTTGTGATGGTGTCTACGGACAAGGCCGTCAACCCCACCAACGTCATGGGCGCCACCAAGCGCGCCGCAGAACACGCCATTCAAGCGGAAAACCGGCATCCGGGAAACAAAACACGCTTTGTGACCACTCGTTTTGGGAACGTTTTGGGCAGCAACGGCAGCGTGATTCCGCTCTTCCAACGGCAAATTGCGCAAGGCGGCCCCCTGACCGTGACGCACAAAGAAATCACCCGTTACTTCATGACCATTCCGGAAGCCGTCCGATTGGTGTTGGAGGCCGGACACATGGGACGCGGCGGTGAACTCTACGTGTTTGACATGGGCGAACCGGTGCGCATTTACGACTTAGCAATGCAGCTCATCCAGCTCAGCGGCCTGCGCCCCGGGGTAGACATTGAAGTGAAGGAAGTGGGCTTGCGTCCGGGCGAAAAACTCTACGAAGAACTGCTCACCGACGGGGAGAACACCGTACCCACGCACCACCCCAAGATTTTCATTGCCACCGCCATTTCGTGGGAAGACGCCGAGTTCCAAGCGCATTGGAATTTCCTCCTACAGGCCCTGAACGCGCAACAACAAACGGAACTTTTGCTGGCCCTGAAGCAGTTGGTGCCGGAATACCAGCCCCAAGGACATTAATTTTGGGCGTGGCGAACCGATTGCACTTTCGCTTAAAGCCGCTTTGCGCGCTCGTGTTGACGACAACGATGGCCTTGGCCGCAACACCCGCAAATGCCCAAGCACCGGCATCTGCAAAAGCACCTTCAAACGCAGAAGCACCCGCCAAGGCGGAAGCTCCAGCCGCCGCACAAGCTCTCAAACCCGGCGTGCTTCGTCGGTTGTACGGCACCGTGCCGGCCCCTGCCGTGCTTTACCACCCCTGGCGTTCCCACTACTGGCCGTACCAAGACATTGGCTACACGCACCTCTACGGGGCCTCGTACAAGAGTCTTGCGTATTTCTCCTTCATCAACACCTACAGCGAGCGCTGCCACTTGATTGCATTCCGACGCAACTGGTACGATGGCAAACGTTTGGACATCGCCGTGGGCGGGGGCGTCAACTACGGGTACAAGGGTCGGCTGTATTTTGCGCAGTCCATCCCGCAGTGGATTCGGGAAACCTATTTGTTCAAAACAGATTTCAACCCCATGGCGGGGCTGGACTTCTCCTACCGCATTTCGGAAGGATTCCACGCCCAACTGGTGTTCTCGCCCATCTTTGTTACCTGGGGAGCTGCCTATCAATTGGACCCGCGGCGCAAAACCGCGGCGTCAGAAACCACCAACCCGTTCCCGGCCTTGTGACCGCACCTTTGGCCGCCCTGCGGACCCGTGACCGCTCCATAATCCTACTCCTTTCCCTGGTGTGGGCGGGCGCTGCTCCCTGTTCCCTTCCTGCACAAACGTCCCCAAACCCAACCCGATCGTCCCTCCTGCCCCTTTCCGTTGGTTCCCATGTGTTCAACCTGCCGGAGCCGGG
>CAMBEZ010000026.1 GCA_945865885.1 Owenweeksia hongkongensis DSM 17368
TAACTTCTGGCCATTCGTTGTGACAAAGAGACATACGTACATTTGGTCTAGCTAAATTCTGATCAACTGACATAGCTTGATCTTCAGTTAAAAGACATTTAATTTCATCAGCTAATGATAACATTTTTGCATCACCTGCATGACCATTAGTAATGCAATCTTGAACAAGACCAACGTAAGCAGATATCTTTTCTGAAGATCCAGTACTAGCGCTAACTGAAGTTCCATCTTGAGCAAATGAGCTTAATGAACCAGCTAACAAAACAATAAGACTTAATTTTTTCATACTTATATTTTTTTTTTGCTTACTCTTATGGATTTTCAGCTACTCCTCCCTATTTAATAATGCCGGGTACAGCATTCAATAAATCAATATTAACTAATTTATTTAACACAAATATAAATACTTATTTACGAAATTCAAAATATTATTTTGTTAAAACGACTTATTAATAAAATTATTTGAAAAACACAGGACCTTGCTTTTTAATAAACTGAAAATCAGTTATTTATCCTAATTTTGAAGGGATTTTATGAATTCATTAAGGTCTTTATTTTTTATTTTGCTTAACCCAAAAATAGGATTTTATTACATTTTTTATTAAAATAAAGTTAAAAATATAGGTTATAAACAAACCTAAATTTATTTATAATATTCAAAATAAATTTATTTTATAACTTAGTATTTTAAATAATTATTTAAGATATTTATGCATATGAATTTATCTAATTATAAAATTATAGTTTTTTTTATTTTTTTATTTCTATCCACTTCAATCTTTTCCCAACTAGACTCATCCTCAATTGTTACAGAGTTAAAGAGAAAAAAAGAAATAACAAGATTATATAAAGATTCTATTGTAAAAATTATTGATTCATTAAATAAACAAATTAAAAGATATGAGAAACCTGCTTATGTTCCAATTAAGCATTGGCGATTTAGTGGTAGATTCTTTTTTGATGGAACCCAAATTTTATTAAACAATTGGGTTGCAGGGGGGCAAAACAATACCTCTGTTGTTGGAAAAGTTCTTGTGGCAATAGATTATAAAACAAAATTTTTAACCATAGACAATGACCTTAGTTTGCATTTTGGACTTGTAAAACGAGGAGATATAAAAAAATGGTGGAAAAATGATGACCAACAGCAGTTTACATCCAAAATTGATAGACGATTATATCATAATTTAAATTATTCTGCATTAATTGACTTTAAAACTGGTTTTGCTAAAGGCTATTATTACCCGAATGATTCATCAGTTATATCAGATTTTCTAGCACCAGCTTATTTTGTCTCTGCCCTTGGAATAGACTATAAGCCATCAACTTTTTTTACTCTTTTTATGGCTCCGTTATCTATAAAATCAACAATTGTAAACAGTACAATATTAGCAGACAGGGGCTCTTTTGGACTCAAACCAGCACTTTATGATGAAGATAAATATATGATACAGCGAGCTGAAAAATACAGACTCGAAATAGGTGCATATCTTAAATTAAAATTCAGAAAACAATTTAAAGGAAATTTAATGTTTGAGAATAATATTGAATTGTTTAGTAATTTTACAGAGAATCCCCAAAACATAGATGTAATATGGATATCCGGGGCTACTTTTCAACTTTTTAAATACCTATCATTTAATATAAATGCTCATCTGATTTATGATGATGATATCATGGTTCCAGTAGTTAGAGATGGGGTAAGTGGGTTTGGACCAAGAATACAATATGAACAAATGATTGGCTTAGGTTTAATATGGAAATTTTTGTAAAGGGTTTAAAAAATTTAATTAATTTTCAATTTACATGAATAGTTATAATGTCATTTAATTTCGTAGTATAACGTGGAAATAATTTTTCCTGCTTCATTTTCTAAACTCGTTTAATATCCTGCGAACCTAATTTAATTTTTTGCTTAATGACCATTTTTTGAAAAATGTTGGTAATCTTTAAAAGAACGCCAATCGCCACCCCATTTCCAATTATATTTTTTGAATACTTCCTCACAAATTCCACCACCAATAACTGTCCCTAGAACTTCAGTATCATAAATAGAATTTAAAGGGTATTTCTTATCTGTTGAATATATAAACGGATTTTGTCTTGGGTTAATATCAATAGCCATTCCTAAAGCATGTTGACTAAGCCTACGAGAACCGTTGACCTGTCTATAATTAAAGCAGGAAGTTATATTATTTTCCATCATTAAACTATCGCTAAAATTAAATTCAACTCCAGTTGAAACCTTACTGATGAGAAATCCTCTTGTAAAAAGGTCTTTAAAAATAGATTGCACTTCGAGATGTATTTTTTTGTTAACAAGCAGATATCCTGAATCAATACTATTATTATAATTTATATATTTTACGTGAATTAAATCTAATTGAGATATAATAGAGTCAGGAAAATAATTTGGGAAAATAATTTTATCTTCTTTTTTAATAGTGGATATTCTTTTTTTTGGCAAACCACTTTTTTTTTGGTGGGGGGTCAAGGGATGTGTATACTTATTTTTAGAATAAATAAAACTAATAATTATAGTTATAATAATTGCTGTAATTATAGAGAGGAAAATTATTATATATATTTTTTTCAATATACTTTTATAAAGTATAAAATTCTATTTCGATTAACACAAACATAATAAATTAAAAGTCATTATTTTACTAACTAATTTCTAAAACAATCATTCTTATAAATTTAATTAAAATTCAACCCTATATTTCAAAGATCCTTGAAAATAAAAACTACTTCATTTATAACTTTAAATATAAGTTATTTGTAAACTAAGATTCTATCTTTTGTAGTCTCGCCCAGAATCGAACTGGGATCAAAAGTTTAGGAAACTTCTATTCTATCCGTTGAACTACGGGGCCTCTGAAGAAAGAGGGCAAAGGTACTGAGCAAGTCAGGAATTGCCGGCCTAAGAAAAGCCCCCCCGCACTCCGAAGGAGTGCGGGGGGGCTTTTTGGGTACGGGGCGCTTAAAAATCCCCTAGTTCGGGTAAAACAGGATCACCAGGCGTCGGTTCAACAGGTCACGCTCTTCCGCCTCAATCCAAATCTGTGGTGAGCCATGCTGCAGGAACCAATTGACGAAAATCATTGAGTGCCACCAATGCATTGTTTTTGGGGCCGGGAACGGAAGTTCCAACCCGGTAATTGCCGCTGGCCTGATTGATTTTTAGGACGCTTTGCGCGGGGAGCTTGCCCTTTAAGTCCTGGATGTATTGTGCCGCTGCATTGTACGATTTGAACGATCCAAGTACCACGGTGTAGTTAGGAACTTTTTCTTTAGAAAGAACTTGGTTCTCTACGGAAACAGCCGCTTCAACAGGCGCTGGCACAGCGGGTGCGGATTCTGTACGCGTTGCCGCCGGGCTTTTCTTTGCGGGTGCCGCCACCGGTGCTGTGGGCTTTGCGTCGTCCGGTCCAAACAAGTAACGAAGGTCTGCGTGGCCGCCAACGTTGGAATTGATCCAGGCACTGTCCGGCGAGATCACCCACAAGTTGTAGTCGTTTTGCTTGGTGTTCACCACAGAAGGTAGGTTGATGCTGGATCCGCGGTGGAATGCCTGAACTTCCAATCCGTTGGCGACGGTTGATACGGAGTAGAGCAAGGTGTCTCCCCAGTACGTGGGGTAGACCTCGTCTGCGTCCGTGGAGATGGTGTACAGGGTGGCGTCTTTTTTGCCTCCCTTCGCGGTAAACAAATCGTACGACGTGTTGCCACGGCGCAATGCGGAAAATACCAAATCTCCGGTTTTGGGGTGGAAGTGGGGATGCTGTGTTTGTTGGTACATCGGCCAGCCGTGGTTGTACACCATGAGGTAAGGTACCTCTTCGTACGTGAGGTAGGCGCCAAGGGAATTGGCCGAAAGTGCCTGATATACGCGAATTTCTGTAGTTGCGGTTCCGTTGCGGCAGGAGTCGGACCACACCGGCACGGCCATGGTTTGACCGTCTTTGCTGTACACCGGAACGCCGGCCCACCGCTCGGTACCCGGCTCTGTAACCGGAACCACCGTTCCGCCGGAAACCCGGTACACGCGGTACGGGGCTTTTTGGGCTTTGCAACCGGCAATTTTGATCAGCGGCAATTCCTCCGGATTGCGGTTGGAGACAAAGTGGTAGGTGCCCGGTTTTAAGCCCGGTGCGTGCATAAAATCTGCAGCAGGCGTATTCCATTGCGGATAGGGAGCAGACTCAATCCAATTTTGCGCCGCAGCGGATTGCGCTACCGTAACCGCCACCGCAGCTGCCAAAAAATGTAGAACAGTTGATTTCATGGGTAAGGCGAATTAGAAATAACGCTGGCCCTGCAGGGCACAGTCTTTTTGGATTTTCATGCGGTAGGAAATGCCAATGGTGTGGGATTGATTGGACAATGCCTGCAACGGATTCAGTGGGTAGATGTAGTGGTAGTATAGCTTAAAAGACTCGTGGAGCGGAGCCGCCAAAGCAAATCCCAATCCATCGCCAGGGGAGTACAGCAAACCGGCGGAGCCCATCTTTTCGTTTTGCAGCAGGACGTGCAGGTTGACGTCGTACGGGGCGTTGCTGGTGCGGTTGACCACCCCAGAAACCGCTACCCGCGTGGTGCGGTTGATGGGGTGAAAATAGCCCGCGTAAACGTGTGCATGCGCGTACAACGGCTGGTCTTGCGACCATCCTTTTCCAACCATGTCCAAAACAGAGGCACCTACGTAGAATCGGTCGCTGTAGAGGTACGTGATGCCCAATCCCAAGTTGGGGTTGAGCGCACTGCGCGTGATGCCTTGGAAAACGGGGTCAAACAACACGTTGCGCGGCTTGGTGTAGTCCACCACCCAGTTGTCCAATTGGGCACGCAGACCCACGGAGAGTTTGTGGTCTTTGGCCAGTTGCACGGTTTGCGCCACGTTGATCGTGGGCGAGGTGCGGGTGACCGGGCCGGCTTGGTCCGACTGAATGCCCACATGAACACCGAGGGTCTTGATGTTGAAGTCGCCATAAAGCGCCAAGGTGCGCGGTGCGCCTTCTACGCCAACCCACTTCTGTTGAAAAGCAGAATGAAATTGGTATTGGGTTTGCCCCGCGAAGGTGGGGTCCACAACCGTGGGGTTGAACAAATACAAGTCGTTCAATGCCGACTGCTGGGCATGTGCCGAAGCCCCGACAAACAGGACCGCAAGGGTCATTAACTTATTTTGCAATGAACACATAGCCGTCGAATTGTTGGTTGTTGGTACGGTCGAAGAACAAGAAGTAGTAGGTGCCTTCCGGCAAAATCCCATCGCCAGAAACACCGCTGGTGGTCACGTTGGGCGTGCCGTCGAAGGTGTTGTTGTAGTTCACCATTCGGTAAACGGTTTCTCCCCAGCGGTTGACTACCACCAACTCATTGTTGGGGGCGTAAACCAGGTTGCGGATTTCCCAGGTGTCGTTGAAGCCGTCGTTGTTGGGCGAGAAACCTTCTGGGATGATTACACCACAACCATCCGGATCTTGGAAGTTGGGGATGCCGTCTCCGTCGCAGTCATCGGACGGTTCGTCGCGGTCCAGAATGCCGTCGTTGTCGGCATCGGTGTCGCGGAAATCCGGGGTGCCGTCGCCGTCGGTGTCTACGTTGCCTTCGGTGGCGTCGGAGATGCCGTCGTTGTCTGAATCCAAGTCCAGGTAGTCCGGTGTGCCGTCGTTGTCGGTGTCTGTGGTGCCCTCTAGGGAGTCGGAAATGCCGTCGTTGTCGGAGTCCAGATCGCGGAAGTCTGGGGTGCCGTCGTTATCGGAATCGACGTTTCCTTCGGTGGCGTCTGTGATGCCGTCGTTGTCGGAATCCACGTCGCGCCAGTCCGGCGTGCCGTCGTTGTCCGTGTCCACCGTTCCTTCAATGGCGTCGGAAATGCCGTCGTTGTCCGAATCCGTATCGCGGTAGTCCGGGGTGCCGTCGTTGTCTGTATCCACCGTTCCTTCGGTGCTGTCCAAAATACCGTCGTTGTCGGAATCGGTGTCTTGCCAATCCGGAGTGCCGTCGCCGTCCGTGTCTACGGTACCTTCCGTGGTGTTGGGGATGCCGTCGCAATCGTAGTCTGTGGTGCCCACGTTAATGCCAATGACCAGGGAGCTGCATCCTTTGGCGTCCGTAACCGTTACGGCATAGGTGCTGGATAAGACATTGGTAATGCTGGCGGTGGTTTGACCGTTGGACCAGCTGAACGTGTAAGGAGCCGTTCCGCCGGAAACGCTTACTTGTGCCTGACCGTTGGACGTTGTGCTGCAGGTGGCCGGCGTGGTGGTAAATACTGCCACCAGGGGTGCCGGAGCCAAGATTACTACCCCGTTGGGCGTTGCGGTGCAACCCTTGGCGTCGGTTACCGTAGCTTGGTAAAATCCGGACGTTAAGCCCGTTGCCGTAGCTGTAGTTTGCACGGGGGCCGTATTCCAAGCATACGTGTACGGCGCGGTGCCTCCCGTTGCCGTTACCGTGGCCGTGCCGGTTCCTCCGGCACACGCAATACTGGTGCTGCTGGTGCTTGCGACCAAAGCAATGGGTTGCGTGATGGTGACCGTTTGGGTGGTGTTGGTGCCCAAGGAGTCCGTTGCAGTAACGGAATAGGTTCCGGCCGCCAAGTTGGTTCCTGTGGCGCCCGTTTGTGCCGGCACGGTGTTCCACACAAAGGTGTAAGGAGCAATTCCGCCCGACGGCAGGGCAGTGGCGGTTCCGTTGTTTCCTCCAGCGCAGTTGACGTTTTGAACGTTGGCGAAGGAGATCACTACGGTGTACGGATTCGCAACGATACCACTTGCGGTAACCGTGCAACCTCTACCGTCGGTTACCACCGCTTGGTACGTTCCGGCATTCAAGTTGGTTGCGGTAGCTCCGGTTTGCACGGGTGTGGTGTTCCACGCGTAACTGTACGGTGTGTATCCGCCGGTAACTGCGGCTTGAACCGAGCCGTTGTTGTTGCCCGCACCGGTGGTGTTGGTGACCACTGCATTCACTTGCAGCGCAGCAGAAGGACCGGTAATCGTAACCGGCAATACCGTGCTGTTGTTGTTGGTGTCCAAGACGGTTACGTTGTACACGCCCGCTGCCAAATTGTTGGCGGACGGACCCACTTTTGGCGGAACCGTGTTCCATGCATAACGGTAGGGTGCTACGCCGCCCGTTGCTTGAACCGTGGCGCTGCCGGTAGCGGTTTGGAAGCACACCACACTTTGGGATTGGGAGGTACTGGCCTGGAGCAAGGCAGGTTGGGTCAAAACTACCGGTAGCGCGCGGACGCATCCCGCGGTATCCACTACCGTGGCCACGTAGGTACCCGCTAACAAGGTGTCGGCGGTGGTTCCTTTCTGAACAGGCGTTGTATTCCATGAAATCCGGTAGGGAGCAACGCCTCCAGATACCGATGCCGTTGCAGATCCATTGCTCAACCCAAAACCCGTGGGGTTGACCGCTGTTGAGGTAAGGGTCAAAGCGCTGGACGGTTGCGTAACGCTTACCAATTGGAACGTAGTGCAGCCGTTGGCGTCCGTAATCAATACGCTGTAAACGCCGGCGCCCAAATTGTTGACCGTGTCGTTAGCGGAAACGGGTGAGGTGTTCCAGTTGAAGGAGTAGGGTGCGGTGCCGCCGGATGCCGACGCTACTACACGGCCGTTGTTGTCTGCAAAACATGCCAATGCGCTACCGGTTGTGGACGCGCTCAAAGCAGCGGCCGGTTGGGTAATCGTAACCGTTTGCGCTGTTTGGTTTCCGTTGGCGTCCAAAACAGAACAAGTATAGGTTCCTGCGGCCAAACCCGTAATGACGTTGGAGGTTTGCACGGGTGTAGTGTTCCAAACGTAGGAATAGGGAGGGATGCCGCCCACGGCATTCACTACGGCCTGCCCGGTGTTTGTGCCGGCGCAGAGGATGTTTACCTGGTTGGAGATGTTGCTTTCCAGCAAGGAAGGTTGCGTCAGCAGCAAACCGCTTTGCGCCGTACACCCGCCCGCGTCCGTCACGTTAACCGTGTACGATCCCGCGTACAAACCGGTGGCCGTTGCCGTGGTTTGGGCAGGCACCGTGCTCCAAGCAATGGTGTAAGGAGTGTAACCTCCTGCGATGGTTGCGGTTGCACTGCCGTTGCCCAAGCCAAAACCGGTAGGGTTGGTACCTGCTGCGGTCAAGCTAAGTGCCGCGGTGGGTTCGTTGATTTGAACCGACACCTGAGTGGAGTTGTTGTTGGCGTCCGTAACCGTGCAGGTATACAAACCCGCAGCCAAGCCGGAGGCCGTCGAACTCAATTGAGCCGGAACGGTATTCCACGAATACGCGTAGGGGGCAACACCGCCGCTCACAAACAAGTTGGCCGTGCCGGTGGTTCCTCCAAAACACGCCACGTGGGTGACGCTGCTCACTCCGGAAACCAATGCATTGGGTTGGGCGAGGGTAACGATTTTCAACTGGGTGCAGCCGTTGGCGTCGGTAATGGTGCAGGTGTACGTACCGGCTGCCAATCCGCTGGCCGTGGCACCGGTTCCCCCAGTGGGGCTCCAAGCGAACGTGTACGGGGCAACGCCGCCAGAGGCCACTGCAGATGCAGAACCGTTTGGCAAACCAAAGCCCGAAGGGTTGTTTTGCGAAACGGTAGCCGAAAGCGCCGATGCGGGCTCAGTTAATGTTGCTGTTTGAACCGCCGTGCAGCCGTTGGCGTCTGTGGCCGTTACGGAATAGGTTCCGGAAACCAATCCCGTTGCCGCAGCAGTTGTTTGTGCCGGAACGGTAGTCCATGAAAAGGTCACTGCTCCGGTACCGCCGGAAACACTGGCTGTTGCGGAGCCGGTTGCAGCACCAGCGCACAAGATGTTGGTGCCGTTTGCCACAACGGTCAATGCGCTCAACGGTTGCGAAACGGTAACGATTTGTTGCGCAGAGGATCCTCCAGCGTCTGTTACGGTTACCGTGTACGTTCCTGCCGTCAAGTTGGATGCCGTTGCAGTGGTTTGCGCCGGGTTGGTGTTCCAACTGTAGTTGTAAGGAGCCGTTCCTCCCGCTGGAGTGATCGAAACACTGCCGGTGGATTCGCCAAAACAAGCAACCGGCGTGGAGCTAAAGTTGGACAAATCCAACAATGCAGGAGACGTGATGACAAAATTCTTGATCAAGGTACAGCCTGCGGCGTCGGTGATGGTGCAGGAGTAAGTGCCTGCTGCTAATCCACCTAAGGCAGAAGTGGTTTGCACGGGATTGGTGTTCCAACTGTAGGAATAGGGGGAGGTACCGCCAGACGGGATGACCACGGCTGAACCGTTCAACAAACCAAAGCTGGTAACGTTGGATTGAGCGGTGGTGGCGCCTAATGCCGCCACGGGCTGGGTCAGGGTTACCGGCGCTGAGGTTGCGTTGCACCCGTTGGCGTCTGTAACCGTTGCTGCATAAGTACCCGCACCAAGTCCCGTGGCGCTGGCTGAATTCTGCACGGGGGAGGTGTTCCAGCTGTATTGGTAGGGCGTGGCGCCCCCAGCAGCCAAGGCTGTTGCAGAACCCGTTGTTCCACCAAAGCAAGCTACGTTGGTGGAGCCGCTGACCGCAACCGCCAGTGTGGAGGAAACTACTTTTACCCGGATGTAGTTGGAGTAGGCTACTGCGCTGACTCCGTCGGTTACTTTTCTGCGGAAGTACGTGGTGGTGGAAATTCCGGCAGGCGGATCAAAAGATGAGCCGTTTGCCCCGGGAATGGAGGTTGGGTTGGTGAACAGACTGTCCGACGCCGACTCCCATTGGTAGGTATAGGGGACCGTTCCGCCTTGTGCGGCAGTTGCGCTGGAAATCAGCGCAGGATTCGCACCGGTACATACCCACTGGTGATCCACCAAGGAGGCACCTACCGTTCCGGGGAGCAAGGGAAGCCCTGACACGTTTGCAGAGGTGCCGGTTGGCAGCTGTGACGAAAAGTCAAAGGCACAGTAGCCGATTACCTTGCCGTACTGGGGGTCTGTGTATTCAAAAATGAGGGTTTGCGCCGCCTGAAGATTGCAGTGGGACGCTGTGCCCAAAACGGCTACGGCCAAGAAAGCGAATAAGCTATTCTTCATGGTTCTTTATTGGGTGATGCGTTCAAAGTTAAACATTTTCAATCCGCGGAACTTTGTCCAATGCGTTTTCGGGCACTTCGAACTACTGCCCGACGGTGTACACGGCGAGCGAAACACTGCTGGCCGTGAAGCTGTCGGAATGGAACAGGAGAAAAGTTCGCTCAGGACTTTTTCCAAAGCGTCTCCAAGCTGTACTTCCCGGAGCCCATCAAGGCAATGGCGGCGTAGGCGGCAAAGTAGAGCAGAGACAGCTCTTTATCTCCAATGGGATCCGCGGCGTGCACCCAAAATCCGGCAACCGCCATGGTAAAGGCGGCAGGAATCGCGGCCCAGCGCGCAAAAACACCAAGAACAATCAGGGTCGGTGCTACCAATTCTCCGCCCACGGTAAGTGCCAAAGAGGCGGTATCTCCCAAGCCTAGAAAGTTGAAAAAATCAATGGGCTCGCCGGAGAATAGCCATTGTGCCTTGCCCCATCCGTGGGGAATCATGAGCAGGCCGCTGCCCAAACGAAGAAGGAGTAAGCCGAGGTCTGAGTAGGTTTTATTCATGAGCGCTAATTTATGTTATTTGAGGATTGCCTATACTTCGGCCGGTTCGCCGGAGGTCGGCAGTTTGCTTTTGAAGATGAATTCCATCATCCGGGCCTTGGCAATCATGCTGTCGCAGACGGGGCCGGAAAATCCGTTTTGTTCCAGCGCAGTTTTTAAGGCGGCTTGCCACACGGTGTAGTCCGCTTCCGCAAGTTTGAGGCGCGCGTGGGGTTCAAAAACGGAACCCCGGTAGCTGGCGTCCCCCAGGCCCAAGGTAAAGGCCCAAAAGGTATAAACACGGGGAAGATGGTGCTCCAGATCTACACCGGAAAAGTGCGGTGCAGTTTGGGGAGACGCCAACAGGAGGTCGTATTGGGTGCGCACAACGGCGGCAACGTCTTCGTAGGTGGCGAGGTCTGGCACGGGGTTTTGTGTTTTTGGCGGGGATGTGGCCCGTTGGGTAAAGATAAACCCCGAATCTCAGCTCGGCTAAGATTCGGGGTTTATTCGTGTGTGAACGGGTTATTCGGCGATCAGTACACCACCAAGGTTTGGGTGGTGGTGTTTTGGGTCCCTACCGCGGTGATGTAGTAAATGCCTGGAGCCCAACCGGAGGTGGGGAGAGAACGGGGAGCGTGTTCGTCTGCCAGTACGCGTCCATCAGCGCTCGTGATGCGCACGTGTTTTGGCTCGGCGGTCCAACGCAATTCGGTGCCGGAAGCAACCGGATTGGGGTAGGCAACGGGCGCGGTGGCGTCGGTCTCCACCAAGGAAACTTGGCTGGCGTCGATGATGTTCAATTGGAATCCGGCTTGACCTTTGTAGACGAGGTAGCCGTTGGCGTCCACTTCAATGCTGTCGCAAAAGGTGGCGGTGCAGTTGCCGTTGATGGCCGTGGCCACGGAGCCCATGGTAACGCACACTTGGTACTTGCCCGGCTGGGTATAAAAGTTGGAAGGGTAGGCACCCGTTGCGGAGTTGCCGTCGCCAAAGTCCCACAGGTAGTTGGTGAGTACGTTGGTGGCGGGGCCCGTTACGGTGGTGTTGCACGCGTTGATGATGTTGACCACGCCCGGTTGCAGTTGGTTGGTGTCCAATACCCACGAGGCGGTGCACGCCAGGGGATTGGTGCCCGTTCCGGCGCAGAGGGTAAAGTTGGAGGTCATGGTGAACACGGGCCCGGTGTTGGGCGTAAAGGCCATGGTGTTCATTAGGGTAGTGCCGTTGCAGTTCAGGGTGGCCACGGTGACGGTACCGGTGGTTCCGGTGGACGGGATGGAGTCTGCGTAGTGGCCGCTGGCGGATGTGAGCAGCGTGCGCGTTATGGGGGTTCCGCCGCCAACGGTTCCGGGGGTGGGGGCAATGGTCACCAAGATAACGTGGCTGCCGACGGGGCCGTTGGGATCGGTAACTTGACCGGTGACCACTACTACAGGAAACCACTGGGCGGTTGCGGCGGCGGCGCTCAAAACGATGAGCGATGCGCTGAGGAACAGGTTGCGAATATTCATTAATCAAAGGTACGGAGTTGCCGCACGGTTCAGGGGGGCGGTTGTGTGAACCAAGGGGCTCATTGAGTAACCGACGACACGGTTCCCACCCGGCCGCTTTGCAGCAGCCATTCTTGGAACGAGGCAATCATCTGCTGCGTGGGTTCGCTCAGGGGAGGTTGGATGGCGCGGGCCTTGCGGCACCAATGGTACAGGGCTTGGGCGCTTTTAGTGGAAAAGGTTGCGTTGAATTCCAGCAGTTGGGCGGCAATTCGGTCCGCAAAATAGGCATCTCGGGGGTGCGTTTTGGCCCCCAATCGGTCTGCTGCCTTTTTTGCCCAAAGCGCGCACCAATGCTGGTGTTGGGGATGGCTGAGGTAGCGCTCTCGGAAGGTGGTTTTGGGGGAGTTCCGCACGGTTTCTTCAGTGAAAGGGGTCCGGTGGCAGAGACTGAACGTCTACGTACAAGAGCGCGTCCACGGTATTGAAGTCCGGGTCTCGGTTGAAGGCCAGGGCGCGCGCGTTTTGGCCCAGGTATTTTTTGAGCAGGATGGGCAATTTGGTGCCGCCCGGCTCAATTTCTTCCAGAAGTCGGTCAAAAGATTTGAGGTCCAGGGGCGTGCTTTGTTCCAGGTAGGCTCTGTCCGACGACGTCAACCTCAGACGAAAGGGTTTGCGCGGCTTCAAATACGCCGCCCAGTGGTGGTCCCAAAAGTGCGTCTGCACAAAGGCCAGCAAGAACCGCTGTGCGTGCTTGGAGTAGGCGTTGGAAACGGAAACGCTTCCCATGAGGTACCGTCGGTTGGCGGGATCCTGTGCGGCAAAAGCTAAAATGCCGCGCCACAGGAGGTACAAGGGCAAGGGCTTCTGCTGGGCTTCCTGAACCACAAAGGCGCGCCCCATCTCCACGGTTTGGTGCAGAAAGGGGAGCAGTTCCTTTTTGATGCGGTAGAAGGCGTATAGGTACAGACCCTGTTTGCCGTAGTGCGTGAGGAGGTCGTGGCCCAAGCCCAGCCGGTACGCGCCCCAAACGCATTTTAATTCGGTATTCCACAGGATGAGGTGGTGGTAGGTGGCGTCAAACCGATCCACGTCCAAAGGAAGTCCGGTCCCTTCGCCCACCCCGCGAAACGCGGTTTCGCGCAGACTCCCCACGGTTTCCAGAAGGCCGGGAATTTCGTCCCCGTGCGCCACGAATACCACCAGGTTGGACTGGGCCACCAACGGCGCCACGCGGGCCAGGTGGCGTTGTACGGCGGTTGCTAATGCGGCGGAGTCCGGGAGCGGAGCCACGGGATCTTGCGCTTTGGGCGGCAGAAAGACGGTTTGCCAAAGGGTTTTTAGGTACCGTTTGCTTTGCTGCAAGCGGTAGATTCTTTGCCGCAGGTTGGGGCCGTTTTCAAAGGAGAAGGGTTTGCCCAGCCGGATTTCAAAGGGTCTGCGCGCGGGGCGGAGGGCTTCCCGCACCAACAATCCGGTGCTCAGGGGCGGGAGCAGGGCGGAGGCCAGGTAAAATCCCCACGAATTCCGACCGAAGAAATGCGCGGGAAGGACGGGGACGTTGGCCTTTTCCAAAAAGCGAAGGACGCCGTCCGGGTAAAGCCGGTCTTCAATTTTTTGGGTTTTCCACCGGAATCGACTGACTTCCGCGGCGGGGAAGACCACCACCGCGTGTCCGTTGGCGAGCCAGTCCAAGGCGCCGCGCAGCCCCCGCAAACTGGCGGAAGGCGCGGCAGAGCGCCCTTCCATGGGGTTGACGGGCAGGAGGTACGGTTGCAGGGGCTGGATGCGTTCCAGCAGTTGGTGCCCCATGATCTTGACGTCTGGGCGCACCGTTTGGATGATTTCCAACAAGATGAGCCCGTCCAAGGCGCCCAAAGGATGGTTGCACGCCACCACGAAGGGACCGGATTTTGGGATGCGCGCCGCGTCTTTTTCGTGGAAACGATACACCACTTCTTGTTGGGTGAGGAAGGCCCGCAAGAAATCCCGCGGGGGGAGCTGCGCCAACGAGGTATATGTTTTGTTCAGTGCCGGAAGTCCCAACCATCGGAAGAGCAGCCAACGCAGCGGGCGGAGCCGAAGCAAGGGGTGGAGTGCGGCGAGTTCGTGGGGCTGAATCATTGCGAGCGAAACTACCGACGTTCGCGGATTGGTGTGTAAACGTGTCGTTATCAAATGCTTAATTCTCCGCGCGCGGGACAAAGAGGTCTAATTTTGCTTCAACTTTGCAGTAAACCTTCTCTACCGTGAAGACCGTTTATTTGGTGCGCCACGCCAAAAGCAGCTGGACAGATCCGCGTTTGCCGGACAAAGACCGACCGCTCAAAGGCCGCGGGATTCGGGATGCCGTGCAAATGGCAGAGGCCTTCCAAGCGACCTTGTCCCGCCCAAACCGCTTGTACACCAGCCCCGCTACCAGAGCGCTCCACACCGCCATGCTCTTTGCGCAAACACTGGGCATGGCTTTGGACGATTTGGTGTTGGTGGAAGGGCTTTATTTGGCCGAGGTGGATGAGGTGATGGCATGGCTGCGAACCTTACCGGACGATGTTCGGGAAATCATGGTGTTTGGGCACAACCCAGCCACTACGGAGTTGGTCAATCGATGCGTGCGCGAGCGCATTGAGAACGTGCCCACCTCCGGAATTGCCTGCCTTCGCTTCGATGCAGACAAATGGGCAGGGTTGGATTACAAGGCCAAGTTGCTCTACTTTGACTCGCCCCGGGAGCAGCGCGATTGAGTGAATTCAGCGGAGGGAAGCGTACTGCAGGGAAACGTCCTAATGGGGTGTTGAACGCCGGAACGGTGTATTTTGTACACGAACAACGTTGTATCTTCGGTGCATGTTGAATGCTTGGTCTTTTCGTTTTCGGATTTTCGGGGCAGCCTGTGCGGCGGTTGTTGGGACCTCGGTCCAGGGCCAAATCCTTCAGGTTACCCCGCCGTTTCCCACGGCGCAAGACACGGTAACCATTGTGTACGACGCCGCGCAAGGCAATGCGGCTTTGGTGGGCGTGGCTCCGGTGTATGCGCACACAGGAATCATCACCAGCACCAGTACCTCGCCTACGAATTGGCAAAACGTGCAGGGCACGTGGGGACAGGCCAGCCCCAACGTTTTGATGACCTCTTTGGGCAACAACAAGCACCGCATTAAGTACCATATTCCTACGTTTTACGGGGCTCCGGTAGCGGGAGCCACCGTGCAGCAGCTGGCCTTTGTGTTCCGAAACACAACAGGTTCTGTGGTGGGCCGTTCCAGCGACGGGTCCGATATTTACTACCCCATTTACCCGGCCAACGCCGGTTTGTTGTGTGCGTTCTTGGCGCCCTCTGAAGATCCTACGGTGGCACCCGGAACGTCCATTCCGCTGAGTTTGGCTTCCAACCAGTCCGCGCAGTGGACGCTGACGGACAACGGTACGGTGGTGGCGCAATCCACCAGCGCCGCCGCGGCGTTTGCACACACCTACACGGCGGTGGCCGGAAATCACGTTTTGGTGGCCACGGCCACGGGAGCGGGCGGTTCCGTAGCGCGGGACACCTTGCGCGTATTTGGGATGCCGTCGGTTCAGGTTCAAAATCCCCCGGCGGGCCTGCTGTACGGAATTAACTATTTAAACGACAGCACGGTGGCGCTGAAATTGATGGCGCCGTTTAAGAACAACGTGCTCGTATTGGGCGACTTCAACAACTTTGCCCCGGACACGGCTTATGCGATGCGCCGGTCCGTGGACGGGAAGACGTGGTGGAAAGTGCTTCCAACGCTTGAACCCGGGCAGCGCTACGCTTTTCAGTACCTGATCGACGGCAGCCTGAAAATTGCAGATCCGTATTCGGAATTGATTCTGGACCCCTCCAACGACGGGGGAATTTCCGTTCTGAACAACCCCAATCCCCATCCATACCCCACCGGCAAAACCACCGGCCACGCCACCTTGATTCACCCGGGCAAACCGGCTTACGTCTGGAAAAACACCCAGTTCACGCCGCCGAGCAAAGAGAAGTTGGTGATTTACGAACTGTTGGTGCGCGACTTTGTGACCACCCGGAGCTACAAAACCATCTTGGACACCCTGGATTACCTGCAGCGCCTGGGCATCAACGCCATCGAGTTCATGCCCACCAACGAATTTGAGGGCAACGAAAGTTGGGGCTACAACCCCAGCTACCAAATGGCTTTGGACAAGTACTACGGCACGCCGGAGCACTTTAAGGAACTGATTGACTCCTGCCACAGCCGCGGCATTGCCGTGATTCTGGACCAAGTTTTCAACCACGTGTTTGGTCAGAACCCGCTCGTTCGCATGTACTGGGACCCCACCGCCGGCACCACCGCCGCCAACAGCCCGTGGTTCAACGCCGTATGTCCGCACCCGCCCTACTGCTGGGGATACGATTTCAACCACAACCAACCGGAGGTTCGGGACTACATGGACCGCATCAACACCTATTGGTTGGAGGAGTACAAGGTGGACGGTTTTCGGTTTGACTACACCAAGGGCATGACCAACGCGGGCAACGTCAGCAACAACGCCCAACGAATTACCTACCTGAAGCGTTTGGCGGACACCGTATGGGCCGTCAATCCGTCTGCCTACGTTATTCTGGAGCATTGGGCGGACAACGCGGAAGAGAAGCAGTTGGCGGACTACGGGATGATGCTCTGGGGCAACACCTGCTACCAGTTTTACGAGGGCGCCATGGGCTTCCCAACTACCTCCAATTTCAGCTGGGCGTCGTACAAGAACCGCACGTGGAACCAGCCCGGATTGATTACCTATTTGGACAGCCACGACGAGGAGCGCATTGCGTTTAAAGTCAAAACCTTGGGACGTCAGAGCAACCCCAATTATCCGGTAAGAAGTTTGGAAACCTCGATGCGTCGGCTGGAGTTGGTTTCTGCCTTGGGCCACTTGATTCCCGGACCAAAGATGATTTACATGTTCACCGAACTGGGGTACGATCAGTCCATAGACAACCCGTGCCGCATTTGCAACAAGCCGCCGCGTTGGAACTACCAGCAGGTCCCGGAGCGCAAACGTTTGTACGACGTGACGTCCGAGTTGTTGAAGTTGAAGACAACCTACCCGGTGTTCAGTACCGCAAACTACCAAATTCAAGCAGGCAGCGCCGGTAAGTACCTCAAGCTTACGGACGCAAACTCCTTCAACGCGTTGGTTTTGGGCAATTTCGACGTCTTTTCCACCGCCATCAATGTGCCTTTTCACCACGTGGGTTGGTGGTACGACTACTTTTCCGGCGACTCCATCCAGGTGACGAATACCGCCACCACGCTGTCTTTTGGGCCGGGCGAGTACCGCATTTACACGGACCAAAAACTAGCGACGCCGTCGGTTTTGTTGGGGCAACGCGAGCCGCAGTTGGCTCCCGGGGTGGCCGTGAAGGTGTACCCCAATCCGGTGGAGGGCGGCATGCTCTTCACGGAGGTGTGGTCCAACGGCCCCGTACCGGCAGCACAGACGTTGGTGGACGTGCAAGGACGCGCGGTGCGCACGGTGGATACGCCGCGCTTGGACGGTGCTCCGCTGGAGTTCCCGGTGGCGGATTTGGCCAGCGGCATTTACTTTTTGGAGACCCGAGTGGAAGGGGTGGTGCACCGCACGCGGGTGGTGATCCCTTAGTGCAGGATTCCTAAACGCCGGGCGGCTTCGGCCCTGCGCAGCTGGGGGCAATCCTCAATGCGCTCAGCGATTGTCTGCCGGAAACTCAGGGCTTTTTAGTGCTTCCATCACCGCGTCTGCGCGGGGGTTAGGAACGGAAAAACTCAGGCTGTAGAGGGCAATTTTCCATTCGCCGTTGATTTTTCGCAGGACCGCGGTGCCGCGGCAGGCGCCCATGTGGGGCGAATCCAAGCGCTCGTCCACCCAGGCGGTTTGGGCGTCCAATCCAATTTTTCGGTCGTGCGGGCGGAACGTCCAACCCTTGCCGTTTTGAAAGTGGGGGCGGCTCCAGGTACGGAAGGCCTCCGTGGTCCAACGCTCGGTGTCGTCGGTGCCAATGAATACGGCAGAATCGGGCACGAGTGCGCCAAAGTACGCAGCGGAATCAGCGTTTGCGGCGGCTTGGTGCCAGCGATCAAGAAGCGCGGCAATGGCCGCGCGTTCGTCGGCGGGAGTTGCTTCTGGCTGTTTTTGGGTGGGGGTGCAACTGGTGGATGTCCAGAGGGTTGCTGCCAAGGCGAGGAGGGGAAGGGCAATGAACTTTTTCATGTTTTCTAAGGATTTTCGGCGTGCCGCATTGAGGCAGCGAAGTGGGTTAGTTCGCTGGTTGTTCGTACATTTCCAGTGTATTAAAGGTATGAAAATAGGCAGGTCATTGGTTGCTCCTTGGGCAAACGATTGGGGCGCCGCCCGCAGGGCGGCGGCACTCGGTGCAGCGCTTTGGGGTGCGGCGTCGGGCAGCATCCAGGCCCAATCCTGCCAAATTTCCGTGACCCCCACCACCGTCAACGCCTGTGTGGGCGATCAAGTGCCCCTGCTGGTGACGGGCGGAAACGGCACCTACACCTGGGCGCCCAACGCTGCTTTGAGCTGCACCAACTGCGCCAATCCGGTTGTTACCGCCAACCAGAACACCACCCTGTACGTGACGAGCGGGGGATCCGGTTCGCAGAACGCAGTAAACGGCGCGTTTACTCAGGGCAACACAAGCTTTACGTCCCAATACATCTACAACGCCACCAGCATCTGGAACGAAGGCACCTACGCCATCACCAACAGCGCCAACTCCGTGCACCCCAACTTTGCGGCCTGGCCGGACCACACCACCGGAACCGGTTTGTACATGGCGGTGAACGGATCCGTTACGGCCAACAAAGTCTTTTGGCAGCAAGCCGTTCCGCTGCCTCCGGGCGCGCAAGTGACGATGACGTACTGGTTGATGACGATGGCCACCCCGGCAAGCAGCGTGCGCACCAAGGTCAACAATGCGCAGGTGGGGCAGGTGCTGAGTGCTCCCTTGACCACCGGCGTTTGGACGCAGTTTCAGCAAGTATTTACCGCCGGAACCGCCGCAACCACCTTGGTCACGCTGGAATCCGTCTTTACGGCTTCCGCGGGCAATGATTTTGCCCTGGATGATGTTTCCTTCTCCTTCAATTGCCAGGACACGGACACGGTGCAAGTGGTGGCCAAGCCCCGTGCGGCGCTGACCATGACCCTCACAGACACCACCGGGTGCGGTACCGTGTGCCCCACCTTTGTGGGAGCCGTTTCCGGCCAACCCGTAACCGGATTGAACTGGGATTTTGGCGACGGCACCACCGCGGCCGGTTTCACCCCGTCGCATTGCTACTCCACCCCGGGCACCTATACCGTTACCCTGAGCGGCACCACCTTGGGCGGGTGCACCACCACCTTGGCGCGGCCTTCCGTGACCATTTTGCCCGGAGCCAATCTGTCTGCGGTACCCACAGACACCACCGGATGCGGCACGTTGTGCGTCGCGTGGAACAACACGAGCACCACCACTTCAGGCTACCCCGTGCAGTCTGTCCTTTGGGAGTTTGGCGACGGCACCTCCGATACAGCGTGGAGCCCCAGTCATTGCTACCTCACGCCGGGCCAATACACCGTCCGCCTGACGGTTTCCGTTCAGGGGGGATGCACCACCACTCGAACCTGGCTGCGGCAGGTGCGCATTGGCGCGTATCCGCAGATTTCCTTGGTACCTACCCGTACCCGACTGTACCCGGACAGCGCCCAAGTAGGATTTTCCGTGGTGGGCGCACCGTCGGGTTCCACCTACGCCTGGACTTTGGGAGACGGCGCGTTGGCCACCACCCCCGGCGTGGTGCGAACCTACGTACCGGACACCAACTATACCGTTTGCGTGGTGGTAACTTCTCCCGAAGGCTGTTCGGACACCGCGTGCGTGGACCTGTGGTCTGCCGTGCGGATTGCCTTGCCGAATGTGGTGACGCCCAACAACGACAACCAAAACGATTGGTTTGTACCGGAGGTCGTGGGCCACGATTGGCTGAGCTGGGAAGTTCGGGACCGATGGGGTCAGCGGGTGTTTGAAACGGAGCAGCGCGGTGCCCGGTGGGACGGCACCTCCAACGGGAGGCCGGTTCCGGAAGGGGTGTACTTCGTGTCCGTAAAGGCAGGCAACGCCGGCGGTTTGCGCGGGCAGGCGGCAGGTGCGGTGCACGTTTTTCGGTGATCCCGGTGTGGGTTTTTGGAGACCGAAGGGCGGGTTGACCCTTCGATTTGCGGTAAATTCCGTACCTTTGCACCCTCTAAGTTGGCCCTTTAGTACAATGGATAGTATTCAGGAATCCGGATCCTGAGATATAGGTTCGATTCCTATAGGGGCTACCACGAAAAAACCCAGGCCGCAGGCCTGGGTTTTTCTATTTCCATGTGTTTGGGAATCTGTTTTCTTCGCGCGTAAGAGCGCGAATGACACGAATCACTCCGCCTTGGGCGTGCGCGGCGCTGCTGGTTTTTTGGCGGCTGGAGTTGATTTAGCGGCCGGTTTTTTGGCGGCTGCGGCTGTTTTGCCTGCAGCTGGTTTTTTGGGAGCTACTGCTTTTTTGGGAGCCGCTGCTTTTTTCGTGGCGGCACCTGCAACCGGCGCGTCCAATCCGGCATTGGCCAAGGCCGCACGCAATCCCTGCAATTCGATTTGCGCAGCGGACAACTGGCTGTCTGCCGCTGCTTTGGCTTGCTCCAGGGCGCGGTTATTCGCCTCCAAAGAAGCAATTTGGGACTCCAGTTCTGCGCGGTCGTTGGATTCCTTATTTTGCAATAAATAGGTGTACACAATGTAGGTGCCCAAAGACAGGAGCATCAAGATGCGGAACATTTCGCGGTAGGATTTCAACGGGCCAAACGTGGCCACCAGAAACAGCACTACGGAGGCAACTCCAATGCCCAAAACGATGCGCTCAAACAAATTCAGTTTCATAATCAAGGGGTTACCTGGAATTCACAACGAATATACCCTTTTTGGTTATCTTCGGTATTAAAGACGCAACAGATTTAATCCCGATGAACCAGGAACTGAAGCACAACGTTCGCATGACGCCGGCTACGGTGGATGGGAAACCGGTCAATTTGCGCTACTCCATCTCGATTAACTTTCAGTTGAAGTAATGAAGCCCGGCATTTGGATGCATCTTGTGCGGCTCGGGTGGTTCGCTGCTTTGGCGGTGTTTTTTGCCGTCGTCCCCCTGAAGGCACAACGCATTTATTCCTCCTCCGGAAGTTTCACCGCCCGCTGGGACGGCGACCGCTTGTATTCGGAATCCGGCCGGTACACGGGGCGGTTGGACGGCACGCAGGTGTACGGAGCCTCGGGCTCGCTTTTGGGCCGACTGGACGGCGAGCGGGTCTACACGTCGTCCGGCAAACTGTTGGGCCGTGCAGAAGGCGATCGGTGGTTCGACGCCTCAGGTCGTTTTTTAGCGCGGTGGGACGGCGACCGATTGTACGACGCCTCCGGCCGGTTGCTGTACCGTTTTGACGGGGTTCGGCGCACTCAGGCGGTGGTTTATTACTTTTTCTTTTAGCAAAGAAGTACAGTAGTCGGAACAGAACGGTCCCAAGTCAATTACCGATCCGTTTGCCGCTTAATCTTCTCCACCGCGCGCCCCTTGGCCAATTCGTCCACGATTTTGTCCAGGTAGCGAACTTTTTGGGAGACGGGATTTTCGATGTTTTCCACGCGGTAGCCGCAGATGACTCCTGTAATCAACGAGGCGTTAGGGTGCAGATCCAGGCGATCGAACAGTTCCTGGAAGGTCCATTTTTCCGCTTGTACGCGCACAAGGCCGTCGGCGTCCAATTGGGTGATCCACTGCAGGATTTCGTCCAATTCGGCCTTGCTGCGCCCCTTTTTCTCAATTTTCGCGAGGTACAGGGGGTAGATGGCGTGGAGGGTCATCCGGGCCATGCGTTCGTCTGCGGTCATCAATCCAAGGTACGTTGTTTTTGCGGCCTTCTGCCGGAACTTTGCGCCGGTAGGCGCTGGTGGACGCGGGTTTTGGCCCGACGCCTTGCGCTTACCCCAAAAACTGTGTCTGAGGAATCCCATACACCCTTCTTGCCGCGGCCGGAACAGCCGGAGGCGGCTTCCGCCGGAGCGCCGCGCGTGGCGGCGCTGGACGCCCTGCGGGCGTCCATGATGTTCCTGGGCGTAATCCTCCACGCCAGCTTGGTCTACAATTCCTGGAAGCCGGGGCCCGGCTGGGCCTTCAAGGACCTCGCCAACTCCTGGGTGGCGTTGGATTGGGTCTGGGATTTTGTGCACTCCTTCCGACTACCGCTTTTCTACTGGGTGGCCGGCTACCTGGGAGCGCTGTTGGCGGCCAAGCGCGGCGCCCGCGGTTTCCTCAAAAACCGGCTGCAGCGCATTTTGCTGCCCTTTTTGGCCTTTTTGGCCGTTTTGGGCCCGCTGATGGTGGCCGCGTCCGTCTACAGTTTCAGGGCCTTGCGGAACGATCCGGACCCCTGGGGCCGCGTGGTGTCTGTCTTTACCTCCGACCGCTGGTTGCCGGTGCTGCACCTGCTGGGCGCCACTCGTTTGAACGGCGTCTCCTCCGTGGGGCCGGGCTTCCACCTGTGGTTTCTGTACCATTTGCTGGGGTACGCGCTCCTGGCGTGGGCGTGCCTCCTATTGGCCAAACGGTACCCAACTCCCGCTTTTTGGGGCAGAGGTGTTGCTCGCGTTTTGGGCTCTTTTTGGGTGCGAACCGCGGTGCTCTTGGGAGCGTATGCGGCCGCCTTTGTGGCCTTGGAATTGACCGGAGTCCCCACGCCGCGGGTGCCGGATGGCTGGTGGTTGGTTACGGACCGGAATTCTTGGATTTCGTTTGTGCTGTACGGGGGCTTTTTTGCGCTGGGCTGGACGGTTTATCGACTGGCGCTGCTGCAGGCCTTTGGGGCGCATCCGTGGAGTCAGCTGGGGTTGGGTCTGGCTTTGAATGCGGTTTTGTATGCGTCGGACGGTCCCCGGGGGTGGCACTTGGGAGCGCTGACACAGGCCTTGGAGGCCGTATCCAGCGGCTTGCTGGTGTTTGGCTTTTTGGCGCTCTTCTTGCGTTATTTTGGGGAACCGTCGGCCCGCGTGCGGTACCTGGTGGACGCCTCCTACTGGGTGTATCTGGTGCACCTGCCCGTGGTGTGCCTGCTGCCCGGGTTGCTGGGGTCCGACGCGTGGTGGCCGGGGGCGAAGTTTTTGCTGGTGGTGGCCGTTTCCGTGGGCGTCAGTTTGGCTACCTACGAATGGGCGGTGCGCCGCACGCGCTTGGGGCTGTT
>CAMBEZ010000027.1 GCA_945865885.1 Owenweeksia hongkongensis DSM 17368
GCGGGTCGGCGGATTCTACCTCATGACCTGTATGGGATAGGTCGGGACGGGACGAAGAATCAACCGACTCGTGGTCGTTCGATAATAAATCAGGAGTTGGGGTCATGGGGTTCGATTCCAGCGCGCGGTAAAAATTCCCGTGGCGGTGCGCAAACGCAGGGTATACAGTCCGGAGGACCACTGGGCCGTTGCCAGTTCCGGCACGTAGGGTCCGGAAAAAACGACGCGGCCTTGAGCGTCAAAAACTTCTAGTTGGTGCAAATCACGCGCAGCGATGCCGGGTGCTTCCACCCGCAGCCAATCGCGGCCGGGATTGGGGTACAAGCGCAACGCGCCCAACGGCGCCGGCCGCTCCGCAACCTGCAAATCCAACGGTAACTGATTCAAAAACGGACGAAGACGCAACCGACCCTGGTACAACGAGGTATACCAAATGCCCGGCTCGCCGTACACATTCGGCACCAAAGGCGGCGAATTGACGTCGTACCCTACGTGCATGGGCGCCGTGCCTTCCTGCTGCCAGCCCAAGAAGACCGTATTCGGGAGCACCAAGCCCACCGTGTCCAAAATGTAATGCACCAAAACATCGGGACCCCAGCTGTAGTCCGGCGTGTACACCGAGTCCGACCGGTAGAGCAATGCCCCGGGCTGGGTATTGTTTGCGGCCCAAACGCAAATGCGAAATCCTTGCTGGGTGGCGTCCACACCCGCGGGTACAAAAGCTAAATCAATTCCCCGGAGGGTGTCTCCACCTCGGTACATCGGGGTGTGCATGGCCACCGTGCCGCCGTTGACGTTTTGCACACCGTACGCCCGCTCGGACGAACCGTCGTCCCAACCGTAACGGTTCTCAAAGCGCTGCCGGTAGTGGAGCGAATCGTTCGAAAGTATGCCCACGTTCTCGCCGTCGAACCAAATGGTGGACGCCAGCGTGTAGGGTTCGGTGTCCGAAGTTGCGGCGGGCTGGGGGGAAAGTTGATACTTCTCGTTGGTGTTGTGGATCAGATTGGACACGACGGGAACCACCAACCGCTGAAAAACCGTGTCCGCACCGCGCGTCACCACCTGTTTTCCCAAATTCAAACTCCAACCGCCCACCGGAATAGGGCCGTTTCTGCGGTACTCCAACTCGTATTCTTGGTCTGCCACCGGGTAAAACGGTATCCAGTAAGGTACTTCCGTGTAGTCCTTGAGCAACGTCGGATGCGCCATCGTCCACGCCGGATCCTCCAAGACCGTGTCCGCCGAAGTTCGGTTGGCCCCCAAAAAGACGTGGTCCACCAACCAATGATCAAAGGCGCCGCCGCGCGCTCCGCGTGCAGCCAACCGAAACCGAAATCCGTTTTGACCCGCCCACGGCGCAGCCACCGGCACCGCAGCCCAACGCCACCGCTCCGGATCTCCCCCGCCCGCTCGGCTCCAAACCACGTCCCAGGAACTGTCTGTAGGATTCCAAAAATCCACCCGAAGCGAATCGTCCGGCTCCGTGGGGTCGCCCAAACCGCCGGTTTGAAAGAGAAAAGTCAACACCACATTGTTCCGGGTCCGCAAATCCAAATAGGGAGAAGTCAGTACGTCGGTGAGCGAATCGGAACCCAAAGATCCCATCTTGTACGGGCGGCCGTAGGCATTGATGCCGTCGAACACCGCCTGGCCAACACTGCGGGCCTCAACCGCCCATGCAGAAGCTACTTGAACTTTTTGGTCCGCCCATTTCCATGGGGCATTGCTGGAGAAATCGTCCGAAAATGGCAAGGACAACGTATCGGTAGACAGGGTCTTGGCCGCACGAACACCGGAGGCAGTGCCGCGCAAAACCGGACGTTCAACCGTAGGAAGCCCCACGGGCATCCACAACTGCTCCACCGGCTGGGCCGTCAAACCAGTGGTCAACAAAACCAAGCATCCCAACGCACTGCGGACCAATTTTTCCAAAAGACGCCTCTTCATTTTTTCTCCAACCACAAATCAACAGATTCCCCGGCGCGCACAGACTTGCCCGCTGCGGGATCTTGGCGGTAAACACGAGCGCCGGTGGTGTCTTGATTGGGGAGGTTCACCACACCCGTAACTAAATTGGTTTCTGCCAGGAGCAACTCCAATTGATCCAGAGACAAACCCAACAAATCCGGCATGCTGAATTCCCCGGCACCCACGCCGCCGCTCACCACCAAGTCAACAACGCTGCCGTACGGCAATTTGGTATCCGCCGTCAAGGTCTTTCCGCTGGATTGTACGGCAAGTACCACGTCCGTAGATACGTCCGGCTGCCGGGTGATGACCCCTACCGAAAATCCCTTGGAGGTTAAATCATACGTGGCCCGAGCCAACGACTTGTCCAAAACACCGGGCAACGGGACCAAGGCCGGGCGCGACCGATTCAACGTCAACTTAATGACGCGTCCGCCTTTCACCGCGGTACCGGGTCGCGGGTACTGATCCAATACCGCCCCGGGCGAAACGATCTGAGAGTACGAGGTGGAATCCATAACCTCACCCTCCAGTCCGGCTGCGTCCAAGGCATCCATTGCCTGGTCCAACGGCAGGTACGAAACGTCCGGAACGGCCGTCAGCCTTCCGTGACCGGTGGTCAGCTTCAGCATCCAATTCAACCCTGTGGCCACCAACACGGCCAAAACCAAGGCAACAACGCCGTTGGCCACAAAGGTTTTGCTTTTAAAAAAGCCGCTCCATCGCATGGGCCAAAGATACCTATCTTTGAACTATGCAGCGCTACCGCATTGGCGTCCTCATGGGCGGAAGTTCCAGCGAGGTCCAGATCTCCTTACAAAGTGGCCAGGCCGTTTACGAGCACCTGGACCCCTCCCTGTTTGAACCCTATCGAATCCACATTCTGAGCAACGGTTGGTACGTTTTGGACGACGAAGGCCGTTCGCACGAAGTGGATCGAAACGACTTTTCCTGCCGCATGAACGGCCAAAAAGTTCAGTTTGATGCCTTGTTCAACGCCATCCACGGCAAGCCCGGAGAAGACGGCACCCTGCAAGGGTATCTGGAGCTCCTGGGCATTCCCTACACCGGTTGCGCGCCCTTGGAAATGGCGCTGACGTTTGACAAAGCAGCGTGCAACGTGCAGGCGGCGGCTTTGGGCGTTCCCACGGCTCCGTCCGTGCACACCGCCGCCACCGCAGACCCCGCCACCGTGCGCCAACAATGCGCAGACCGCGGGCTTCGTCTGCCTGTCTTTGTGAAACCCACGCGCAGCGGCTCCTCCTTTGGCGTAACCAAAGTCAATCGCTGGGACGACCTGGCCGCCGCGCTGGCTGAGGCCGGTAAAGAAAGTCCTTTTGCCTTGGTAGAACAAGGCGTACTCGGCACAGAAGTGGGTTGCGGCGTGGCACGGCTCAACGGCCAAACCACCGTCCTGGAAATCACCGAAATCGTCTCCCAAAACGAATTTTTTGACTACGAAGCCAAGTACCAAGGTGCTTCCCAAGAAATTACGCCCGCTCGCCTGTCCAAAGCTACCGCCGAAGAAATTCATGACTTGGCCCATCGTCTCTACGAAGGAATGCACCTGCGCGGCGTAGTGCGGTGTGACTTTATTGTGGACCAAGCCACAGGTCGCCCCACCCTGATTGAAATCAATTCGGTCCCCGGATTGGGGCCGGCCAGCATTGTGCCGCAACAAGTTCTTGCCGGCGGACGTACCCTCACCGACTTTTTTACCTTGTTGTTGCACGAAACCCTCAGCGATGCCCAAAACCGCGCTTTTTCCCGGGTCCTTTGACCCCTTCACCCTGGGCCACGAAGACATCGTGCGCCGCGCCTTGCCGCTGTTCGACGAACTGTACATTGGCATTGGCGAGAACCAAGACAAACGCTACCAGTTTACCCTGGACGAGCGCGTTCGCATGGTGGAAGGGTTCTACGCCGACGAACCCCGCATCCACGTGGTTTCCTACCGCGGGTTAACCGTTGACTTTGCGCGCCAACTGGGTGTGGACTTCCTGCTGCGCGGCATCCGGAATCCGTCGGATTTTGAATTTGAAAAAGCCATCGCCCAAGCCAACCGACAATTGGTCCCGGAACTGGATACTGTATTTCTCCTGACTACAGCCCGGTACGCCTACATTTCGTCGTCCATTGTGCGGGATGTGCTGCGCCACCACGGAGATGCCTCCGTTTTTTTACCCGACGGTCTTCAACTGCCGTAAAGCGCCAAAAATACCCGATTATACCGCTCAGTCGCGCTGGGATGCTCCTGCCCGGTACGCGGCCTCTTCCACTTCCCGCAGGGTCGTGTAGGTGGTGCCCGCCAAAAAGTGGCAATCGTCCTGGGGAATCCACTCCGCGCGGGAAATTCCTTCGGACTTCTGCGGGGTCAGCGCAGGCGTACCGGCCACGCGCATCAAAAACCAGTGGGTGGTTTTGGTAGCGGTTGCGTCGTCCAACGGATAGGAATGAACCGTTTCGCACAACGCAGAAACCAGCTCAACCCCGGTCAATCCGCATTCCTCTTCTACCTCACGTACAGCACATTCGGGGATGCTTTCGCCCGCCTCCAGCTTGCCCTTGGGCAAGTCCCACTGCCCCATTCGGTGGATCCACAAGACCTCGTTGGCCTCGTTCAGTACCCAACCGCCGGCGGCCGTCAAGACAATTATATTTGCGCTAGGTGCGTTGTCCATAGAAGATGTATTTTTGCGGCCATGATTGCCAATCCAACTGTTGCTGCCCAAACGGCAGAATTCTTACTGCAAATTAAAGCTATTCAGCTTCGCCCGGAAAATCCATTTACATGGGCCTCCGGTTGGAAGTCGCCCATTTACACGGACAACCGCACGGCGCTGAGCTATCCGCCCGTTCGGAATTTTCTGCGCGAGCAGATGGTTGCGGCCATCTCCACCCACTATCCGTCTGTTGAGGTCATTGCGGGGGTAGCCACGGGTGCCATTGCACTAGCGGCTCTGGTGGCGCAAGACTTAGGCCTTCCCATGGTGTACGTGCGCCCTACCGCCAAAGAACACGGTCGCCAAAACCAGGTAGAAGGACACCTGGAAGGCAACCGCCGCGTGGTGGTGGTGGAAGACCTCATTTCCACCGGAAAGAGCTCTCTGGCCGCCGTGGAAGCCCTTCGCCAGCAATACGCTCAGGTTCTGGGCATGGTGGGCATCTTTACGTACGGTTTCCCACAAGCGGACGAGGCCTTTACGGCTGCTGAATGCCCACTCATCACCTTGAGCGATTACAACGCCTTGTTGGCCCAAGCGCAGAAATCCGGCACCATCCGCGATTCTGAGGTTGCTTTATTGGCCGACTGGCGTACAGCTCCAGACACCTGGGGTCAGTAATTTTCCGGTCCGTCGGATCGACGGTCCTTCGTTGCGCGCGCCGTCGGTTGCAACGGATACGACCACACCCATTCCCCTTGGTGCAACGCTTCCGGAACACCGTCCCGCAAAACGCGCATGCGGCCGTCTTCGGTAGGCTCCACCAACAAAACCGTGTGTTTTTGCTCGGGACTCGTGCGCGCCGTTATTTCTTGCGGAGCACCCAGGCCCCATAGGTTTTCGGTATACTGCGGGGAAACAATTCCCCAAAGGTCTGCGGGCGTTACTACCAGGGCGTTTTGCAGTCCGCGAACCAAATGATCCACCAGCGCACGACACAAGCGGTCTGCGGGTGGAGGTGTTTCCCACTCGGACCAAGAAACCGCGTGGGGTACGTCTTCCGGAGGTGCCACCAAATTGACGCCCACACCCACCACCAATCGCTGCAGCAGGGTGTGTTGCATGCGTCCTTCCACCAAGATTCCGCCCAGCTTGCGTCCGCCCAAAACCAAATCGTTGGGCCATTTGACGCCCCAGTGCGGTCCATTTGGTTCCGCAGCTTGCGGCGTCCATCGAGATCCCGGAAGTCCACAATCCTGCAAGGCTTCCACAGCAGACACCGCCAACTGCGCCTGCAGCGCCGCCAAATGCTCGGCGGGAAACCGCAACGGAGGACTCAGAACGCTCAAAAACACATTGCCTTTCCTGCCATTCTGCCAGCCGGATCCGCGCTGACCGCGCCCCTGGGTCTGCCAATCGGCCGCAATGGCAGTCCAGCCCAACGGTTCATTTTCTTCCAAATACCGCCACGCTTCGGACTGGGTTGAGTCCAACTCGCTATAAGTCAAATACTTGATTTCCAGACCGGGATTCACTTTTCAAAGATACGGCACTCCCTTTGGCACTCCGTTTGCTACTTGAATAATCGGTAAATTTGCCTTTTACATTCCACATGCCCAAAAAAGCCGCGGTCAAGACCGCCTATCCCCCTCTGGTACACGCAATTCTCGACGGTTTATCCGATTTGAAAGCGGAAAATGCCACCGTCATTGATTTACGCGACCTAGAAAACGCTGTAAGTTCCTTCTTCATTATTGCGGATGCACAATCCAACACCCAGGTCAACGCCATGAGCCAGGCCGTGCGGAAGCAAGCCCGCGAACAATGCGCCGAGCGTCCTTGGCACGTAGAAGGCGAAGACAATTCCGAATGGATCCTCTTGGATTACGTTTCAACGGTGGTGCACCTGTTCCAAACCCCAGCACGCGCCTTTTACGATTTGGAAGGACTGTGGGGCGACGGCAAGGTCCAAGTCATTGACTTGGAAGCATTGGCAAAAGCGCAAGCCGATGCCGAAAAGGCATTGAAAAAAGCCGCAGCACCCAAGACCTCTGCCAAGGC
This sequence comes from Owenweeksia hongkongensis DSM 17368, assembly GCA_945865885.1. Lineage (GTDB taxonomy): Bacteria > Bacteroidota > Bacteroidia > Flavobacteriales > Schleiferiaceae > CAMDTE01. The sequence continues at coordinate 6,696 of CAMBEZ010000027.1, forward strand.
CGCTGTCAAGACCGCTAAGGTCGCTGTCAAGGCCACTGTGAAGACACCAGCCAAGGCCGCTGTCAAGACCGCTGCCAAGACCCCTGCCGCGAAAAAAGAGCCCGTGGTGAAAAAATTACCGGCGGCGAGCGCGGCGGCAACAGCAACAAAGGCCAAAGCCGCAACCAAACCCAAAGCAACCGCCAAGAATAAGACGCTGGACGCCGCAAAATCGGCCACCAAAAAATAAATCTGCCGTCGCCGAAAGGCGATCGTCAACCCCAAACCCATGGCGAAAAAAATAAAGCCCCGTTTTAACCTCAACTGGATCTACATCGCGGTGTTCGTAGGCTTGTTGGGCTTGCAGCTGTTCAGCTCCATGACCCCCAGCACCTTGCCCACCACGTTCCAGGCCTTCAGCAAGATGGTCTTGCGCGGAGACGTGGAAAAGCTGAAAGTGGTCAACAAGGAGGAAATTTATGTGTACCTCAGCAAAGAGTCGCTGCAGAAAAACGAAGCGTACAAAAAGATTGCGAAAAAGAGCTACGGGGATCAATTGAACCCCGGCCCGCACTACCAATTTGAGATGCCCGTGGAGTCTTTTGAGGCCCAATTGGAGCGCTTTTATGCGGCCAACGGTACGTGGTTGACCAAGAACGGAGAGCTGCAGGTGGAGTACGAAACCCAAAGCAACGTTTTGGGCGAAGTGCTTTCGTGGATTTTGCCTTTGGTCCTATTTGGTTTTTTGTGGTTCTTTTTGCTCCGACGCATGGGCGGCGGTGGTGGTGGTGGCGGCGGCCAGATTTTCAACATTGGCAAAAGCCGCGCGCAGGTTTTTGAAGGGGACACCAAAGTACTGGTCACCTTCAAGGACGTAGCCGGAATGGAAGGCGCCAAAGACGAGGTTTTGGAAGTGGTTGACTTCTTAAAAAATCCAAAAAAATACACCGAACTCGGCGGCAAGATTCCCAAAGGCGTTTTGCTGAGTGGCCCTCCCGGAACCGGTAAAACCTTGTTGGCGAAGGCGGTTGCGGGCGAAGCCCAGGTACCTTTCTTTTCTTTGAGCGGCTCGGACTTCGTGGAAATGTTTGTGGGCGTGGGTGCCAGCCGCGTGCGGGACCTGTTCAAACAAGCCAAAGAAAAATCCCCATCGATTATTTTCATCGACGAAATCGATGCGATTGGGCGTGCGCGCGGTAAAAATGCCTTTTCCGGAGGAAACGACGAGCGCGAAAACACCTTGAATCAGCTCCTGACGGAGATGGACGGTTTTGGCACCAACGAACACGTGATCGTGATGGGCGCCACCAACCGTGCGGATATTTTGGACCGGGCGCTGATTCGCGCGGGTCGTTTTGACCGGTTGATTTACGTGGACCTCCCCGAGTTGAACGAGCGCAAGGATATATTCCAAGTGCACTTGCGTCCGTTGAAACTGGTTCCCAATTTGGACGTGGAGTTTTTGGCGCGTCAAACCCCCGGATTCTCTGGTGCAGACATCGCCAACGTGTGCAACGAAGCTGCTTTGATTGCCGCGCGGAAAGAGAAGAAATTCATTGAAAAACAGGATTTCCTGGATGCCGTAGACCGCATTGTGGGTGGTTTGGAGAAGAAGACCATGATCATTACTCCGGACGAAAAGAAATCCATTGCCTACCACGAATCCGGCCACGCCACCGTGAGCTGGTTGCTGGAGCACGCTTCGCCCTTGGTAAAGGTGACCATTGTGCCCCGCGGAAAGGCCTTAGGAGCCGCCTGGTATCTGCCGGAAGAACGCCACCTCACCACCGCGGAGCAGTTGTTGGACGAAATGTGCTCCACCTTGGGCGGACGCGCCGCTGAAGAAGTAGTTTTTGGCAAAATTTCCACCGGCGCATTGTCTGACTTGGAAAAAGTCACCAAGCAAGCACGGGCCATGGTTACCGTGTACGGATTGAACCCGGTACTCGGCAACATCACCTACTACGACTCGTCGGGCCAAACCGAATACCAGTTTGACAAGCCTTATTCGGAGAAAACTGCGGAAGTAATCGACGCGGAGATTCATACGTTGATTGAGTCGCAGTACGATCGGGCGAAGCAACTGCTGCGCGACAACTTGGACAAACTGCACGCCTTGGCGGCAGATCTGATGGCCAACGAAGTGATTTTCAAGGAAAACATGGAAGCCATTTTTGGCTTGCGCCCTTGGAAGTCCAAGCAGGACATTTTGGACGAGTTGGCTGTAGAGGCCGGTGTTGCTAAAGCCGACGCTGCTCAGGCAGCTGCCGATGCGGCCGCCGCAAGCGAAGATGCCGTTTTAGATGCTGATGCGCCCCAACCGATTGTATCCAGTAAAGATTCCACCGATCTTGACAGCGATCGCGACCCCGTTGGGTAAGTGAAAATTCAGTTGATTCACGCAGAGTTAATCATTTTTTCGGTACTTTGCGCTAGTTTATGCAAATAAAGCGTTGGATGGCAGGTTTGTTGGGAAAAGTTATGGCCATTTTGAGTGGCCGTCCGGACTTAGAGCCTTCTGAGCCCGCATTGGCAGCCCGTGGAAAGTACGCTCCTAAAGAAAACGATCCGTTAGAAATCAAATTTGTAAAGCGCTTTACCGACAGTGGTGGCTTCTTTTTGTTTTCTGATTTGCACCAGGAAATCGTAAACAACCTGGTTAGTATTAATTTAGAGATCAAACCCCGTGCCTTTTGGAGTCCAGAACCGGAGGTACAAAAATTGTTGCAGGAAGCTCAAGTTCCCATAGCGCAATTACCGTCGGACGCCGATGTTATGGTGACCACGGCTGAGGCATTGGTTGCATTTACCGGCGGCATAATGATTACAGACAATCAAACAGGTGGATTGAAGGCATCACAGTTTCCTCCTGTTCATGTGGCATTGGCCAAAACCTCTCAACTGGTAGATAGTTTGTCGGACGGCATGAGGAGAATTAACAATGCCACTCGGGTTCAACGTCCGCAACAAATCATCACCTTAAAAGGCAAGTTGGACGAATCCGTTCGCCAAGCGTCTGCAGATCCCAACAAACACCGCGAACTGTACTTGCTGCTTTTTGAAGACGGGACGCTCTAACCGTTGCGTTCGTTAATTCAATTTAGTTAATGGCCTGGAACGAGACCCAAAAACGCACGCTTTCGGGTGCGGCCTATGCACTAGTGGTTTTGGTCGTCGTGACGCGCGGAGCCCAGCCTTTTTTGGTTTTTTCAGCCGTTGCGTCGTTTTATACGGCCCGCGAAATCGCTCGGATGAAAGCCCTCCCTTGGGTGTCCCGGTTGGCCTTAATGGCCTACGCCGTTGGCGGGTTTTACTTGGGATTGTACTGGGCACTTGACGGTCAGCCCAGCATTAATGACGGGTCCGAAGGCTACCAATGGGAACGCATTGGCGTGCCCTTTTTCCTGATTTGGGCCAGCGACAGTTTTGCCTATTTGGGCGGCAGATGGCTGGGAAAAACTCCACTAGCACCGCTGATTTCTCCGAAGAAAACGTGGGAAGGCGCCGCCTTTGGAGCTGCCGGCACCGCCTTGACCGCCCTGGTTTTTGGCCAGTATTGGCCTCAATGGAGCGGGGCTTGGCCTTCCTGGGTCTTGGGGCTTTTGGTGGCCGTGGCCGCTCCCGTGGGCGACTTGCTGGAGTCCTACGCCAAACGCAAAGCGGGAATCAAGGATTCCGGCGTCTTTCTCCCAGGGCACGGGGGTTGGTTTGATCGATTGGACAGTTATTTGTTGGTCGGTTGGGTACTGGGTTGCCTTGGGTGGTTGCAGCAGTAATTAGAGCAGCGGCAAACGTACCTTTGTGGGTGTAAAATCTGCCTGAATGAACAACTCCTACGCCTCCACCCTGACCCTGCGCATGCACCGCGAAGGCAAAACCATCCTTTTGGTGGCCACCGCACTTTTGCTGGGTGCACTCTTTGGAATGGATTATTTGGAATGGCCCCGTGCGGTCAGCATGGGCCTGCAGCTGGTTTTTCTGGGCCTGTACTTGGCGGTGGTTCAGTTCTTCCGCAACCCGGTGCGCACCACCGTGGCCCAAGCGAACGAAATCATTGCCCCGTGCGACGGTGAGGTTGTGGTGATCCAAGAAGCGATCGAAGACGAATATTTCAAGGAGAAACGCATTCAGGTTTCCATCTTCATGTCCCCGCTGAACGTACACGTCAACCGGTACCCCAACGAGGGAACGGTGCGGTATGCCAAGTACCATCCGGGCAAATTCCTCGTGGCTTGGCACCCCAAATCCAGCACGTTAAACGAACGAACCACCGTGGTGGTCGACGGACCCAAAACGGGCCCTGTTTTGTACCGACAGATTGCCGGAGCCGTGGCGCGTCGGATCAAAATGTACGCCAAAGAGGGGCAACCCGTTCGTGCGGGCCAAGAATGCGGATTCATTCAATTTGGATCCCGCATGGACTTGTTTTTGCCGTTGAACGCGGAAATTTGCGTCAAAATTGGCGATCGTCCTGCCGGTGGCGTGGACTGCATTGCGCGCATCCCGTCTTAAGACGCGCTCCGTTCAGCTCGGGGCAGTCGCAACGCGGCTGTAGGTTGGCTCAGTGGGGTTGTGCCGTGGCAAAGCCGCGCTCGCGGGCCCAGGTGTAGGCCTGTTCCACGGCCTGGTCAAAGGTTAAATCGGAGTTGTCCAGGACCAAGGCGTCTTGGGCTTTCAGCAAGGGCGAGTCCAGGCGGGCTTGGTCTTCGGCGTCGCGCTGGGCCAAGTTGGCAGCAATGTCCTGTACGCTGAGGCCGTCGGTGCTGCCCTTGGCTTCCATTTCCGCAAAACGACGGGCCGCGCGCACGTCGGGGCGGGCCGTCATGAAAATTTTTAATTTGGCTTCCGGGAAGACCACCGTTCCGATGTCCCGACCGTCCATCACTACGCCCGGCGAATCCGTTCCCAGCTTTTGCTGCTGCGCCACCAAGGCCCGGCGCACTTCCGGAACCGCACTCACCTTGCTCACGATTTGACTGATTTCCATCGTCCGAATTTGCGCCTCCACGTCCTCCCCGTTCAACAAAGTGTGCTGTTGGCCCGACGCCTCCCAACGCCAGCGGATGTCCAGGGTGCCTGCTCCCGAGCGAAGCGCTTCGGCTGCGGCGGCGTTGACAGAGGAACCGTCCGGACCCACCCAGCCGTTGCGCAGGGCGTGCAAGGCCACCGCGCGGTACATGGCGCCGGTGTCCACGTACAAATACCCCAAACGTTGGGCCAAAATTTTGGCTACGCTGCTCTTTCCGGTGGAGGAAAATCCGTCGATGGCGATGGCGTTCATGCTTAAAAGGTGCGGACCAAGCCGAATTGATGCAAGCGCCCCGCCACGTGCAGCGAGGTGTTGGCGTAGTTGTACTGCATGCGACCGGCCCGAAGACCTACCCCCAGCGCAAAACCAGCGTTGGAGGCACGAGTGGGCAAGCGCATTTCAATTTGGCGCCTGAAGTCGTAGGAAAGTTGGATGCGGAGGCGGCTGCTGGGAGTGAACTCTGCGCCCAACAAAACGTGCCGCAGGGCCAGATTGGCCAAGCTGGGGGGATTGTAGGTGCGCACGCCGGTCAACGGATCGCGGTCGTAGGCGTTGGGGTCGTCGTAGCTGAGGTTGGGCGTTTCCAGGTGGGTTAAGGCCAAGGACCACCGCATGGGCATGTATTTCAAGCGGTTGGAGAGGCCCAGTTGAACGTCAACCGGGGTTGCGGGCAATTCCACACCAAAGGACTCCACGGTTTTACCCAGATTTTTCACCACCAAACCGGCTGCCCAGCGGCCGTCCGCCCAGGTGCCCACCACGCCCCAATCCGTGAATACGGCGGTGGAGGTGTACTGGCTGTAAGCGAGTAGGGAGTAATGCAGGGTAGCCCCTACGGACCAGTGTCGGTTCACACGGTAGGCAATGCCCACGCGCGGGTCCGTCTCTTGTGCCCGAAACAAGCCCAAGACTTCACCGGAGGCATCGGTCAAGGCCAACTCCGCCGTGGCCAATTGCCGCACGCCCACGGATGCTGTCCAGCGATTGCGGAGGCGGAAACCCGCGGTGAGCTCCGCCTGCTGGAGGCCGTCGGGCCAACGAGCCCCGCTCAAAACCACTTGGGAACGCGCGGCGGAATCTGCGCCGGAAAATGCGGTTGCCAGCAAAGCAGGGTTCAGCACGGAGAAGCCAACGTCCCCTTGCGGATGCGCCACAGCAGCACCGGAAAGCGCCGCCACGCGGGCATGGGCCGGCACACTCACTTGGGACCAGGACGTTGCGGGCAGGATCAGCAACCCCCACAGGAGCAGGTTTTTCCCGACGCAACCCCAAAACAAATGGGGGGTTTTCACGCGTTAAAGGTACGTTTTACGCCTCGGTCAGCACCTTCGGAGCCTTCACTTTTTCCGCGAGCACCGCAAAGTCCAACACCTCAGCCATGGTACGCACATAACGCACTTCCATGCCCTTCAAGTATGCCGACGGGATGTCGTTGACGTCCTTTTCGTTGTCCGCGCACAGCAAAACGGTCTTGATGCCGGAGCGCTTGGCGGCCAGCAACTTCTCGCGGATGCCGCCCACGGGCAACACGGTGCCGCGCAGCGTAATCTCCCCGCTGAGCGCCAGTTTGGAACGCACCTTGCGCTGCGTAAAGAGGCTCATCAATGCCGTCAGCATGGCAATTCCTGCCGACGGTCCGTCTTTGGGGGTGGCGCCTTCCGGCACGTGCACGTGCACGTCGTTCTTGGTGAACCAAACCGGATTCAGCCCCAGCATCACCGCATTGGAACGCAGGTAGGTCAGGGCAATGGTGGCAGACTCCTTCATCACGTTGCCCAAATTTCCGGTCAGGTTCAACTTGCCCGTGCCGGGGGAGACGGTGCTCTCCAGGAAGAGGATGTCGCCGCCCACGGGGGTCCAGGCCAAGCCCGTGGCCACGCCGGCAACGTCGTTGTTGATGGCGCGGTCGCGGTCAAACCGGGGCGTGCCTAAGTATTCTTTGATCTGTTCCACGCTGGGGCTGGACGGAAATTCTTCTTCCAAGGCCTTGGCCTTGGCGGCTTTGCGGGCCAAACCGGCGAGCTGCTTGTCCAAACCGCGGACGCCGGATTCGCGGGTGTACTGGTCCACCACCACGCCCATTTCCGTTTTGCCCAGCACCACGGACTTGGGGGGCAAGCCGTGTTCTTCCAACTGTTTGGGAAGCAAGTGCTTGCGGCCAATTTCTACTTTTTCCTCCAACGTGTATCCGTTGACCTCAATGATCTCCATGCGGTCCCGAAGAGCGGGCTGAATGGATCCCAAACTGTTGGCCGTGGCGATGAACAGCACCTTGGATAAGTCGTAGCCGATTTCCAGGAAATTGTCGTGAAAACTGTTGTTCTGGGCGGGGTCCAGCACCTCCAACAAGGCCGACGACGGATCGCCTTGAACGCCGTAGGAAAGCTTGTCTATTTCGTCCAAAACGAAGACCGGATTGGAAGTGCCTGCTTTCTTCAAGCTGGTTAAAATTCGGCCGGGCATGGCGCCAATGTAGGTTTTTCGGTGGCCGCGGATTTCAGACTCGTCCCGCATGCCGCCCAAACTCATGCGTACGTAGGGTCGGCCCAGGGCCTCCGCCACGCTCTTGCCCAGGGAGGTTTTGCCCACGCCGGGAGGGCCGTACAAACATAGAATGGGGCTGCGGAGGTCGCCTTTGAGCTTGAGGACTGCCAGGTGCTCCAAAATGCGCTCCTTCACCTTTTCCAAGCCAAAATGGTCCCGGTCCAAAATGCGGGCCGCGCGCTTGAGGTCAATGTTTTTCTTGGCCGTCTTGTTCCACGGAAGGTCCAGCATCAGCTCCAAGTAGGAGCGCTGGATGCTGAAATCCGGAACCTGGGGGTTCATGCGCTGCAAGCGCAACAATTCCTTGTCAAAATGCGCAGCCACGTCAACGGGCCAGTCCACCTTGGCGCCGCGCTGGCGCAGGTTTTCAATCTCTGCTTCTTGGCTGACGCCGCCCAACTCCTCTTGGATGGTCTTCATCTGCTGGTGCAGGAAGTACTCGCGCTGCTGCTGGTCAAAATCCTGACGCACCTTGTTGGCGATCTCGTTCTTGACCTCCAGCATTTGCTGTTCCGACGTCAGGTGCTTGAACACCCCGTGGGCGCGCGCCTTCAAATCCGGCTCCTGCAGCAATTCTTGCTTTTCCTTCACCTCAATGCCTGCCATGTTGCTGGCAATGAAATGGAGCAGAAAGGTGTCTGACTTAATGTTCTTTACTGCACTCTGCGCTTCAGACGGGATGTTGGGGCTCTCTTGGATGATTTGCAGGGCCAATTCCTTGATGGAGGACATCAGGGCCTTGAATTCCTTGTCTTTTTGAGTATAGCGGACGTCGTCCAGGAGCTCAATTTTGGCTTTCAGGTACGGCTTGACGCCCACGGTCTCCACAATGCGGAAGCGGCGCTTGCCCTGCAGGATGGCCGTGATGTTGCCGTCGGGCATGCGGAACATGCGCACCATTTGCACCAAGGTTCCCACTTCGTAGAGGTCGTCGGCCTCCGGATCCTGGGTATCCGGGTTGCGTTGGGCCATGACGCCAAAGATTTTCTTGCCTTTTTGGGCGTCCTGGATGAGTTTGATGCTCTTGTCCCGTCCGGCCGTCACTGGCGAAACCACGCCGGGAAACAGCACCGTGTTGCGCAGGGGCAAAATGCCCACTACCTCCGGAACGTCTGCCTCCGGCAGGTTGTTGTCTTCTTCGTTGGTAACGAGGGGAATAAAATCCGTATCGTCCGACATCAGTCGGGAAAAGTTCAGTGCATCCATGGAAACAAACGTTAGGCAAGGGTTGTGCCACGGCGCAAATCAGCCGTTTTGGCATGCACCTCGGACAGAATGGCGCGGTGCGCCGGGGTCAGGGCCAGGGAGCGGCGGTCCATCACGCGCTCGGCCGTCGCCAATGCCTTGTCCAGTGAGTGCTCGGACAGTCCTTGGGGACCGCCCCAGCTGAAGTCCGGTAGGAAATTGCGCGGAAAACCCGCGCCAAATACGTTGCAGCTCACGCCCACCACGGTACCGGTGTTGAACATGGTGTTGATGCCGCATTTGCTGTGGTCGCCCATGACCAGGCCGCAGAATTGCAACCCCGTGCGTTCAAAACTGCCGCGCGGGTAGCTCCAGAGTTTGACCTCTTCGTAGTTGTTTTTGAGGTTGGAATTGTTGGTGCCTGCGCCAATATTGCACCACTCGCCCAAAACGGCGTTCCCCAAAAAGCCGTCGTGCCCTTTGTTGGAGCGGCCCCACAGCACGCTGTTGTTGACCTCACCGCCCACGCGGCAATCCGGCCCCACGGTGGTGGGTCCGTAGATTTTGGCGCCCATTTTCAGGACGGCGTGGTCTCCCAGGGCCAAACCGCCGCGCACCATACATCCTTCTTGGATTTCCGAATCCGCCCCCAAGTAGATGGGGCCCGTGGTGGTGTTGAGCACGCTGGCCAGCGCCTGCGCGCCGGGCTCCGCAAAGAATCGATCGCCCAGCACGGTGGTGCTGGGGTGCACCGGCGCGGAGGTTCGTCCGGCGGTCCACACCGCAAAATCGCGTTCCAGTTCCGCACCGTTGTGCTGGAAGAGGTGCCAGAGGCGGGTGATGCGGACGGCGGAGGCGTCGGAGACGACGACGCGGTCCGCGGTGGGCTCTGGGAGCAGCCACGGATCCGAGGCCGCACGGTCCGCGAAGACGGCAACGACGGTCTCGTTCCAAACCAGGGTTTGCCCGGGCCGAAGATTGGCGGCTGCGGCCGCCAAGGCGTCCGTGGGGCAAACACCGGCCTCCCAATACACGGCCGGCCCGTCCCAGGAGGGATACGCCGGGAGCGCATGAAACAGGGACTCCGTACCGAAGTACACGTCGGCACCCAAACGTTTGCGCCACTTTTCCGCCAGCGTTCCAATGCCAATGCGCAAATCGCCCACCGGGCGCGTGGCCACCAACGGCAACAAAGAGGCGCGCTCCGCGCCATCCACCAAGACTATTTTCAGTGCACTCATGAAGCGACAAGTTACGGAAAGACTAGAAAAATCAGAGCATAAAAAAACCGCCCCAAGGGGCGGTTTTGAACCCAAATGGGGTGTATTACTTGCTGAACTTCGCGTAGCGGTTGCGGAACTTGTCCACGCGGCCGGCGGTATCGATCAACTTCACCTTGCCCGTGTAGAACGGGTGGGAGAACATGGAAATTTCCATCTTGATCAAGGGGTACTCCGCGCCGTCCACCTCAATGGTTTCTTTGGTGTTGGCGCAGGATTTGTTGAGGACGATATCGCCCGTGCCCATATCTTTGAAGGCGCACATGCGGTAGCTCTCGGGGTGAATTCCTTTTTTCATCGCGTTTTTTATTTAAATTGAGTCGAGTTTTTGCCCGACTCCCAATTTGCGGATGGCAAAGATACAAAAAATAGTTCTACGTGCGGTGGTTCTTGCAACCCTGCTTTGGACGGCGGCCTGCAGCCCAGAAATGAACTTCGTGGACCGGGACGCCGTGCTGCGCTTTTCCGAAGATACCGTTTTTTTGGACACCGTCTTCGCGCAAGTGGGGTCCAGCACGCGCAGCGTTCGCGTCATCAATCCGACGTCGGACAACCTGCGGATCAAACGCATTGAACTTGCCGGAGGCGCCAGCAGCCCCTTCCGCATCAACGTCAACGGCAACGTGGGGCCCAGCGTGGAAGACGTGGAATTGGCCGCCGGAGATTCCCTGTGGATTTTTGTGGAGGTGACGGCACCGCCGCAGGGCGCACAATTCCTCTACACGGATTCCATTGTGGTGCAAACCGGCACCGTGCGCCAAGACATTGACCTGGTCACCTTGGCCCTGGACGCGCACTTCCACTACCCCACCAACGAACTGGTCATCCCGCAACCGGAACCCAACAAACCCCTGCGCATCCCCTACAAAATCCTCCCCCCCAACACCGTTTGGACCAACGACAAGCCGCACGTGGTCTACGGTTACCTGGTGGTGGACAGCGCCCAAACGTTTCGCATTGAGCCCGGAACGCAAATCCACTTCCACGCCAATTCCGGCCTGTGGGTGTACCGCGGCGGCACCTTGGAGGTGGATCCCCTTTCCCTGGGCAGCCAGCAAAATCCGGTGGTCTTTCAGGGAGACCGACTGGAACCTTTTTACGACGACATCCCCGGCCAATGGGGCGGCGCCCTGGGCGGCATTTTTGTGCAATCGGGCGCCACGGCCAAATTCCAAAACGCCGTGGTGAAGAACGGAACCGTGGGGATCCGGGTGGATTCCACGGCGTCCAGCACCCCCAACCTCATCCTCCACAACACCGTGGTGGAGCACCACAGCCGCGCGGGCATCTACAGCGGCTTTGGCAACGTACGCGCCACCAACACGGTGGTGGCGGACGCCGGCCTCTACGGAGTGTACGCATTGGGCGGACGCGTGGCAATGGACCACTGCACCGTGGCCAACTACTTTGGGAGCGGCCGTTCCACCCCCACCCTGGGCTTGTTCAACTACTACGAAGACGCCAACCAAGTCAAGCGTTTGCGCCCCCTGCTCCAAGCGGATTTCGCCAACTGCATCGTGACGGGCAACAACGTGCAGGAGGTGGGAATTGGCAAGGTGGACGGAGCCGCCTTCAACTACAAATTTGACAAATGCTTGCTGACGATCCGCACCCAACCGGATCCGCCGGTGTACAGCCTCAGCAACTTAACCCATTTCGACGGCTGCTTGATCAACCAGTCCGCGCGCCTCAAAAGCCCCCTGCAATCCAACTACCTTCCGGATTCGCTTTCCCCCGCGCTCAACGTGGGCCGACTCCCCGCCGCCCAGCGGGTACCCATCAGCTTGAACGGTTTGAGCCGACTGCCCTTTCCTGATTTGGGCGCACTGGAACGACCCAATTGACGGGTATTGGGCGCGCGATGAGCCGGGCCTCCCTTTATAGCGTGCGCAGAAACGCCAACACGTCCAAGCCGTCGGCGTAGTCGGTGAGGCCCGGAGCTTGCGTTTGGCCAAAGGCCACGGCCGGGAACGAAGTCCATTCTTGAGGTTGGGTCACCACCAAGCACTGAAGCTGGTCCCGTCGGTCTTCCAACCACGAACGCAAGGAAGCTTCGTCCGCGTAGCGGTGCCAGTGGAGCACGGCCACGGGAGAGGCCAAGGCCTCGGATTCCCGGAACAGCACAAAGCCGTTTTCCAAAAACGGGTCTTGGTTCAGCATGAATAAGGCGCGGTGGTAGTCGTAGTTGTTGCCGTATTTGTTGTGGTTCACCACGTCGGCAAAAGGCATCCATTCCGCAAATACGCGCTGAATGTCAAAGTCTTGAGGAACGCACAGGTGGCTGACGCTGCGGCACCCCAGGCCGTAGTAATCAAAAACGTCGTGCCCCAGGGCCGCAAGGTGTTCGGGGGTGGTGCCGGCGTGGAGGACGGCCGCGCTGTGGCGCGTGCCGCGAAAAACATGGGGCAGGTGCCCAAAATAGGCGTCAAAATAGCGACGGCTGTTGCTGCTTCCGGTGGCCAAAACGGCGTCCATGCCGTTGAGGCGTTCCACTAGAAACAGGGGGGCGTCGGGATCAACCTCGCGGAGCACTTCCACCGCGTGGGGCAGCAGGACGGCGTCGTCTGAGCTGGGTTTGAGGTAGAGCGGATGACCGGAGGCGTAGACGCTGAGGACGTCGTGGAGGGCCACCAGGGGCAGGTTTCCGGCGCCGATGAGGCCCACTTTGCGGGGGGTTGGGGGCGCGTCTGGGAGGCCTGCCGACCAGTCGCGCACGGCGGAGGGAAGGAGGGCGGCCGCCCAAGCGGCGGCGGCCCGACGCACTTCGGATTCCGAAAACCAACCGTTTTTTGCCTTCGCCCAAACCGCTTGATCCGCCCAATCCGAGCGCCAATCGCGGAGGGTGTTTCCCAAGTGAATAAGCGCCTCTTGGCGTTGTTGGAGCGTTGCCATCCTTTGTACCTTTGTGCAAAAGTACGCGGAACCATGGCGATTAAAATCACCGACGAATGCATCAACTGCGGCGCTTGCGAGGCCGAGTGCCCCAACAACGCCATCTACGAAGGCGGCATGGAATGGCGCTTTGCGGACGGTACGTCGCTGAGCGGATCGGTAGTGGCTCCCAGCGGTACGCAAGCGGATGCCGACGCCCCTCAGGTTCCCGTGAGCTTTGACGTGTACTACATCGTGACGGACAAATGCACCGAATGCGTTGGGTTCCACGAAACGCCCCAATGCGCTGAGGTCTGCCCCGTGGACTGCTGCGTCCCGGACGAGGACCACGTGGAAAGCAAAGAAAGCCTGGAAGGCAAAAAATCCTTTTTGCACCAAGATTGATGCACGCCCAACCCACCGCCGGATTCTTGCGCAGAGCTTTGCTGGGATTTTCGGTGCTGGGCCTGACCGTTTTTGGCGCCCGCGCCACCCCGCTTTCCGCGCAAAACCCCCTTAACACACAAAACCCGCAGGACTCGCTGCTGCAGGTGCTGTCCCACACCGGCCCTCGCCTTTTGCGCGCGGAGTGGGAAGTGCAGCGCTTGGCCGCGGCAGACACGTTTCACGAAGCCCTGCGCGCCTACACCGAGGCCAACGGCAACTGGGATCGCTTGCGCGAGGCCGTTCCCAACCTGAGCATACTGCCGTCGGACGACGGAAAAGTAGCGCTGCTGACCTACGTGGTTCCCCGCACGGAAGGAACGTACAACCACTTTGGCTTGCTTCGGGCGCAAACCGAGCGCGGCACGTGGAAGACCCATTGGCTCGCCGACGGTTGGGCCCAACTGGGGACGGTGGAGTACGCGCGGGCTACGGCCACCACCTGGCCGGGAACCTTGGCCTACCGCTTGGTTACGGTGCGCCAGCGCAACAAAACCCACTACTTGGTGCTGGGCTTCCGGCCGTTGGACGGACGCGTGCACCAAAAAGTAATCGACGTCCTCACGGTGGACCGGAACGGCGATCCGCGCTTTGGCGGTGCCTTTTTTGACGTCAAGAAATTCAACAGTCAAACGTTTCGCAAGCGTCCGTACCGCCTGGTTCTGCGCTACAGCGCCAGCGTCACGGCGTCGGTGCGTTGGGACGCCCCCAACAAACGCGTGGTGGTGGAGCACTGCGCGCCGCGCGGCGGCGAAGCCGCCGACGGCGCGCCGGACTTCGGTTCCTTCGGCCCGGACCTCACCTACGACGTCCTGATGTTCAAAAACGGCAAATGGACCGTGCAAGAAAACGTCGACCTGCGCAGTCCCGTTCGCCCCACCCGGAGCATCCGCGAGCCCCAAGACGGACTGCGTCCTGCCCCCACCGAATAGATCCCGCCCTCCCGTCCAAATTCCTACCTTTGCACCAACCCTTTTTGCCATGAAACACAACTTTTCCGCCGGCCCCTGCATCCTTCCGCAAGAAGTCCTCACCGGTGCGGCCGACGCCGTTCGCGAATTCGCCGGAATGGGCCTTTCGTTGCTTGAAATCAGCCACCGGGACAAGAATTTTGTGTCCGTCATGGACGAAGCCATGGCGTTGAGCCTGGAACTGATGGGCTTGGGAGACGATTACGCCGCCCTCTTCCTGCAAGGCGGTGCCAGTCTGCAGTTTGCCATGGTGCCCTTCAACCTCATGAAGGCCGACGGCGGTCACGCGGCCTACCTGGAAACCGGTACCTGGGCCACCAACGCCCGCAAAGAAGCGCAAGGTTTTGGCAAAGTCACCGTGGTGGACAATTCGCAAGACCGCAACTTCAGCTACATCCCCAAAGGGTATTCCATTCCGGAAGACGCGCAGTACTTCCACACCACCAGCAACAACACGATCTACGGCACGCAAATGCAGGAAATTCCGCATTTTGCCCACGGTTGGAACGTGTGCGACATGTCGTCGGACATCTTCAGCCGTCCGCGTCCCTTCCATCAATTTGACCTCATTTACGCCGGAGCGCAAAAGAACATGGGTCCCGCCGGCGCCACCCTCGTGGTGGTGAAAAAAGACATTCTGGGCCAGTCAGGACGCTGGATTCCCACCATGCTGGACTACGCCACCCACATCAAGGGCGAGTCCATGTTCAACACGCCCCCCGTGTTTTCCGTGTACACCTCCCTCCTCACCCTGCGTTGGCTGAAGGCCAACGGCGGCGTGGCCTGGGCGCACCAACGCAATTCCGAAAAAGCAGCCCTGTTGTACGGAGAAATAGACCGCAATCCTTTGTTCCACGGAACGGCCGCGGCGGAAGACCGCTCCCACATGAACGCTTGCTTTTTGCTGCACGA
>CAMBEZ010000028.1 GCA_945865885.1 Owenweeksia hongkongensis DSM 17368
GTTGCATTTTGCTTTGCGGCATTTTTCACTTTTGGTACGGCACCGTCGGCCCACGCCCAAACCTCCCCATCGCTGCAAGTTGGGCGCAATTACACCTTTACCTTGCTGGACAGCACCCGTATTTCCGGCGTACTGGATTCGGTTACGGATCGGTTCATCTACTTCACACCCGCCAAGCGCGGCAGCGACCGGGTCTACCGAGCTGCAGTAGCCCGAATAGGGTTGGGAGCTGCCGTTGGGCAGGGAAGCCAGGCACAGCTACTGCGTCAATCCCCGCACGGTTCGCGCAGCTTCTTTGCTCCTACGGCCATTCCCATGAAGCGCGGCGAATTGCTCTACAGCAACGTCCTGGTGGAGTACAACACGTTTGAATTCGCGCTCACGGATCATGTTTCCGTTGGGGCATCAGGCTTGCTTTTTTCCTCCCTCTTTTGGGGCCTGCAAATGGCGCCCACCCTCAAGTATGCCCATTCGTTCAGTCCCACGCGCCATGCGGCGGTAGGTGCGGTGGGCCTGTTGGGCACGTGGCAAGGGGCGTACGAAAGTGGCTCGGCAATGCCTTTTGCGGCGTACACGTGGGGCACCGCGGATCGCAACGTTACTGCGGGAATGGGGTGGGTGTACGACGATTTGATTTTTGGCACGCCGGTGAAAAAATGGGCGCGCTACCCAACGATTTATTTATCCGGTACCCGACGCGTGGCGAAGCGCTGGTTGGTGGGCGGCGAGTACGCCTTGACCACCTTCACCGGAATCACTACCTGGACCGGAGGAACGGAGTTCACGCTCGACGGCACGTCCAATGCGGGTATTGCCTATGCCCGGTATATGTGGCCTCGCTTCAGCGTGGATGCAGGATTGGGGGTGCATGTGGATTATTGGGGGTGGGCGGCGGCCCTTCCGTTGGTGGGTGCGTCGTTCCGGCTTTAGGCGGCTCGTTCAGCGGCCGGTTCGCCCGTGCGTGGATTTTTTTCGCGCACCGCGCAACATTTTGTCCGATTTTTGCATCTAACAGATGTTCCGATTCCCCAATCTTTACTGCTACCCACGTACTTTCTTGCGCACACTCTACCCCTCCCGCGTGTTTCGCGCTGTCTTTTTGATGCTTTTGCTGTTGGTTGCTGTTCCTTCGGTGCGTGCACAGCAACCTCCCAAACACGAAGTTTTGGGCACGGCTACCGTGGTGGCCAAACCCACGGACCGCGCCCGGGAAGTAATGCGGGCCGCCATCGCCCAGCGCAGCGTTTTGGCGCAGCGGCTGGAATCCTTTCAGTGCACCACCTACGCCAAGTCCTCCTATTGGGAAGGCGGCGAAGTTCGCCTGCGCGAACAGTTGGCCGTTACCCGGTATCTGGGGCCGGGCAAAATGAGCGATGAAATCTTGTTGTTCGACGACCACAAGGCGGGCCCTCGCGGCGGACAGTCGGTGGAAATCAATGCGTCGCTCTCCTTTGACCGGCAAGACAACATTGCGCCGCGCCAGTTTGTGGCCCAAGATGGGGCGCATTTTTACGACGGCTGGAAGGATTTTGACCTCAATCTTTACCGCGGCAGTTTGGAATTGCCGCGCCTGTTGCCCGTTGCGGTTCCGTCGCCCTTGGCAGACGATGCCTTGGTTCTCTACAAGTTCACGTTGTTGGACATCGACTCCGTACGCGGACGCACCGAATACCGCATTGGCGTGGGCCCGTCGGCCCTGGCGGCTCCGGGGTTTGTGGGCGAGTTGACGGTGGAAGACAGTGCTTGGAGCGTGGTTCGTTTCGTGTGGCGCATCCCGGAAGGCTTGCGCTTGGGAACCATGAGCCGCGTGGTGGTGGTTCAGGAACACGGGTGGGCCGGGGTGGATCCGGCACGCCAGGCGCTGGTTCCGTTGGAGCGCGCGGTTCGGTACCGATGGGATGAATTGGCTGCGGACACGGGGGCTCTGCGCCTGTACCACAGCGGTTGGCAAATCAACCCATCCCTTCGGGTGGCAGACGTGGGGCTGGCGGTGGTTCGGTTTGCGCCGGGGGCCGAAGAGGCGGGCGCAACGGCTTGGGCCGCGGTACGTCGCGCACCGCTGACCGTGGAGGAGCGTCGATTTGCCACCAAACAAGACAGTCTTTTGGTCTACCGATCGTCCGACGCCTACATCGATTCCGTGGATGCGGAATACAACAAGCTCCGCTGGTGGGAGCCCTTGGTGGCCGGCATTGGCTACCGATCGCGGGTGAAGGGGTACGCCTGGAACATTGATCCGTTGGTGGCGCAGATGCGCTTTTTTGGCGTGGGCGGCTACCGCCACAACCTGGGCGGCGCCTACGAGCGCACCTTGCCCAACCAACGCCGTTGGGAAATCCGCGGAGACGTGGACTACGGGGTGGTGAATCAGGACGTCAAGGGGCAACTGGCCTGGACCTACACCTACAAACCCGCGAAGTTTGGCCAAGTGCGGCTGGCGGTGGGGGATCAGTACGTGCAGATCAACTCCTACGAGCCCATTTTGGGGACTTTTGCGCGCGGCAACTACGCGCGGAAGATTTCGTTTTCCGGAAGCCACCGGTTGGAAGTGGTGAACGGATTGTACGTGCGCTCGTCCTTTGATTTTGCGGCCCGACGGTCCATCGACAACCTGCGTTTGGAGGAATGGGCCAACGCCTTGTTTGGCGAATTGAACCAACCGCAACCGTTTCGCCCGTACACCGTTTCCCTATTGGGCTTGGAGGTGCTCTACCGCCCCGGACAGCGCTACCTGTTGCGCGGCAACCGCAAGATTGCCTTGGGTTCGCCGTACCCGGACTTCACCTTGCGCCTGCAACAAGGCGTGCCCGGCTTGCTGGGCGGTATGGTGGGCTTTACTTCGCTGCGGTTTGAGGTATCCGACAACTGGGAGCACCCGCGTTGGGGGTATACCCGGTGGTCTGCCGGCGCCGGTGGTTTTTTGGCCCGGAATCTGGACAGCATTCGGTTCATTGAACACAAGTTTTTCCGCGGGTCGGACCAAGCTTTATTCTCCAACCCCAGCAACTCGCTGCAGGCCTTGGATTCCACCTACAACACCGCCCGTCCGTACCTGGAATTTTACGGCGTGCACCATTTTGCGCACAGCCCGCTGGACTACGTGCCTTTAATCAAACGCTTGCGCGCCACTCCGGTGGTGGGCGGCGGCGGCATGTTCCTAGGCGAGGCCAATTGGCTGCATTTGGAAGCCTACGCGGGCATTGAAGTTCCGTTCCGTTTGTGGGACCAACGCGTGCGCTACGGCATGTACTGGGTTCGGCGCATTGGCGAACCGACCCCAGAGGTTTTCCGCGTCAAGTTTGGTTTTGATTTCTACGACGCCTACCTGGGGCGCTGGAATTACTAGAACTGGATAGACTTTTTCCGAGTCCGGCAGGTCTAATTAAGCCATGGTTCGGTGAATCGTTTTCTCAATGGAGTTGGCCATTTCCGCCGTGGGCAGGTCGTTTGGGTCGCCGTGGAATGGGTCCTCGATTTCTTCCGCAATCAACTCTACACTGGCCAAAACGTACAGAATAAAAGCCGTGACCGGCACCACCACATAGCCCATGCTTTGGGCATACACTACGGGAAAAATCATGACGTAGTAGAAGATGAATTTTTTCAAGAATACGCTGTAGGAGAAAGGAATGGGCGTCGTTTTGATGCGTTCGCAGGCGCCGCATAAATTCATCAAATCCGACAATTCCGGCTGCAGGTGCAGCAGCTGATTTTCCGTTAGGTGTCCGTGAGCAACCGCTTGGTGCATCTGCCGAATCAATTCTTGATGGACCGCCAGCGGTTGGTGCGGTGCGTTGTCCCAGGGAGTTGGAGACGCAGGATTAACCGGTGCACGCTCGTTGCGCAGGTGGTATTGAAGCGTTTGGGCGAATGCAATCAACGATTGGGCCAAGCGGTGTCGATCTTGGTTGTTATTTGCAAAAAGAACGGCAAAATGATTGGCCAGGATCCTGCTGGAATTGGTCAGGGATCCCCATAGTTTTCGGCCTTCCCACCAGCGATCGTAGGCGGAGTTGGTGCGGAAAACAAGCAGTAAGGAAAGCGTGAAGCCCAGTATGGTGTAAATGATGGATATACTCTGCGTGTGGGACCGAAGCTCCGGATCGTTGAGGTAATTTGCTTCCAGGTACGTAACGATTCCGGCGTAGGCCGCAACGGCCCACAAGAGCGGCCCCAATACGCTGAGCGTTTCCGATTTGTGGAGTCGGAAAATGAAGGTGAACCAGGCGCGCGGGTTGTAGGCAATCATGCGAGCGAAAATACGCCGAATCAGTCAGGATCGGTACCGATTGAAAAAAGCCCGCTTGCGCGGGCTTTTTTGGGTGGAGCTGGCGGGAATCGAACCCGCGTCCAAACAAGGAAGCCGAGGGCTTTCTACATGCTTAGTGACCCATTACTTTTCGTCGGCCGGCCGCGGGGGCACGCGCTACCGGTCGCTTAGACGCTAAAGTTTTCAAAACAGCCGAGCGCCCCGGCCATTCCTATTCCTGCATTTCCAGCACCCCCTGATCGGACTCCGCAGGTCAGGGATTCCGGGGGATGTCCTGCTCCCGCACCTGGTGCGGGACAAGCTTAATCTACAAACTGCAGATTAAGCGGCAAGAGCGTAGTTAGACTCGCCAATTGAAGATTCCAGCATTGTATTTACGAGCATTCAACTGGATAGCTCGGCATGCTTACACACTTCTTCGTCTTGCTGTCAAAACCGGTCAGCCCCGACGCAATTGCGTTGGTGCAAAGGTACGCCAATTTAAGCAGCCTCGGGGATAGAAAGCGAGAGGGGAAATTTCCAGGATGTGGAAATTGGTTCAGGCGGCGCGCCGCAGGTGCCGCTGGTGAAAAGCGTAAAACGCTTCTTGGGCTTGCTCCGGAGACGAGTAGTACATTGGAACACTCACTTTCAGCACTACCCCGAGCTGCGGCTGGCAGAGCACGTGCCAGGCGTGCCGCAGCCAGTCCCTGAAAAAACCGGGCCCCATGGTGTGGAAATACAACGGTGCGGGGTTGCTGTAGCGAATGGACAAAAAGGCGATGGGCAGTGACTCCTCCACGGCTGTCCGAAACAGGCCGGGTTTTACTTCTTGAACCGCGTGAACCCCGGTGGTTTGGCCTTCGGGGAAGACAAAAACGCTGGTGCCTTCTTTCACTTTCCGCACGACGGTTTCCCGAACTCGGCTCCGGCTTACGGGGCATTTGCGACGCACCCAAACGGTCTGGAGCGCTCGCCCCAGCCACCCAATGAACGGTGTGCTCCGGAATTCATCCGCGGCAACCAAAACGGACGGTGCTTGACCCACGGCAAAAAGGATGTCCAGGTAGGAGGGGTGGTTGCACAAGTAAAGAGCGGGTTGGCTGGTAAATTTGCCGTTCACGCGGGGATTGAGGGTTAACGCCCAGCACAGCACGCGCAAGCCCCCCAAGGTGAATTTATGCGCACGGTCGGTTCCGAAGCCCCAACGAACCACCGGAATCAATGCGGAAAGCAGCGTCAAACCCAGCAGCGTGCCGATTCCCCGAAGGATTCCAATTAACCAGTTGGTAATCATTCGGTTAATGTAGGAAATTGTCCTACAGCAACCGTTGCAAAAAGATATTTTGTTGCTGTTTGTTTTCCGACCGGATGCAAAAACTCCCGCCCTACACCATGTTGTAAGGCGGGAGCTCAATCAAATCAGTTCCGTACGATCAGGGCAAGAACGTGTTGGAGCGCAGGGTTTCAAACAGCACGTTGGAGGCCTTTTTGGTCAGTCCGTCGCGCACTTGATCCCGCATGGTGTCTATGGCGCGTGGGTTGTACACCGTGCGGAAACGTTGGTCTAATTGACCCTTTTGGTTGTAGGAGATAACGTCCGTGGCACGGGCTTCGCTCGTGGAACCCCACGTGCCGGGGTACAAGGAAGCAGCGCTACCCCCGGTGTATTCTGCTGAGGCCACAATTTGTTCGCGAAAGTCACTTACTTCCCGGCTGCTCACCACTTGTTTGGTGCGGACGTTTTCCAGGTTAAAGAGGAACGTTCCTTTCACGAAAAACCGGTAGTCGATATCGAAGTACGTGACTTTATGGAAGATGTCTTTGTTTGTTTCCACCCCGGTTTGCGGATCTTTCACCTTGACGGTTTCCTTGCGGTAGCCTTGGCGCTCAAAGCGGGAAGCCATCCCCGGTTGTTCTTGCCAATCCGTCATTTCCATGTTCAGGAGGAAATCGGGCTGAGTACTTGACGCAAAGCGGTACTGTTCGTTGTAGTCGACCCACTCAATGAAGGGCTCCTGGGTGTTGATCAAATTGCTGAGCAGATCTGCACGAAGCCCGCGGGCCAGATCCAATTCTTGGCGCGTGGGGGCAATGACGTCCCGGATCCCCACCGTGACTTTGCCGTAAAAAACGGCAGAATCCCGCAATTGGCGGCTGTTTTTGTACGCTTGCCCAATGGACTTCTCCAGGTCTACCCACTGGTAGTAGGCCGTGCGGTAGCGCTTGACTTTATAGGATTGCAAGCCTTGACGAAACAGGGGCTCGGCCACCGAGATGCGCCACTGGATGAGGATGAGTGCGTTTTCTGGGTCGTACCGCAAGGCGTTTTCGTACAGGCGCTGGGCTCCAGAGAAGTCATTGCTTCCCAAAGCGGCGTCTGCCTGAGCCACCAACTGGCCCACGTGTCCTTGGCGCAGTTGTGCAAAGCGTCCGGTGTAGATTTCTAAGCCGGTCAATTCGACGTTGGATTCCGCAGCGCGTTCCACCAAATTGCGGCCCCGCACGTAGGATTCCAACGCGCCCACCACTTCGTTGGCGTCTGCGTATTTGTCAAATTCATTTCCGATTTTCTTGATTTCTTTTTGGCCGAGCAACTTGGCCTGAACCAAGGCTTTGGTGTTGTTTGGGTTGGCTTCCACTGCATCTAAGGCAGCTTCCGACGCTTCGTAGCCCAATCCGGCGGCGTCTAATTTTTTGGATCGTTTCAGGGCGGCGGAAGAGGGGCCACAAGATGCCGCCAATACGGCAACCAGCAAAAGGGCCAATAAGGCGCGTAGTTTCATAGTTAGAAAGGTACAAAATAAAAAAACCGGCGCAGGCGCCGGTTTGTTACTACTTAACTCGTTATGGAATAACTGCTGTTTGCAATCCCAAGATCAACCCAAATAGGTCTTTAGGATCTTGCTCCGCGAGGTATGCTTCATCCGACGAATGGCTTTCTCCTTGATTTGACGCACGCGCTCGCGGGTCAGATCAAATTTTTCGCCAATTTCTTCCAGTGTGAGCGGGTGTTGCCCGTTCAATCCAAAGTACAAGCGGATGACGTCGCCTTCGCGTGGCGTAAGGGTGGCCAGAGAGCGCTCGATTTCCGTGCGCAACGAGTCCACCATCAAATCCTGATCCGGGTGTGGAGAATCCGATGAATTCAAAACGTCGTACAGGTTGCTGTCTTCTCCTTCCACCAACGGTGCGTCCATGGACACGTGGCGACCGGAGTTGCGCAAGCTTTCCTTTACATCGTCTTCGCTCATTTCGAGGACCTCCGCAATCTCTTCCGCACTGGGCGGACGCTGGTGCTGCTGCTCCAACGCGGCATAGGCCTTGTTGATTTTGTTGATCGAACCGATTTTGTTCAAGGGAAGGCGAACAATCCGGCTTTGCTCGGCCAAAGCCTGCAAAATGGATTGACGAATCCACCAAACCGCATACGAAATGAACTTAAATCCGCGGGTTTCGTCGAACCGCTGCGCGGCTTTGATCAATCCCAGGTTGCCTTCGTTGATCAGATCCGGCAGCGTCAATCCTTGGTTTTGGTATTGCTTGGCCACGGACACCACAAAACGGAGGTTGGCTTTCGTCAACTTCTCCAAAGCGCGTTGGTCCCCCGCTTTGATGCGCTGGGCCAATTCGACCTCTTCTTGGGCCGTGATCAGTTCAACTTTACCAATTTCCTGCAGGTATTTGTCCAACGACGCGGTTTCGCGGTTGGTAACCTGTTTGGTGATTTTTAACTGACGCATGGGTTGAATCTACGGATTTTTAGGATTCGCTTTCGTTCTTGTTTTCGGTCCGGCTTGAGCGATCAATCCCTGCGGGGACGATCGTCGCGGCGCGGGCGGTCTTCACGCGGTCCACGGTCTTCGCGGGGCGCGCGCTCCACGTAACCTTCCGGCTTAGGAAGCAATACTTTCCGGCTCAAACGAAGTTTTCCTTTGTCTTCACCAATCAATTTCACTTCAATGCGATCGCCTTCTTTGAACAAGGTAGACGGATCATCCACACGAGTCCACTCCATTTCCGAAACGTGCAGGAGGCCTTCCGTTCCGCGTCCGATTTCCACGAACACGCCAAACGTTTGGATGCCCTTCACGGTGCCGTTGTAGGTTGCGCCAACTTCCGGAACAAAGCAGATTTCGCGGATGCGCTGTTGCGCCAAAGCCAATCCTTCTGGGTTGGTTCCTGAAATTTCAATAATGCCTTTATCGTCCACTTCATTGATGGAGATGTGGCAACCGGTTTCTGCTTGCAAGCCCTGAATGATCTTGCCGCCGGGCCCGATCACGCCACCAATGAAATTCTTGGGAATTTCCATGATGATCAACTTGGGAGCGTGGGGCTTCAATTCTGCACGAACCGCAGGAACAGCCTCCAACATTTTGCCCAAGATGTGTGCGCGGCCTTCTTTGGCTTGCATCAAGGCCTTCTCCATGATTTCGAAGGTCAAACCTCCGATTTTGATGTCCATCTGGCAGGCGGTGATGCCGTTTGCCGTTCCGGTCACTTTGAAGTCCATATCGCCCAAGTGGTCTTCGTCGCCCAGGATGTCGGACAGAACCGCAAAGCGATTTTTGTCTGTGATCAAGCCCATGGCAATGCCGCTCACCGGACGGGTGATTTCAATACCGGCGTCCATCAGTGCCAAAGTTCCCGCACATACGGTAGCCATGGAGCTGGAACCGTTGGATTCCAAGATGTCCGATACCACGCGAATGGTGTATCCTACGGAATCCGGAACCATGCGCTTCAAGGCGCGCTGGGCCAAATTCCCGTGACCAATTTCCCGACGGCTTACGCCGCGCAACGGGCGAGCTTCACCGGTAGAGAACGGAGGAAAGTTGTAGTGCAGGTAGAATTTCTCTTCGCCTACCTGGGTAGCGGAGTCAATGCGGTTGGCGTCCAGACTGGAGCCCAAGGTTACCGTAGTAAAGGATTGGGTCTCGCCGCGGGTGAACAACGCACAGCCGTGCGGTCCGGGCAACACGTCGGTCTCCACCCAAATGGGGCGAATTTCCGTGGTGGAACGTCCGTCCAAACGACGGCCGTTGTCCAAAATCTGGTTTCGCATGGCGTCGTACTCCACGTCGTGGTAGTACTTTTTTGCCAACTCACCGCTGGTAGCCAATTCCTCTTCCGTCAGGGTGGCGAGGAATGCATCCCGAACTTCGCGGAACTTGTCGCTTCGCTGATGCTTGTCTGCCAAACCCAATCCGGCAACGGCGTAGGCTTGGTCGTAGGTTGCTTTTTTGACGCGCTCGCGAAGGACTTCGTCGTGTGTTTCGTGGCTGTACGTGCGCTTGGGGCTGCTGCCGGGAACGCGTGCGGCCAGGGCCAATTGGGCGGCCACTTGTAGTTTGATGGCTTCGTGCGCCGTGGCAATGGCCTCCAGCATTTCGGCCTCGCTCACTTCAGACATTTCGCCTTCCACCATGACGATGCTGTCGGCAGAACCGCCAATCATCATTTCGATGTCGGCATCAGCCAACTGAGCAGGAGAAGGATTCACGATGATTTCTCCGTTGACGCGCGCTACGCACACTTCCGAAATCGGGCCCTTGAAGGGGATGTCGGAGATGGCCAAAGCGGTAGAGGCTGCTAAGCCGGCCAAGGAATCAGCGGCAACGTTCCCGTCGTACGAGAGCAAGGTGATGATCAATTGGGTTTCGGAGTGGTAATCCTCTGGAAACAGAGGGCGCAAAACGCGATCTACCAAACGAGCTACCAGAATTTCGCGGTCTGCCGGGCGCATTTCGCGCTTTAGGAAGCCACCCGGCACACGGCCGGAGGAAGCGAATTTTTCCTTGTACTCCACCGTAAGCGGCATGAAATCAACACCCGGACGGGCGTTGGGATCCGATACCACGGTAGCGAGCAATGCGGTTCCTCCGCACGTGACCAAGACAGAACCGTCTGCTTGGCGGGCCATTCGGCCGGTCTCCAGGGTGATTGTGCGGCCGTCAGGCAGGCGAATCTCTTCCCGGATGGGGGTTGGTGCTTTCATCATTTCAAACATAATGGGATGGGCCGGAAAGAAACGCGAAAAGGCAATTCCGAAGAAATTGCCTTTCCACGCTTTTCGCGGTTGTATTCGTTTTATTTACGTAGACCGAGCTTCTCAATGATCGCACGGTAGCGGTGGATTTCAGTACTTTTCAAGTGATCCAACAAGCTGCGTCGCTTGCCCACCAATCGAACCAGAGAGCGCTCTGTGTTAAAGTCTTTGCGGTTCTTCTTCAGGTGTTCGGTCAAGTGATTGATGCGGTACGTAAAGAGGGCAACTTGGCCTTCTGCCGTTCCGGTGTCTTGTGCATCTTTGCCGTGTGCGGCGAAGATTTCTTGTTTTTTGTCAGCCGTTAAATACATGCCTTGATCGTTTAGATGGTTGTGCTGTACTCCGATTTTCGGAAGGGCAAAGGTATGAATTATTTCCCAATCCCCGACCCCTAATGCGGCTTGCGGCTATTCGGCAGGCTGGTTCCCTACCAATCGGAGGTAATCGCCAATCTTGTTCTTCATGTTTTTGCGTTCCACAATGAAGTCCAAAAAACCGTGCTCCAAAACAAACTCTGAGGTTTGGAATCCATCGGGCAGGTCTTTGCCGATGGTTTCCTTTACCACGCGCGGGCCGGCAAAACCTATTAGGGCATTGGGTTCGGCGATGTTGACGTCGCCGAGCATGGCGTAAGAAGCCGTTACCCCTCCCGTGGTGGGGTCCGTCAGCACGCTGACGTAGGGAATGCGGTGCTTGTCCAGCAACGTCAATTTAGCCGCTGTTTTGGCCATTTGCATGAGCGAAAAGGCCGCTTCCATCATGCGCGCGCCGCCGCTTTTGCTGATCATGATGAACGGTTGCTTGTTTTTTAGGCTGTGGTCAATGGCGCGCGCAATCTTCTCGCCCACCACGGAGCCCATGGAGCCGCCAATAAACTTGAAATTCATGCAGGCGATGGTCACGGGAAGGCCGTTGAGGGTACCGTAGCCAGAGGTCAAAGCATCTTTTAATCCGGTTTTTTTGCGGGTAGCCTCCAGACGGTCCGTGTACTTTTTGGTGTCCTCAAATCCCAAGGGGTCAACGGCAGTCATGTTGGGGTCCAGTTCGGTGAACTCGCCGTTGTCGAACAAGAACGAAAAGTATTCTTCGGCGTCAATGCCGTCGTGGTGACCGCAGTTCGTGCACGTCCACAGGGCGGCCTCGTGGTCGTCTGTATTGACCACTACCCTGCACTTGGGGCACATGTGCCACAAACCGTCCGGTGAGTCCTTCTTTTCTTCGGTAGGCGTGGTGATGCCTTCTTTGGTGCGTTTGAACCAACCCATAGCTGCGTAGTATTTATGCGATGGTTACCGCGGGATCCAAATAAACGTTTTGAATTTCTTGAAGCAGTTCAACTCCTTCGTGGAAAGGGCGCTGAAACGCTTTGCGTCCCAAGATCAAACCTTGGCCGCCTGCGCGCTTGTTGATGACCGCTGTAGCAACTGCTTCGGACAGATCCGCTGCTCCTTTGGATTCGCCACCCGAATTGATCACACCTTGGCGCCCCATGTAACTGTTGGCAACTTGGTACCGGGTTAAATCGATGGGGTGGTCCGTGGTCAACTGCGAATAAACTGCCGGATGCGTTTTGCCGTGCTTGGTGGCCAAGTAACCGCCGTTGTTGGTGGGCAATTTTTGTTTGATGATGTCTGCCTGAATGGTGACGCCCAAGTGTATGGCCTGGCTGCTCAAGTCCGCACTGGTGTGGTAGTCCACGCCGTCCACCTTGAAGCCTGGGTTGCGGGTATAGCACCACAAAATGGTGGCCATGCCCAACTCGCGGGCGCGTTCAAATGCTTCCGCTACCTCCAACAATTGACGACGGGATTCTTCAGCACCAAAGTAGACCGTGGCACCAATGGCTACAGCCCCCATGTTCCAAGCATCTTCTACAGAGCCGTACATCGTTTGGTCGTACTGATTGGGCATAGAAAGGAATTCGTTGTGGTTGATTTTGACCACGAACGGAATTTTGTGGGCGTATTTGCGCGAAACACTCGCCAAAACACCGAAGGTGGAAGCCACCGCGTTGCAATCGGCCTCTATTGCTAATTTAACAATGTTTTCGGGATCAAAGTAAATGGGGTTGGGGGCAAAACTGGCGCCGGCGCTGTGCTCAACACCTTGGTCAACCGGAAGAATGCTCAAGTAACCGGTTCCGCCCAAACGGCCCTTGCCGTAGAGGGTCTCCAAACTGCGAAGTACTTGGTTGTTGCGGTTGGTCTGTGCAAACGAACGATCCACAAAATCAGGTCCGGGAAGGTGCAAGGTCTCCTTGGGGATGGCCGTACTCGTGTGGTTCAGCAAGTAGTCAGCTTGGTCGCCCAAAAGGGTGCGGATGTGCTCGATAGCCATAGCAGTTTGCTTTTGATGATGAAGGGGCAAAGGTATCTTTTTTTGACTAGAACGGGTAACCAATTCCCAGGTTGAGGGCGGTTTTTTTCAACCGAAACGGGAGCACCACGAGTCGGTCCGACAGGGGTTCGGTGGGGTCCCAAAGCCGAATTCCCCAGTCCGCGCGCACCACAAAAAAGGAAAAGTCGTACCGCAGTCCAAATCCCGCACCCAGGGCCGTTTGGGCCAGAAAATTACGCGGCGTCCAGACCACTAAGGGAGCCAGTTCCGGCAGGTTCAACAAACCGGTTCCTTCCCGCAGATTTCGCGGCAACAGCCAGGTATTGCCGGCGTCCACAAAGGCAGCGCCGTACAGTGAACTGGAGATGGCAAAGCGGTATTCTGCACTGAACAGGAGCTTGGCGGGGCCGGTGGACACGTAACGCAGGGTGTCAAAGACCGCACCGGGGAATGCACCCGGCCCCAAGCGGTAGGCAGGCCAGGCCCGTAAATCGTTGCTGCCTCCCGCGAAAAAGGATTTTTCAAAGGGCGGCAAGGTGGGGGAGTTGCTCAAAGTGTAGGCTAATCCCACCAATCCGCGAAAGGCCCACTGGCGTTTGCCGGAGCGCAGCAACCGGTACCGAGCGTCCAATTCCGTTCGCAGGTAGTGGGCATAGGGAACTTGGGCTACGGTGTAGGATCCGTCCACTTGATCCCAAGATGCCCCGGTCAGGCGACGAAATCCCTCCAAGGCCGTACCAGCACTTTCCAAGGACCAATTCAACGACTTTTGAATGGATTTTTTGGTGGGAGGTGACCACTGCAAACGGTAGGTGCTTGCAGCGATGAGGGTGTTCTGGAATCCCGTTTTGAAGAGCAAGGAATTGACGTAGGCGGGATCTGCGTTGAGCAGGTTAATGTAGGCCAGATCCACCAGCGCTAAGCTGTGTTCTGCGCGGGGATTGGGTTTCCAATCAAAGAGCAGGCGGGCGCCAAAGGTTTGCCGGGCAAATTCCGGACGTTGTTGGCGGTTTACGTTGAGCCGGGCCTCGGTGTAGGCTGCGACGAGGTTTTTGGGTTTCCAGGCTTGGGGCCAACCGTAGAGCCGGGGCCAGTGCAAGGAGGTTTCCAGTCCCCATTCGGCGGTGTTGAACAAGGCTTGTTGGTCTCCGGAGACGGCTTGCGCAGAAAGGGCGCCGTTCAGGCGAAGTTCCCATCGTTCGGCGCCGCCCCAAACGTTGGAGTGGCCCAGTCCGACGGTTCCTCCGAGTCCGTAAAGTCCGGAGGTGGTGGTGCCTTCGCTGCGGAAGAAGACGCGCGCCGCAGGCGCGCGAACCACCAACAGATCTGCATTGATGGTATCTCCCCGCGCCTCGCTGAATCGCCATTCGGAACTTTGAACCGCAGGGAAGGAGCTGATTCTTTGGGCCGTCTGCTCAAACGAAGACGCTTTAAAGGTGGTTTTGGGTCGTGGCACAATCCACTCGTTGAGGCGGTTGGCGTTGAAGGAATGCAACCCATCCGTGGACACCTGACGGATGCCCGTGGCGGGATTTGGGACGGGCCTACCGCCCGCGGAACCGTCGGTGTAGCGGTAGTTGGGGTAAACGGTGATTTGCCCGACGGTTCGCACCCGGTGGGGGGTGACGGCGGGGCCAAAGGGGGTAGCCACGTACGGATCTTCCAAAAGGATTTCCAAATGCGCTGTACCCGGTGTTTTTAGGGTGTCGATCTGAATGCGCACCAACTCCGGCCCCATGGAGAAAAAGCCCAATTCGCGAAGGGCAGTGGCGATTCGGTTGCGTTCGGCGTCCAAGGTGGTGGAGCGCAGGGGAGCGCCGGTCTGCAACAAACTTCCCAAGTGCAGGGGGTGTGCGGTGTTGGCTTCTTCCAGTGCCGGAGAATAGAACGTGAAGGAGCAAGTGCCAATCCGAAACAGAGTACCGCGTTTTACTTGGTAGACCATCGCGGTTCGTTGCGGCTTTTTTGCTTCCGTGAACGCGACGGTTCCCTGGGCGCGCAGGTAGCCGTCGTTTTCCGCGACGTGCTCCAACTGGCGAAGGGTTTTTGCGGTACGGACTGGGTCGAGCACCGCGGGCGCTTCGCCAATGCGGTGCAGCCAACGGGCCCAGGCTTTTTCAGATTCGCGCTGGGGCAGGTTGTACAGGGCGAGGTAGGCTTTCCAGCCCAGGATGTTTCTGTTGGGCAACTGCTGCACCACCTCCCAGTAGGTATCGTCGGAAGTAGACTTGCCGTCCAGTTCCAGGCGTACGCCGGTGAGTAATTTTTCTTGGGGGAGCAGGCGTCTGACGGGAGAACACGCGGCCAGCAGGGCGATGCAGGCAACGAACAGCGCAGCGCGTGCCACGGTGTTCACTTAAGTGCAGCCAATTGGGCCACGGCTTCTTCGGGGTTGGGGGCGCCAAAAACGGTATTGCCAGCAACCAAAACGTCGGCACCGGAGGCCAACAAGAGCGGTGCGTTTTCAAAAGTTACCCCTCCGTCGATTTCAATAAGCAAATCAGGCCCGGCCAGCGCGCGCAACAGACGTACTTTTTCGTAGGTAGATTCAATGAATTTCTGCCCGCCAAAGCCGGGATTGACGCTCATGAGGCACACCAAGTCCGCATCGCCCACAATGCTCTCCAGAGCAGAAATAGGGGTGTGGGGGTTGACGGCAATGCCCGGGCGCATGCCCGCTTGGCGGATGGCCTGCAGGGTGCGGTGGAGGTGGGGGCAGGCTTCGATGTGCACGGTCAGGTGGTCCGCACCGGCGTCCCGGAATGCACCGATGTAGCGATCCGGCTCCACAATCATCAAATGCACGTCCAGCGGCTTGGTGGCCGCCTTTTTGATGGCTTTGACCACCGGAAGTCCAAACGACAGGTTGGGCACAAAAACCCCGTCCATGATGTCCACGTGGTGCCACGCGGCTGCGCTTTGGTCCATGCGGCGAACGTCTCGTTCTAGGTTGCCAAAGTCTGCAGAAAGCAGGGAGGGAGCGATGAGAGCCATGGTCAAATTTTTCCCAAAGGTAGGGTGTATCTTGCGCACATGGAACGAGACTCCGGCCTTCCCGCACCGTTGAGCAAACGTTTGGCCAAGGATTTGCGTGCGCTGCACGCGAAAAAAGGCCGACTGTCTGCGGGGCAGTTTTTGGTGGAAACACCCAAGGCCGTGCAGTCCTTTTTGGAATCCGGTTGGGAGCCCGTAACCGTGGTGGGTACCCCCGATTGGTGGGCTACTGTTCCCACACAGCCGTCTTGGGGACCCCGTACTGCCGCGTTTGTGGCAACGGGGTCCGGAATGGCAGAGGCATCTGCTTTGGAGACGCCTTCCTCCGTGATGGCCGTTTTTACCTTACCGCAGGAACCCAAGAACTTGGGCGACCTCCCTCGCGGGATTCACTTGGTGTTGGACGGTGTGCGCGATCCGGGCAATTTGGGCACCATCGTTCGCTTGGCGGATTGGTTTGGCGCTGCAGGCGTATGGATTTCAGAGGATTCGGCCGACGCCTTCCAGCCGAAGGCGGTGCAGGCGTCCATGGGCTCGTTGGCCCGGGTGCCCGTAAAACGTTTGTCTTTGGAACCGCTCTTGCGCACGTGGCGAAACGCGGGTATCCAATTTTGGGCAACGGATATGGAAGGAACGCCGTTGGCCCAAACCCAGGCACCGGAGACGCTTGCGGTCGTTTTGGGGAACGAAGGACGTGGATTATCGCCGGAAGTTCGTGCGCTGTGTACGGCGGTGGTCACCATTCCGCGCGTGTCCCCAGGAGCGGAATCACTCAATGTGGCCAACGCCGCGGGAATTGTCTTGTACGAGTTGCGTCGTACGGTGTAGTCGGGTTTAAAAAATCGGCTTTGCTATTCAAAAGTAAAGACGATGTACGTGCAGCGGCTCTGCAGGCCATTGAGTGAGGCCACATAATTGGTTCCGTCCTGAACGCGCAAATCTCCTTGACCAAATTGGTAGCGAAGTTGGGGGGAGAATTTGAAGTACTCAAAGTACAAGTCCAATCCGACGCCCAGGTCGTACCCAAAGTCTTGTTGTTGGAGTTTGAAGAGGCGGTCGTCCACCACTTTGGCTTTGCTGGCTAAATCCAGTGTGTAGTTGGCGGAGGCAATGGCATACCAGCGGTGGTTTCCAATCCGCTCCGTTTTCAACTTTAACTCCAAAGGCAGAATCACCAAAGAGGATTCGACTTTCTTATCGATCCAACGCCGTTGGCCAGTGTTGGGGTCCAGGGCATCAAACTGCAGCAGGCGTTCTCCCGCGGAATACGTGGGTATGTGGCGCAGGTCCATGTTTTTATTCAAGCGAAAATTGCTCACAATCCCCACCATGAAACCGGGTTGTTGGGTGCTTTTCACGTTGAAGACGGACTCCGGCAGCTGGGTGGCCGTGCGCACCCGAAAATCCATTTGGTTGACCCCCAAAATGAACCCAAAGTGAACGGGCTTGCTGTCGTAACGAGGCAGGTTCAAGGTTTGGTTCTGCCCCAGGACGTTGGTTGCGAGCAGCAGTGCTGCAAGGGTGGCGAAAAAGGGGCTGTTCATGAGGGAATAACGCACGGAAGGGGACATTATTTTTCAGCGAGGTACAAGGTGGCAATGCCAAACGTTAAAGGACGTGCGTAACCCTTGCGGTAGCCAGCTTTGGACAATTCGTCCAGAAATGCTTGTCCGTAGGGAAAAGCCTCCACCGAAGCCGGGAGGTAGGTGTAGGCGGCAGAATCCCGACTCACCCATTTTCCAATGCGGGGGAGGATGTGCTTGAAGTAGAAGAAGTAAAATGCACGGAACGGTTGGCGAGTGGGTTGGGAAAACTCCAGCACGGCCAAGGGTGCTCCGGGTTTCAATACGCGGAGCATGTCCACCAACCCGGCCTGCAAGTTTTCAAAATTGCGAACCCCAAACGCCACCGTGACGGCGTCGAACCGATTGTCTTCAAAGGGCAGCATTTCGCCGTCTCCCAAGATCAACTGTACTCGATTGGCCAGGCCGCGTTGGGCTACTTTCTGGCGTCCCACGTCCAACATGCCCGCAGAGATGTCTGCACCTTCCACTTGGGCGCCCGGGCAGCCTTTGGCCAAGGCCATGGCGAGGTCTGCGGTGCCGGTGGCCACGTCCAACACCAAGCGGGGTTGGTAGCGGGCTACCGCGCGTACGGTTTTTTTGCGCCAGCCTACGTCAATCCCCAAGGAAAGAACACGATTCAGAAAATCGTAGTTACCGGCAATGGCATTGAACATATCCGCCACTTGCTCCTTTTTGGAACCGTCGGAATGATAGGGTTTTACGCTGGACATGGGGTTAACCAACTTCAATTTGGGCGTCCGGGTACCGGTAGGTAGCGGAATCTTTGCGCGGCTTGCTCAAAGCAAAAGCCAAAGTTACCGTCCCCACGCGTCCCACAAACATGGAGACCATCAAAATAACCTTGCCGGTGGCGCTCAAGGAACTGGTGATTCCGGTACTCAGGCCAACGGTGCAAAAGGCACTGACCTCCTCAAACAGCAGTCGGGCCAGTCCAAAGTGCGCGTCCGTCATGGTCAAGGCCAAAACGCTGACGAAGATCAAGCTGATGGAAAATAGGAAGACGGAAAATGCGCGCCGCAACAGTTCCAAGGGAATGGTGGTTCGCAGAAGTTCAACTTTCGTTTCTCCGCGGATGGTGGATAAGGCGGAAAGAAACACCAACGCAAAGGTGCTGGTTTTGATACCGCCTGCGGTTGAACCGGAATTACCGCCAATGAACATCAGGAAAACAAAGAACACGATGGTAGGAAGGGCCATGGCGCCGAAATCGAGGGTATTGAAACCCGCGGTACGCGCGGTGGCAGATTGAAAAAAGGACGCCACCAGCGTGCCGGTTGTGTCTAAATTCCGCAATGTTCCATGGTATTCGAGCATGGCAAATACGGCCGTCCCAACGAGCAACAATCCCGCAGCAGACCAGAAGGCCAAGCGGGTGTTCACGGAAAGGTGCTTCCAAGGTTGGCGTCGACGGGCTTTAATTTGGCGCCAGCTGAACACTTCCCGCAAGGGAGAAAAGCCCAAACCGCCGGCAATCAAAGTAAACGCAATGACCAAGTGCAGTCCGTAGGATTCCAAAACGGAAGGATCCATGAGTCCGGTTGGGAAGAGGGCGAATCCGGCATTATTGAACGCGGAAATACTGTGAAAAACAGAGAAGAACACGCGTTGCCCCACCGAATCAAAGTGAAGCTCCGGACCCCAGGAAAAGTAGAGCAACACCGCTGACAGTGCTTCAATGGTGAACGTCAATTTATACACTTGCTTGAACAAATCCATTCCGGATTCTAGGGATTCCGCACTGTAACTGGACTGCAACAGGCTGTGGT
Source organism: Owenweeksia hongkongensis DSM 17368 (assembly GCA_945865885.1). Taxonomy (GTDB): domain Bacteria; phylum Bacteroidota; class Bacteroidia; order Flavobacteriales; family Schleiferiaceae; genus CAMDTE01. Next base: position 18,985 of record CAMBEZ010000028.1, read on the forward strand.
ACCGAAGCCCCATGCCGTTTCTGGAGAATAAGGCCAGCAAGGAGGCGAACGAAATAAAATTTAAACCACCGAGTTGAATCAGGACCATCAAAACCATCTGGCCCTTGAAGCTCAGAACAGAGCTGATGTCGAAGGTACTCAGCCCCGTGACGCAAATAGCGGAAATGGTCGTAAATGAAGCGTCTAAAAGAGACAAGCTTTTGCCGGTTGTGGTCATTTCCGGCAGAAGCAACAGGCCGGTGCCTATCGCTCCCAAAAGGATAAAACTGACCACCAACATGCCCGGAGGACTGACTTGCAAGTGCGCCAGCAAGGAACTTGCTTTACCAACTTCCAGGGCAATAAAGAGCAAAAAATACCCTTGAACCACCACCATGAAGAACTGGTCCAGCTGCTGGAATCCCAAGTACTGCCCCAATTGAGTCATGGGTTCAATGCCCAATAAATTAATGCTGATGATGTTGAGCAGCATGTAGCCCATCAATACTCCTTCCCATTTGGACTCCCTCAGGTACTGCCTGGGGTTGAAGGAATAAAAGAACTCGATGACGTATTTAAAAATATAGTACCCGATGGTTCCCTTGAGGATCCACTCCACCCAGGCTTGGTCTTCTGCGTTCAGTTTGAAACCGTGAAACACCACCAAGGCGGCTACTGCGGCAATACTGATGGGCACAGACAAGTAACGGAGCCCTTTGATGACTCGGTTTTTGCTGTTGTAAATGCGGAGATTTACCCATTCGCGCACGGCGTCTAACGGGGTGTGCTTTCCTTGGTTAGGCATGGCGCAGGGTTGCAAAGGCTAGGGTTAAACGTTTGCCGGCCTCTTCTAAATCATCCGAAGAAGCGGCAAAACTCCACCGAATGTATCCGGGCAAGCCGAATGCGTCGCCGGGAACCGAAGAGACGTAGGCCGTTTCCAAAAGGTGCAGGCACAATTCGGTTGCGGAAGGAAATCCGTTGGGTTCCAGGTAGGCGGAGACGTCTGCAAACAGGTAAAAAGCGCCTTCCGGCAGGCCCATTTTAAGGCCGGGAATGCGGGAAAGAGCGCTGAAAAAAAGCGCGCGTCGGGCCGTAAAGGCATCCGTCATGTAGGAGACGTCTGCACGACGAGTGCGCAGGGCTGCTACCGCCGCGTGTTGGGTAATGCTGGACGTAGCGCTGGTGAATTGGCTCTGGATCTTTTCGCAGGCGTCCGCCACATCTTGCGGGGCTGCTAAATAGCCCAAGCGCCAGCCCGTCATGGCAAACCCTTTGGAGAGTCCGTTCACGGTTCCAACGCGGTCTTTCATGCCGGGGAGGCTGGCCAAACTAACGTAAGGCTCCTGGTACCGGATGTACTCGTAGATTTCGTCGGCCAAAACAAATACGTGGGGAAAGTCGCGCAAAACGGTAGCCAACCCTTCCAGTTCCTCGGGACTGTACACGGCGCCGGAAGGATTGTTGGGGCTGGAGAAAATGAGGAGTCTTGTCTTTTCGGTACACGCCGCGCGCAGCTGATCCGGAGTCATTTTGAATCCGGTCGACAAGTCCGAAACCGGGGAGACCACAATACCGTCGGCAAATTCTACCAAATCCACATACGAAACCCAGTAGGGAGCCGGTACAATAACCTCATCGCCCGGGTTGACGAGTGCCAAGATTGCATTGGCAATGCTCTGCTTGGCACCGGTGCTGACGATGATTTGGGAAGGGGAGTAGTCCAATTCGTTTTCATCGTGCAATTTGGCGGCAATGGCCGCGCGCAACTCCGGGATGCCGGGCACGGGTGTGTAGTGCGAGTGGTTGTTTTGAATGGCTTCAATGGCGGCTTCTTTCACCCAATTTGGGGTGTCAAAATCCGGCTCGCCCAAGCTCAAATTGACCACGTGGTTGCCCTGAGCAGCCAAGGCCCTACTTTTCTTCGCCATTTCGATGGTCATGGGCAATCCCATGCGGGCGACACGATTGGACAATTTTGCCATGGAACAAATGTAGTTATTGCCGATATTCGCTGCATGGAAGTATTCTTGGATGTGGTGCGAAGTGTTTTCCCCGCCGTATTGATGTTGATCTTGGCGTATTTGATGTTGACCTCCTTCATGGAGAACGACGAGCGACGCCGGAAAAGTGAGTTGCGCCGGGCGGCGCAAAACCAGGCGTTGCCGGTGCGCATGCAAGCCTACGAGCGTCTGACTTTGTTGTTGGAACGCATTGCTCCGAATTCCTTATTGCTTCGTGTTCAGCACGGTACGCTTACGGTACGGGAATACCACACCTTGCTGAACTTAACCATTCGTCAGGAGTTTGAATACAACCTGTCGCAGCAGATTTACGTTTCTGCAGACGCTTGGCAGATGATTACCACCGCAAAAAACGCGCTGGTCAGCATCATCAACCAAACGTCCAGTTCGTTGGATCCGCAGGCTCCGGCCGTTGATTTGGCCAAGCGAATTTTGGAACAAACCCTCCAAATGGAGACCATTCCCACGACGGCGGCGCTCAATTTTTTGCGCAACGAGGCGTATATGGAGTTCTAAAAAGGCGTCGCGATCCAAAAAAATATCGTGCCAGGC
>CAMBEZ010000029.1 GCA_945865885.1 Owenweeksia hongkongensis DSM 17368
CCGCCAAAGGCACGGGCAGAGGCCACCCGCGCTGCCGCATGGGAATCTGCGGGGTTCAAGGAGGGAAGCTCGTACCCCCAAAGGCGCGCGGTTTGCGCGGCAATCAGCCACAAAACGCCCAGGGCTACCCCCAGGAGCCAGCCGCGAACCCGAACCCCTGCGGACCACGGCTGCAACGCCGGAACCATCAAAATCCAGGGCAAAAAGCGAAGAACCGCGGCCCAGCCCCCGTCCCAAAAGGCCCACACGAAGGCCACCAGAAAGGCCGTCCAGAGCGGCCAAAACGCGCGGGGCAGGGAAAAAGGCGTGCGAAAAAAACGAGGCAATCCCCACAGGACCAAGGCCACCAAGGCCGCGGTGGCTCCGGTGTTCCACCAGGGCAAGAAACCGGCGTACAAGGCCAACAAAACAACGGCAACCCAGGCTGCGGGGCGGAACGTGCCGTCCGTGTGCTCCCGGGCGGGGGCGTCAGTGGTCGGCCCGAACATACAAACGTTTGATCCGGGGACTGAGTCCGGTAAGTACTTCGTAGGGAATGGTTTGCATTTCCAACGCAACCTCGTACAGGGATTGCGTGGGGCCAAACCACTCCACGCGGTCGCCTTTTTGGCACCCCAAACCGGTGACGTCCACCATGAACATGTCCATGCACACCACCCCCACCACCGGAACGCGATGACCGCGGATGCAGACGTGGCCAACACCGTTGCTGAGGGAACGCGCAAAACCGTCGGCATAACCCACCGGGATGGTGGCAATTTCGCGCGGTTCAGGGGCCACCCACGTACCGCCGTAGGAAACGGAATCGCCGGTTGGAACGGTGCGCACTTGGGAAATCACGGAAAAAAGGCCGGCCACCGGGCGCAACCAGGCCCGTTCGCTGGGGACGGAAGAATAGCCGTAGAGGCCCAGGCCCAGGCGAACGAGATCTCCCGCGGCTTCGGGGAAGCGGGCTGCACCGGCTGAATTGAGCGCGTGGCGCCAGACCGGATAACCCAAACCGCGGGCCAGGGCGTCGGCGGCAGCTTGAAAGGAAGCCAACTGTCGTCGGGTGAAGTCGTCTTGATCCGGTTTGTCCGCAGAGGCCAAATGCGTCAGGGCACTGGCCACCACCACTTCCGGCCACCGCGCCAATTCCTCCAGCAGCTGCGGAACGTGGTGCGGGTCAAAGCCCAGGCGGTGCATGCCGGTATCGAACTTGATGTGGATGCGGGCCGACGGTGCTCCGCTGGCGGCCTGAACGGCGCGCCCGTACCGACGCAGGCTGTCTAAGTCGTAGATTTCCGGTTCCAGTCCGTACGCCACGGCGGGGCTGTAGGCGGTCTCCCCGGGGTTGAGGACCATGATGGGGGTGGTGATTCCGGCTTGCCGAAGCTGCAGGCCTTCGTCCACGTAGGCCACGCCCAGGTAATCGATGCGGTGGTCGCTGAGGGTGCGGGCGATTTCTGTGGCGCCGAGGCCGTAGGCCGAGGCCTTGACCATGGCCATCACCTTGGTGCCGGGCTTCAGGTGGGCCCGATAGCCCTTTAAATTGGCCGCCAAAGCGTTCAAATCCACTTCCAACACCGTAGCGTGCTGCTGCGCTTGCAGCAAGGGCACCAACCGCTCCAATCGTTGCGAACGCGGTCCCTTGATCAACACGGCAGAATCCGGCCAAACGGGCTGCGGCAGGCGCTCCAAGGCGTGCACCAACTCCTCCGGCTGCGCAAAAGCACGCACCGCTCCGGCCCAGCCGGCGGCGCGCCACACGGGATCCGCGGGGTCCACCCAAGAGCCCACGCCCCACAATTCCACCACCCCAGACGCCCGGCAGTATTCCGCAACAAGCGCGCGGAAGGCGTCCGGCTGAAGTTTGCTCTGTTCCATGGGGCCCAACACCACCCGACGCTCCCAGCCCACGGGCTGGCGGTTGAGTGCGTCCCAAGCCAAACGAAGCGATTCCGCGTCGGTGGCGTAGGAGTCGTTGATGATCACCCCGCCGCCCAGCGCCGGCAAGGTCTCCAAACGCATACCCAGCGGGGTCAGTTGGGCCAAGCCCACGGCCAAAAGCGCGGCATCCGCGCCCAGGCGCAAAGCCAACAACGCCGCATGAACGGCGTCTTCCACCAAAACTTCGTCCTCAAAAGGCAAAAACGCCTGCAATTCCTTGTTTTTTCCGTGAAGGAATAACTCCGTGCCGCCCAAAACGCTCCGCAGTTGAACGCGAACAGCAGCATCGGGAAACCGTTCCGGTTGTCGGGTCCAGTCCCAGCGATCGCCTGCGTAGGAGGCAAAGGCGTGGCGCAGGGGTTCGTGGTCCGCACACCAAACGGCAAACTCAGTACCCTCCACGGCCTGCATCTTTTCCGCCAACTTGGCTTCTTCGCTGGCAAAGCCCAGCGCGTGCGCAGATCCAAAACTGGTAAACACCACTCCGGTGGGACGCACCATGCGCACCAGGCCGGCCATCTCGCCCGATTCGGAAATGCCCATCTCCACCAGTGCGGCGTCGGCCTCCGGCGAAAGGGTCAATAAAGACAAGGGAACGCCCACTTGCGAATTGTAGGAACGCGGGCTGCGCACCACGCGCAAGGACGTAGCCAGCAACTCCGCGGCCCATTCCTTCACCACGGTTTTGCCGTTGGAACCCACCAACGCCACCACCGGATGGGACCAGCTGCTTCTGGCGTCCGCCGCCCAAATCTGTAGGGTTTCCAGGGTGTTGGAAACGTGGAGCAGGTGCATTCCTACCGGAACTTCGGCGGGCATTCGGTGCACCAAGGCCGCCGGACAACCGTTTTCAAAGGCCTGCTGCAGGTGCAGATGCCCGTCGCCGCTGGGGGTTTCCAGGGCCACAAACAGGGCGTCGCCCTCCGGGAAGTGCTGCCGCGAGTCAAAGGAAAGTCGGCGAAGCGTTTGCCGACCCCAGTCGCCCCAGTTATCCGCCCAGTTCATTGGCGCGCAAGGCGTTAAAAACTCCACGGGAAACGGCCTCGTACCGGTCCGACTCGCCCAAAAAAACCTGGGGGCCGCCCAGTTCTTTGCGGTGGGAATAATGCGCCAACCGTCCGGTTTTGACGCAAACGGCGTGCACTTTGGTGACGTATTCTGCCGTGGCCATCAAATTCGGCATGGGGCCAAACGGACGACCCTCAGAATCCATGTCCAATCCGGCCACCACCACCCGAATGCCGCGGTTGGCCAGCTCGTTGCACACGGCCACAATTTCGTCGTCAAAAAACTGCGCTTCGTCAATGCCCACAACGTCCACCTCAGCAGTCAGCAAGCGCAGTTGCTCCGCCGCTTCCACGACCGTGCAGGGAATGGAAGTTTGGTTGTGCGACACAATGTGTTCTTCGCTGTAGCGAACGTCCACGCTGGGTTTGAAGATTTCAACGCGCTGGTTGGCGATCCGCGCGCGGTTGAGCCGACGGATCAATTCTTCGGTTTTTCCGGAGAACATGGAACCACAAATCACTTCGATCCAGCCGGCATCCGGCGAGGGCGTGTTCTCCAGAAACATTTCGTACTTTTCAAGGCCTAACCGCAAAACTAATCAATCGGCTGCTATGCGCCCTCATTTATCCGAACGACTGGCCGATTTACGGGCCGACTTGGTACAAAATCCAGCCTCTGAGGCGGAATTCAATTTATTGGAATTGGTCTATTTGGATGCCCTCCGGGCGCACATACAAGGCTTGACCAATGCCCGACTGTCCCATTTGCACAGCGCCCAGGCGGAGGCCATGGCGGCGGCGGAAGCGGTTTGGCAGAGCCAAACCGCTCTGCTCGCAGAGCAGCGGCGGGCCGCGGAAGCGGCCCGCGCCGCCGCCGCCCTTGCCCTTTCTGCGGCAACTTTCTCCGCGGAGACCGAGCCCGAAACACCTGCCTTAATTCCCGCTCCGGTTTCATTCGCCCCGGCAGCAGAGGAGTTCGCCTTTGAGCCCGAAGTTGCTCCGGAACCCATCGACACACAGGAACCCACCCAGGCGCCAGAACCGACGGTCGCTCCCACACCTACTGCTGCCGCAACTTCCGAATCGGACGCAGACGACACACTCTGGGCCTACGCCAAGGCCGCAGCCCATGCAGCCAAAAACGTCTTGGCCGGATTCCCGGACGGCGAGCTCCGCGAAGCCCCTGCAGCGCCTGCGGCAACACCGGAACACGAGCCTGCGGCAACACACGAGCCCGCGCCTTCGCCTGAGGAAACAGCGGAACCCGAACCCATTGCTGCTCCAGCACCGGCAGCAGAATTGGCACCGTCGGAACCGCCTGCTGCTCCTGCGGAAGCATCAACTGTGGCCAGCAAAGCCGCGTTGGGCCAAACCAAAGGACGCTCGCTGAATGCGCGCTTTGCGAATTTCAGCTTGGGACTGAACGACCGTTTGGCCTTTTCCAAGCATTTGTTCAACGATAACCCGGAGGATTTGGCGCGCGTCGTCAATCAACTCAATACCTACGAAACCTACGAAGATAGCGTAGCGTTTATTGAGGAAATGATCAAGCCAGACTACGACTGGAGCGCCAAGCAAGACTACGAGGAGCGCTTGCGCAATCTGATCAAGCTCCGCTTCGAATAAATGGGGAAGCTGGTGCTGGTGCCCACCCCGCTGGGCAATTTGGAAGACATCACCTTGCGTTCGCTGAACGTGCTGAAAAACTGCACCTTGGTATTGGCGGAAGACACCCGCACCACGGGCAAACTCTTTCACTTGCTCGGACTGTCTGCACCGTTGCAGTCCTACCACATGCACAACGAGCACAAAGTCCTGGAGAAAACAGTGGAACGGATTGCTCAGGCCGCGGGCACCGTGGCCTTGGTGACGGACGCCGGAACCCCGGGAATATCCGACCCTGGATTTCTTTTGGTTCGCGCGTGCATTGGTGCCGGAATAGAAGTAGAAACCTTGCCGGGACCTACCGCCTTTGTTCCCGCTCTGGTTTCCAGTGGATTGCCTTCGGATCGATTTGTGTTTGAAGGATTCCTTCCCTTAAAAAAAGGCAGACAGACCCGCCTAACGGAACTTGCTCAAGAGAAGCGAACCTTGGTGCTCTACGAGAGTCCGCACAAGATTGCCAAAACCCTCGCCGAACTTGCCGTTGTGTTTGGGCCGGAACGGCCGGCGTGCGTGGCGCGTGAAATCAGCAAAATGCACGAAACCTACCACCGCGGAACGCTGGCTGAATTGGTCGCACACTTTGCCGTGCAACCCGCCAAGGGCGAGCTCGTCTTGGTGGTGGGTGGCGCGCTCTGAGGGAGCAATTCTGCCTTCAAGGAACGCTCCAACCTTCCGTGCCCTGAACCTTCTTAGCGATATGCCCTGCGGCCCAACCAATCCGCGCAAACGCTTCGCGTCGTACCTTTGAAACATGGCTCAGAACTCCATCGAAAAAGTACTCATCCTTGGCGCGGGAGGCCAAATTGGCACCGAACTGCGCGGAGCACTTCAAGCCCGCTACGGCTGGGACAACGTTGTTTCCACGGACCTCAAAGAACTCCCAGAATCCGCCGGACGTTCGCAGGTGCTCAACGCCATGGACGGCAAGGCCTTGGACGAATTGGTGCACCGCGAGGGCATTACCCAGATCTACCATTTGGTGGCGACGCTAAGTGCTACGGCTGAAAAGGCGCCCCTCCCCTCGTGGGACCTGAACATGCAGACCTACTTCAACGCGGTGGAGGTTGCCCGCAACCGCGGAATTCGGAAACTGTTTTGGCCGTCGAGCATTGCGGTTTTTGGGCCCAGCACCCCCCGGAACCCAACCCCTCAGGAAACCATCCTGGAGCCCACCACGGTGTACGGAATTTCAAAAGTAGCCGGCGAACTCTGGAACCAATACGCCTACAAGGCTTGGGGATTGGACATCCGCAGCCTGCGCTATCCGGGACTCATCAGCCACACAGCGCCCCCCGGTGGCGGCACCACAGACTACGCCGTAGACATCTTCCACCAAGCCAAGGCCCACAACGCCTACACCTCCTTTTTGGGCGCAGAAACCCGACTCCCCATGATGTTTATGGAAGACGCTATTCGCGCCACGCTGGCGTTGATGGACGCTCCTGCGGACGCACTCCAACACCGAACCGCCTACAACGTTGGCGCACTGGACTTCACCCCAGCGGAATTGGCGGACGCCATTCGGGCGCACCTCACGGGCTTCACCATCTCCTATGCACCGGACTTTCGGCAGGCCATTGCGGATTCTTGGCCGCAACGAATCGACGACTCCGCCGCCCGACGCGATTGGGGCTGGCAGCCGCGCTTTGACCTGAACGAGATGGTTCGGGTGATGTTGGAAAACGTTTGATCCGACGGCAGCATAGCCGAAGCGGCCAACGCAACAAAAAAGGCCGGCCCTCCTGCGGAGGGCCGGCCTTTTTGCATCCGACGCTTTTTTTGCTAAGCTTAAAGGGACTGAAAAAACTCCGTAACGGCGTAGTTCAAGTCCACCACATTTTGCGTAATCCCACGGGCTACGCCCTTGTCCGAAAACTGCCAAAAATGAGCGTGCTGATCCAAACGCGGCGTCGTAGAGTAATGCGCAATCCAGAACTTATAGCCCGGGAAATAGCCCTTGAGGTAGTCTTGGTAGTACGAAACGTTCGTATAGATAACGGGTTGCACACCATAGTGCCCCTTGACCTTGTTCAACCAAACGTGTAAATCCGCACGCAAGCGCTCCGGCGTGGTGTACGAAGGCATCCATTCAATGTCCAACACCGGAGGAAGTTCACCGGCAGTGCTCCCCAGCGTTTTTACAAACAATTCCGCTTGGTCCCGGGGGTCGTGGCGGGGCTGGTAAAAATGGTAGGCTCCACGCTTAAATCCGTGCGTTTTGGACTCCGTCCAATTGCGGTTGAAGTAATCGTCCAATCGGCCGGCTCCGTTGGTGGCGCGGATGTAGATGAAATGCGGGCGAACCCACTCTCCCGTCAACTTGTCCTGAACCTCCAACTTTTCAAACTGCACAACTCCTTGGTGGGCGCTGATGTCAATGCCCAACAGACCGGCTGGCTGTGGATTGCTGGACGCCGTCAACGCCAAACCCAGAACGGCCAGAAGGCCCCATTTTGCAACTATTCGCATATATCCTCCGTACTAGGCATTTTCTCAAAGATAACGCGCGGCCGCAAATTCTCGTACATTCGTTAGAACTTGGTTAATTGCTTGTACATGAAACAGTTTCTACTCTTTGCGGGATTGATGACCGCGATTACCGCCCACGCTCAGCGCACAGAACACCCCGGCAGCGAGCAAATAGGAGTCCTTGAAGGCACGGAAACCCTTCCGGCAAAACAGGCCAGAACAACGCGTCCAGAAGCCATTTTGTGGAACTACGACTTCGCCAACGGCATTCCGTCCACCTGGATCCACAACGGTTCAGCCAACGGAATTTTAGATCCAGACGCGCGCTTTGAATACCGCGGTGTTTTGACAACCCCAGACACCAACGTAGGCACACGCGGCGCATTCAAAGGAACCCTGAAAGCCATCCAAAGTCCCACCAAGAACAACGGATTCGTGATCTTTGACTCGGACTACCTGGACAACAACGGGATTTCCAACAACGCGGGCAACGGGCCTGCTGCAGCGCCGCATTGGTGTGTTTTGGGGCCGCCCATGTTTGATTTCAGCAGCCAAGCCAACGTTCAACTTGAATTTATAAACTACTACAGACGTCGGCAAGGATCCGCTAACCTGTCCACAGCCATCTCCGCTACGTGGGTAGACTTTTCCACCGACGGCGGCCAATCTTGGCCGTACAGCGTGGAAATCAACACGCACATCGGGAACAACCAAAGTACGGTCCGCAACCACCCCATTCTGATCAACTGCAGCAATTACATCGGCGGGCATGACTCAGCCATGTTCCGTCTTCGGTTCGACGGGCGCTACTACTTTTGGATGGTGGACGACCTTCAACTGGTCAATCCAGAACCCCACCGGTTGCTCTTTGTGCAAGCCAACGGCGCCCCTCCCACGGACCTCCTGTACTCCACCGAAGGAAAGTACCTGCACATGGCCGCCGGGCGGGAACAATCGCTCACGTTTGACGCAAACGTCCTCAATTTTGGCGTCCAACCGCAAACGAATACCAAGCTTCAGGTGGATCTCTTTGCTCCAAACGGACAACTCGTTGGATCACGTACCTCTGCAACTACAGCCCTTCTACCTCCTGGTGACACCCTCACCTTCAACGATTTAAACACCTATTCAAATCCACTGACTCCCAGCGCAGCCACTCACGGCTTGGGCACGTACCAATTGGTGTACCGCGCCATCAGCGACTCCACAACGGAATTGTCCGACACCCTGAACATCTACCTCACGCAACAAACCCAGGCCCTGGACGGTGCCATTTTCAGCAATTCACTGGGCACCGAAAGTCTGGGCGACGGAGGAGCCATGGCGGTGCGTTTGGAACTTCCCAATACCCCAAACCAAGCGGAGTGGCTCAAAGGGGTTGAACTGGGGCTTTCCAGCTTAACAACGGGGGGAATCGTTGAATTGGCCGTTTACGACACCTCTGCGTGGGGCGGATTCACCACTGGCTTTGACAACAATCTAATGCTGTACTACGCCTTCGATTCCATAACCGCTGCGGACATTGCCGCAGGCTATAAGTGGCTGGGCGATACCGCTGCTGGATTCAACCTGCGTGCGGCCAATCCCTCCGGGTCGTATTGGGTGGTAATCACCATGCTCACCAACAACGGCGCCAAGCTCATTCGAATTAAAAACGACCAAACGGTCAGCCACGTTGGAGACAAACTCATGTACAACACCACGAGTGCTCGCTGGTTTACCGGCTACTCCAACAGCAGAACGTTCAACGCCCCTTGGATCCGCACCCGGCTTTGCCATGCGCCCAGTGCCTGCAACATTGGTTTGGAAGAGTCCGCACGCCGTTGGATTGCCACGCCAAATCCCGCACAAGGGGTACTCACCTTGGAAATCCCAAATGGATCCATGCCCCAAAGTCTTACCTTCTCAGACCTCGCCGGACGTACCGTTTATGCATGCACCGCAGAAGGCGGTACGCGCCTGGTGCTGGACGTCTCCACTTGGGCGCGTGGAATGTACACCCTCCAAAGTCAGGACGGTCAAGCACAAAAAATCCTGCTTCACTAACGTTTCTGGGGATCCTGCAGAATCGTAAAAAGCAACGGGCGGCCAAGGCCGCCCGTTGCTTTTTACCACAAAAGATCAAAAAATCAAGCCATTCCCAACGAACGCAGGTGCTTCATGTGGCTCCACAAGGCTCCCACAAAATAGCGGTGCTCGTGGTACGGCATTTTGAATTCCAAACAAACTTGTTTTACAATGCCGCTGATGGCGGGATAATGTACGTGGCTGATGTTGGGAAACAAATGGTGCTCCACTTGATAGTTCAAGCCGCCCAACCACCAGCCCAACAGCTTGGAACGCGTTGCGAAGTTGGTCGTGGTGCGCAGCTGGTGCACCATGAATTCATCCTCCAAATTCAAGGTGTCTGGTGCAGGGGGAGCTTGCAAAAAGGAAGTTTCTTCAACCACGTGGGCCAACTGAAACACCACCGCAAGTAAAATCCCCGTAAACGAACTGTAGATCAAAAAACCAACCAAAAACGGTACAAAACCCACAAATAAAATGGGCATTACAATGAAAATTAATAAATGAAGCACTTTAAAGCTCCAAAATGAAATGTGTTCCAGGAGGGTCAAAGGCTTGATGGGCACATTGCCCACTTTGCCGGTAAAGTACTTCCGGTAATCCGTGTAGGAAATCCATTGGATGTACAACAGTGCATACAAAAACCAAAAATAATAATGCTGCAGGCGGTGAATTTTGAACCGACGCTGATCCGGGCTCATGCGCAAGTATGGCTTCGCCTCGATGTCGTCGTCCACACCATCGATGTTCGTGAACGTATGGTGTACCGCATTGTGCTTGGTTTTCCACATGGTGATGTTGGCTCCCAGCAGGTTTAAGCTCATGCCCGCCAACTCATTCAGCCAAGGTTTGTCGCTGAACGAACCGTGACCGCCGTCGTGCATTACGTTAAAACCAATGGACGCGGTAAACAATCCCAACACCAAGCACTCCAGAACTGCCCAGCCCCAAGCAGGGGTGAAAAAGACCAGGTGAACGTACACCAAAGCCAATCCAGACAGCAAAATCAACGCCTTGCTGAACAGGTGCCAGTTTCCCGTTGGGGCTTCTTGGCGCGACTCAAAATACAAGTTGACGCGTCGTTTAAGTTCGGTTGTGAACTCGGTAGCGCGTTGAAAACGGGGGGCTACAAACATTTCCCTAAGGTACGGCAGAATATTTGTGTTTTTATTGCTCCGTTCAAAATCACGACTTTAAAGGGCCTTTGGGCTTGATTTGGCGGAACGTCAAATTGATGCGCTGCGCAACCGCCAAACGGGTTTTGGGAACGGAATGCTGAAAATCAACTTGCGAACGTCCGTGCATCAGCAGCAGACTCCCGGGCTCCAAGGTCAGGTCCCAGCGCGCAGTACCGGTCTTGGCCCGAATGGAGAACCGTCGGGGCGCACCCAAACTGAGCGAAGCAATGACCGGCTCCCTGCCCAGCTCCGGCTCGTTGTCTTGGTGCCAACCCATGCCGTCTTCGCCGGTGCGGTAGGTATTCAACAAAACACCGTTGAACGACACTGCGGGCAACGCCAAACGATTGGCAACTTCGTGTTCCAATTGCCCGCGCACCCTCAGCAATTCAGGCGTCCAAGGCCGTATACGTTGCTCTGCGCCGGCGTAGGAATAGCGCGCTTCTGGATCCCCAACGTACGCGGTAAGCCGCGGTTGAAGCACCCATTTTCCAAACATTTGGATGGGCTCTTGCTGCCAAAATTCCGCGTCGACGAGTGCTGAAAAAATGGAATTATGGTTTTCAACCGTCAGAAAATCAGGAATATATTCAAACCCAGGGGGTAGGTTTAACTGATTTTGGGTGGCAAACATGTCCGGCACAGCTGGCTTAGAGCTGATCCCGACGCAATCCGGCGACGGTCTGTTCCCAAGAGGTGTAGGCTCCGTTGGGCAAATAGGCGGCCAACGCGCTGCCGTCGTAGGTATGCGTGGCCACCGCCGCGCGCGCGCTGTCCCGTGTGATCCGCGGCAGCCGTCCGGTCAAGCGAGCCAGCACCGCCTCCGCGCGCCAGGCAAAACCCAGCATACGAGCGGACGCAATCCGTTTTGGGGGACGCCCGCCAAAAGCACGGGCTATATCCTGAAACACCTGAGCAAACGAGTGATTCGCCCCCACCGCCACGTAGGCTTGGCCTGCTGCCGGGGACTCAACACCCCCTGCGTCTAAGGCTTCTAAAAGCGCTAGGGCTGCCGCCGCCACGTCCCGCGCGTCCACCCAACCGGTGGCCCCGGGCGAGGCAAAAGGCAATCCCGCCGCTGCGGTACTCACCAAACGGCTGCTTCCCTCTTCCCACAGGGGCGGGGTCAAAATAACCCCCGGGCGCAGCACCGACACCGGCAACCCTTCCGCAAAATTGCGAAAAGCCTCTTGCTCGGAGGCCGCCTTGGAATGGCCGTACATCGACCGATCCGGCTTGTCCGCCAATACCGAAATGGAGGAAATGTGCACGGCGCCCCGCATGCCTTGGTGCAACGCCTGGTTGAACACCAACTCCGCCGTACGGGGGTTGTCCCGAAGCATTGCCGGGTATTCTTGAGGCGCAAAACCAACGCGTGCGGCCGCATGGAGGAGGTGGGTTCCGTCGGCCAACGCCGCTTCCACGCCCACAGGATCCAGAAGGTCCACCAAACGCCATTCCACCGCCGCAAAAACCGAGGGTTCCAGCGCATTTTCAGTGGTGCGCAGGCTGTCCGGACGTCGGTACAAACCCACTACCCGATTCCAGCGCCCAGAGGCCACTGCGGCAGAAACCGCATGAGCTCCCAAGGTTCCAGAGGCGCCCGTCACAACCAAAACCCGGTGTTCCATGAAACAAAAGTAGGGTACGCACTGCCCGATTGGGGTAAAATTATTCGCTGCCCCGCGCCCAAAACGTACCTTTGCTGCATGTCGTTTTTGGAAGAACTCAAGTGGCGCGGCATGCTGCACGACAGCATGCCCGGCGTGGACAAGTTGCTGGAGCAACCGGGCAAGAAAGGATACATTGGCTTTGACCCCACCGCAGACTCCCTGGGAGTAGGCAACTTGGTGCAGGTCATGACCCTAGTGCACTTCCAACGCGCCGGCCACAAGCCCATTGCTTTGGTGGGCGGTGCCACCGGAATGGTGGGCGATCCGTCGTTCAAATCCGACGAGCGTCAACTGCTGGATTTCAACACCTTGCAGCACAACCTCAGCGGTCAACGCGCGCAACTGGAAAAGTTTCTGGAATTCGGCGGGCCCAACGGAGCCCAGATCGTGAACAACTACGAATGGTTCAAAGATTTTGGCTTCTTGGACTTCATCCGCGACGTGGGCAAGCACATCACCGTCAACTACATGCTGGCCAAGGACTCCGTGAAATCGCGCCAGGAAACCGGCATCAGCTTCACGGAATTCAGTTACCAACTCATTCAAGGCTACGACTTTTACTATTTGTGGAAGCACCACGGCGTGCAGCTGCAGATGGGGGGGTCGGACCAATGGGGCAACATCACCACCGGCACGGAATTGATCCGACGCATGGACGGCGGCGAGGCCTACGCGCTCACCACACCCTTGATCAAAAAAGCCGACGGCACCAAGTTCGGCAAGACCGAATCCGGAAACGTTTGGTTGGACCCCAAACGCACCTCGCCGTACCAGTTTTATCAGTTTTGGCTGAACGCCGCAGATTCTGACGTGGCCCAGTACGTGCGCATTTTCAGCACGGCACCGCGCGAAGAAATTGAGGCCTTGGAGGCGGCGCACGCCCAAGCTCCACACCAGCGAGCCCTTCAAAAATTCCTGGCCGAAGAAATCACGGCCCGCGTTCACAGCACCGACGCCCTGCGTCGGGCCCAAGAAGCCTCCGAAATCCTGTTTGGCAACGCCACCGCGGACGCCTTGCGCAGCTTGGACGAAGCCACTTTGCTGGACGTGTTCAAGGACGTGCCGCAGTTCACCGCCTCGCGCAACGCCTTGTCCGACGGGATGCCTGTAATTGAGTTATTGGCCACCCACACGCGGTTTGCGGCTTCCAAGGGCGAAGCCCGCACCCTGCTTCAGGGCGGCGGAATTGCCGTAAACAAAGGAAAAGTAGATTTGGACGCCGCATTTACCGCAGCGGATCTCCTCAACAACCGGTACCTGTTGCTGCAGCGCGGCAAAAAGACCTACGCCCTCGTTACCTTCGGCTGATTTCCCGTTCTGGGCGGGTGGGGCATTTGGCCCGACGGCCCCCTGGTTGGGTTAGGGGCAGAATGGTCCCTTTATTGAGCTAAATCCTCCAGGACCAAACGCACTTCTACCGCACTGCGCGTGCCGGTTCCGTCGTACCCCAAATCCTCCGTGGCGGTCCAGGAAAAGGCCGGTCCCGGCGGCACCGTGGGAAGCTGCTCCAGGAAGATGGTCCGCAGGGGATTGGCATCCAGATCCAACCGAATGCGGCCGGTGGCCCAAAGCATGGTGTAGGTGAATGCCTGCCGATTTCCGTGACCGTTGAGTGCCACGGAGGTGCAGTAACCCGTGTTGTCGTCGAACAAAACAATTTTCCCGTCCTTGCCTAATTCCTGAGCGGGGCCTGCCGTGGTTCGGGTTCCGTCTGGCGCATAGAAGGCCACCTCCTTGCGCGCATCCTGCACCTCAAAAAGATGGACCACCGTCTTGTTGGCATACGGATCGCAGGACCCCAAAACAACAGCCAGAAAAAGAAGTAAAAAAGTTCGCATCGGTTTCATTCTATTCGTCCGCGGACACCAATTCAGACAATCCATACACCGCCAGTTCCAACCCTTCCGCAAACGATTTGGCGGGCTTGGCAAAGTAGTGGTAACTGCCGCTGGATAAATTTCGGGTTTCTTTCAACTTGGGGAGTATCAGGGGACCGTCGGCATGCACCACGGCCGCCAAGGCCACGTCGCTGCGCACCACCAACACCAGCCGGGCGGGTGCCGGTTCTTGCGTGGTTTGGTGCTCGTGCCGCAACACCCAAACCTCCAAATCACCGGCGGCATTCAGTTCTTCCGGCAATTTTGAAGCCGAAACTTTCTGAAAGCCAAAGGATTCCAAATAGTTTTTCAGTGCCGTGCCAAACGGCCCGGTACGCTTCTCGCTGAGCAATTCCACCAAGGCGCGGTCCGGAAAGGAATTGGTGTAAAAGGCGGTGGATTTGGTGGTGCCGCGCACCAAGGCAATGCAGTGGCGACGCAAACCAGCCACTTCAGACGGGCGAACGTCGTGCAGCTTCAGGATGGTGAGCGCCGTGCCAATGGGTTGGGCATTGCGACCGAGCAATGCGGTTCCTGCCGCTACGGTGGAGTCTTTTCCCAGTGCTTTGCGCGGAATCCACACCCGTCTTTGCAGGGTGTATCCGGTTTCCGTTTGCCGGGCCCAAACTTCGGTGCTGTCGTTGAATTCAACCCCTTTCTGGCCGTTGACCAGCACGGTGGTGGAGCGCAGGCGCTGCGCGGAGGCAGCGAAACTTACCGCTAGGAAAGCACAAAACAAGCCCGCGCGAACCAGGCGATTGGGGAGTCGGCCCGCATCGGTGCCCAAAAGTGGTGTGTTCATGCCCATAGTGAAGCGAAAATTAAGCCAAATAGTTGGGTGCGTCCCCATTAACCCGCCAACAACGAGCAACCGCGGATTTCGGCAGCGTCAAAGCGTCCGACCACTTCAAAAACACCGTCTTCGTACACGCGCCCCAGGTCTTGCAAAGCCAAGAATGCACAGGAGTGTACATTGGCCAGGTCGATGACGTTCAATGCAGCGGTGCGACGGTAGGGCCCAAAGGCAAAGGGGTCCTCAGGGTCCCGCGGCCAAACCAATAGGGATGGCGGGGGCGAATACAATCCGTCCCGCTGCGCGTAGGCTTGCGAAAAAAGCTCCGTCATGCCGTACTCCGAGTGTATTTCAGGCACGCCAAAGGCCTCTTTGAGTTGGTGGTGCACCTGTGCCCGGGTGGGTTCGGACCGTCGGCCCTTCATGCCGCCCGTCTCCATGAGGAGGGTATTGCGTAGCTGCAACGGAAACGGCATCCATTCCGCCCAATCCAGCAGGGCAAAGGTGACGCCCAGGACCACCGTCTTTTGTCCGCGTTTTTCCAACGCCGTCAAGGATTGGAGCAGGGACAGGTAGTCGTTTAGGAAAAATCCATTCTCCGGATGCGGACTGCAGGTCATGAAGTAGTTAGCCATGTCCACCAGGGAGGAACCCGTTCGCTCCAGGTAGCCCGGAAGCAAAAAGAGCCAGGCGTAGTCCTCAACCGGGCCGTACTTCCATTCGAAGCACTGGCGGGTTTGGGTGCGGTACGCGTCCAGATGAGCCACCAGATGACGAGACGGGGTTTGCCCGGTGGTGCCGCTGCTGGTGAAGACGTGCACCGGATCGTACGAGCCCGTTTGTACCTCGCGCGTTTTAAACGCTTCCACCGGCAAGAAGGGGACCGTTTTCAAATCAGCTTCGTTGGAAACCGCGGCGCACCGCGGCGAATCCCAGCCCAAACTTTGCAAGTATTCCCGGTAAACCGCACAGTGTTGGGACTGGTGCCGAAAAAGGGCTACCGCCACCCGCTCAATTTCCGGGAGCATCGGGATCCTTTTGTTTTTTCGCTTCTTTGGCAAACTTTTGCAGGCGCTCTAGGGAGGTTGTGCCGCCGCTGCCACGTCGTTCGGGGAGCTTGGGACGCACGGGTTCCGTCGGCAATTTCGCAGCGGCCTCATCGGCACGACGGTCTTGAATTCCAATCGTTGGCGTTTGCGGTGCGGGCAAAGCGGTCTGCCGGGCACGCAAACGACGCACCACTTGGGCCATGACCGTATCCCCACGGTCCGACTGCAGCAACAAATTGCTCAATTCTTGCCGCACAACCGCCTGCGAAAAACCGTATTTATCTTCCAAAAACGAGGCCGACCCCGGGGTGGGAAGTCGATCCAAAGACCCACCACGCGTTTGCAACGCAGACTCGTACAGCTGCAGGTCCACCAAGAGGGGGACCAATACGGAATCGGGAATCATTGCTTCCGGACCCGTGGATTCCGCTTTGCCGCAGGAGGCCGCAAAGCACCCCAGCAAACAAAAAACCACAACTCCGAGCGCGCGTGCCATCCGTTTAATCGCGACGAAACAACAGGCGCTGTCCGGCCGGTTCTTTGTTCAATTTTCCTTGCGCCACAACTTGCTGGCCGTTGACAAAGGTGTGCACAATGCGCGCGGCAAAGGTGCTGCCTTCAAACGGAGACCAACCGCACAAACTGGCGACATTGCTCTTGCTCACCGTCCACGGTTGGGAAGGATCCACCACCACCAAGTCCGCGTAGTAACCCTCGCGGAGGAAGCCCCGATCCTCCACGCCAAACAATATTGCCGGACGGTGGCACATCATCTCCACCGCTCGTTCCAAAGGCAACACGCCTTTGCGCACCAGCTCCAAAACAGCTACCACCGCATGCTGCGCCAAAGGTCCTCCGGACGGAGCCTTGGAATAAGTGGCCATCTTTTCCTGTAAAGTATGGGGTGCGTGGTCTGTAGCGATCACGTCGATGGAACCGTCCAGCAATCCGGCACGCAAGGCCGCGCGGTCTGCTTCCGTTTTAACGGCGGGATTCCATTTGATGAAGTTCTGTTTGGTTGCGTAGTCTGCATCCGTGAACCACAAGTGGTGAATGCAGGCTTCTGCGGTGATTTTCTTCTGCTCCAACGGCAAATGCTTGTCAAACAACTGCAATTCTTTGCCCGTGGAAAGGTGGTACACGTGAAAACGAGCACCGGTTTTCCGCGCCAAAGCCACTGCGGCCGAACTGGACTTCCAGCACGCCTCTTCCGACCGAATCAACGGATGGTAGGCCGGAGTCAAGCCGGCTTCTCCAACTTCGGCCAAGTAGTGATCCAGGTTGGCCCGAATCGTTCCTTCGTCCTCGCAGTGGGCAATGAGTTGGTGGTCCACCTCGCTGAAGATGCGTTCCAAAGCCTGGGGGTCGTCCACCAACATGTTTCCGGTTGAGGAACCCATGAAAATCTTGATGCCCGCAATGGTGCGCTTGGAGGCCTTTTTCAACTCGTCCAAATTGGCGTTTGTGGCGCCCAAGTTGAAGGAGTAATTGGCCCAAGACACCTCTGAGGCCCGTTGGTATTTTTTTTCCAATTCTTCCAAGGTCACGGCTTGCGGCACCGTGTTGGGCTGCTCCACGTAACTGGTGATTCCACCCAAAACGGCTGCGGCGGACTCCGACGAAATCGTGCCCTTGTGCGTTAAGCCCGGCTCCCGGAAATGCACCTGCGTGTCAATCATCCCGGGAAGTACCCACTTACCGCCCACGTCCAAAACCTTCACGCGGTTGTCTGTGGGGGATAATTCTTTGTCGATGCGGGCAATGCGATCGCCCTCCATCAATAAATCTCCTTCAAATACCTTTCCCTCGTTGACGAGACGGGCGTTCTTAATGAGTGTTGTCATGATTTGGTAAACCAGCTGGATACTTTCAACGCGATCACGCCAAAAACCGCCTCGCGAATGATGCCTCGGCTCATTTTGCTTTGGCCCAAAGTACGGTCCGTAAAAATCACGGGGACTTCCACAATTCGGAAACCTTTGCGCCAAGCGCGAAACTTCATTTCAATCTGAAAGGCATAGCCCACAAAGCGAATGGCGGAAAAATTCATGGACTCCAAAACGGCCCGACGGTAGCACTTGAACCCGGCAGTGGTGTCGTGAATCTTCATGCCCGTGATGAACTGAACGTACTTACTGGCAAAAAAACTGAGCAAAACCCGGCTCATGGGCCAGTTTACAACGTTGACGCCCGTAACGTACCGGCTGCCGATGGCCACGTCCGCTCCTTGATCGCGGCAGGCGGCCAACAAGCGAGGAAGGTCTTTGGGATCGTGCGAAAAGTCCGCATCCATCTCAAAAACAAAGGGATATCCCTTGGCGAGCGCCCAGCGAAACCCGTGGATATAGGCCGTGCCCAAACCTGATTTTCCGGCTCGCTCTTCCAGGTGAATGCGTCCCGGGAAGCGCTCCATCAACGAACGCACCAAGTGCGCCGTGCCGTCCGGTGAACTGTCGTCCACCACCAGCAATTCAAACGCGTCCGGAAGCGCCATCACGGCTTCCACAATAGCCACGATGTTCTCGCGCTCATTGTAGGTGGGGACGACCACCAGGGGGGCGTTTTGAAGATTCATAGAGGTGGTCAAAGGTAGGACAAGTCCGCCGTACTTTCGTTGCAAATCCCGTACCAATGGCTGCCCAACGCCTCTTCCTGCTCGACGCCTACGCACTAATTTTCCGCGCCCACTTTGCCTTTGCGAAGAATCCGCGGATGACCTCCTCTGGATTGGACACTTCGGCCGTGTATGGATTTGCCCTCGCCTTGATGGACGTCTTGGAAAAAGAACGGCCTTCGCACTTGGCGGTGGTTTTTGACATTGGCGGATCGGAAGCCCGCGAATCGGCCTTCCCGGCCTACAA
Organism: Owenweeksia hongkongensis DSM 17368; assembly: GCA_945865885.1. Taxonomy (GTDB): domain Bacteria; phylum Bacteroidota; class Bacteroidia; order Flavobacteriales; family Schleiferiaceae; genus CAMDTE01. The sequence goes on from CAMBEZ010000029.1 coordinate 18,569, forward strand.
AGCCCACCGCGACGAAACCCCCGAAGGCATCAAAACCGCAGTCCCCATCATCCACCAAATGCTGGAGACCTTGAACATTCCGCATTTGGGTGTGCCGGGCTACGAGGCCGACGACGTCATTGGGACGCTCGCGCAAAAAGCGGAGAAAGCCGGATTTGAAGTCTTCATGATGACTCCAGACAAGGATTTTGGTCAACTCGTTACCGAGAAAATCAAAATGTACCGACCGGGCCGCGGCGGAGCTCCCGCAGAGGTTTGGGGCGTGGCGGAGGTTTGCGAGCGCTGGGGCATTCAACACGTGGATCAAGTGGTGGACATGCTGGGCCTCATGGGCGACGCGGTGGACAACATCCCCGGAATCCCCAGTGTTGGCGAGAAAACAGCAGCCAAACTTTTGGCCGAATACGGCAGCTTGGAGGCCATTTTGGAAAACGCGTCCGCCATCAAGGGCAAGCTGGGCGAAAAAATTGCCGAAAACGCCGAAATGGGCCGACTCTCCAAACAATTGGCGCGCATTATCATCGACGTACCCATTGAACTCGATCCCAAACGTTTGGAAATGGAACCCGCCGACGAGGCCGCGTTTCGCGAGCTGTGTGCGTCCTTGGAATTCCGGACCGTTACGGACCGATTGCTTCGCGCAGCACATCGGGCCATAACGGGCGAAAACCTTCCCGCTCCCGAACGCACCGCTGAATCCGCAGCACCCATCGCTACAAGCAACAGCACCCCCTCCGAACCCAAGGCGGCCACCGCAAAACGCGCTGCGGCAGGACCTTCGCTTTTTGACGACCCCGATGCGTTTGACGAGCAAACGGCGCAACCCAGCTTATTCGCAACCGCAGCCACCACCGAACACTTTTACCAGTGCATTAACGACGCTGTGGGCTGCAAAATGTTGGTGGAAAAACTGCTGCTGCAACCCAGCGTCAGCTTCGATACGGAAACGACGGGGTTGGACGTTCGTTCGGCCGAACTGGTGGGCCTCAGCTTCAGTTTTGAAGCCCACACCGGCTTTTACGTCCCCATTCCCGCCGACCGAACGGCTGCACAAGAACGATTGGCACTTTTTCAACCGTTTTTTTCCAGCACCACCGTTGAAGTTGTAGGACAAAACCTAAAGTTTGACCTGCAAATCCTCCTGCAGTACGGCATTCAACTGCGCGGACCCCTGTTCGATACCTTGCTTGCGCACTACCTGCTCCAACCGGATCAGCGGCACGGTTTGGACTTCCTCTCCGAAGCCTACCTCGGCTACCAACCCATATCCATTGAATCACTCATCGGAAGCAAAGGGCCGCGCCAAAAAACCATGCGCGATGTTTCGTTGGACCTGCAAACCGAGTACGCCGCGGAAGACGCCGACGTGGCCCTGCAGCTGGCCG
>CAMBEZ010000030.1 GCA_945865885.1 Owenweeksia hongkongensis DSM 17368
TTGGACGAAGGTCACCTGACCGACAGCTTGGGTCGGAAGGTTGACTTCAAGAATACGCTGATCATCCTAACTTCCAATATAGGTTCGCGTCAATTGACCGACTTCGGAACCGGAGTGGGTTTTGGTACGGGTAATCGGACCGGCAAAAAGGAAGAGTTGGAAAAATCGGTTATTGACGGTGCTTTGCGCAAGGCCTTTGCTCCAGAATTCCTCAACCGAATTGACGACGTCATCGTATTCAATACCTTGGAGAAAGAAGATCTTGCAAAGATTATTCGCCTGGAGTTAAAGTCTTTGTTGAGCCGAATGAAGGATTTAGACTATCCTTTGGTTCTTGAAGATGCTGCAATAGATTTTTTGGCAGAGAAAGGATACGATCCCAAATTTGGCGCACGTCCCTTGGCGCGCGCCATTCAGAAATACGTGGAAGACCCTATTGCTGAAGGCATTGTAAATGGCAAAATCCACACCGGGCAAACCGTGCACATGTCTGGACCCAACGAAAGCGGTGAAGCCTTGTTGTGGGAGGTCAGTAGCGACGCGTCCGGAAGTAACGCCTCTGGGGTCGACACCACCGAATCGGCCGAGCCCAAGGTTTAAAGGGAAATTAATCCCGGTATCCCCTCCGCCTCCTCGTAACGATTCAACACAGATTCAACGCTCAGCATCATCTCTACAGCCGTGATGCTCACAAACTTACCGGTGGACGATGGCCGCAAGGTTACCTCCGCCTGACCGGTATTGAATAAATTCTGTACCCGCGCAATGGCATCATTTTTCGCCGGCACGATGAATTTAAACATGTATACGGTTGGCCATGTGTAGTTTTGCTCCAATTGTTCCCGAAGCTTATCCCGATAGTTCTCCATGAGTACAAAGTTCCGACCAAATCCGCCACTCCACCGCATTGCTCTTTCCGGAGCGGCTGGAACGGGTAAAACTACCTTGATCGAGGCTTTGGAGCGCCGCAAGTACGCCGTACACCACGAATACAGTCGGCAGTTGATTCAGGAATCGATTGCTTCGGGCTCAGATGTTTTGCCATGGGATAACTTGGACGCTTTCACCAACGCGGTGGTGCAAAAGCGTTGGGGGCATTTTTTGGAAGGAAGCAAGGGCACCCAGGTGGTATTTTACGACCGAACTCCCATAGATTCATTGGCTTACTACGGCCAAAATCCAAGCAATTGGCATTCGGATTGGATTTCGGTATGCGAAAAATTAGTTTACGGCAAAGTTTTCATCACCCCGCCGTGGCGTGAAATTTACAAGGTGGACCAGGAGCGTTGGGAAACATTTGAACACGTTGAAGAGGTGCACGCCGATTTGATGGCCACGTACCGGCACTTTGGGGTCGAACCCATTGAGATACCGTTTGGGTCTGTTGAGGAGCGTATTTCATTTATTGAGCAAACGTTGGATCTGAGCGCTTCGCGCTAATTGAACATCATGGATCCACTGATTCACGTACTTCAAGAAGTTTGGGGCTTTCCCAAATTTCGACCGCTGCAACGGGAAATAGCCGAATCCGTTTTGGCAGGTAAATCCACAGTGGCACTCCTGCCTACCGGCGGGGGTAAATCACTTTGCTTTCAGGTTCCTGGATTGGTTTTGCCGGGACTTACGTTGGTGGTTTCGCCCTTGATCAGTTTGATGAACGATCAGGTGGAACGTTTGCACTCGTTGGGCATAGGTGCGGCAACTTTACCCGCGGGTACCACCGACTCAGGCATCAACACAGCATTGGCGCAGGCCAAACAGGGACTGATTCGTTTTCTGTATGTTTCTCCGGAACGCTTAGCATCTGGGAATTTTGTGGATAAGTTAACACGTGCCGGCGTTTCGCTGATTGCCGTGGACGAGGCGCACTGTGTTTCTCAGTGGGGCCACGATTTTAGACCGTCGTTCTTAAAAATTCGCCTGTTGATGGAGCTACTGCCCCAAGTTCCTGTTTTGGCACTTACCGCATCCGCAACCCCCCAAGTGTTGGAGGACATTTGTTTGCAATTGGGCATTGCAAATGCCTCTGTGTTTCGGCAAAGTTTTTTCAGGCCAAACCTTATTCTGGAGGTACAAACATCGGAACGACCGGACGCAGATGCGGCCTTGTTGCTCCAAAAGTCAAAGGGGGCCAACATTGTGTACGTTCGGAGTAGAAAACAAGCAGAATCAGGCGCCTCCTCCCTATCTCGTCTCGGGGTTCCGGCTGTTGCGTACCATGCCGGATATGCGGCAGCAGATCGCAGCATTCGGCAACGTCAATGGATGGATGAGAATCCTCCCACTATGGTGGCCACAACGGCGTTTGGAATGGGGATCGACAAAGGCAACGTTCGGACGGTGGTCCATTGGGACATGCCGGAAAGCTTGGAAGCATACTACCAGGAAGTAGGCCGAGGTGGACGGGACGGCGAGCCCGCTGTTGCGGCTTCATTCTTTAGTTCAGGCAGTGTTCAGTCTTTGCGAAGACGTGCGCAAGCGCAAGAAATACAGTGGGAGGAGGCTTTGGCATTTTACCGAACGTTGGCCAGCCAGGGCCAAGTAGCGGTGGGGCAAGGACATCTTGCTCATGCCTTCGATGCTGAGCGCGCGGCCAAGCTATTGAACTGGCCTTTGGCTAAGGTACTGGCGGCCGGAGCTTTTTTTGAACGAATGGCCGCCTTTACCTTTTCCGATGGATGGGATCGAACCAGTAAAGTTCGGTTGTTGAAGATGGGCAGTTCGCTTTTGGATGCCATGGACGACTTGCCCTGGGCGGAACCGTTGTTGAGCCATTTGGCCAGGCATTATCCTGGAATTGCACAGGTAGACCAATCGATTTCCACGCGTGATCTGGGCCGGTGGTTGAACATGCAGGCGGCACAGGTTGAAGGTCTACTGCAAAAACTTCATAACCTGAATCTGTTAGAATTTCACCCCGCCCCGGGCCGAGCTCAAATTCACTGGAACCACTACCGCGAATCGGAAGGACACCTCCCCTTTCCGCGTGCGAATTTGGAGGCCTGGTTGGCTCGGCTCCGTGAAAAAAGGGAAGCTGTGGAGCGCTATTTTGCTGCAGACGGTTGTCGATTTGAGAATTTGCTCCATTATTTTGGCGAAACGGAAACATCTCCATGCGGCCAATGCGACCGGTGCAAAACGAAAAGCGAGCGATCCACGCGTTCGGTACTCAAGCGTCGGCTTAGTTTGTCGCCGGCAACTGCGCAATCTTTGGTTGAAGAATGGGAAGGCGTTGATCACGAGCATCTGGCGGCACTGCTGCGGCAAGGCATCACCGAAGGTTGGTGGAAGCGCAATAACCGAGGCGAATACTATTGCTAATCATTTAATTACAGACACCGCATGCGCATCGTTTTTTTTGGAACGCCTGAATTTGCCGTTGCCACTGCAGAAGAAATTCGCACCTGCGGAAAGCACGAAATAGTTGCTGCAGTAACCGCACCGGACAAGCCTGCCGGACGCGGCTTGCATTTGCGCGCTTCTGCCGTGAAGGAATGGGCTTTGGAGCATTCCGTACCGGTTTATCAGCCCAGCTCGCTGCGCGAAGCCGCATTTATTGAGCAGCTTAGCGTTTTGCATGCGGATTGTTTTGTGGTGGTGGCTTTTCGAATGCTTCCCAAATCCGTTTGGTCTCTACCTCCTTTGGGAACCTTCAATGTTCACGCCTCCCTCCTTCCGGACTTTCGTGGAGCAGCCCCCATTCATTGGGCGGTTTACCACGGTTTACCCGAAACCGGCGTGACTACGTTCCTTCTGGACGACAAAATAGACACCGGTGCCCTATTGCTGCAGGAAAAAACGGAGGTAGGAAAGGACGAAACGACGGGGGAATTGTACCTGCGGCTGCAAAAAATAGGCAGCAAATTAGCCGTTCAAACACTGGATGGATTGGCTTCTCAAAGCGTTAAGCCCACTCCACAGGGGAACGATTCCGCATGGAGAGCGCCAAAAATCACCCGAGAACATCAGTTCTTGCCCCTGGATTTACCGGCACTCAACTGGTACAACGCCTACCGAAGCATGACTCCATTTCCCGGATTTTTAGCCCGGATAAATTTAGAACAAATTATTGAATTTAAGATACTTAAGTGTAATTACATAGATAAAGAATTCAATATCAATCCCCGGCACAGAATTGAAGGCAATCGTTGGTGGATTGAAGGAGCCCAGGGAGCTTTGGAGCTGGAATCCATACAGTGGCCTGGAAAGCGCCCCATGAGCGTTGTGGAGTTCTTGCGGGGCGCGCCTTTGCAGGGATATTATGAAATTGTGTAAAAAAGAAACAAATGGTTGCACGGATTGCGGAAACGGCTATATTTGTCAACGTGTGAACGAACTATTAACTCATAAAATCACCCAAAATGAACAAAGCAGAACTCATTGATGCAATTGCTACAGAAGCAGGTATCACCAAGGCCCAAGCGAAAAAAGCTCTGGAATCTATGACCGACAGCGTTGCCAGCACTTTGGCAAGCGGTGGCCGCGTTTCCTTGGTTGGATTCGGCACCTTCTCTGTGTCTAAGCGTGCCGCTCGCGAAGGCCGCAACCCACAGACCGGCAAAACCATCAGCATTGCTGCTAAAAACGTTGCTAAATTTAAGCCAGGTGCTGAATTGAGCGCTAAGCTGTAATTCTCCGCAACGAGAAAAGCCAAGGGCCGTTCCAAAAGGACGGCCCTTTTTTTTGGCTTAAACGGTGGATTAGCGTCTAGCTCTTCTGAAAGCGCGAAATTCGGTAGATCTGTTCAATGATGTCTACCACTTTAAGACCCTCCAGGGCATTGGTTCCAATGGCCCCCTCACCGTTCAATACGTCGATGCAATTCTGGATGACGAACGGGTGATTGAAAGCCGAACCTTTGTATCCTCCGTAATCGTTTGGTGGATTGCTTGGGAGTAGTTCCGGCATGGTATAGTCCTTGACGTGGCAATGCACCACTTCGTTCATGTACTGACCCGCTATTTTAACGCTTCCGTTCTGGCCAATGACGGTTAGTGAACTTTCCAAGTTAGCGTCCCAAACGCTCGTGGAATAGTTCAAGGTACCCATTCCTCCTTGGTTCAATCGGAAAACCACGGAACCCGAATCTTCAAAATCTATGGTGTCCTGGTGATTAAAATTGTCTAATTCGGCAAAAACAGGAGTTAAGTCGCCAAAAACCCAGTACAGAATGTCCACAAAGTGACTGAATTGGGTAAAAAGGGTGCCGCCGTCCATTTCCGCGGTTCCGTGCCATCCTCCTGGGTGGTAGTACCGTTCGTCCCGATTCCAAAAGCAATTCAAATGAACTTGGTAAATGGGGCCCAGCTGCCCCGACTGCACCAAGCCCTTCAGCCATTCAGAAGGCGGGGAATACCGGTTTTGCATAACGGCAAATACCCGTTTGCCGCACGATAGGGCAGTGTGCAAAACGTGTTCCGCATCCGACTTGGACAACGCCAACGGCTTTTCAATCAAAACGTGGTACCCAGCGCCCAACAATGCCACGGCCTGTTGGGCGTGCCAACCGTTTGGCGTAGCAATGTTGACGATGTCTGCTTCGATGCCCGCTGCAACAAAGTCCTCCAGCGAAGCGAAGTGCGGCACCTCGGACAAGTCATGCCCGTTGAGTTCCTTGCGGCCGGCAGGGTCTACCGTTGCAACCAATTGGGCCTTACCGTGGTTCAGCACGGTTTCAACATGACGCATTCCAATGCGACCGCAGCCAACAACGGCAAATTTTATGGTGTTTTTCATCACGGATTCAGTCGTTCCAAGTTCCAACCATCTTTTCCAAGCGAATAGACCAACCGATCGTGCAGACGGCTTGGTCTACCCTGCCAAAATTCCCATTGCTGGGGAACCACCCGGTACCCTCCCCAATGCTCAGGACATTTAATTCCATGGCTTTTTGCTCGCTCCAATTCTTGGGCAAAGCGTTCTTCCAATACGGCGCGATCGGCCACTGGAGCACTCTGGTGGGAGACCACCGCCCCTACCCGACTTTCTAGGGGCCGAGATTGAAAGTATGCGTCGTTCTCTGCTGCCGTTAATCGTACCGCATGACCTAAAACGCGCACCTGACGTTCTTGATTGGGCCAAAAAAACAGGAGGGCCACCGAAGGATTTTCGGAGATCGCTTGGCCTTTTTGGCTGTTGTAATTGGTGAAAAATTCCAGTCCTTCCGGGCCAAAAGACTTCAGCAAAACAATGCGAGCGGAGGGCTGTCCTTGGTGGACCGTGGCCAAAGTCATTGCCGTAGAGTCAATTTCCGTAGAACCTCTGTGTTCGCTGAACCACGCCTCAAATAGTTCCAAAGGACTTTTGGGCGCAGTGGACTCCAAAAGTTCCCCTGAACAGTACTCTTTTCGGTCGTCGTGTAAATTATTCATGGACCATTAAAGCCAAGATGATTCCCGAGAAGCGTCTTCCAAAACACTCCGCATGCCGTTGGCGTGCTCGTTTGCAAACCGCGTCTGCTTGTAGTGGGATATGGACTGAAGGCCCACAATGGCGTTGGTGAGCCAAACTTCGTTCGCACGTTGCAGTTCAAAAGGAGAAAGCGTTTCTTCGCGCACAGACAGGCCCAAAGCAGCCGCTTGCTTGAGAACTTGCTCCCGCACGATCCCCCGTATGCAACCCGCAGAAAGTGGAGCGGTCACCAATTCCGAACCGAAGACCAAGAACAAGTTGGACTTGCCGCCTTCCAGCAAACGATTGTCCGGAGTCAACACCAACGATTCAGAGGCACCCATTTCCAAAGCGAACCGTTCCGATTGGGTGTACAAAAAAGAATGCGGTCCCTTAAGACCGGCCAATGCGCCCGGGGCTTTGGTGAACTCTTTGAAAACAACGGCAGAATAGTCGTTCAGCTCCGTGTAATGGTTGCCCTCCAACGAATTTGCCGTTAGGGACCAGTCGACTTCAGAACTGCGTGTTCCGTATCCAGGCTCGCCTTTTCGCCAGACACTGAAGCGAATTCGAACATCACTGTTATTGACTGAATTAGTACTAGCTAATTCAATCAAGTGATTCAATAAAAACTCCGGACTCCAGGCCTCGGGTATGCGCATCCGTAGGAGCCGCATGCTGGCCATCAATCGAAAATAATGTGCTTCCCAAAACCGAATCCCCTCGGTACCGAAGGAGCGAATGGTTTCAAAAACCCCATCCCCGTACAAAACAGACCGATCCGTCACCCGGAAAACGGGTTCGGAGGCATCAATCCACGTGCCGTTGAACAGGGCCTTGCCGGCCATGCTCCTTATTTGTTGAGTATTTCGGACATGCGTTGGCCGATTTCTGCTGGAGAATCAACTACGCTCACGCCGCACGCGCGCAAAATTGCTTTTTTCGCCTGTGCGGTATCGTCTGCTCCGCCAACAATGGCTCCAGCGTGGCCCATGGTACGTCCTTTTGGGGCTGTTTCTCCGGCAATGAACCCAACCACCGGTTTGGTGCCGTTGGCTTTGATCCACTCACCCGCTAAGGCCTCCAAATTGCCGCCAATTTCGCCAATCATGACAATACCGTCGGTTTCTGGGTCGTTCATCAGTAGAGCAACCGCTTCTTGTGTTGTTGTGCCAATGATGGGGTCTCCGCCAATTCCAATGGCAGTAGAAACGCCCAAACCAGCTTTAACAATCTGATCCGCAGCTTCGTAGGTGAGCGTTCCGGATTTGGACACAATGCCAATACGGCCGGGCTTGAAGACAAAACCGGGCATGATGCCAATTTTAGCCTCTCCGGCGGTGATGATGCCGGGGCAGTTGGGCCCAATCAACGTGCAACCGCGTGCCTGAACGTATTTCTTGGCGGAAATCATGTCTTTAACGGGAATCCCTTCCGTTATGGCTACAATCACGCGAATTCCAGCGTCCGCGGCCTCCATGATGGAGTCTGCGGCGAATGCGGGCGGCACAAACAAGATGGAAACATCAGCTCCCGTTGCGGAAACGGCTTCGCTCACGGTGTTGAAAACCGGACGTTCCAAATGCATTTGCCCTCCTTTGCCGGGTGTTACCCCGCCCATAACTTGGGTACCGTAGGCAATCATCTGCTCGGCATGGAACGTTCCTTCCTTACCGGTGAACCCTTGAACGATGACTTTGGAACTCTTGTTGACCAGAACACTCATGGCGTGGGATTGTAGATTGCGGGCACAAAAGTACGGCTCATCGCCCTTTTACCAACGTCATTTCTGCAACCAAATGCGGGGCCTCCCCTACTTTTTCGATGGTCCACAAAACAAATCGAATATCCACCATCACATTCCGGCAAATGGACTCGTCGAATCGATAGTCGGACATGGTTCCCTCCCAGACGCGGTCAAAATTGATGCCGATCAAACGACCCTTCGCATCCAACGCTGGAGATCCGCTGTTGCCGCCGGAGGTGTGGTTGCTGGCAATAAAACACACGGGTAATTGGCCGTTGGGGAGCGCGTAGGCGCCGTAGTTGCGATCTGCGTGCAGCGCTCGCACGCGCGGATCTACATCAAATTCATAATCCCCTGGAATGTATTTGGCCATGTACCCGTCCAAGGTGGTTTGGTAACCGTACTCCATTCCGTCAGACGGCGAATACGGAAGAACTTTACCCGATGCCAGGCGCAAAGTGGAATTGGCATCCGGGTACATTCTTGCCGCATTGGACCCCTGCAGGAATCCATTGGTATGCAGGCGCAAGGCTGTTGCCGTGGATTTTGAAAACGAGCGAACCCCGGGCAGTAACGCACTACTTTGCCACTCCGAAAGCCGAGTACACACCAAGAAAGCAGGGTCTTGTTTCGCTTCTGCCAACCATTTGTCGAAGTTGGATTCCAGCAAAGCAAGCGATTTTTCGGTTTGCGCCAGAATTCCGGTGTACAGAGGGTCGACGGATCCGTCCCAAACGTTGTTGGGCGGTAAAATCAATGCCGTATTCACCCGGTACGCCTCGTTAAACCAATACTGAGCTGTTTTTTTCAAGGCCCGACGGTCCAATTCAGGGCTGTAATCCTTGTAAAAATCACGGACGGCTTGTTTTATTTGCTCCGGTGAATCTTTGCTGTTTACCAGCGTCACCAATTGCCCAAGTTCCCAACCCCGGCCGGCCACTTCCACCCACAACTCGCGCGAGGTCAGCAAGGGTGCCGCATTTTTGAGAGCAGCATTCAGTTCATCGGGTGCTGCACCATTGGCTTTTTGGCGCTCCTCCAATTTCTGTAAACCGTCGGTTCGTTCCATTCCCAAATTCACGCCAATCCATTTTTTGTACGCATTGGCCGACGACGCATACTTGCTTGCGTAGGCAATTTTGATGGCCGGATCCACACGCATGGCGCTGTCCCAAGTTCCCAACAAGCGTTTGCGAACCTCAATGCGTACTGGATTCAGCTCTTCTACGGCGTGTTGCACCCAAGAGGCGGGCAAGTATTCTTCCGTGCGGCCCGGAAAGCCATACACCATCGTGAAATCGCCTTCTTTAACTCCGTTCAGGGAAACTTTTAACGGATTCTGAACGTACAATGGGATGTTCTTAGCGTCGTAGTCCGCCGGGCTTCCGCTGGGCGAAGCATAAACGCGAAAAACCGAAAAATCTCCGGTGTGGCGGGGCCACATCCAGTTGTCCGTATCCGATCCAAACTTGCCAATGCTGCTGGGCGGCGCTCCCACCAAACGAACGTCCGAATAACGTTGGGAAACAATCAGGATGTACTGCAAACCGTAGTAAATGGGCTTGATGGAGTACAAATAGTTGGGGTTGGCTTTTTTGAGTTCCGCCAAGTGGTTTGTTACGGACTTGGCTACCTCCGCCTCGCGATCTGCCTCGCTCATTTGAAACGTCACGTTTTTGAGTACCACCGACGTGACGTCTTCCATGCGCTTGATGAAATCCACAAAAAGACCCGGATTGGGCTTTTCTTCCTTTTGGTTTTTCGCCCAAAAACCGTGCGTGAGGTAATCATTTTCTAGGGATGAATGCGTTTGAATTGCATCGTATCCGCAGTGGTGATTGGTGAGGATCAAGCCTTGGTGGGATACCACCTCCCCGGTGCAAAACCCGCCGAAGTGTACCACACCATCTTTTAAACTGGCTTGGTTGGCGTCGTACAGATCGCGTGCAGTGAGGCGCAATCCACTTTTTTTCAATTCCGATTCGCGCGCTTGCAGCAAAAACGGCAGCCACATTCCTTCTCCGGCCCACGTCGGCACAACGGACCCCATCAAGGCCAAAGCACCCAAGAATAATTTCTTCATCTATCAAAGGTAAGGACGGTATCTTTGTTTCATGAAACGCTTTCTACTCCCTCTTGCGGCGGTCGGTGCCTTGTTCCTGACCAGCTGCCAATCCCAAATGGAAGTTTCCGTGGAATTAACCAACTGGAATCCAACCGATACTGGAAAAGTTTGGGCTCGATTTGTTCAAGTGACGGACGACAACGTCAAAGCCTTAGACAGCGCTTTGGTGGAAGACGGCAGGGTTACTTTGCAAGCAGAATTGGATGCTCCGCAGATCTTTTTTGTCCAAATCGACGGCATCCAACCTCCGGTGATGTTGTTTGGTTGGAAGGAATCTGTGGAAATTACCGGCGATGCAGCTATTCTGCCCTTCGCTCCTGAATTCTCCGGCTCTGACTTTGCCGATTCTTTGTACGCATTCACCAAAAACCAAACTGATTTTCAGGCGCAAGCCCGTCAGATGGAAGGCGAGTACGGACGTGCCATGCAAACGGGCGACATGACTACAGCTGAGGCGTTGACCCAGCGCTTCAACGGCATGTACGAGAAGAACGAAAAGGACATGGTTCGCTTTGCGGAAAACAACGGTGCCTTGGGCGCCTTTGTAGCCAACCGCTACCTGTATCAGGCGGACTTGGAGTCGTTGAAAAAAGTATTGGCCGGCGTAGACGGAGACCACCTCAAGGCAACCGAAGTAGTGAAGTTGACGGAACGCGTGGCCAAGTTGGAAGCCGTTTCGATTGGAAACAAAATACCCGAATTGACGCAAGCAACGCCAGACGGCACTCCCTTGGCAATTTCGTCGGTTACCGGCAAGGTAATCTTGGTTGATTTTTGGGCCTCTTGGTGCCGTCCGTGTCGTGCACAGAACCCGGACTTGGTAGCTTTGTACAACGAATTCCACGCCAAAGGCTTTGAGATAGTAGGCGTCAGTTTTGACGAAAACAAAGAAGCTTGGGTGGAAGCCATTGCACAAGACGGATTGGCTTGGCCGCAAATGAGCGACCTGAAAGGTTGGAACAATGCGGCAGCTGAACTATTCAGCATCCGGGCTATTCCACAAAATGTGGTTACCGATTCCAAAGGAAAAATTGCGTTGCGCAATGCCTCCATTGAGGATTTGCGTGCGTATTTGGCGAAAAACCTAAAGTAAAATCCCGTCCCTGTAGGGTCTACGCCCTCCCGAAATACCTTTTTCGGAGCACGGCTTCCAGTCCCAAGGACAAACCAAAAATTAGATACGCCCACCAGAAATCCCGCCATTGGCGGGATTTTTTTTGTTCCAACAACACCGGCTGAAAGCGAGAGTCGCTTTTCAATGCAGCAGCTACGGAATCTGTTTCGTCCAACCAGCACCACGCTCCACCCAGCCGTGATGTATTCTTACGCAATAAAGAGAAATCTGCAGCACGTTCGTTTTCCAACACCGCCGAAAGAACCTCAAACTGGCCTTGGGTCGTCCTCTTTTCCCCGCCAAAAGTCCCCGAAGCGCGGTAGGGATACAATCCGGGGCGAAGGGCTTTGAGTTGCGTCTTGAGCGCCTCCCCATCCGGAAGAAAGGTGTACTTCTGATTGCCTTTGTCTTCCATTTGAAGCGTAATCTGGGGATACGCCACCCCGCGTCCTGGGGTCCAACCGGTCCATACGGCTTCCAAATCCACCTTCGCCCCGGACCACACCGGATCCGGGAAACGAATGCGCAAGGATTGTTTTCCGTCCACAGTCCAAAGACGATCCAACCACGCCGACGGCATCCGCGACCGAATGCTGTCTACCTGGCGGGCTGCAGCAGCATAACCCACATAACCTACCTCCCAACGCAACGAACCCCCTGCTCCGGAAATAGACCTTGGTTTTGGCACCTGCATCCAACCTTGGGATGAAGGAATTCCGTAGGATTCTCCGGGCCAAACGGGCGGTGCATCTGCCGGAAGTAAACCACTGCCCACGGCGGGCAGGGCCAAAATATTCCCGCTAAATTGTTCCTCACCGGCCACCGGTTTACCGCCGGACAACAGCCAAATGGAAGCTTCAAAATCGGTCGCTTCAGGCGGTCCAAAGCGATAATACACCTCAACGGTTCGCTGGGCACACAATTGGTGGACAAAATAGGCGGCGTCCGGGTGCAGTGGGCCACCAAAAACAACCAATTTTGGCTTTTCGTTCCGCACTTGCACGCTTTTACCGATAACGCCTTTGGATGACTTAAGTTGCCGAATACCAACTGATTTAGGCGTCCAGTTAAAGTTAATAACCTGTTCCTTCCTGCCCGAGGCTGGCAGCAACACGCCCTTTTCGATCACCTCTTCGCCCCATTGAAGGCTAAACGACGCGCGGGCACTGGTCAAACCCCGATGCACCCATACGGCGGTACCCGAATACGTTTGGCCCACCAGTACTTCCGAGGGAAATTGAATTTCAACCAACTCCCAACCCGATCGAAGTACGGAGTCTTTTGGGATGGCTGCGAAAAATACCGGATTTCCCAAAGTACTGAGGGCATCGGTCCACGAAATTCCCTGGGTCAACATCCCATCGGTTTGGGACCAAACGGCAGCAATTCGCTTTCCCCCTGCTCTGGCTGGTACGTGCTGAACCAGCGAATCCAATTGAGTTTGGTTTGGAGCCCCAAACGGGACGACTAACGTGTCAAAAACATCGGTTAACGATTTTGGCACCGGACGTTGAAAGGACTGGAACGAACCGCTGACATCGTTCGCAATTAACAGCAGCGGCTTTTCAGACCGTGTTTCGGTTCTTGTGCACGTTGGATTTACGGCCAACAAAAGAAGGCCAAACATCCACGCAAAGCGGAACAGGTACAGCGCGTAGGCGGAAGGGTTTTTGGGGCCGTTTCGGTAGGTAAAAAGGGTTCCACCTGCAGCAATCAGGACTGCCGCCGCCAGAAGTAGTCCCATCAGGTCAATAAGCCACCGTCGACGTTCAGAACCTGCCCCGTGATGTAACTGCTCATATCACTGGCTAAAAACACACACGCATTGGCTACGTCTTCAGGCTGTCCGCCACGCTTCAACGGAATGCCTTCGCGCCAGCCTTGGACGGTTTTCTCGTCCAACACGGCGGTCATTTCGGTCTCAATAAATCCGGGGGCAATGGCGTTGCTCCGGATGTTTCGCGATCCCAATTCCAATGCGATGGACTTGGTGAACCCTATGATGCCGGCCTTGGAGGCGGCGTAATTGGATTGCCCCGCATTTCCTTTGATGCCAACTACCGAAGCCATGTTGATGATGCTTCCGCTGCGTTGCTTGAGCATCACGCGTTGTACACTCTTGGTCAAATTGAACACCGAATTCAAATTGACTTGGATGACCCGGTTGAAATCATCTTCGGACATCCGCATCAGTAAATTATCTTTGGTAATGCCCGCGTTGTTGACTACCGCATCGATGCGCCCGAATGCTTCCACAACGTCGGCAATGAGTTGTTCCGCTTGATCCGACTTGGACGCGTCCGAACGAAAACCCTTGGCGCGAACCCCAAAAGCAGAAAGTTCGGCCTCCAAGGCAAGACCTTGTTCCACAGACGACAAATAAGTAAAGGCAACGTCGGCACCGTGTTTGGCAAATTCAATTGCTATACCACGCCCAATTCCTTTGGCGGCGCCGGTGATCAGGGCCACTTTTCCTTCCAATAGCTTCATGTTCAAACCCGTATTAACTTCTTTTTTTTGAGCTCCACAAAGATACAAAATCGATTTGGGAAGCGCGGAGCGCTAAGGCTGCCAGTGCCGCACCCAGGCACCACCCCCCAACCACGTCGATCCACCAATGCATGTGCAAGGCCATTCTGCTAAAGCCAACAAAAAGGGCCCAGAGAATAACAAGCGCGGAGACCGTGGGCCGCGGATGGGTCCAGGCCCAGTAAAAGGCCAAAGCTGCAGCTGCCGTGGTGTGTCCCGAAGGAAACGAGAACCAGTAGGCAGGTTCCACTCCCGGTATGGGCAAAAGGGTCCCTTTGTACAACTCCAACGGCCGGGGAAAATTCGAAAACCAGGTGTGTTTGATTGCCCTTGGCAGCAAGGAGCCGGTCGCAACGGCTACACCCCATCCCATCCACCAGCGCAAGGCACGACGTTCCAGCAACGCCCATAAAGTCATTATCCCTACCGCCCAACCTTCCGCGGAAGACGAAGCAATTTTCCAAACACCGTCCGGAAGGTGCCGAAGCACGGGGTTGAAAAAATTAAAGTACTGTGTGCGGCCGCCCAACAATAAGGAGGACAATCCGGTCAGCGCTCCAAGCACTGCCAGTAGCGTTAGGCGCCGATGGTGTGGAGCAAGTTGTGAATTTGGCTGTTCCAAAGTAGGCGCATTTCGTTTTCATCGTTTTCGTCGACGTAATCCGTTACCACCAAAGTGGCATCCAACGTTATGTCGTCCACCACAATGCGGAACTCAAACGAAAATTTATTGGAACTGGAGTCCTCGTCCCATTTGTATTGAATAAAGGTGTCTTGCCGTTTGCGAACCAAATGGGCTACCTCTTCGGTGTCTCCCCATTTGAAAATATACCGATCACCACGCGATTCCACGTCGTCGCAAAACCATTCGGCCAAACCGGAGGGGTTGGACAGGAAATTGTACAACATATGGGGCGATGAACGCACCGGATACTCCATTTCTATTTTGACTTTGTCGGCCATTGACTGCAATTTAATGCACAATTGTATACTTTGGTGCCGTGGTGCAAAAAAGTGCAAATTCGGAGTTGGACCAAACGAGATCTGCTTCAATCGGTACATCTGCTGTGGGCCAGTGCGTTGAGGTTACCCACCAGTGCTGCCCGCTTCCGGGTTTTGCTACCGCATTGCTGGACAAAGAGAATACACTCCATCGGTGCGTGAGGTGCGCCAGTGCCCGCGGCCGTGTGGCGTGCAAGGTGTCTTGGAGCGGTATCCGCTTGTGGATTTCAGACAACAGTTCGCGCGCAGATGCAGTGTGCGGGCCGGGCACCAATTCATTGGACGTCTGGCATTCGCTGGCGATCTTCGCCCATGCAGGGAGGTAGGAAAACAGCACCAACAGGGCCAAACCAAGCGAAAACTTTACGGGGAGAATGCGCGGAAACATCCAGGGAACCAGCGGCAGAAGGTACCGAAAACCTTGGGATTGCACCGGAAAGAGCACCACGGCACCGGCGTAAACCGCAGCAAAGAAAATAGGGATGCCGGCGGTTTCGGAATCCGAGTTGTTTTGTTTTCGGGTCAATAGCGCGTAGGTCCACGCGGCCACAACCGTCAAGACGGCCAACGTTCCAATCCACAAACCCCAACCTGGGAACCAGGAATGCACCGGGCTCCAGGCATACCTCCACGACCCAAAGTAGTGAACGAGTCGGTCCAAAACCCCGGAAATTAACCAGGGTGGGCCGTATACGGCTGTAAAGTGACCGGATGCGTGCGGTAAGATGGAAAGGAGAAAATCGGACACCCCCCCGCCCACCAACACAGCGCCTATTGATTGGGATATGCGTCGATTCCGCACCCATTGACCCAGGCCAGCGGCCCCTGCGGCCAAGACCAGTGCCCAACCCAGCGGACGAAAGGCAATGGAAGCAGCGGTCAGGAGGCCAATGAGCAATAAGGTTCTCTTGGATTGTTTTGGACGCAGCAACACGAAAATCAATGCCGTTGTGCACAACGCAAAGGGCAAATCCGATAACCACTCCCATTTGAACCGGAGCATCCAGGGCGACACTGCCCACACCAAGGCCCATGCCAAGGCCGTGCCTACATTCTTTGTTTTTAGGCGATATACCTCAAAAAGCACCAACGAGAATCCCGCCCACAGGCAGGTCAAAACCACTGCGGGCGGGAGTTTCGCGGTCAACGCCAACAGCAGGGGCCATCCCCAGGGATAGTAGGGTGGCGCGTAAAGTGCCGACGTGTGTTGATAAACAAAATAATGAACCGGAGCCTTAAAGTTGCTATTTAAAAGCCAGTTGGCCTGATCCAAGTACTGCGCCCAGTCGTCGCCCCAGTCCATTTGATTGCGGTACGTAACGCTTCCAAAGACAACCAGTAGTGCAAGCAATGCAAAACGAGCGTGCTGAAGTTTCATTAATTCAGTTGTGGGTGTCCGTGAAGGTATGTATTTTTGCGCCCTCATTCGGCGAGGTAGCTCAGATGGTTAGAGCGCAGGATTCATAACCCTGAGGTCGGGGGTTCGATCCCCCCTCTCGCTACACAAAATGCAAACCCGAGCCAAAAGCTCGGGTTTTTTCAATTTTGGACCCGGATGAATTTCAGCTTGGTACGTCATTAAAGATGAGAAACACCGAGGAACAAAGTTGCCGGCACTTGCACCACTTACAGCATCCGACCCGGGAACCAGGAGCGCGAAGCGGTTCGCTATTCCCGAAATCACCAAAAACCTTCAGCTACCACCGAAGCCTGCCTACTTCTTCTTCAAACCTCTTGAGATGGGCTTTTTGTGCTTCAACGCCTTGTTCATCTTCAGCTTTTGGCCGCCTCCAATGTTGTGGGTTTTATTGTTTTTGTCCTTTTTCTCGTGAAAGGCACCACCGGGCTTATCATTTTTAGACGCTACCATGGCTTGCTATTTGGTCTTAGGAAATACAAAAATGTGCTCCTTTCTTTCGGAAAATCCGTTGGGCAGATTAAACTGCCCGGGCACACGAAGTTCGATCTTGCACTCATTTTCGCTCGGTTGCTTTGCGACTGAAAAGCACTCCCTCCTTCGTTGAATGCAGTTCTACACGGTTTTCGTGGACCTTTTCGTTCGTTAGGTCCACTTCCCATCGGTTGAAACGCATGCCGTAGGCCTGAAGTAAAAAATGGAGACGCAATTCCGGTTGCACATTGAACGAAGAACCGGGCGCAAATGCGGGGGCTTGTTGCGCAAGCGCTACCCGCAGGTCCGCATCGCGCTCGTGACGGCGGTAGGACAATGTCAACGTCCCCAATACCCCCAACAGCCCAAGTCCAACTACCAAGCGTTTCGAGGGAAGTACGGGCGACCCGACGAAGGAAGACACCACACCCAGCGTTGCGAAAACCGTCGACGGAATGAGGTAAAAATCCCTTTGTTCGCGCGTGATCAACAAAGGAAGTGAGGCGCATAGAGCAAAGAGTAGAAACAACGCCGTGCGTCGATCCCCTACAAACCGAACGGTACCGTACCGAACGCGGGCCACAACAACGGAGGCTGCCAAGACAACCCCCCATTGGGCGAGCATCGGTCCCAAGAGCCAGAGTCGATGCGTTGTGTTTACGGCGCGGACTGCTGTAAACGTTCGGACCAGGCGGTTTTCAGCGTTTCGTACAAGAGCCAGGCGGGCGTCGTCCCACAACCACAAAACCGCAAACGAAAGAAGGATAAAGGCAAACGCCCATGCGAACGATTTACGGAACGTTTTTTTCTGGATGATTCCGAAAGCACTGGCCAAGGGCAACCAAACCAGAGGAAACAAGCCCTGCGGACCTTTAAACAAAAAGGCAGCAACGGTCAGCACTCCACCCAACCAAGACCACCGTTCGTAGGAGAGCGCAACGACCGCCCACAGGGCAAAACCGGACATCCACATTTCCTGAACGTGGTTGCCCATCCCCCAAGCCACCAAAGGGAGCAAACTCCAAACGGAAACCACCCACCAGTAGGCATCTTCCCCCTGCTCTGGCCACCACCGGCGCTGTACCGCACGAATGCCCAGAACATGAACCACCCAGGCGCATCCCAGAAACAGTCGTTCTGTCCAAACGCTTCCGCCAAGCGCACGAAAAAAAAGAGACTCCAGCCCAGTAAAAAGGGGCAATTGCTCCGAATAGGGAACCGACGCTGACCATTGGTACACGGGGGCCCAGAATGTTCCTATTCCGTCTGCTAAGTTTTGCGCCACCGAAGCGTAGATCAGGCCGTCGAGGAACATGCCTTCTTGAAGCCAAAAAGGTGCAATCATCCAAACCCACACGGTGGCCACCACCAGTAAGGCAAAAGCCGTGGGTTTTTGGAAGAAGGCCATTCGGTGCGCAGACGGATAGAAGCTATTGTGTAGCGTTCACCAAGGTACGGCAGGATCGAGATTGAAGCCACTTCCTGTTCGTCTGGGCGGATATTGGATGTTGTTTACGTGATTTGCGATCCTAACCACTGAATCATTTGCTGGGCAACACATAAAACTGGTTTATCAATGGTGAGCATTACACCACGACCTTTTTAGTATTTACCTTGGTTGTGCTTTTGCAGCAATGATCAGTATGCAAATCCATAGATTCCAAATAAACTGTACATGAGCAAGATTGCTTTTCGCCGATTGGTTTGCACGCTTCTTCTTTTGTCAACATTAAGCGCACACAGCAAGGGCCAAGGATTGCAAGTGCCCCCGCTGCTGCAACCCCAGAGCAGTCAAGATTTAATCCACACCATCGAAAAACTGCGCCAACCGCTAAGGGTGGTCTATGTTGCTGCCCACCCGGACGACGAAAACACACGACTGCTCGCTTATTTAGCACACGGCCGGAAAGCGGAAATTACCTACTTGTCCCTAACGCGCGGCGAAGGCGGTCAAAACCTGATGGGTGCGGATGTGGGAAAACCTTTGGGATACCTGCGGGAGCATGAATTGCTTGCTGCGCGTTACGTGGACGGCGCAAAGCAGGCGTTTGGTTCGTGTGCTGATTTTGGATACAGCAAAACCGACACAGAAACGTGGAGCAAGTGGAACCGGGAACTAGTACTTGCGGAAACGGTTCAATGGCTTCGTACCAATAGACCCCATGTAGTGGTCACCCGCTTCTCCCCGGTACCCGGCAACACACACGGCCACCACACCGCATCGGCGCAAATGGCCGTTTGGGCATCGGACAGCGCTGCTTCCAGTACGTACCGGACGGATTTGGGCCCAGCATGGCGCGTTTCCCGCGTAGTATGGAATACATCCAGCTGGTTTTTTGCATCGGGCGGTTTTGACACCACCAATCTGCGCTGGGTTGATTTGGGCGCATGGGATCCGGAGGTAGGCGAATCTTTTGGTGAACTGGCCGCACGAAGCCGAAGCATGCACAAAAGCCAGGGTTTTGGCGCTGCAGCCACGCGCGGATTCCAGAAAGAGTATTTTTCACTTTTGCGCGGTACTTGGTCCCATGAGACTGATCCATTCGAGGTTAATGCAGCAACTCCGTCGGTTAAATCGGTGGGTGGATTGCTGGACGACTGCGAAAGGTTCATTCGCTTGAAGCAAACGGAGAAAGCCATGACGATTGCGGAAAAAGCCTACCGACGCAGATTGCTTCTTTCTTCAGTTATTGAAGCACACGAACAACACCTGTGGACTGCATTGTTGCTGGGCCTGTGGGGCGTTCAGTTGGAACTGCGCGGCCCCCAATACGCCTGTAGTTTGGAAGATCTTGCACTGGAGTGGCGCGTTCTAGCCCGCGTACCGGGCGTTAGCGTTCACGTCCCAAGCGGTTCCATTTGGAATTTAGAACCCAATCAATTGCGTAAGGAATC
>CAMBEZ010000031.1 GCA_945865885.1 Owenweeksia hongkongensis DSM 17368
GTCATTCTCAAATCTAGTTACTTTTTTGCGCTTGGCAAATTCAAGGCCTTCGAAATCTCTGCCCAAGAAACCAACTTGAAGTTTTGGGGACGCGCTACTTTGCCGTCTGTGTTGGCTCCGTCTTGCGCTACAAACAGGCCGTCGGGGAAGCCGGGAAATGCGTGCGCGGAAACTTCAATGCCGTCGGTCTCAAAGGTGCCGTCTACCGCGCCATCCTCAACGGTAAAGCTGCCTACGTAGGCGTGCGGCGCGCTTCGGTCAAAGAGGGCGTACGAACGATTGCCTTGGCTGCTGGCCACCAAGTACCCGGTGGAGTCGTTGGGGGCAAACAGGGCCAGTCCTTCCACGTCGTAGGCGATGGCGGGGTTGTCTGCGGTGGATTCCGCCAGCAGTTTTGGCTCTGACGACCCCTCCGGACGTGCGTCAAACGAATAAATACCTTCGTCCTCTGCGCCCACAAAAAGAACGCCTGCCGCGTCGTCCGCCACCATGCCCTCCACTTGGCTGCCCAACTTCAAGTTCCGCACCCATTTTGCGTCCACGGAATCGCCGGCTGCAAAAAGCTCCCACTGCTCAATGGCCCCGGTTTTGCTGTTCACAAAGGCATAGAAGCGATCGTCCAATCGGGCCATGCAAAAGCCGTAGACGTCCTCCAGCTTGCTTTTTACCGCAGTCTTCCGCACCCGTTGCACACCTTCCTCGTTCACCGTCCAAAACACCAGGCCCACCGCATCTCGGTGGCTTCCGCCCACCAAAGCAACCGGCAGGCCGTTCAGAACAAAGCCGTCGCGCAGATCAATGTTGTTGATGCGCCCAATGGGGTCCGTAGCCACCCGGTTTCCGTCCAAACGAAAAACCTCCAAACCTCTTTTTTTGTCCGACCCCAACACCCTGCTTTCGGCGGGATTTGCGGCATTGAACCACACCGCCGGATCATCCGCTGCGTCGGCATCCGTCTGGGCATCCACCGGCACCGTTTCCACCGATGCCGTTACCGACGCCGGTTGGAAGGCATCGCTTTGGGTGGATTGGCAAGAGGCCAACAGAAGCAGTAGGCCGGCCAAAGAGGCCAATCCCAGGGTTGCTCGTGAAACTTTTGCTGCGTTGTTCATGGGGTGCAAGGTGTCAGGGGGTTCTTGGTTTAAACCTCCTCCCAAGTTGACCAAACTCCGCCTACCGAACAAGAGCATCCCGTTACGGTTGTGTGAAGTTTTGCAAATGCTTTGTTCGTCCGCAAACGGGCTTTTCTGAAGGGAGCAAAACTACCCCGCCCGTCTTTTCACCCCTCAAAAAAACTCGTTGAACTCAAAACCGTGCTGCAGTCGCTCCTTGCCCAACTGCTGCTGCTCGGCCAAAGCCCAAAGCATGTATTCTTTGAGGAAGAGCAGGTCTTTAGGCTCAAAGGCGGGCTGGTTTTTCGCAATCAAGTCGTTTAAAGTCTTGATCTTATTCAGGGTAGACGCGTACTCCTTCTGATCGCATTCGTCGTAGAGCAAAACGCCCCCCTGCTCGTAAATGGCCGCAACGGCCGGTGCGTACGGGCTGCTTTCGGACTTTTTGGTGAGCTTCTCAATCTTGGGGAACAGGGTGGGCCACAGCGTCTTGATGGCCGCGCCCAGGAGCTGTTCCGCCACATAGGCAGCGCCCTCTTGTTCTCCCTCATACACCAGCTCCACTTTGCCCGTGATGGCCGGAATCACGCCCATGAAATCGGACAAGCGCACGGTGGTGTTGTCTTCTTTGTTGAGGAGTGCGCGGCGCTCGGCCGTGCTGACCAAACTTTCCAGCATGGAGATGCTCATGCGCGCGCTCACCCCGCTTTTCTGGTCTACGTACTCGCTTTCGCGCGCTTCAAAAATGATTTGCTCCAAAAGATTGTACGCCAGCTCCGGCACGTAAACACGGTTGGTTTGCGCTTGGTTCACCTTGGCTTCTTGGGCGGAAATTTTGCGCGCCACCGCAATACTTTTGGGGTAATGCGTCAGGATCTGCGACCCAATCCGGTCCTTCAGCGGCGTAACAATGCTTCCTCTGTTGGTGTAATCTTCCGGGTTGGCGGTAAATACAAATTGAATATCCAGTGGAAGTCGGATGCTAAACCCGCGAATTTGCACATCGCCCTCTTGGAGAATGTTGAACAGCGCCACCTGGTTGCGGGCCTGCAGGTCCGGGATTTCGTTCAGCACAAAAATGCAGCGATTGGCCCGCGGAATCATGCCAAAGTGAATCACCCGGTCGTCCGCGTAGGACAGTTTGAGGTTGGCCGCTTTGATGGGGTCGATGTCCCCAATGAGGTCCGCAACGGTGACGTCGGGCGTCGCCAACTTCTCCGAATAACGCTGCGAACGGTGCAGCCACGCGATGGGGGTGGCGTCTCCGTGTTCCGCAATGAGGTCCTTGGCGTAGCGGGAGATGGGCGCCAGGGGATCGTCGTTTACTTCGGACCCCGCCACAATTGGCACGTACTCGTCCAGCAATTCCACCATCAGGCGCGCCAAACGGGTTTTGGCTTGCCCCCGAAGGCCCAAAAGGTTGATGTTGTGCCGGGACAACACGGCGCGCTCCAGCTCCGGCAGTACGGTGTCCTCAAACCCGTGGACGCCCTGAAACACCGTGGTTCCAGCGGCCAAGTGCTTGATTAAGTTGGCGCGGAGCTCGTCCTTGATGGACGTGCTTTGGTAGCCGGTGGCCTTCAGTTCTCCTAACGTAGTGATCATCCTATTTGCGTCTTTTCTTTCGGTTGTTTTCGTAGTCCTTGAAAATCATTTCGCCCAAGCCTTTGAGTCCGGTGTAAAAGGCCTTCCCTTGGTTGGCTTCGGTAAACGTGTCCACAAATTGCTGCAGGTAGGGGTCCCGCGCAATCATGAAGGTGGTGATGGGGATGCCCAGCTTGCGCGCTTGGGCAGCCTGCGTGTAGCAGCGCTCGGTGACGTAGGGGTCCAGCCCGTTGCTGTTCATGTAATAAGTGCCGTCGCGCTCCTTCACGCAGCTCGGCTTGCCGTCCGTGATCATGAAAATTTGCTTGTTGCTGTTTCGCCTTTTGCGCAACAGATCCATGGCCAACTGCAATCCGGCCACCGTATTGGTGTGAAAAGGGCCCACCTTGAGGTACGGAATTTCCTGGATCGATATCCGCCAGGCGTCGTTTCCAAAGACCAGGATGTCTAGGCTGTCCTTGGGGTAGCGCGTGGTGATGAGCTCCGCCAAGGCCATGGCCACCTTCTTGGCCGGCGTGATGCGGTCTTCCCCGTACAGGATCATGGAGTGGCTGATGTCAATCATCAGCACCGTGCTCATTTGGGCGTTGAACCGACTGTCCTCCACCACGAGGTCCTCCTCGCTCAGCTGAAAATCGCCTACCCCGTGGTTGATTTGGGCCTTTTTGATGCTTTCCGTGAGGGAAATTTTGTCCAAACCGTCGCCAAACACGTACGAGCGCGTTTCCCCAGTGGGCTCGTCGCCATCGCCGGAGCTTTTGGTTTTGTGGTTTCCGGCCCCGCTTTTGTTCAGGTCGCCAAAGATGCGCTTCAGGGCCGTTTGCCGGATCTGTCGTTCCGTTTTGGCGGTGATGCCCATGCCGGGAACGCCGTCGCCGTCCACCACCGGGCGGATGTAGCCCCGCTCCTGCAATTCAGCAACAAAGTCGTCTACGGTGTAGTTCTCGTCCGTCAGCTCGTATTCTTTGTCCAGTTCTCGGAGCCAAGCAATGGCCTCGTCAAAATCGCCCGAAACGTGCACAATCAGTTCCTTGAAGATATCGAAGAGCTTGTCAAAGGGCGAGATGCTCTTTGGCTCAAACTGTTTGAAGAAGAATCCTTTGTCGCTCATGGGTCCGTACTACCTCAGTTAACTTGCAAACCGCTGTTTTTGTTCCCCAAGGGAGGGGGTGAATGCGTTATTAGAATGCCGCGGTCTGCAGAAAACAAACCCAGCGTTGCCTCCGGGCTTTATTCAAGAGCAAGGTAGCCCTTTGGAGCCCTGAATGATCCCTGCGGTTTGGCCGCGTGAACGCAACGACGTACATTTAAAAAAAAGAAAACGATGGACAACTTCACCAGCTTACTTCAATTAACCCTAGGGTTTTCGGTTGCCTTCGTTTGGACCTTTCGCTTCGGCAACGTAGTCAAAGAATTTTCTCTTTTTGGCCTGAGCGACTTAACGCGCAGCCTGGTGGGGGTCTCTAAAATTGCTCTGGCCACCCTGATTGTTGCCGGAATTTGGTATCCCGATCTGGTTCAAATCCCGTCGGTACTGATGGGCCTGTTCATGGTAGCAGCTCAGTACTTTCACTTCAGCGTCAAGAACCCCCTTGTAAAGCACGTCCCTTCCTTACTTCTTTTGGCGCTGTGCGTCGTCCTGGCTTTGAGCGCTAACTAGGGGGTGAGTGCCTCCTGGACTACCTTAGGCATTCTCGTTTCGAGTCTGTCGTTTTACGCCTATGCCGCGTCCTATTTCCGATCTCCCCACATGAAAAGCGAATTCAAGCGGTTCAATCTGGAGAAAATAGGACTACTGACCGTTGTGCTGCAAATTTTAGGGGCCACCGGCCTTCTGGTTGGGCTCTACTTTAAACCCATTCTCAGCCTTGCCTCCCTGGGCCTGAGCCTGCTCATGCTGAGCGGACTCATCGTTCGAATAAGCGTGAAGGACGGATTGCTCGTTTCGCTTCCGGCCTTGTTCTTTATGCTCTTAAACCTCTACCTGTTTGCGGATTCGATGGGTTGGGGAAAGCCCGATTGAACCATTTTCGAAAACCACCGCACCGTCCCACCTCAGGACCAATCCTTGGGTGAAGGGTTATTGTTTTGGCGCGGCAAAGTAGTGTTGACTTCTGAGCCTGCTTTAGTTTGAGCCGTTGTGATGTGGACGACACGGCAAGGAATGCTGCCAACAGCACGGTTAGGCCTGATGCCTTCAAAGGTCACATCCTTGTTTTTTTAGCGGTTGCGCCGCTGGCTTAATGCACCAACAACTGAACAAGGCTAAACAACCCCACAAGAATGCGGCAACATCATGCCACAATAAAAAACCCTAACAAACTGTTAAACAGAATGTTAGGGTTTATTAGAGTTGCCCCACTAGGACTCGAACCTAGACATACGGTACCAAAAACCGCTGTCCTGCCAATTAGACGATGGGGCAATCTTCCTGATTCGGGGTTGCAAATATACAGATTATCGTGGAATTTGAAAATTTCACGAATGCACTAGCGACTGAAAATCCGTCGACTCCTTAGAGCATAAGCGGGTTACCCCATAAGTCCTTGCGCCCAGGCCAGGAACGCCGGTCCAAAGACCAGCAAACCAACGCCCACAGCGGCCAAAGTTGCCAACAGCACACCGCCGGCAGCGATGTCCTTGGCCTTGGCAATGCCTCCGTTGGGTCGGGGGTGCACCACGTCGGCCAGCGTCTCCAGCGAAGCATTCAGGTACTCAGCCGCCAATACGCCGCCAATGGCCAACACCACCAAGGCTGTTTCTACCGCGGGAATGTTCAACCACCAAGCCGCTGCCAGCGCCAGAAGGGCTGCTGCAAAGTGAATTGCGATGTGCAATTCTCGGGCAAATCCCAGGGCCAGGCCACGCAAAGCGAAGCCGAGCGCGGGCCAAAGACCGGCCTTCTTCTTTTTGGGCTGCGCGCCAATGGGGCGGTTGTCCGTACCCCGGCGGTTGTTCTGGTTCCGGTCGTTGCGGTCGTTGTTGTTCCGACCGTTGTTGCGTCCGTCGCCGTTGCGGTTGTTGTTGCGGTTGTCGTTTCCGCGTCCGTCGCCGTTGCGTCCGTTGTTGTTGCGGTTGTCGTTTCCGCGTCCGTCGCGTCCCTCGGGCCGAGCACCGTCGCGCTGGCGTGAAAAATCATTCAAGCCACGAGGTCCTCGACGCTCCGCATCGTTCCCGTCTTCGCCGGCAATATCTTCCCATTCCGGGGTGCCGTCGTCCGCGGGACGCTTCTTTTTTTTGCGTTTTTTGCGCTTTGGACGCACTTCTTCCGATGCAGCACCGCCCCCTTCAACCGGGGTGTCGGTGGATTCTGCGGCAGGAGCAATACGCTCCACGCGCTCCTCAGAGCTTGCCGGAGAATCTGCGCTGCTTTCCTCCGCAGCGGCGGGTTTTTTAGGACCCCGGCCGGACGATCGCTTGGGGCGATCTTCGCTTACAACAGGTTGATCTTGTGCATCTTGAACTTCTCCGACGCTGGTTTTAGCCGGGCTGGAGGCACGTCCGCGACCGCGGGCCGGTTTTTGTTCGGAACTGCCCTCGGCAGCTGGGGCGCGCTCAGCGCTACCCTCGTTTCCGGGCACTATCTCTTCGTTTTCGGGCATTTTTAAACGTTTACAGCGCCCGTTCGTTCGGGGCTATCTACTATCTTGCAAGGTATCAATCTTCAACCAAATCCCTGTTATCCTCCGAATGAAATCTTTGTTACAGAACGATTTACCTGCTTCGGTGGTTGTTTTTCTCGTGGCCTTGCCCCTGTGTTTGGGCATCGCGCTGGGATCCGGAGCTCCCCCCATGGCCGGCGTCATCGCCGGCGTTGTGGGCGGGGTCGTGGTGGGCGCGCTCAGCGGCTCACCCATCAGCGTTTCCGGCCCTGCCGCGGGCCTGACGTCTATCGTATTGATGGCAATTTCCGACCTCGGATCGTTTCCACTCTTTCTTATGGCAGTCGTTTTGGCGGGACTTTTCCAACTGCTCTTTGGCTTGGCCAAACTGGGAACCGTCGGGCACTACGTTCCCAACACCGTGATTAAAGGCATGATGGCGGCCATCGGGATTATCTTGATCATGAAGCAAATCCCGCACTTGGTGGGCTACGACGTGGACTTCATGGGGGACGAAAATTTTGTGCAGCCCACCCACGAGAACACCTTTACCGGATTGTACCACGCACTCTGGCGCATTACGCCCGCCGCCGCCGCCGTTGGCGCCCTATCGCTACTCCTCCTGGTTCTGGCGGACAAAATAGGTTGGGCCAAAACGTCCGTGGGTCGAATTTTCCCAGCGGCCCTCGTTGCCGTACTCTCCGGTGTTGGACTTTCCTTCCTGCTGGAGGGGTTGGGTCCGGATTGGGTGCTGACTGCGGAACACCGCGTGGAATTGGGCGACGGCTTCTATACCTGGATCACCCCGGACTGGAGCGGAATTCAGCATAAGTTGGTGTGGACGGTGGCCATTACGCTTGCCTTGGTGGCGAGCTTGGAGTCTTTGTTGTCCATCGAAGCAGCGGACAAGTTGGATCCGCTCAAACGCGTAACGCCCACCAACCGGGAGTTGATGGCGCAAGGCGCCGGCAACGTTCTATCCGGGCTCATTGGGGGTCTGCCCGTGACTTCCGTGGTGGTTCGCTCCAGCGTGAACGCGCAGAGCGGGGCACAATCCAAGGCGAGCACCATCTTCCACGGAGTGGTACTGGCTTTGGCCGTCTTGCTCGCGAGCGACCTCCTCAACGCCATTCCAAAGGCCAGTTTGGCGGCCATCTTGATTTTCACCGGGTTTAAATTGGCACATCCAACCATTCTGCGCTCCGCCATCGCGCGGGGCCGAGGGCAGTGGATTCCGTTCCTCATCACCGTGCTCGCCATTTTACTTTCCGACCTGCTGGTGGGAATTGCGGTGGGCCTGGTGGCGTCCGTATTTTTCATTGCATACAATGCCTTTCGCGCCACCTACACTGAGGTTCGGGAGGACAACCGAATTCTTTTTCGCCTCCGACGCAACGTTACCTTCCTCAACAAGGGAGGCATCAAACGCGCCTTGGAAGCCATACCCCGCGGTTCCGAGTTACTGATTGACTTGTCGCATGCAGACTACATGGACCCCGACATAGAAGAAGTTATCCTGGACTACTGCGCCCATGCGCACCTGCGCAACGTTCGCGTGGCGTGCAAGAAAAACCCAACGCAGTCTACGGATTTTGACCGCTACAGCGAATTTCAGACTTCAAACCCAACCGCATGAAACCCATTGACCAACTCCTCATGGCCAACAAGGCCTGGGCCAAAGAACGCACCGACGACGATCCCCAGTTCTTCAAACGTTTGGAGAGCATCCAAACCCCAAAATTTCTGTGGATCGGATGTTCGGACAGTCGGGTGCCGGCCAACGAAATTACCGGCACGGAGCCCGGTGAGATTTTCGTGCACCGAAACGTTGCCAACATGGTGGTGCACACGGATTTGAATCTACTCACCGTGTTGGAGTACGCCGTTCATTACTTGAACGTAGAACACATCATCGTTTGCGGACACTACGGCTGCGGCGGGGTGAAGGCATCTTTAACGAACAAGTCTTTCGGCATCATCAACAAATGGCTGCGCAACATCAAAGACGTACACCGGTTCCACGCGGATGAAGTGGAGGCCATAACAAATGAGGATGCGCGGGTAGATCGCATGGTGGAGTTGAACGTGCAAGAACAAGTCATGAATTTGGCCAAGACCAGCATTGTTCAAAAGGCCTGGAGAGAACGCCAAGCACCCCACTTGCACGGCTGGGTCTACGGTTTGTCCGACGGTCTCATCAAAACCGTTTGCGACGTACCGGCCGGCACGCGCATTGACCCATTGTACGAATTCTACGAGTAATTACTGGAAAATCTGTATATTTGCAGCGTATTAAGAGGCTAGGGAGGGGACATCAGTCCCCTCTTTTGTTCTAATACTGTCTCATTTATGCTCACAATCAACGACTTACGACCAATTGTTGCGGAAGCCCTGGCTTCCCAAAACGCCTTCCTGGTGGATTTACATCTTTCCATGGACGGGCGTATTCAGGTCTACACAGATTTGGAAGTTGGACACATTTCCATTCAGTCGTTGAAAATGATCAACCGCGCGGTGGAGTCTGCACTGGGCGACGATTCAGAACAGTACGGTATTGAAGTTTCCTCGCCCGGAATGTTCAGTCCTTTTAAGGTGGAATCCCAGTACCGCAAGGCCATTGGGCGCACCGTGAAAGTGACCGCGCAAGGCGGGCGGGTGGAGCAAGGAACCCTGGAGGAATACGACGGGGAGCAGCTGGTTTTGGTGCGTGAAGTTCGCGTGCCCAAGACCATCGGCAAAGGAAAAATGGACGCGGTGGAGCGCATTGCTCTGCCCCTTTCAGAAGTAGTAGAAACGGTTTTAGAATTCAAGTTTTAAGCACACTCGGGACCATGGAAAACCTGGCCATTATTGAATCCTTCGGCGAGTTCAAGGAAGAAAAGAACATCGATCGCGTTACCTTGATGTCGTTCATCGAGGACGCTTTCCGTACCCAACTCAAAAAGAAGTATGGAGCGGACGACAACTTCGATGTGATTGTCAATCCGGACAAAGGCGATTTGGAAATCTGGCGCAACCGCATCATTGTAGATGACGACGCCGTTGAAGACGAAAACACGCAAATCGCGTTGAGTCTTGCGTTGAAAATTGAGCCTGACTTTGAAGTGGGCGAGGAGGTTTCGGAAGAAATCAAATTGGAGCAACTGGGTCGTCGCTTTGTTTTGGCGTTCCGTCAAACCCTCATGCTTCGTGTTCAAGAGCACGACTCTGAGGAGTTGTTCAAGCGCTACAAAGGCATGGAGGGCGAGATCATTTCCGGTGAAGTGCACCACGTGCGCCACCGCGAAGTAATCATCTACGACGACAACCAAAACGAGTTGATTCTGCCCAAGAACGAGATGATCCCGGAGAAAGACTTTTTCCGAAAGGGAGACACCGTTCGCGCCGTGGTGAAGAAAGTAGAAATCAAAGGCACCAGGCCCTTCATTTTGTTGAGCCGCACGGACGAATTGTTCTTGGCCAAATTGTTTGAGACCGAAATCCCCGAAGTGTTTGACGGCATCATCACCGTCCGCAAGGTGGTTCGCATCCCCGGTGAAAAGGCGAAAGTGGCCGTGGAATCCTACGACGACCGCATTGATCCGGTGGGCGCCTGCGTGGGCATGAAGGGATCCCGCATCCACGGCATTGTCCGCGAACTGCGCAGCGAGAACATCGACGTGATCAACTTCACCACCAACCAGCAGTTGTTCATCCAACGTGCCTTGGCTCCCGCCAAAATCACCAACATGGTGGTGCACGAGGACACCAACCGCGTGGAGGTGTACCTCAAGCCAGACCAAGTGAGCTTGGCCATTGGCCGCAGCGGCTTCAACATCAAGTTGGCCAGCCGTTTGACGGGTTACGAAATCGACGTGTACCGCGACGATGTAGCCCAAGAAGAAGATGTTGCCCTGACGGATTTCACCGACGAAATCGAGGAGTGGGTGATCGAGGCGTTGCAGTCCGTGGGCTGCGATACGGCTCGCGACGTCCTCAACATGAGCGTGGAAGATTTGGTGAACCGTACCGACTTGGAAGAGGAAACGATTCAGGAAGTGCGCGCCATCTTACAAGCCGAATTCGAAGATTAATTTCCCAGCATGAGCAGCATTCGCATCAGTAAAGTCCTCAGCGAGTTAAACATTGGCCTGGATACGGCCGTGGATTTCCTGTTGTCCAAAGACCACGAGGTCGAGAAGAACCGGAATACCAAGATCTCTGATGAGCAGTATGCACTGCTCCTTGGAAATTTCGCGTCGGACAAGAGCCACAAGGACCAGGCCGAGTCCATCATCTCGCAGAAGCGGGAGGAGAAGGCCAGTCAGTTGGCGGAGAAACAGGCTGCTGCCGCTCCGGCGGTGCCCAAAGCACCTGCCGAAACAGAGCCAGCGGCGGAGCCGGCACCCGCGGCTCCTGCGGCTGCAGCTCCTGCTGCTCCAGCACCTGTGGCTCAGAAAGTCGCTGCACCCAAAACGGTTGCTCCCGCGGCACCTGCGGCTGCTCTTGAAACATCACCGGCGGCAGAAGTGCCTGCTGCCCCTGTGGAAGAAGCACCCCAAGCGGTTGAAACCCCCGCTGCTCCGGCGGCGCCCAAAGACAATGTCATCCGCGGACGCGCGTCTCTGACCGGTCCCAAGATTGCCGGAAAAATAGATTTAACCCACAAGCCAAAAGCACCAAAACCCGCTCCGGCGCCTGCCCCAGAAATTCCAGCGGCTGCGACACCGTCAGCACCCGCGGTGGTGGAAGGCGCTCCAGCAGGAACCCCGTCATCGGATGCAGCTGCCCCATTAGAGGGGCCTGTTGCAGACGTTGCGGCAGCTGATGCATTGGGATCCGTACACCACACCACGCAGTACCAAAAATTGGACGGTCCCAAATTGACCGGACAAACCATTGATTTAACTCAATTCAACCGTCCCAAGGCCACCAAGCCGGCAGCCGGTGGTGAAAAAGGCAAGCGCGCCCGCATCAAGACGGGTGCGGCTGGCGGCCCAGGCATTACCGGTACCGGACGCACCACAACCGGTGCTGCCTCGGTAGGCGGACAGCAAGGCCAGCGCCAAGGACCCGGACGTCGGGACAAACAACCCGCAGCGCCCAAGCCGGCGATGACGGACGAGCAAATCCAAAAGCAGATTCGCGAGACGCTGGAGAAACTCACCGGCGGCCGCAAATCCAAAGGCTCCAAAATCCGTCGTGATAAGCGTGCGGACCGCAGGGACCAGGTGATGAACGAACTGGAGCTGCGTTCGGCCGAAGACAAAGTATTGAAGGTAACGGAATTCGTTACCGTGATGGAGGTCGCCAACATGATGAACGTCCCCGTGACGGCGATCATTTCGGCCTGCCTATCGTTGGGAATCATGGTCACCATGAATCAGCGTCTGGACAAGGAGACCTTGACCATTGTTGCCGACGAATTTGGTTTCTCGGTCAACTTCTTGGACGAAGAAGTCAACGAATCGTTGTCCGAAGACACGGATGCAGAGGAGGATTTGTCTCCACGTGCCCCAATCGTTACGGTGATGGGTCACGTTGACCACGGTAAAACCTCACTTTTGGACTACATCCGCAAGGCCAACGTCATCGCCGGTGAGGCGGGTGGAATCACCCAGCACATTGGCGCGTATAGTGTGAAATTGCCTAGCGGTCAGCACATTACATTCTTGGATACGCCGGGTCACGAGGCCTTTACCGCCATGCGTGCCCGCGGTGCCCAAGTAACGGACATCGCCATTATTGTGGTAGCTGCGGACGACGCCGTCATGCCCCAAACGAAGGAAGCCATCAGCCACGCTCAAGCGGCCGGTGTTCCCATCGTATTTGCCATCAACAAAGTGGATCGCCCTGCGGCGAATCCTGAGAAAATTAAGGAACAGTTAGCCGGCATGAACTTGTTGGTGGAAGACTGGGGCGGAAAAATCCAATCCATGGACGTCGCCGCCAAAACCGGTTTGAACGTTCAGGAATTGCTGGACAAAGTATTGCTGGAGGCAGAATTGCTGGACCTCAAGGCCAATCCCAAGCGGATGGCCAAGGGTACGGTGATCGAAGCATCCTTAGACAAGGGTCGCGGTTACGTGACCACGCTGTTGGTGCAAAACGGAACCCTGCGCGTAGGCGACTACATGCTGGTGGGTCAGTTTTCCGGCAAGGTTCGGGCCATGATGGACGAGCGCGGACAAAAGGTGGAGGAAGCAGGTCCTTCTGCGCCTATTTCCATCCTGGGCTTGGACGGCGCCCCGCAAGCAGGTGATTTGTTCAACGTCATGGACGACGAGCGCGAAGCCAAGCAAATTGCGCAACGTCGCCAGCAGTTGAGCCGCGAACAAAGCGTGCGCTCCCAGAAGAGCCTCACCTTGGAAGAGATCGGCCGTCGTTTGGCGGTGGGCGACTACCAGGAGTTGAACATCATTTTGAAAGGCGACGTGGACGGTTCTATTGAGGCCTTGTCCGATTCGCTGCAGCGCCTCTCTACGCCGGAAATTCAGGTCAACATCATCCACAAAGCCGTGGGTCAGGTGACGGAGTCCGACGTTTTGTTGGCCAGCGCCTCCAAAGCCATCATCGTGGGCTTCCAGGTTCGTCCGTCTGCCACCGCGCGCAAATTGGCTGAAAAGGAAGAAATCGAAATCCGCCTGTACTCCATCATTTACGACTCCATCAACGACATTCGCGATGCCATGTCCGGCATGTTGTCACCGGAGGTTAAGGAAGAGATTGCGTGCACCGTTGAAGTGCGTGAAACGTTCAAAATCAGCAAAGTGGGCACCATCGCCGGCTGTATGGTTATGGACGGCACCATCAACCGAAACACCCGTGTGCGCATCATTCGCGACGGCGTGGTCATCTACACCGGTGAATTGGGTTCGCTCAAGCGCTTCAAGGACGATGCGCGCGAAGTCTCCAAAGGCTTTGATTGCGGTCTGAACATCAAGAACTTTAACGACATCAAGGTGGGCGACATCATCGAAGGTTTCAAGGAAGTAGAAGTTCAACGTACGCTGGATTAATTCCCAGCACTTCGTTCATTAGCTCAGGCCCGCGGCAACCGCCGCGGGCCTTTTTTTGTTCCCCCGGATACGCCAACCAGCCAACGTGCGTTATCCTTGCGTCAACGGATTGGCCGACCAAAGCCTTCCCCGTACCTTCGTTTCTAAATCGCACTTCATGCAACCCAGATACCGACTGCTTTTATCCGCTGCCGCAAGCGCAATCCTGGTACTCGGCTCCTTTTTGCATGCGTATGCCTGGATTCAGTTGCCTTCGGTGGCGTGGGTCCTTGGCGCGGCTGCCTTGACCGTGGTGCTGCTCTTGGTGCACCACTTTTCCAACCAAATGGACGCGGCGCTCTGGGGCCGACGATTTGAGCGCTTGGCGCTTTGGGGTGTTTTGGCCTCGTGGATGCCGCTGGCCTTGCGCCAATTTGCCCTGTACTACCTGCCCTTTCGGTACCGCTGGACGCTGTTGCCGCAAGACGAATGGCCGGACTCCATCCAATGGGCCCTCTTTTGGGCCGAGCATTCCATGGCCCAGCATTTCTTGGGGGCAGCCCTAATCGTTGGTTTGCTGTTCCTCCTCCTTCCCGCAACCCGGCGCTGGGGTGCGGCCTTGGCGCTCCTTGCGGCCCTTCCTGCTGGCCTGACGGCCTGGTTTTTCGACGCCGGTCCTTCTTGGTTGTGGGCCTTGCCCATGCTTCCGGTCCTGGTTTGGTCGTTTGACACACGCCGAATTCAAGACCGACCGAATTGGCCCCGATGGGTCTGGATTTTGCTTCCTCTTTGGACTTTTTCCGCCGCATGGCCCTCCTTTCAAGAGCCCAATGCGGAGGTGGCTGGGCGTTTTGGGGTGGTGGATTTCTACAATCCGGGCCACGGCCGCCCAGAAACGATTGTTTGGGACGTAGACAGCAAACTCCTCCTTCAGTACCCCAACGGATCCACGCGCATGGCAGACGTCCAGTGGTCATCAAGCAACCCGAACGAGTTTGTAGCTACCTGGGGTTTGCCCGCGTGGGAGCAAGGACAAACCCTGCGCGGAACGTGGCAATTGGATTCTCTGGACCAGGCCTACGAATTGCGTGGAACGTGGAACGGACAACCGTTTGCGTTGCGCGCCGTACGGGAGTACTAAAAGATCCTTTGTGCAGACGTTGGGCTACAGCCAACGAAGCAGCGCGGAAACCACCTGCTTTTTCCAGTTGGTGTAGGGTGGCCCTAAAAACAGGGTAGGATTCACGCCCCACCGACGGCGAACCACCGGACGCGCGTTGGTAAACTCGCGGAAACCCCAAATGCCGTGGCTTTTTCCAATGCCGGAATGATTCACGCCGCCAAAGGGGAGGTCGTGGTGCATGTAGTGGATGATGAAGTCGTTCACTACCGTAGCGCCCGCGCGGGTTTCGTTCACGGTGCGTTCCTGAAAGGCTTTGTTTTCGGACAGCACGTACGTGACCAGGGGACGTTCCTTGGCGTTGACGTAGGCGATTGCGTCTTCCAATTTGTCGTAGGGAATGAGCGGCAAAAGGGGACCAAAGATTTCCTCGCAGGAAATACTGCACGACGGATCCGGGTCCAAATAAAGGGTCGGCGGAAAGAACCGCTTGGAAACATCTGCGGGCTCCGGTTGCCACACCTGAGCACAGGCACCAACAGCATCTTCGTGCCAGGCCTGCAATCGAGCCCAGTGGCGCTCGTTGATGATGCGGGTATAGTCCGGATTGTCCACGAGCCGGTCTCCGTAGAGGTCCTTCAATGCGTGTGCAAAGGCATGCACCAGATCGCCCATTTGTTCGCGCGGAACCAGCACGTAGTCTGGAGCTATGCAGATTTGCCCGGCGTTCATGCTTTTGGCCCAAGCCAACAGTTTTGCCGCCCGTTTCACGGGGAAGGAGGGGTCCAGAAAAACCGGAGATTTTCCGCCCAACTCCAGGGTAACGGAAGTCAAGTGCTTGCTGGCCGCGGCCATGACGGTTTTGCCAATGGACGGTCCTCCGGTAAAGAAAATGTGGTTCCAGGGGTGCTCCAAAAGCGACTTGGCGGTTTCGGCATCCCCTTGTACGGTGCGCACCCAACCCTCTGGGAACGCCTCGTGCAGCACTTCGGCCAACAACTGTGCCGTGGCAGGGGCTACTTCGCTGGGCTTGAGGACCACCGCATTGCCCGCCGCAACCGCGTAGACCACCGGGCTCAAACTCAAATTGACGGGAAAATTCCACGGGGCCATCACCAGCACCGCCCCTTTGGATTCGTGCCGAATTTCCGCTTTTGCGGGCCACAAGGTCAAGGGGCTGGGAACGCGCTCGGTGCGCATCCATCCGGCCAATTTGCCGGAAACGTAGTCCACCAAACTGGTGACGGCGTAGAGTTCGCTCAAATCGGTTTCAACTTCCGGCCGGCCCAAGTCCGTTCGCAAGGCACGGTGAAAATCTTCGCGGTGGGCCAGTACGGTTTTTTTCAGTCGGGCCAAGGCTGCCCGACGCTGCGCAACGGTGGTTGCGCCCGCTTGCGGTGCAAAAGCTACCGCACTGCGGAATAAATCAGCGGTTGGGTTCATCGGATTCAATCAAACCATCGCGCAGACGCACAATGCGTTTGGCGTGGCGCGCAATGTCTTCTTCGTGGGTTACCACCACCAAGGTGTTTCCCCGGGCGTGAATTTCGTCAAACAGACGCATAATTTCAACCGACGTGGCGCTGTCCAAGTTCCCCGTAGGTTCGTCTGCCAGCACCATGGAAGGCGTATTGACCAGCGCCCGGGCAATGGCCACCCGTTGGCGCTGTCCGCCGGAAAGCTGATTGGGTTGGTGGTCCATGCGGTCCCCCAAGCCAACCATTCCCAGCACTTCGGTGGCGCGTGCCTGTCGGTCCGCCTTGGACCAACCCGCGTACACCAGGGGAAGTGCTACGTTTTGCAGGGCCGTTTGGCGCGGCAAAAGGTTGAAGGTTTGGAAGACAAACCCAATTTTTTTGTTGCGCACCTCCGCCAAGGCATCGTCGTCCATGCGGCTGACGTCTTCACCGGCCAAAAAGTAGGATCCGGAGGTGGGTGTATCCAGGCAGCCCAACAGGTTCATCAAGGTGGATTTCCCGCTGCCGGACGGCCCCATAAGTGCTATGTATTCACCGGGTTGTACGTCCAAATCAATGCCTTTGAGGACGCGAACCCACTGGTTGCCCATGGGAAAATCGCGGCGAATTCCGCGGAGGGAGAGAACGGGTTCCGACATGTCTTAATTCCTGCAAGAATGGGGCCAAGTTACGCGCTTTTGCTTTAAACGTGCGGCGATTTGTCCGACAATTCCAGCCAGCGAAGTTCGGCCTCTTCAATCCGTTGCGTCAGTTGCCTTGATTCTTCGGTCAAGGCGGCGAAGTCCAGCGCAGCGCCCGCAGGGGGCTGCGCGAAGAGAAGGGCAATCTCTGCCCGACGCGCCTCCCAAACGGGCAGGCTGCGATCCAATTCGTCCCATTCGCGCTCTTCTTTGTACGAGCGTTTGGCAGACGGAGGCAAACCGGGAGTGGCAACGGTGCTTGAGGGCTTATCACCGGTTTTATTGGCAGTAGTGGACGAGGAAGAGGAAAGGGAGGAGGCGGCGCGCTGCGCAGCAGCGGCGGCCGAGTCTGCCGCGGCCCGCGCCTTCGCCGCGGCCCGCGCCGCCTCCCTCCATTCGCCCGTGGTTCCGTTGAAATCGCGGATCACACCCTCGCCCTCAAAGATCAACAAGTGATTGGTCAGCTTGTCCAAAAACGCCCGGTCGTGGGATACAATCAAGAGGCAACCGTCAAAGCCCTCCAAGAAATCCTCCAATGCCTGCAGCGTTTGCACGTCCAAATCGTTGGTGGGCTCGTCAAAAATCAGCACGTTGGGGTTGGCCATCAGCACCGTCATCAAGTACAAACGCCGACGTTCTCCGCCGCTCAGCTTGTTCACAAACGTGTACTGCTGGTCCCCCTCAAAATTGAATCGATCCAACAACTGGCTCGCAGTCAGGGTCTTACCTTTCGCCAAAGGAATCACTTCCGCAATGTCCTTGACGATGTCAATCACGCGTTTTTCCGGATCAAACGGCGGATTTTCTTGGCGGTAGTGGCCCAGTCGAACCGTTTCGCCCACCACCACCTTGCCGCCGTCCACCTCTGCCTCGCCCGTGATCAGCTTCAAAAAGGTTGATTTGCCCACGCCGTTGCGCCCCACCAGTCCCAGTCGGTCGCCCCGCTTGAACGTGTAGGTGAACTGGTCCACGATTAACTTCTCGCCGTAGGCCTTGCGCACTTTGTGCCACTCAATGATTTTGCTGCCCAGGCGTTCGCCCTTGATCTCCAGCTGCACGGTTCCCTGCTGCACGCGGTTTTTGGCTGCTTGCTGGACGTTGTCAAACGCAGAGATGCGGGCCTTGCTCTTGCCGGTTCGCGCCTGAGGCGTTTGCCGAATCCACTCCAGTTCCCGACGGTACAAATTTTTGGCGCGTTCGTTGGACGTTCGTTGCGTGCTCAAACGCTCCTCTTTTTTCTCCAAATAGTAGGAATAGTTGCCGTCGTACCGGTACAGCGTCTGGTCCTCCAATTCCAAAATCCGGTCGCACACCGTCTCCAAAAAATAGCGGTCGTGCGTTACCATGAGCAAGGCAAAGGGGGCGTCGCGCAAGGTGCTCTCCAGGGTTTCGATCAAATCCAGGTCCAGGTGGTTGGTGGGCTCGTCCAGCAACACCACGTCCGGCTGTTGGATCAGGAGTCGGGCCAAAGCCAAACGCTTGCGCTGACCACCGGAAAGGTTTTCAATGGGCAAATCCGCCAAGGGCAACTCCATTTGCGTCAGCACGGCCCGAACCTGCGCCTCGGCGTCCCAGGCGTTGAGCCGTTCCATTTCCGACAACGCATGAGTCAATGCATCGGGCTCGTGCGGACGCCACGACGCATGTTCGTACGCCAACACGGCGCGCAAGGTTTCCAGGGGGCTGTCCAGCAGCCAGTCCAAGGCAGAAACACCGGCCGGAAACTGTGGATCTTGGTCCACGTACCCCAACCGCAAGCCTTTGCGGTAGACCACTTGCCCGCGGTCCGGAGATTCCTCCCCCACCAAAATGCGCAACAAGCTGGTTTTGCCCGTGCCGTTGCGCGCAATCAAGGCAACTTTTTCTCCCGCCTGAAGGCCAAAGTTTAAATCTTCAAATAAGGTGCGCTCTCCCAGGGACTTAGACAGTCCCTCTACCGATAGTACGTTCATATTGCCACGTTGGTGCCCAAATAGAACATCCGCCCAAAGATAGGGCCCCATACGGCGGTAGCGTCAAAATAAGGACTGGTTGCGGCGGAATGCGCATCAAAGACCGGATTTTTTTGCCGTACGTTGCCGGCATTTTCCACGCCCAGATAAACATCCGCAAACCGGAACTCCTTCCGCACTTGGCCGTTGATCACCGCAAAGCCCGGGCTGAAGTTCACGGTAGGCCCACCCGGTTCCTGGATCCCCAGCACCGGTAAAGGCTTGCGTCCAAAGGCTTGGAGCGTGGCATCCCAGTGCCACTTCGTGCGGGTTTTGTAGCCCACGTTGATCATTCCGCGGTGTTTGCTCACGAACGGAACGGCTTGCCGTACGGGGGGTTCTTCGGGAACCGCCGAATTGGCCACGTACAAGGACCACACGTCCTGGTACCGGTACGCTAGGCGAACGTCTATTCGTTTGGTGACACTGTAGTCCAAC
The DNA here is from genome assembly GCA_945865885.1 of Owenweeksia hongkongensis DSM 17368. Classification (GTDB taxonomy): domain Bacteria; phylum Bacteroidota; class Bacteroidia; order Flavobacteriales; family Schleiferiaceae; genus CAMDTE01. The sequence continues at coordinate 19,004 of CAMBEZ010000031.1, forward strand.
GTGGTGCTAACACTGTTGGAGGCCGACGCCGCACCCCAGATTTCGTTGGACGCCATCCCGTACACCAGGCGCATTTGCGGTTTCCACAAATCGTAGACCGCAACGCGGTCGAATTGCGTTTGGTGCAACTCCAGCGCAAAGGTGCCGCTGCGGTAGTTCAATCGGAAGTTCCAGACGTAGCTCAGCCCGGCATTCCAAGCAGACTCCTCCAAGGCAGAAAGCGGTTGCCCTCCGGAGGCATTGACTCGGTTGCTCGCTTGGTACCCCAGTTGCTCCAAATAGGGCAAAGCCATCCGCCAGCCCCGGCCAGCGGCCAAACGCACTACGTGGCGATCTGCTGGGCTCCAACGCAAATGCAAACGCGGGGACCACTGGGTTCCGTACAACGAGTGCGCATCCACCCGAATGCCCGCCACGGCCGTGAAGGATTCCACCGGCATCCACGTCCCCTCCAAGAAGGCGCCGGGAGCAGACACGCGCAGTTGTTCTTCCGG
>CAMBEZ010000032.1 GCA_945865885.1 Owenweeksia hongkongensis DSM 17368
CAGCTGGCCGCACAATTTAGACCCAAGCTCCAAGAAACCGGCGTAGAATCGGTGTTTCAAACCATCGAAACCCCCTTGGTTCCCGTCTTGGCGTCCATGGAAAACCACGGGATTGCCGTGGACCGTGCCGCACTGAAAAATTACTCAGAGACCCTGGGTCAGGAGTTGGCGCAACTCGAACGGGAAGTACTGCAATTGGCCGGCGTGGAGTTCAACTTGGCTTCGCCGCGGCAATTGGGTGAAGTACTTTTCGAACGGCTCCAAATTGGAAAGGGCAAAATCAAAAAGACCAAAACCGGTCAGTACGCCACGGGGGAGGAAATCTTGGAAGACCTCCGCAACACCCACCCCATCGTGAACAAGTTGCTGGAATGGCGCCAAGTAGGCAAGCTGAAAAGCACCTACGTGGACGCCCTTCCCCAGCTGATTAATCCAAAAACCCAACGCATCCACACCACCTTCAATCAGGCCGTGGCCGCCACCGGACGCCTCAGTTCCACGAACCCCAACCTGCAAAACATCCCCATCCGCACCGAAAGGGGCCGGAAAATTCGCGCCATGTTCGTGGCCGGCGGGCCGGACCGCACCTTGGTTTCCGCGGACTACTCGCAAATTGAATTGCGCATCATTGCAGCCCTTTCCGGGGACCCCGCCATGCTGGACGCCTTCCGTTCGGGTGTAGACATTCACGCCGCAACCGCCTCCAAAGTATTCAACGTTCCTTTGGACCAAGTGACCAAAGAGCAACGCTCCAACGCCAAGACTGTCAATTTTGGCATCATTTACGGAGTCAGTGCCTTTGGGCTTTCCCAGCAAACCGCGTTGAGCCGCACCGAAGCCAAAGAGTTGATTGATCAGTACTTTCAAACCTATCCGGGCATCAAGTCCTACATCGATACCCAAGTGGCGCAAGCACGCAGCCAAGGCTACGTGGAAACCCTTTTGGGCCGACGCCGCTACCTGAAAGATATTGACTCACGAAACCAAGTGATGCGGGGCCATGCCGAGCGAAATGCCATCAACGCACCCATACAAGGAACGGCGGCGGACATCGTCAAATTGGCCATGGTGAACCTGCACCGTGAATTGGCCGAACAAGGATTCCGAAGCCAGATGGTATTGCAGGTGCACGACGAATTGGTCTTCGACGCGTTCACCGACGAATTGGATCGACTGTTGCCGCTCATCAAGCACGCTATGGAAAATGCATTCACCCTGGCGGTACCGCTGGAGGTGGAAGTGGGCACGGGACCCAACTGGCTGGAGGCGCATTGATTTTTTTCATGCAGCAAAAGTGCACCGCCTTTTTGCCGCGAACCGGTTGCAAACGTATAAATACGGCTGTCGGCATTCCGGCGCACAAGGCACAAAAAAAAGGCGCCCCGCGGGGCGCCTTTTTTGTTCCAGAATCCTGAAAATCAATTCTTGCTTCCGTACCGCTTGCGGTCGTTCTCGTTCAAGTAAATCTTGCGCAAGCGGATGCTCTTGGGCGTCAACTCCACGTACTCGTCGCCTTGGATGTATTCCAGGGCCTCTTCCAAGCTGAATTTCTTAGCCGGCGCAATGCGCATTTTATCGTCCGTGCCGGAAGCGCGCATGTTCGTCAACTGCTTGGACTTGGTCACGTTGATGACTAAATCGTTGCCGCGCGTGTGCTCGCCAATAACCTGACCGGTGTAGATTTTCTCGCCCGGATCGATGAAGAAGAAACCGCGGTCTTGCAGGCGGTCAATGGAATAAGCAATCGACTCGCCCGGCTCCGAGCAAATCAACGAACCGTTGATGCGCGAGGGCATCTCGCCGCGGTACGGCTCAAAGCCTAACAAGCGGTGGTTCATGATGGCCTCACCGGCGGTCGCCGTCAACAAGCTGTTCCGCAAACCGATCAAACCGCGTGAAGGCACCTTGAAGGTCAGGACCATGCGGTCTCCCTTGGGCACCATGTTGATCATTTCGCCCTTGCGCTGGGTCACCAATTCAATGGCCGACCCGGAACCCGTTTCGGGGACGTCAATCAACAGTTCCTCAATAGGCTCGCACTGAACGCCGTCCACCTCGCGGAAAATAACCTGGGGTTGGCCAATCTGCAATTCAAACCCTTCCCGACGCATGGTTTCAATCAAGATCGAAAGGTGCAAAACGCCGCGTCCAAACACCTTGAAGGTATCGGCCTTGTCCGTTTCCAGAATGCGCAGCGCCAAATTGCGCTCCAACTCGCGCTCCAAACGCTCCTTGAGGTGTCGGGAAGTAACTAACTTACCCTCCTGACCGTAGAACGGAGAATCGTTGATGGTAAAGATCATGGACATCGTGGGCTCGTCAATGTCAATGGTGGGCAGTCCTTCGGGGTTTTCAAAATCCGCAACCGTGTCGCCAATTTCAAATCCTTCGATGCCGTTCAAGGCGCACAAATCACCGGCCATCACTTGGGATACCTTGGTGCGGCCCAAACCGTCGAACACAAAAACTTCCTTGATGCGGCTCTTCACAATACTCCCGTCGCGCTTCACTAGGCAAACCGGGCTATTCTCACGCACCACGCCGCGCTGCAACCGACCGATGGCAATACGTCCGGTGTAGTTGCTGAAATCCAAGGAGGTAATCAACATCTGCAAGTTTCCTTCGGCCACCTCGGGAGCGGGAACGTGTTCCAACACCTGATCCAACAAGTAGGAAATGTCCGGTGCCTGAACCTTCCAGTCCGGTCCCATCCAATTATTCTTCGCAGAACCATACACGGTGGGGAAATCCAGCTGCTCTTCCGTAGCGTCCAAGTTGAACATCAAGTCAAACACCAATTCGTGGGCGTTCTCAGGGTCGCAGTTGGGCTTGTCTACTTTGTTGACCACTACCAACGGCTTTAAGCCCAATTGCAGGGCCTTTTGCAGTACAAAACGGGTCTGGGGCATGGGACCTTCAAAGGCATCCACCAAAAGCAAAACGCCGTCTGCCATGTTCAATACACGCTCCACTTCTCCGCCAAAATCGGCGTGACCGGGGGTGTCTATGATGTTGATTTTAAATCCTTTGTAAACTACGCTCACGTTCTTGGACAGAATGGTAATCCCGCGCTCGCGCTCCAAATCGTTGTTGTCCAAAATCAACTCGCCGGTGGCCTGGTTCTCACGAAACAGTTGGCAAAAGTGAAGAATCTTATCGACCAAGGTGGTTTTACCGTGGTCAACGTGTGCAATGATCGCGATGTTCCGCAAGCCAGCCTGCTCCATAGGGGGGTGTTTTAAGAAGGTGCAAAGGTACCCCTTTTTTGCGGGCCGTAGTTAACTGAAAATCAAGCTTTTTTCATCCCAATCCACCCAATTGCACACCGCATTTTGGCCCTTCCACCCGTGCACGCCAACCTCCAACCAAGAGCCACCGCACACACCGACACCCCCAAGTCCGTACAACCCTTTGTATTCAACCAACGAGGAACAACACCTTCTGCGCCGCAAGTAGCCAGCTACATCCGTGTACGTGCCGTCGCTAAGTTGACTCTCATTGCCTCCATCCCTCTGTCCAAGATGAATCGGATAGAACCCAAGTACCCCCAACAAAACGAGTCCAATGGGGTGTAAAACAGACTAAATGGGCAAATGATGAGTCCGTTGAGTGCGTTAAATTTTCATAAACAGATCGTATTATCTTCATTTTAAACACATTACGTAAATACGCAACAAAAACAATCCAACTCACTTCGATGTACCTTTGTACCCACATCCAAGTTACTCCGATGAAAAACCACTACCTGGACCTGATTGAGCAGACCTTCGAATGGCCGCAAGAAGAGTTCTACGTTGAGAATGAAATCCTGCACTGGCACGACATTCCCCTCATGGAAATCATCAAGCAGTATGGGACTCCTTTGAAGGTGACCTACTTGCCCAAGATTACTTCCAACATCCAACGCGCCAAGCGCATGTTCAACGTGGCCATGGCCAAGGTGGATTACCAAGGAAGCTATCATTTTTGCTACTGTACCAAAAGCAGCCACTTCAGTTTTGTGCTGGAAGAGGCGCTCAAGAACAACATCCACCTGGAAACGTCCAGTGCTTTTGACATCAACCTCATCGAAACCCTGCACGAAGAAGGCAAGATCAGCAAGGATCACTACGTGGTCTGCAACGGCTACAAACGGGCTCAGTACCTGGAGAATATTGCCCGACTGGTCAACGACGGTTGGGTCAACGTCATCCCGGTCTTGGACAACCGCGAAGAGCTTACCCTGTTGGCCGAGCAATTGGAGCCGAACGCGCCAAAACTCAAAGTGGGCATCCGCATTGCCTCTGAGGAAGAGCCCAAATTTGAATTCTACACCTCCCGACTGGGTCTGGGCTACAAAGAAGTTTTGTCCTACTACGAACGCCACCTGGCAGACAACGCCCACGTGGAACTGTACATGCTCCACTTTTTCATCAACACCGGCATCAACGACACCGCGTACTACTGGAACGAGCTGCTGAAGTGCGTGAACCTCTACATCGAGCTGAAAAAAGTCTGCCCAACCCTCAGTGCGCTCAACATCGGCGGCGGTTTCCCCATCAAAAACTCCCTGAATTTCGAGTACGACTACGACTACATGGCGGGGGAAATCATTGCGCAAATCAAGGCCAAGTGCAACGCCGCAGGCATCACGGAGCCAGACATTTTTACCGAGTTCGGCTCCTTCACCGTGGGCGAATCCGGCGCCACCTTCTACTCCATCATGGGCGAGAAAAAGCAGAACGACCGCGAAAAGTGGTACATGATTGACTCGTCCTTCATGACCACCCTGCCCGACGCCTGGGCCATAAACAAGCGCTTCGTCATGATGGCCATCAACCGATGGGAATCCAACTACGAGCGCGTCCTGCTGGGCGGCCTCACCTGCGATTCCGACGACTACTACAATTCCGAGCAGCATTCCAACGCCATCTTCCTTCCCAAACTCGACAAGGAAGAACCGCTGTACATCGGTTTTTTCAACACCGGCGCCTACCAAGAATCCATCTCCGGCTACGGCGGCATTCAGCACTGCCTCATCCCCGCACCCAAGCACGTAGTGATTGACCGCGACGCCGACGGCGAGTGGTTCACCCGCCTCTTCGCCAAGGAACAGAGCTACAAAAGCATGCTCAAAATCCTGGGGTACTGAGGAAAACAGACCCAACGCCGCACATCGTTCTTCGTTTATTTTTGCATCCGATTCAACCCGATTCATACCCCATCCTAATGGCAACCCAGAAAGGCCCCATCTCCCAATTCGTTGAAGCCCACTACAAGCACTTCAACGCCGCCGCCCTGGTGGACGCCGCCAAAGGCTACGAAGCGCACCTCACGGCCGGCGGTAAAATGATGATCACCCTGGCGGGCGCCATGAGCACGGCCGAGTTGGGCCGCTCCCTGGCCGAAATGATCCGCCAAGGCAAGGTGGACATCATCAGCTGCACCGGCGCCAACCTGGAGGAAGACCTGATGAACCTTGTGGCCCACAGCCACTACGAACGTGTGCCCCACTACCGGGACTTGACCCCCGCAGACGAACGCGCCTTGCTGGACCGTGGCTTGAACCGCGTTACAGATACCTGCATCCCCGAAGAAGAAGCTTTCCGCAAACTTCAAAAGCACATCCACAAAGTGTGGAACCGTGCCGAATCCGCAGGACAACGCTACTTCCCCCACGAGTACATGTACCAAATGGTGCAGCTTCCCGAATTCGCCGCCGAGTACGACTCCGCCGTCAACCCCAGCAACAGCTGGATGCTGGCCGCTGCCGAGCGCAACCTCCCCATCGTTGTCCCGGGTTGGGAAGACTCCACCATGGGCAACATTTTCGCCAGCTACGTCATAAAGGGAGAACTGCAAGCATCCACCATGAAGAGTGGCATTGAATACATGGCCTGGCTCGCCGATTGGTACACCAAGAACAGCCGCAATCCAAACAACCCATCCGCACCCAGTGTAGGATTCTTCCAAATTGGCGGCGGCATCGCCGGAGACTTCCCCATTTGCGTGGTCCCCATGCTCTACCAAGACATGGAAATCGACGATATCCCCTTCTGGGGCTATTTCTGCCAAATCTCCGACTCCACCACCTCCTACGGCTCCTACTCCGGCGCCGTCCCCAACGAAAAAATCACTTGGGGCAAACTGGACGCCGACACCCCGAAGTTCATCGTGGAATCGGACGCCACCATTGTAGCTCCGTTAATTTTTGCATGGATATTGGGTTGGTAATTCTTACATTTCAAGCCCAATTGCACGCATTCAAGTACTTTATACTCTCCACGGTTTAATTCAATAAGTTCCAACAGAAAAAACAGGGCGTTCATCCATGGACAAGCGTCGGATCATCATCGACTACAAAAACAGCACGCCAGAGCTTCTGGCCCTATTAAACGATAAATACCCGGAGGGGTTTGACCCCGGCGTGATGGTTACCTACACCAACGCTAAAGGAGAATTGGTGCGTGCTGTACCGCTGGAAACCGAAGACACCAAATACCTCTTCAAAATCAGCATCGAACTCCAAAACCAACTGAATCGCTACCTGGACGACCTGGAAACCGTCCCCTCTGCCTCGCTAGTAGCTAGCGAACTGGAAGACGACTCCTCCGACGAGGAAGAAGAATCCAGCGACGACGCACCCGCCGAAGACGATTATGAGGAGTAAGCCGAAGAGTCCCCAACTTCTGGTGCATTAGCTACTGCATTAGCGCTGTACGTATCGCTAACCACATCGTACAACACTTGACCCCTGGCCTCCAGCGCATCCAAGGCCGTCAGAATTTGGTTTCGACTCCAGTCCGGACACAACGGAAAAAGTTGGTCGCGCCGGAAAACGGCCGGCCCCTTGCGCTTTCGTCGCCTTCGCAACACCTCAATGGCCGCCTTCACCAATTCAACACACTCCAAGGCCGGCGCTCGTGCCCGGTCCGGATCCAGTTGCCATTGCAAATCTTCCAACAACTGACCCGGACGAAAAGCTAGGGTCGCTTTGTGTGAGGCCAGCAAGGACAAACACCCCTCGCTGTGCGGATCCCCCAAACGTCCTGGCACCGCATAAACGGGTTTGTTGTAGTCCAACGCCATGCGCGCCGTAATCAACGTGCCGCTGTTGGCCCCAGCCTCCGGAATGACCACTGCGTCGGACATGCCGGCAATCAACCGATTGCGTTGCGGAAACGTGCCCGGCTCCGGGTCAATTCCGTACGGTAATTCGGAAAGCCAACACCCTCCCCGATCCAAGACATCCGAGGCCATCTCCCGATGCGCCACGGGAAAAACCGCATGCAAACCGTGGGCCAGTACCGCGATGGTCTTCAACGAATGATGCAAAGCGGACGAATGCGCCTCCGCGTCAATTCCAAACGCCAAACCACTCACAATGACAGGATTAGACAACTCAACGCCGGCCACCCAAATTTCCGTGCACGCCAAGCCGTAATTCGAGGGTTTTCGGGTGCCAACCACCCCCAAGGTGCGCGGCGCGCGCAAAATTTCCGCATCACCCTTGGTGTACAAAACCAGTGGTCCGTCCGGCAATCGATCCGGACCAAGTCGCTCGGGAAAAAGACGATCCTCTACCCAATGCACCCGAATCCCGGACAAAAATGACTTGTGCAGGGACGTCTCTGCCTTGTCCAGTAGGGCGTTCCACCCGGTGCGACTCAGCTCCATTTCTGTTCTGGCCGGCAACCCAAATTCATGGGTAGGAACAAAGGGCAGCCGCTCCCATTGATCCGCAAAAGCCTTGTAAATCTGCACCATACGTACGGGCCCAATGCCTTTGCACAGGGACAAGGCCACCGCGATGCGAATGCGTTCGTCTCGATCTTCCATGGCCGCAAGTTGCAGCCCTTTTTGGCCGACAGTCGGTTCGAAACGGATATAAGCTTTTAACGTAGGAACTTTTAGCTAACTCGTTGATTAGCAAGTTCTTTATCCGTGGCAAATGTTTGCACTAAACGCCAAAAAAAGACACGGTGTCAGCGCAAAGAAACCGCGTTTAATTGGGAGGTGGGGAGAATCAAGACGTCCGCTACATTAACGTGCTCCGGCGCCTCCACCATCCAAAGGACCGTGTTTGCAATGTCTTTGGCCGACAGGGGTTTCAAGTTTTTATAGACCTCCTTCGCCTTCTCCTCGTCCCCCGAAAACCGCACCAACGAAAACTCCGTCTCCACCATCCCGGGCGCAATCTGGCCAACCTTCACCCCGTGCTTGCCCAAATCCAAACGCATGGCGCGGGTCAACGCGTCGACGGCCGTCTTCGTGGCACAGTATACGTTTCCATTGGGGTAGACCTCCTTGCCGGCGATGGAGGCCACATTGATGATGTGCCCGTGCTGCTGCTGAACCATCGCCATTCCAATGGCCTTCGATACATAAAGCAACCCCTTGAGGTTGGTGTCGATCATGGCCTCCCACTGCTCCAAATTTCCTTCGTGCAAGGGTTCGCGACCGAGCGCCAGGCCGGCATTGTTGAACAAAAAATCGACGGGTCCTTGTTTGAGAACTTCTTGGGCCGCCGCCGCCACTGCCGCACCGTCGCGCACGTCAACGCTCCGCGCCTCTATGCTTCCGCGCAGCCCCGCTCCGCGGGCCTGCGCCACCAACCCCTCCGGCCCCGTCAGCCGCTCCTCCCGACGACCCCAAGCCATCACTTCCCAGCCGGCCTCCGCCAACGCCCAAGCCGTTGCCCAGCCAATCCCCGACGTTGCGCCGGTCACCAATGCTCTTTTCATCTTCAATTCCTTAACTTTCGTCAAATTTACTCCTTGGCGCAAACGTTTATGTCCTTTTCTTCCCTTCCCTTTTCACCGACCTCCCTTCGTTTGGGATTCCTCGGCTCCATCCTGCTGCTGAGCGGGTCCCTGGCTGCGCAACGTCTGTCCAACCAACCCCCGCCCCGCAAAAGCAGTCTGTCCGACACCGTCCGCCTGCAGACCACCGTGGTCAGTGCCAGCCGCTATGCGCAACGCCTGGAAACCACCACCGCCAGCATCGACGCCTTGCCTGCTTCCATCCTGAAAAACAAGCCGTTGCTCAAGATAGAAGACGCCCTCATCCAAACGCCCGGCGTCACCATCCAAGACGGTCAGGCCAACATCCGCAGCGGTTCCGGATGGAGCTACGGCGTCGGATCACGCGTTCAGGTGCTGCTCGACGGCCTCCCCCTCCTGTCTCCCGATGCTGCACAAGCCTCCTGGGCGCTGGTTCCGGTGGAAGCCATCTCGCACGTTGAAGTGGTTAAAGGCGCCGCCAGTGCCCTCTACGGAAGTGCCGCCCTCAACGGCGTCATCCACGTTCGAACCTTGGAAGCGGGTGCGCAACCCGTTGCCCGCCTCTCCTTCCAATCCCTTGTCTACGACCAACCCCTCTTCCCCTCCATGCGCTGGTGGGCGGGCACCGGCATGCGCACCCAAGGAACCGGTCGGTTTGCCGTGGCCGTCAAACCCACCGCGAAATCCGGCCTGGTCCTCCACGGCCAAATCCAGTGGGACGAGGGCTTCGTGTACGGGGTACGCGACGAAAGCCTCCGCCTCCACGGCAAGTACGACTACGCCATCAACAAAAACCTCAAAGTGGGCTTGGCCGCCTCCGTACGCGGCCTGCGCGGTGCCGACGTCCTGCTCTGGAAGAGCTTCGCAAACGGCTACATCCCCCTGGACTCCACCGCCACCAACAAAGGCATCTACCAGATGACCGCCAGCCCCTTCATCACCTACCGCCAAGGCCGCACGCTCCACGCCCTCCGGTCCCGCTTTTTTGCGCACGACAACAACCTCCAAGCCGGTTTGGAGGACTACTCCAACGCCGCGCGCACCCTCTACACCGAATACACCGCCACCCGCTTTGGCACCAACGGCTGGAACACCACCTGGGGTGCCAGCGCCACAAATTCCCTCTCCTTAAACAGTGAGCTCTTTGGCGGAAAGCACTCCTCCACCACCCGGGGCCTCTTTGCTCAGGCAGACTACAGCAAGGGCCCGTGGAACCTCAGTTTAGGCGCCCGCTACGAGCGCTACACCCTAGACACCGGCGGCTCCGGCGCGCCCATTTTCCGCGCCGGCATCAACCGCAACCTGGGCAAAGGCCTCTTTATGCGCGCCTCAGCCGGCCAAGGCTACCGCTTCCCTACCATTGCAGAGGCCTTTGTGGCCGCCGTGGCGGGGCCCGTGCAGGTCTACGCCAACCCCGCCGTGCGTCCGGAACGCAGTTTTACGGGCGAATGGGGGTTGAAGCAGGTGCTGGCCTCGCGCAATCGACGCTGGCAGGGCTACGCAGACGCGGCCCTTTTTGCCAGCCGCTACTGGGACATGCTGGAGTTCACCTTTGGGCAGTGGGACACCAACTCCCTGCCGGATCCAGCGGCCGAGTTCTTTGCAAACAACGGATTCAAATCCATCAACGTGGGCACCACCCAGGTGCTGGGGGCGGAATTCACTCTGACGTCGTCTTACCAAGCCAGCAAGAATCTGACCATCAATGCCTTGATGGGATACACCTACGCCGTTCCCACCATGCTGGACCGCGACGCCACCTACGCGCTGGACATCGTGGGCCGGCCCATCACGTACCGCGGAACGTCCACAGATCCCTCCAACGGGTACCTCAAATACCGCTACCGCCACGTGGCCAAGGCAGACGTGGAGGCCGTTGCCAAGCACTGGAGCGCCGGGTTTTCCGTGCGCTACAACAACCGGTTTGACAACATGGACAGCATTTTCACCAGCTCGCTGTTCAACGCCTTTGTGCCCGGGGTTCAAGACGCCTATGCCTACTACTTGCCGCACTTTGACCTCTTGATGGACGCCCGCCTGCGCTGGACCGTTTCCCAAGACTTCTCCATCACGGCGCAGGTCAACAACCTCCTGAACCGCACGGTGATGCCGCGTCCCGCCTCGTTGCAAGGGCCGCGCACTTTTGGCATTCAGTTGAGCTATGCTCTGGGCGGACGTTGAACCGACGCCGCGCATTTTGTGCAGGACTGAACTCTTTTGTATCTTTGCAGCCGCACGGGGGATTAGCTCAGCTGGCTAGAGCGCTTGCATGGCATGCAAGAGGTCATCGGTTCGACTCCGATATTCTCCACTCCCCAAAAAAGCCGTCTCTGCGAGACGGCTTTTTTTTGTGCCTTTGCAGGCACCAAATCAAGCAGGAGGCTGCTCTTCAGACAAAAAGACCTTGGCGTACTTGCGTTCAATCCGACTGCATTCTTTTTTGGTCAAAAGCGAAAATTCGCGTTCGCGGGCCCTCTTGGAGAGCTTCCCGTTGTTTTGTTCCAGAAAACGAAGCAAAAGGGGAACCTGTGCTTCCGGCAATCCCAATCGACGGACGGCAAACGAGCGGAAACGATCGTAGCGCTTGAGGTAATCCAGCTCCTCGGGAACGGACCGTCGAACCGCGTGGTCCACGCAGGAAAACAAAAATTCCGCTGTGTGGGTGGCGTCGAAAAAGCGATAAAAATCAAGGGTATCGTTGGTGACGGAGACGTTGTGGTCGCGTGTTTCGTTCCACTCTACGAACGGAAGAAGGGGCTTGGAGTAGGCTTCCAGAACGGCTTGGTACTGCGTAATTTGCTCCAAAATCGCTGAGGAAATAGGGAGGGCCGTGCCCGGTTCCAGGAGTCCTTTTTGCGCCATAACGTGGTGGATCAAGTACCGATGCAGCCGACCGTTCCCGTCTTGAAACGGATGGATAAAAACAAATCCAAAGGAGATCGCTGCCGCGGCCAAGACCGGGTGGTACGAATCCGTCAACAGCAAGCGGTACGCCTCCAAGAGTCCGCCCATCAAGTCGTCCAAATCTTCCGGCCGAGCAGAAATATGCTCCGGCAAGGGTTCACCCGTGCGCGGATCGTGCTCGCCCACAAATCCACCCTTTTTGCGCAGGCCAAAGGCAACAAATCGACTGCCTTCCAGCACCAGCTCTTGCAAGCGGGTCAATTCTTCCACCGTCAACTCGCGCGCTCCTGCATGCGCCACCTCAGCACCCCATCGGGCCGCTCTACTCGCCTTAACCTTTTCTCCTTCCAAGGCAAAGGAGGCCTTGGAATCCTTCACCAGCAAATAAGCGGTTGCGCGCTGCAGGGCTTCCCCACGCGCACCCTTCATCAATTGCTTGATTTCTTGAGGATAATTGTGGTCTACCCAGGCGAGCAAACGCGGCGTTTTGCGAATCAACGGGCAAAAATGAGGAAGTCCGGGCAGGTTGTTGCGCACCAAATGCCTAGGCGATTTAACACCGGCCACGCCAAACTGCAAGTCTTCGTTGAGCGCGGGAACGTACTGCTTCTTTTTCGCGTCGGGCTTTCCGGGAATGACCCTTCCAGACACCCATTCCAACAAGAACCAGATCCGTCGGGAATACTGACCCGACGGTTCTATCTCCACCAAGGCCAACAGATCCGCGTCGGACAAGTGCTCGCGCAATTTTGAAAACACCGGAAGGTGAACCCCCTCGTACTTGAGGGCAAAGACTAAATGCGCGTACAACGCCTGCAGTTTGGGTTGCTCCAAACGGTCCTCGGGCAGGTACGCCGCGGGCAACACGCGAAACCCAGAAGTTTCGAAGCTGCGGTTGTTGGAAGCCACAAATGCTTTGAAGTCCGGGAGTGGAATGCTGAGGCGGTACGTGTGAATGAGCGCACTGTACCCCACCCACCAACCGGAACACGGCTGCGGGAGGCCCTGAATTTGGGGCGCAGTAGATGAGAAATGAGCGCTCAAGTGTTTATTTTGATATTTATGGGCGCAATTTAATACATTTTTAGTTATTTAAATATTTATGAGCGCTTTTTACGGTCAACATGCTCTTTTTCCCAATATTCCCTACCTTGCTTAAGGTAAATGATACCATTTCTTCATTCGGGCCTTGACCGTGCAACCATCCGAATGCTCCACCGCACCCACCGGACCGTTCATGAAGCGCTTGTTCCAATCCACCTTACTCGCTGCGTGCACGGTCTTGCTGGCAGCCAACGCCGGCCTTCAGGCCCAAACCGTTCCGGTGGGCAGCGGGAGCTACACCAAAACCTTCCCGGGCGTGGACGCCGCCGGCAGAAATGGATATCCCTCCGGGACTCCTTTCACTACCGGGCCGGCCGCGCAGCGGCCGGTGCCCACCAACGACTGGTGGAGCAACAAACTCAAAAATCCGCATTCGGACAACCTGTTCACCTACCCATTCACCCTCAAAACCAAGAACAGCGGCTTGGTGGTGACCTACATTCCGTGGGGACCCATTGACAATATTGAGCCCGTGGTGGTGGGGGTCAGTGGGTTGAACGCGCCGCAGGCGCGGGTGGCGGACTACTCGGATTGGACGGTAACGATGGATTGGACCGCCGGAACCAAGCAGTTTGGTGCAACCGCCGGGCTGGGCATGCCTTTTTTGCACTTCACCAAAGGGAGCTCGGACGTCGCCACGGTGCAGGTAAACCAAGGAACCGCAACGGTGGCCAACGAGGTGCTGCGCATTGAAAATGCCCGGAATGGGGCGGACTTTGCCGTGTACGCGCCGGTTGGGAGCGTTTGGGTGCAGTCCGGGAACACCTACACCAGCACGTTGAACGGGAAAAACTACTGGTCGTTGGCCTTTTTGCCGCTCACCGCCCCCAGCGTGGCCGCCGCCGCCGCGCAGTTTGCGCCGTACGCTTATGTGGTGCCCGTGAACACCCGCGCGGAGTGGTCCTACAACGCGGCCACGTCCGTGGTGACCACCCAGTTTACCGCAGACGTAGCGGTTAAGGAAGGATTGGACAGCGTACTGCTGATGGGCTTGCTGCCGCACCAGTGGTCCTCCCTCGCGCCCGGAAGTGCAGCGCCGTCGGGCCCCACCTACCCCACCGTGCGGGGAACCCTCAAGTGCTTGGCTGCCAACGCGTTTACCGTTCAAGACACCTTCCACGGAATTTTGCCCACCCTGCCGTACGTGGACCCCTACAGCGCCGGGTTTCAGCCGTTGGAATTGAGTTCCAAGATTCAGTTGCTGCAGAACGATCCGTTGGCCACCTGGACGGACAGCTACAACGAGGGGCAGGAGATGAACCGACTGATCCAAACCGCGCGCGCCGCGGAGTTGACGCAGGATACGGCGGCTTTTGGACTTTTGTTTCAAACGGTTAAGGAACGCCTGGAAGACTGGCTGCACTACCAGTCTGGCGAAGTGGCCTTTTTGTTTTACTACAACACCACGTGGTCTGCGCTGCTGGGCTATCCGGCCGGGCACGGACAAGACCTGAACCTGAACGACCACCACTTTCATTGGGGCTACTTCATCCACGCCGCGTCGTTTGTGGAGCAGTTTGAACCGGGTTGGGCCGCCTCCTGGGGACCCATGATCAACCTGCTCGTGCGCGACGCCGCGTCGCCCCGGCGCAACGACGCCCTCTTTCCGTATTTGCGCAGTTTCAGCCCCTACGCCGGCCACTCCTGGGCCAATGGATTTGCCACCTTCCCGCAGGGCAACGATCAGGAGTCGACGTCGGAAAGCATGCAGTTCAACTCGTCTTTGATCCACTGGGGCAGCGTGACGGGGAACGACTCCATCCGGAATTTGGGCATTTACCTGTACGTGACGGAGCAACGCGCGGTGGAAGAATACTGGTTTGACCAACGCCAGCGCAACTTTGGGCCCACGCAGCCGCACGCCTTGGTTTCGCGGGTGTGGGGCAACAGCTACGACAACGGCACGTTTTGGACCGGCGATATTGCGGCCAGCTTTGGGATTGAACTCTACCCCATCCACGGCGGCTCCCTGTACTTGGGTCACGACACCCTCTACGCGCACCAGCTTTGGCTGGAAATGGAGCAAAAGACCGGCATCCTCAGCAACGCGCCCAACGTCAACCTGTGGCACGACATCTACTGGCAGTACTTGTCTTTCACCAACCCGCAGAAAGCCCTCAATTTGTACAACTCCTACCCGGGCCGCAGCTTGAAATTTGGGGTGTCCGACGCCTTCACCTACCACTGGCTGCACGCGATGAACGCCTTGGGACGCGTGGCCAAGGGCATTCGGGCCAACCACCCGCTGGCGGCGGCTTTTATCCGTGCCGGAGACACCACCTACGTGGCGCAGAACTACGGCGCAACGCCCAAAACCGTTTTGTTTTCCACGGGGTATGCGCTGACGGTGCCGCCGCGGACGCTGGCCACCAGCAAGGACATTGCCCTGAAGGGCGCACTCACCACCTCCTTCCCCGCGGCGTACCCGGGCGGTACGGTAACCGTCTCCGCTCAGGTAACGGGCGGCACGCCCACGCAGGTGGTTTTTTTCTGCGGCGACACGGCCTTTGCGGCGGTGGCGCAAGCCCCCTTTACCGCCGTTTCCCCGCCGCTCCCCAGCGGCAAACACGCTTTCTACGCCCGGGTGTACAGCGGTGCGTCGTTTGCGTTGACCAACGTGGCCGCGGTGCTGGTGGGCGATCAAATTCCCTACAGCGGCACGCCCCATACCTTGCCCGGCACGTTTCCGGCCGGACACTACGACGCGTTCTCCGGCGGGAACGCCAGCGGCGTGGCCTACCAAGACGGAACCCGGGCGAATTTGGGGGATTTCCGACCGGACGAGTACGTGGATGCCAAGACGCAGGCCGCAGAAGGACCCTACGTGGGCTGGACGGCCAACGGAGAGTGGTTGGAGTTCACGGTGGACGCGGCGCAGGCGGGGCTGTACCAGCTGCAGCTTCGGTACGCCAGCGGAAATGCGCAGGGCGGCGGGCCGCTTCAACTCTTCAGCGACGGCGTGCCCATCGCACCCGTCTTTACCCTTTCCGGAACCGGAAATTGGTCCACCTGGGGCACCAAAACCCTGGCGGGCGTTCCACTTAAATCCGGTGTTCAGGTGCTGCGGATTGCTTTCTTGGGCGGTGAATTGAATTTGGGCAAATTGACGTGGACCTACACCGGGCCGCTTCCGTACTCCCTCCCGGTGGCCGATGCGGGCAGCAACGCCTTGGCGGTTCTTCCGGCCACCACCGCGGCCCTCAACGGTTCCGCCAGCACGGCCGGTTCCAACGGACCGGTCACCGTGCTTTGGACGCAGGTGTACGGCCCCAGTACCGCTGTATTTGCAAACAACGCCGCACTGCAGACCAGCGTTTCCAATTTGCAGGCGGGCATTTACTTGGTTCGGTTGACGGTGGCAGACAGTCTTCATGCGGACGCGGACGAGGTGTACGTGATCGTGGGCAGCAGCTCCAACGTGCCGCCCACAGTGGCTTTGCAAACACCCCTGCCCGGCCAGACGTTTTTGGAGGGCGACTCCGTGCGGGTTCGGGCCAGTGTGTCCGATTTGAACGATTCCGTGGTGCGCGTGGATTTTTACGCCAACGGCTTGCGGTGGGCGTCGCGGAGCTCTGGGCCATGGGAGGCCACGTGGCATCCGGGGTTGGGCATGCACGTGCTGCGGGCTGTAGCGTTTGACGCCTGGGGCGATTCGTCCGTTTCTGCCGCGAGAAACACGCGGGTGGACCCGGCGCCCAAGTGTGTGGGAACCAGCTGGAACGGAGATTTCATGTACCGGTTTTCGGACGCGGACAACAACCCCACCCTAACGTTCATCCCAACCCAAGCCGGAACGGGATCGCCCACGTGCATCTTGTACTACGGAACGGATCCGGGGTCTATGCCCGGCTACCCGGTGCAGCCCAACGTGCCGTATACCCTGCAGGCGAGCAAGGGCACCCTGCTGTATTTCTACTACACGTATTCGTACCTCGGCGGAACAGAGCGGAATACGTCGGGCAACAAGAATACGTATGTGGTGGGAAGTTGCACCAATTTGGGGTGGACGGAGGCCGACGGTACAAAAATTCAGCTCCGGCCGAATCCGGCGCACGATTGGCTGCAGGTGGAGGGTTTGACGGAACCAACGCGGATGCGCAGCACGAATGCGTTGGGGCAATCCAAAGAATGGACCGTCGAGCCGAACACGCCTATTTTCGTGGGTGATTGGCCTAGTGGGGTCTACTTTTTGGAGGTTTTTGAAGGCTCTTTTCCTCAAGTTTTCACCTTCGTTTGTGTACCGTAGGTTTTTTGAGGCCTTAACGGGGCGTTTTTGCAAACGGGTATATTCGATGTAAGTTTCTGTTTTTCACGTTTCTAACCGGATACAAACATTTACATACGTTTATAAACGTTTAAAAACGGTTAGTGCACTTTTTGATTTAGACCTTTGTTCTAAGGAAACAAAAACAAATCGAACAGGATTTATGGAAACGACGCATGCTTTGCTTATTCGGGTAACCCTTAAAGACGTGGAACCTACGGTTTGGCGCACGCTGAACGTTCCCAACTCAAAAGACTTGTTGTCCTTGGCGGTGGCGTCCTTCCTGTCCTTGGGTTGGGACGCCGACGCTCCTTTTCACTATGTGTTGCCCACCGGGGGGAAGGTCGTCGATCCTACGCAGTGGGCTACTTTGTCCACCATCGAACAAATAGACAAGGCGCCAGCCAATGCTACGGAGCAAAACTTGTGGCTGTATTTTGAAGGGGGACCCCTAACGCTCGTTTACGAAACGGAGATTCCTTGGACCTTGGAATTGACGATGGACGCGCACGCTACCGAGTGCGATGCCGACGACCCCATTTTTGTGGCGTACGGCGCGATGGCCGGACCGCCCGAATGGTGCGGCGGAAAAGAGGGTTATCGCTTTTTGTGCGAGACCATTGCGGATCCGGAGAGTCCCAGTTATTCAGACGTGGTGGAGCGGTTGTACGTACCGTTCAATCCGACCTTTTTCTCAGTGGGATTTGCCAACGACCGCATCGGGGTCAACGCCAAAGAGTGCGAGGAGTATTATTGCACCGGCGACGACGACGAATAAAGGCGGATGCGCGCGGGGCGCTTCAGTAGTTGACCAGAGCCCAGTAGTACGGCAACCCCAGGGTAAGGTTGAGCGGGAAGGAAATGGCCAGGGCCATGGGCAAATACAGGCCCGGATTGGCTTCGGGGACGGAGATTCTGGATTGCGCAGCATTTTGGGTGATACCTTTGAAGGAACGCCAATCTGGATTCCAACTGCACCATGCTCCCCCTCCGCCCCTTCCTTCCCGGTGATCGCGTTCACGAGATCGACGGCACCCTGCAGGGCGCCGTGGTGCGCACCGCGCCGCATCTGGTGGTGGTGGAATGCGACGACGGTCTGGAGCACACGTTTAAACCGGAAGAGTTGGTGCACGAAGTGCCGTGGAAGGTGACGGGGCAACCCCGGGCTCAGGATTTGGGCCTGCGAAAAGCCGCCGGCATCGCCAGAAAGGAGCTTCGGGTGCAAAGGTTGGACCTTCACTTGCCGGAGTCGGACAACGGACACCGCGCGCTGGAGCGGCAACTGAGCAAGCTGAAAAGCGCACTGGCGGCCGCCGGCTGGGACCAAATCACCGTGATTCACGGGGTGGGCGAAGGCATCCTCCGCAACGCGGTGCACGAATTTGTGCGCAAGGAGACGCCCTACCGCATTGGGAATTCCTCGGCAAGCGAAACCGTCGTGCTTCGCCTCTGAGCGCCTTTTCGACCGCGCTTCCTACATTTGTTGTTCATCAAACGCCCACCACACCAAATCCACCCCCATGTTTACACCTTCCCTGTCCCGTTTGGCCCGACGCGCCTCTTTCCTGCTGTCCCTTGTGGCGCTGCTGCTGTTGAGCTCCAACGCACTCCATGCGCAAACCGAAACCACTTCGCCCAAACCCCGCGTGAAAGCCATGCAGCTCGTGGGCGGTAAGGTGTACTACAACAACGTTCCCCTGAGCGCCGGCGACGCCCAATTTTACGCCATGGCCAAGAGCGCACCCGCCGCTGCCGCGTTCCGCAAAGCGGCCAAAATCCGCGGCTGGAACTACTTCTGGTGGATCTACGGCGGACTGAACGCTGTAACCGGGGTTGCGCAGCTGAGCTCGGGAATTGATGAATTCCGGGCGCAAGGAGCCGCCAATGTTGTGGTGGGAGGCGCCCTGGTAGGCATCACCATCCCCCGCGAACAGCGTCGTCAGCGCCTCCTCGCCTTCGGCGTTTCTGAGTACAACAAAGCCGTCAACGAGGACAGCTGGGAGGATTGATTAAGGTAAAGTGTATTCCTCCCATAAATCGGATAAAATTAAAAGGATAATTTTTGATTTTTGGGGTAATAATGAAGACAAGTTGATTCAATGAGGGCCAGATCATCAAGGCCATAAAGGAGCATGAGGGTGGCCGCAAGGCCGAAGACATCGTGAGAGATCTTGGGATTAGCCACGGGACCTTTTACAAATGGAAGTAGACTTAGCCGGTTATGATTCTTCAGCGGCAAAACGTCGTATAGCCCCCAGACTGCGGGCTTTAGTAAAGCGCTTTGTTTAAAAAAAGGGACTGACTTCATTGGTTGCCTTTTGAAAATTAAGTACCTTTTGTGGATGTTGACCAAGCCCTCATCAACCCTTGAAAGCGCGCT
>CAMBEZ010000033.1 GCA_945865885.1 Owenweeksia hongkongensis DSM 17368
GTTTTGTAAAATCTTCTAAAGAGGGCAGCTCGGTTTCAAACGTCACCCCGGAATCCCGAACAAACGGTTCGTAGAGCGCCAAAACATTAACAGCATCGGTGGAGCGGTAGGGTCGGAGCACGTTGGATAGGACGCTAATGGAGGTTTGAAATCACAAGCAATCAATCGTCGCTACGGCCCATGTACAGCATGATGTAGTACACCAACTGTGTTACGGACGCAATGGCAGCCACCAAGTAGGTGCGGGCCGCCCATTTCAAGGCGTCTTTGGCTTGGTCTTGCTGCATGCCCACGGTAATGGACGTGCGCTCCAACCACACCAAGGCGCGGTTGCTGGCGTCGTATTCAACGGGCAGCGTAATGAGCGCAAAAACCGTCAGGATGGCCTGCGCCGCAATGATCAGCTGAATCATCAAACCGTAGTTCCACTGAAAGGCCGCAACGCCCAAAATAGACAGAAGGAAGAGGGCGTTCATGATTTGCGAACTGAAATTCACCATGGGCACCATTTTGGAGCGCATGGTCAACCAGGCATAAGCCGTGGCGTGCTGAACAGCGTGTCCGCATTCGTGGGCTGCAACGGCGGCGGCAGAAACACTTTGACCGCTGTATACCTCAGGAGACAAATTGACTGTTTTGTCCGCGGGGTTGTAGTGGTCGGACAGCGATCCGGGTACGGAAATGACCCGCACGTCGTTAATGCCGTAGTCCGCCAACATGCGTTCGGCAATTTGCCGACCGGTCATGCCGCTGGGCAAAAGCACCTCGCCGTAGAGCGTGAACCGTTTTTTGAGTTGCCATTGGACGAAGTAGCCAACGCCCATGAAGAAAAGGAGGATTATAATCATGATTGATTTAGATTTCGTGGGTGAAAATACAAAACCCGTGCCGACTTACGAATTAGATTTGCAATATGGCAAATTGGCAGGACCGACCCCTCATCTTGGTGTGCAACGACGACGGCATTACCGCACCGGGCATTCGCGCGCTCATTCAAACCATGAATCGATTGGGCGATGTAGTTGTGGTAGCCCCAGACAGCCCGCAAAGCGGCATGGGCCATGCCATTACCTTGAGCAGCACCTTGCGCTGTGAGCCCGTGCATCCGGACGCCGGCCCGCAAAAGGAGTACGCCTGCAGCGGCACCCCGGTGGATTGCGTCAAATTGGCGGTGCACGCGTTGCTAGACCGCAAGCCGGATTTGGTGGTGAGCGGCATCAACCACGGGAGCAATGCATCGGTCAACGTTATCTACAGCGGCACCATGTCTGCGGCGGTGGAAGGGGCCATGCAGGGGATTCCCAGCATTGGCTTTAGTTTGCTGGACTACCGATGGGACGCCTCCTTTGAGGCCTGCCTGCCGTTTGTGGAACAAATTGCGCGCGAAGCATTGAACGGTGGCATGCCGGCAGGAACGTGCCTGAACGTCAATTTCCCGAAGCCAGAAAAAGCGCCGTACGCCGGCATTAAAGTTTGCCGCCAGGCGCAAGCCAAATGGGTGGAGGAGTTTGACAAACGCGAGGATCCCCGCGGCAAAACGTACTACTGGTTGACCGGAACCTTCGTCAATGAGGACCACGGCCAGGATACGGACGAATGGGCTTTGGCCAACGGATACGTCAGCGTAGTGCCGGTTTCGTATGATTTAACGGCTTACGCCTCCTTGGGCGCTTGGCACAACCGTTTGGAGCCGTGATCAAAGTAGTGCTGAACCGCATCGAGCGGGCCGAGGTGGAGACCGCGGTGGGCTTCTTGGTAGGCGCAGGTACGCCGTGGTTTGCTTGGGCGGTGGTGCGGGAGATGTACCCCGCTTTGCCGGCCGTTGAAAAGATCGACTCCGATTTGTGGGAGTTTCTGCTGTTGCGCTTGTTTGCGTTGGGCGTTTTCATCAATGCCGGATTGTTTTTTGCCGCGTTGTGGTTCAATAGAGAAGGCATGGCTATGGGTTTGCTGGTTGCCAGTATTTTGTACGTGATTGGAGTGGGTTATTGGCGGTGGGAATACCTGTAAAGCCCTTCAAATTGTTTGTCTTGGCGGGAGAACCGTCTGGGGATGCCCACGCTGCACGTTGGGTAGAAGCGTGGCGTTCGCAAGATCCAACGGTTGATATTCGTTTTTGGGGCGGCCCGGCCTTGGCGCAAGCTACAGGAAAAGCGCCGGAAGTGGATTTGAAGCAATTGTCCGTCATGGGTTTTGTGGAGGTCCTGCGTGCCCTGCCGCGCATGCTGCGGTTGTTGCGCACCGCGGTGCAGACGGTGTTGGAATGGAATCCGGATCTGGTTATTTTGATTGATTTCCAGTCGTTTAATGCCCAGCTGGCCAAACGTTTGACGCTGTCGGGGTACCGAAAGCAAGGAGGTAAAATCATTCAGTACATTGCCCCCGCGGCCTGGGCTTGGAAGCCCCAACGTGTGCACGCACTGCGCGCCCATGTGGACGTTTTGGTTCCCGTTCTCCCCTTTGAACCGTCGTTTTTTGGCCAATTCAACGTGTCCACGTGGTACGAAGGGCATCCCGTTTTGGACGTGCCGGCCCAAGAGCCGTTGGTGCTGGACGGTGGGTCCTTTGAGCGCGTTCACGGCGATCGCCCCGTTGCGGCCTTGTTGCCCGGGAGTCGGGTTCAGGAAATCAAATCTTTGCTCCCGTTGATGGCCGAGGTAATGCGTCAAATGCCCGAATACCAATGGGTGGTGGCCGGTGTTCCGCACGTAGATCCCAAAATTTATGGGGGCGAGGATTGGACGGTGGTGGTGGGTCAAACGGAAGCGTTGGTTCGCGCGGCGCGGGTGGCGGTTGTGGCCAGCGGTACCGCAACGTTGGAGGTGGCCTTGTGGAATACCCCAGAAGTGGTGGTGTACCGCGTGCATCCGGTCAGTTATTGGTTGGCCAAGCAGTGGGTGCGGGTGAAGTACGTGTCTTTGGTCAATTTGGTGCTGGACCGTCCGGTGGTGCCGGAATTGTTGCAGCACGAGGCCGCTCCAAACAAGGTAGTCCACGCCGTGCGCCGCTTGGAGGAGCCCGATGCCCGGGATGCGCAGTTGCAAGCATTTGCTGAATTGCGCACAAAACTGGGTGCTCCCGGGGTTTCGCATCGTTTGGCCCAGCGAGCCATTCGCTGGTTGCGCACGGGGGGTGCCGCAGGGGCCGTGGTATTCTTGGGCCTCCTGGGCAGGATTGCTCCGTTGCACGCCCAAGTACAAACGTTTGATGGAAGTCCAGCCCCAAGCACGGAATTGGTAGATACGGATCGACTTCCGGCGTTGGTGGCGGTGCGTCAATTTTCAAGCAGTACCCCTGCACGCTTGCAGGTACGTCCGCTTTCGGGTGACTTTTCGCTTTTGGTCAAACGCGGAGACTTTGCCAATTGGGATACCGTGGAGCGGGCGTTGGGTTGGGTCAAGTCCAGTTACTTTGTGGAGCGGTCCGGGTCCTTGATCAATGTGGGACGAACGGGCGAACCCCCTTTGGCCTCCGGCGTTTCAGCGGTGTCGTGGGTGCCTCTTCCTTCCAGCGGTGTGGCCAATTCGTCGTACGGTTTGCGTTCCAGTGGTTCCGAACGACGTATGCACGGGACTTTGGTAGTGCGAACACGTTCTTCCGGCCTGCTGCCCGTGGCGTACGTCCCGGTAGACGATTACGTTTCCGGGGTGGTGGAAGCGGAGGGAGGGACTTTATTTCACCCCACCTACTACCGAGCACAAGCCATCATTGCACGCACTTGGTTGCTGCGCAACCAGCGAAAACACGCCGCAGAGGGCTACATGGTTTCCGACGGGGTGGGTTCGCAGGTTTTTCACGGATTGCCCAAGGGCGCCCACGCCTCAGACATTGTTTGGGCGGCCCATTCCACGCGAGATTCCATTTTGGTCGACGGCTTTGGCAGGGCCATTGAAGCAGTATTTCACGCCAATTCAGGCGGTTACACCTCGCGCTCCGAAGAAGTTTGGAGCAAGGCCATTCCGTACTTGATTGCGCAGCCAGACACCTTCAGTTTGCGTTGCCCGCAAACGTATTGGACCCGACGCTTGGACAAAGAGGCGTTTGTTCGGTTTTTCGCCCAGAAAATGGGGCAGAACAGCACCGACGCGGCGTTCCGTCAGGCCGTCTTGTCTATTGCACAAGGGTCGCAACGTTCTGCGCTCTTTGTTTACGGGGGAAAGACCCTCAAATTGCGCGAAGTGCGCGAGAAGTTTGGCCTGCGCTCGACGTACTTCACCGTGGAAGACGCGGGCAGCGAAGTGGTCCTGCGGGGCAAGGGTTTTGGCCACGGGGTGGGGCTTTCCCAAGAAGGAGCTTACCGCATGGCTCGTTTGGGATACCGCACGGCCGACATTTTGGCGCATTACTACCCGGGTACGCGCTTGGCGGTGGCCCGTTGAGTTCCGACATCCGTATTTAGTCGTTTAGAACCGACTGTCGGCGGTTTTGGGGTGCAGCTTTGCACCGCAATGAAGCATCCGTGGGCAGTTCCTTTGGTGGGTTGGGCAGTGGGGGGTGCCCTCAGCCAAGAGCCGTTTTTTGATCGTTTGCTGGCGGAATCGGGTGGGCCCGTGGAGCTGGCCCTGAGGTGTGTGGTTGCGGTCCTTTTGGTCCTTGGACTGTTGGGAAACCGCTGGTGCGCCTGGGGGTCGTATTTTATTCTATTTGGATTTTTGGGTTGGCAACGAACCCGCGAAGCCTGGCCTCCGGAACCGGAAAGTTCAGCACGGTACGTTGTTGCCGGTGTTTTGTGGGACAAGAATACTTTAGAGGACGATGAAGGGCTTTGGTGGCGCGTGGTTTGGCGCGACACCCTGCACCGCCCGACGGATTTTCCGTCCCGTTGGGCGGTGCAGGGCCGGGTGGAACCTTTGATGGGCCCGCGCGTACCCGGAGGATTTTCTGCTCGGGCGGTGTACGGTCCGCAGGGGTACAGCGGTCGTTTTTGGGTGGAGCAGGGGCAGTTGGTTGCTTGGAAAGAGGAGGGTTTTGCCCTGCGGGGATGGTTGGTGGGCATTCAATCCTTTGCGAGCGCGTGGATTGATCGTTGGGCTTATTCGGGAGAAACCCGGGGCCTGATTCGGGCGTTGCTGGTGGGCGATCGATCCGGAATTACGCCGGAATTACGGGAGGGGTTTGCGCGCTTGGGATTGGCGCACATTGTGTCCATCAGTGGATTTCACATGAGCTTGATTTTTTCGTTTTTCGCCGCATTGGCAGCGCGTTCCGGCAGGCAGTCCGGACGACGTTGGGAGGTTTTGGGCTTGGGCGTGGTGGTGCTCTTTACCGCCGTCAGCGGCGCGGCGCCCAGCGCCGTCCGTTCGGCGGCCATGACCTCCTTCGCGGTGGTGGGACGGTGGCTGCACCGTCCGCAAGCCGGTTTGCATCAGTTGACGTTGGTTGCTCTGGCTCTTTTGGTGTTATTTCCCCTGTGGTTGTTTGATTTGGGGTTCCAACTGAGCGTCCTTTCGCTCGCGGGAATCATGCTCTGGACCCCCAAGGTTGGTCCCCGCGCTGTGGCTTGGTGGACCTCCTGGGCCGCTCAAATGGCCACCATCCCCCTGACGGTGGTGGTTTTTCATCAATTTTCGTGGGTGTTTTTGGCGTCCAATGCGGTAGCCGGGCCTCTGTTTGAAATCCTGTTGGGACTTTGGATTGTTCAAGGGATGGTGGAGTGGGTGGTGTTTTCGGTCGCAAACTTGGGAGCGTTGGAGGGCGTCTGGCGAACCTGGGAACTTTACTGGGCGCACTGGATAGATGGGGCAGTGGCTCTTTTGGTTCATTGGGGCTTGCACACCACGTCCGCTTCGGAGGGACTTTTCCCGTCCGAAGTGCACCAGTTAATCGCGTTGGGTTTGGCTTTGGGTGCCGCCTGGACGGTATGGCGGGTTTCGGGGGTCGGGCGGTGGTTTATTGCCGCGGCGTGGGTACCGGTTTGGTTTTTTTGGACGCGTTCGTTGCAAGAAATGCCCGCGGCACACGCCGTGGTGTACCAAACTACTTATTCCTGGGTCCTGGAGGTATGCACGCCGGATACCGCATGGTCCTACGCAACGTCCAACCAATTCATGAACGACTTTTTTTGGTCGGTGGAAACGGCTCCCGTTCGGCAACGTCTCCGGGGTTCTGGGAAAGCTGGTGGGCAGGTTCCGGTTTGGAACGAATCGCTGGAGCAGTGCATCCGCAAACTTCCGGATTGGGATTCAACCCATTACTACCAGCAATGGACCTGGAAAAATGGGGAATGGAAAAAAGTGGGGTTTCTATCCGACGCTTGACGGGCGCGAGGCGGTGAGGAGCCGGTGCAGTCGAACGGTTTCTTGGGCGGCTTTGGGGTCGTGCACCCGCAAAACGTGTGCTCCGCGGTCCAATGCCCAAGCGTGCGCTGCAGTGGTTCCGTTTAAGGCGAGCTCGGGAGTGGTGTCCAAGGATTTGTAAATCATCGATTTGCGGGAAACACCCACCAGCAGTGGGCAACCAAGGGCATGGAAGACCTCCAATTGGTCCAAGAGGTTAAAATTATGTTCCGCGGTTTTGCCGAATCCAAAGCCGGGATCGAGCAGCACGTCGTTTACGCCCAAGCTGCGAAGCTCACCCAAGCGCTGGGCAAAAAAGCCAAAAACTTCCTGAACCACATGGGTGTACTGCGGAGCCAATTGCATGGAATTCGGGCGTCCTTGGTGGTGCATGGCGATGTACGGCACTTGAGAAGCGGCAACCAGTGGTACCATTTTTGGATCCCACAGCCCGGAGGATACATCGTTGATCAAAGAGGCGCCTTCGTCCAGTGCACGCTGGGCAACGGACGCACGGTAGGTATCTACGGAAACGGGAACGGTGGGGTGGTTTTTGGCCAGGTAGTCCAACACCGGAGCGATGCGTTGCCATTCCTCTTCCTCCGTGGGCGGTGTGGAGCCCGGCCGCGTGGAACAGCCACCCACGTCGACCCAATCGGCTCCGTCCTTAATCAAGGAATCCGCTTTCACGCAGGCTTCTTCCGCCAGTGCCCGACCGTCCGCGTAGAACGAATCCGGGGTTGCGTTTAAAATACCCAGAACCACGGGCTTTTCCAAAGACCAAAGGCCTTGGCGGAGTCGGACAAAGTGCACCATGGATTGTATCTTCGCTGTTCAAAGGTAACCCATGACCCGAACCCAAACCGAATACGCGGCTGTTTTGGCGGAATGCCGCGCCTTGTTTGCGAAAAAACTGCTCGATTACGGCCCGGCGTGGCGCATTCTCCGTCTTCCCTCGTTGACGGATCAATTGTACATCAAGGCCAACCGCATTCGCAGCATCCAGCTAGCGGGTACGCAACTGGTGGACGATTCCATTGAAGGCGAGTTCATCGGTTTGCTCAACTACAGCATTGCGGCTTTAATTCAGTTGGAATTGGGGGTGGTGGACCAGCCAGACTTAAGTGTTGAAGAGTCGCTGCATCAATTTGATAAACAAGCAGATAATGCATTTCAATTGATGGAAAAGAAGAACCATGATTACGGCGAGGCGTGGCGCGACATGCGCATTCCCAGTTTGGCCGACATGATCCTTCAGAAAATCTTACGCGTCAAACAAATTGAGGACAACTCGGGGCAAACCCTGGTCAGCGAAGGAGTAGAAGCCAATTACTTAGACATGATCAATTACGCAGCTTTTGCGTTGATCAAAATGAAATCTTAATACACCATGAAGACGTTTTCGTTTGCCTCCGTTGCAACCCAATTGGCTCGGCTGTTGGTGGGAGCTCTGTTTGTGTTTTCCGGAGTCATCAAGCTCAACGACCCCGTTGGATTTGGGTATAAGTTGGAGGAGTATTTCTCAGAAAGTGTTCTGAATTTGCCTTTTTTGGAGCCATTTGCCTTGTTTTTGGCCGTTTTTTTGGTGGTTTTGGAGGTTTTGTTAGGTGTGGCGCTGCTCTTGGGGGTATTCCGTAAATGGACCTTACTTCTGTTGGCGCTGATGATGGGTTTCTTCACCTTCCTCACCTTTTACAGTGCCTACTTCAACAAAGTAACCGATTGCGGATGCTTTGGCGACGCCATCCCGTTGACCCCGTGGGAGTCGTTCACCAAGGACGTGGTGCTCTCGGTTTTGATTGCCCTGCTGTACTGGGGCAAGTCCTTTATTCAGCCCGTTTTGCCCTCCAAGGCGAACGGAGTTGTTTTGTCTGCATCCCTGATTTCTTCCTTGTTTTTTGGGTATTGGGTACTGCACCACCTTCCGGTATGGGATTTTCGCGCTTACAAACCGGGTACGCTGGTGGAAGAGTCCATGAAGTCGGCCGAGGAATTGGGCTTGCAGGGTCCGGTTTACGAGACGTACTACACGTTGAAAAACACGAAGTCGGGCGAGGAAATGGAAGTCAGCGGAACGCAGTACACGCAAGAAAAATGGTACGAAAAGACCGATTGGGAGCTGCAGGCAGACAAAATTCGGCAAGCAAAAATCCAAGAAGGATACGTGCCGCCGATTCACGATTTTTCTTTGGTGGTGGACGGCGAAGACCGCACGGCCTCAATTTTGGCAGAAGAAAAAGTAATTTGGGTAACCCTGTACCGGTTGGATCGGACCGACGATGATAATTTCAAGCGTATTGCGGACGCAGCCTGGGCTTGGGAAAAGCAAGGGTGGACGGTAGTGGCGTTGACATCGTCCAGTCCGGAAGAAATTGACGAATGGGCGCATCAATACAACGCACCCTTTGCGTGGGCAGCCATGGACGGAACCACGGTCAAGACCATCAACAGAGGAAACCCCGGAATTACCCTGCTGCAAAAGGGCAAAATCGTAGTGCACCTGCACGGCAACGACATCACCCCATCCTGGAATCCGGATGCTGCTTTGGCGGAAGGACTGCAAGCATTGACAAAATAAACCGCAGTGCGGCGCATCGGTCAATCGCTTTTGGTGCTTTGGGGCGTTGCCACCTTGGTATTTTTTCTTTTTCACGGGGTAGCTGGGGACCCGGCGCGGATGATGTTGGACCAGCGGGAAGATCCCGAACAATTGGCCCTGCTGCGTCAGCAGTACGGATTTGACCAACCGCTGCCGGTTCAGTACGGTCGGTATTTAATGCACCTTTCACCGGTGCGTCCCACGACCGACGGTTGGACCTTGGACTGGCCGGACCTGCAAACCAGTTACCAGCGTCCCGGAACGTCGGTGGTGGACTTGTTGGCGGCCACCTTTCCCAATACCCTGTTGTTGGCCGTGCTTTCCATGGTGTTTGCGGTACTTCTGAGCATTCCATTGGGAATTGCATCCGCGCTCTACATCGGCACCTGGTGGGACCGCGGAATTGCATTTGTGTCCACCTTGGGCATGGCTGCTCCCAGTTTTCTGGTAGCGATCTTGATTGCCTGGTGGCTTGGTTTTGCTTGGCACGATTGGACCGGTCTTCCGCTCACGGGTAATTTTCGGGAATTGGACGACTATGGGGAGTCCATGCACCTGCATTGGAAACATGCGGTGTTGCCCGCGCTTACGCTGGGCATCCGGCCGTTGGGTGTTTTGATCCAAATGATGCGTTCCTCTGCTTTGGATGTCTTGGCCCAAGACTACATCCGCACCGCCCGGGCCAAAGGGGTCACCACCGCCGGACTGGTTTGGCGCCACGTGCTCCGCAATGCATTCAACCCTTTGGTGACCACCCTGTCCGGGTGGTTTGCTGGGTTGTTGAGCGGTGCCGTTTTTGTAGAGGCCGTTTTTGGTTGGAACGGCACCGGCAAGCTCATGGTGGACGCGTTGAACGGACGAGACCTGCCCGTCATCATGGGATGTGTACTGTTTCTCTCCGTGGTTTTTGTGGTGCTGCAGGCGTTGGTTGATGCGGCATACGGTTTCTTGGACCCGCGGGCAAATCGTACCTTCACCGCATGAAAATGCTAGCGGGTAACTGGAAAATGAACACCACTCCCCAAGAGGGATTGGCGTTGTTGGATGCTTTGGTCAACGGTTTGACGCCCGAGCGAATTGGGGAGGTGCACTTGGTGGTGGCCCCTCCGTTTACCCATTTGTGGGCCTCCGTGCAACGGTTGTGGGACTTTCCGGAAATCAGTGTAGCAGCACAAAATTGCCACGAGCAAGCCAGCGGTGCGTACACCGGTGAAGTATCGTTGCCCATGCTGAAAGATTTGGATGTGGACGCGGTCTTGTTGGGCCATTCGGAACGACGTCAGTACTTTGGAGAAACAGACCGTCAAATAGCTAGCAAGCTTCGCGCTGCGCTTAATGCGGAAATTTCACCGATTCTGTGTGTTGGAGAGACCCTTGAAGAGCGCAAATCCGGCCGGGAATGGGAAGTAGTGCAGCACCAGTTGCAGGTGGCGTTGGCGGACGTGTCTGCGGATGAGGCACACAATGTGGTGGTTGCCTACGAACCCGTTTGGGCCATCGGAACCGGTGAAGTTGCTTCCCCCGAACAAGCCCAGGAAATGCACGCACGCATCCGCACTTGGCTCCGCGAACGGTTTGATGCGGATACGGCATCCATCATGGCCCTGCTGTACGGCGGAAGCGTGAAGCCAGACAACGCTGCGGCACTTTTTGGACAAAAGGACATCAACGGCGGACTCATTGGCGGTGCCTCGTTAAAAGCAGACGACTTTTTGGCGCTGCTGGACGCTTTGCGTTCGGCCTAAAACAATCCCTCATGGATTACGTATGTTTGGACCTGGAGGTAGCCAACTCCATCGCCTTGGACCTGCTTCAAGCGGATTTGGATGCCTTGCCCGTTGAGACGGTTGATTTTCCTGATGGAGAAATGGGGCGGCGTGCTTTGGCCTACATCCCAATGGATCAATTCCTGGGCGTAACGTTAGAAGATTTCCCAATGGCTTCTTCCGTTGGCGAAGTTCGGTGGACCGAAATCCGGATGGAACACCAAAATTGGAATGCCGTGTGGGAGGCCTCGTTTTCGCCCATTTCTATTGGGAACAAACTGCTCATTCGCGCACCCTTCCACGAAGCTCCCGCCGCAGGCGCCTACGAGCACGAAATCGTTTTGGAGCCCAAGATGGCCTTTGGAACTGGGCACCACGCTACTACCTACCTGATGTGCGAGGCCTTGTTGGCTCTGGATTTGTTGGGCAAGCGTGTGCTGGACATGGGGTGCGGCACCGCGGTTCTTGCGGTTTTAGCGGCACAGCGTGGCGCCACCTTTGCCGGTGGAATTGACATCGACGAACACGCCGTTCGGAACGCGCGCGAAATTGCTGCCAACAACTCCTTTCCGGAAATGCCGTTGGCCGTTGGGGATGCCCGCGTTTTGAAGCAGTTGGATTGGACCGCCCCGGGATTCGATGTTTTTATCGCCAACATTCAGCGCAACGTGTTGTTGGAAGACCTCGCCACCTACGAGCCGTTCGTACGGCCCGGGGGTGTAGTTCTTCTGAGTGGGTTTTACGAGGAGGACGTGCCCGTTCTTCGGGAACACGCGGAATCGTTGGGCTTGGTTTTTGACGGTGTGGCCGTAAAAGATCGGTGGTGTCGAATGGATTTGCGCAAACCCTAAGGCGTTTTAACCGGTACTCAAGGAAAAAACATGAAATCAACGTTTGATTCATCTCTGCCGCGTGCAATTCGTTGGTTTGTAGTTCTTTTTTTACCCGTCGTATTCGCGTCGTCGGCCCGAGCGCAATCGCTAAAGGCGTTTCCGACGGAACCCAAAGCTTTTGAGGAAGCCTTTGCGAAGACCTTCGCAACCTTGTACGGGAACAAAAAGGCAGCTGATCAAGAATTAATCCCCTTTTGGGCGGCTTGGGAAAATCAATCCCCGGAATTTCAAGAAAAGTGGATCTTGTTGGCCAATGGACTGGTCAAAAAGCGCGCAACCAATTTGGAGCCGTGGCAGAATTACACGGAAGTCTTCCGCGCGTGGTGCGCTCTGGAGGACGAAGGGGTGAACGACGCTTGGCTGGAACACTCCGAGGAATTGCTGAAAAAAGCACCGCTGCGGGAGTACACGGATCATTTCCGCCAATGGAAACTGATTTGGTACCGGGGAGAATTATACAACGACGGCAATTTGGTGTGGCGTTTGGCGGAAACACCTGGTGCTTTTGGGGCAGACCCCCTTCCGTATGTAGTGTTGGAGGGCCAGCAAATTCGGGGTCGGTTCAAAACGGATTCCACCGTGGTGGATGCGGTCAACGGTAAATACTACCCCACAGCGCACCGCTTGGAGGTTGGCTCTGGTGCCTTGGTTTCTTGGACGCGTGCGGGCTTTTCACCGGATTCGCTCTACGCAGAGTTGGGCTCGTTTGTTTTGGACGCCAGCAAGCCCGGTTGGACGGCAGACACCGCCACTTTGTACAGCAAAATGTACCTCAGGGAGCCCGCGTCGGGAAAATTTGAAGAGCGATTGAGCGTGCGGAGTGAGGAAGAACGCGCCACTTTTCCCCGCTTTGAGGGATTTGAGGATCGACTGGAGCTGACGGACTTTTTTCCGGGGGTGGACTACACCGGAGGATTTTCCGTCATGGGACGGAAGTTTTTTGCGTCGGTGCGCCAAGGACGTGCACAGTTCGTCTTCAAGTACGACCAAAAACCAGCGCTTCGTTTGCGCGCGCCCCGTTTTTTGATCACGCCCGAAGCCCTATCCTCGGAGCAAAGTGCCGTATCCTTCTTGTTTGCCAGCGGAGATTCCCTGTACCACCCCAAATCGGAAATCAGGTTTGACCCGGCAACCCAAGAAGTCCGCATTCGTCGGCCCCAAGTGGGGCTGGCCCTGGTTCCCTTTGTGGATTCCTACCACGGAGTCGATATTTATTTGGATAAAATCGACTGGAAAACAGATCAGCCGGCCTACTTTTTGGGTACCCTCAATTTGGGTACGCCCGCGCCCATGGTGGTGGAGAGCCGGCAGTATTTCCGTGGAGATCGATTCAGTTCGCTCCAAGGTTTGGCGGCCAAAAATCCGTTGTACTTGGTGGACAAGATTGCCACCTCATACAACAACAGTTTAAGCTTGAAAGACATGGCCAGATCCTACGGGATGGGCGAGCAGGCCTGTGAAATCTTCATGATGGAGCTGGCCGTCATGGGATTTGTTCGCTACGATTTGGAGCGCCAGTGGATTGACGTTCAACCCAAGGTTCGGGAGTATATATTGAACGACCAAGCCAAGCGCGATTACGACGTCATCCAATTGGTCTCCGAAGTGGCCACGGGCATGAATGCCCAGGTAAGCCTACTGACGGGCGATATGGATTTGGTGGGAATTCGCGAATTAGCGGTTTCCGACTCTCAGAAAGTAGCTTTTTACCCGGAAAAGCAGCGAATAATCCTGAAGAAAGGTTTGGATTTTGACTTTGACGGTGTGGTGAAAGCCGGGCGGTTTACATTTCACGGCCGCCAGTTTCGCTTTGCGTACCTTCCTTTTGAACTGGCAATGGCAACCATTGACTCCATGAAATTTGCCGTGGAGTCCTTTGAAGCGGATACCGACGGTCGTCGTCGGTTGGTACAGGTTCGGAATACGCTGCAGAACATCAACGGTCGGCTGCAAATAGATCAACCTCAAAACAAATCCAGTACCAAGAGGTACACGGAGTACCCCATTTTTACCAGCGGCAAGCGTTCTTATGTTTACTACGACAAACCGTCAACCTACGGCGGGGTATACTTTCGGGAAAAATTCAATGTAGAAATTGCCCCTTTTGCAATTGATTCGCTCGACAATACGTCTACCAAAGGTTTAAAATTTGACGGCGTTTTTACCTCCGCCGGAATATTCCCCGTAATGAACCAGAAAATTGGGGTTCAACGCGATTATTCTCTTGGATTTACGGCACAAACCCCAGCCTCCGGCTGGGGAGCATACGGCGGCAAGGGTACCGTAATTGGTGAAGTGTCTCTGAGTCTCAAAGGTTTGGAGACTAAGGGCGACTTGGTGTACGTGCGCACCCGCTCTCAAGCAGAACCGTGGGTTCTTTTCCCAGATTCTACCAAAGGCCTGGCCTTGCAGTCCCAATTAACCTTGTTGGCCGGTTCCGCAAGCACCGGACATCCGGATATGCAGGGTCAAAAACTACAAGTACAGTGGTACCCCTACGCGGCCACGTGGAAAGCCCGCACCACGCGCGATTCCTTGTTGGTTTATGGAAAAGAAAAAGGATGGCTCCGGGGGCAATTGGTGTACCGACCGGACCGATTAAATGCTGACGGCGTTTTGGGCATGCACCGCTCCGAAACCCAGTCTCGGGAAATGGCTTTGTTTGCGGGGGGCATCAAATCCAATCAGGCGGATTTTCGGGTGCGTGCTGCAGACAGCGGGCCTTGGGGCTTTGTCTTGCCCAATGCCACCGCGAATCTGGATTTGATCGCGCGGAAGGGATCCTACGTGAGCAATGGGGGTACTTCCCGCATGCAATTCCCCATCAATCAATACACTTCTACCTTGGATCGGGCCGTTTGGGATGTTGTTCAGGAAACAGTGGCCCTGTCCAAAGGAACGGTGGGGGCACAGGCGGAGATGATTTCGCAACATCCGCAGCAAGATTCGCTCCGGTTCAACGCATCCAAGGCAGTTTTTTACTTGCGCCCCAGCGTGTTAAAAGGGGAGGGCGTACCGCATTTGGACCTTGCAGACGCGCGTGTTTTCCCGGACTCCAACCGCATTGTTGTTGAAGCTCAAGCGTACATGCGTCCGCTGAAGAATGCCAAGATTACCGCACCACGGTCGGAGGCTTACCACCACATGGAACGAGCCAATTTGCTGGTGGAAGGTCGAAACAAATTTGGTGGAACCGCCACCTACCTGTACCGGGACGTCAACGATCAAGTATTGCCCATCGTTTTCAGTCGGGTTCAGTCGGACAGTGGAGGTACTACCTACGGCAGAGGTGACTTGAGTAAGGTTAAACCGTTCCCCATCAGTCCGTATTTTCAGTTTTACGGGGAAGCGAAGATGTTCTCTTCGCAGGAACATTTGACTTTTGATGGTTTTACCACCATAACGGCCCAATGCCCCTCGGTATCGTCGCAGTACTTCCGAACCACAAGTGTAGTGGATCCGTCCGACATTGTATTGGAATTGCCCAACCGGGATACGGCAAAAGGGCTCAATCGTGTGTTTAATGGAATCTACTTGGCTCAGGACTCTGCAGCGCCGTATGCTGCGTTTATTGGACGAGGGGGGGCACGGGCGTCCGTGGAGTTGATTGGTGCGTACGGCGTCCTTTATTACGAACCGCAATTCAAACACTACGTGGTGACCACTCGCCGCAGAATGGAGGATCCTGAGGCACCGGACAATGTACTGACCCTCAACACGGAGACCTGTGTGGTGGAAGGTACGGGCCAGTTGCGTTTGGGCGATAACACCGGATTGTTGGAGATGAAGACCTTCGGCCGCATTGCCGCGGATTTACGCAAATCCACCATGGAGGCAGACGTTGCGCTAACGTTGCAGTTTCTATTTCAGCCGGACGTGTTGAAAGGGTTGGGTGCAGAATTGGCCTCGGAGTCTTTCGGTGATTTCCTCACGGAGGCCGCGGTGGAATTGTGCAACTTCAGTTTGGACCTCAAAGACCGGCAGGAATACTACAAAGAAGGGGTAGCCGGCAAGCTTCCGCGCCCCATGCGCACCACCCTTTTCATAGACAACGCCCACCTCACTTGGGATGCCGGTTTGCGCACGTTTCGTTCCGACGGTCCCTTGGTTTTGGGCGGGGTGGACGGCACTACCTTGCACCGGGAGGTGGAAGGAATTTTGGAATTGCGCAAGAAGTCCCGCGGCGATGAATTCACCTTGTACGTTAAGACCGCCGCGGAATTGGAGCATTTCTTCCTCTACA
This sequence comes from Owenweeksia hongkongensis DSM 17368, assembly GCA_945865885.1. Classification (GTDB taxonomy): domain Bacteria; phylum Bacteroidota; class Bacteroidia; order Flavobacteriales; family Schleiferiaceae; genus CAMDTE01. The sequence goes on from CAMBEZ010000033.1 coordinate 15,777, forward strand.
GGCGAAATATTTTGCAGTTCTACAGCACGCACAAACCCTATTTGGACGCCATTCTATCCACCGATCCCAACAAACGAAGCATTCCGCCCAAAAACGGCCAATCGCCCTTCGTGTACAACACCTCTACCCGCGGCAAAATGCGCCTGTTCTTAGAGAATCAGCCCGTTACCGTCGATGATTCCGACGAGGCCACCGATCAGTCAGGTTCCGCACCTTCAGATTCGGGCGACGGAAATTAAGAGATGATTGGCACCAGCTTGTGAAAGGCTCGTGAGCGGATAAATGGCGTAGGGCAAGACGCACGAATTGGCTCGGATGGATTCGGTGTTTTTTTCGAATCAATGCTTGGAGATTTCTACGCTCTTCGTATATTTGCACTCCCAATTGGGAATGGCCCTGTAGCTCAACTGAATAGAGCACTTGACTACGGATCAAGAGGTTTTAGGTTTGAATCCTAACAGGGTCAC
>CAMBEZ010000034.1 GCA_945865885.1 Owenweeksia hongkongensis DSM 17368
GCCCAGTACCAACCGTAGGTTCCGCCGTCGTTGAAGCGCAAACGCGCCTTGAAGGCAGCGCCTTGGTAGGCGGTCACGTTGTACTTCTTGGTAGCCGGAGCAGTCCAAGAGCCGCTGGTTGCCACCATGGAGTCAATTTTTACCCACGCGCCGGCAGCATTCAATACTTCAACGTATCCTTTTTGGCCCGTCAAACTGCGGTAGTATTGCTTGAACTCCACGTACAAGGTGTCGTAACCGGCTGCATTGATGGATGGGGATTGGAGTACGGAGTTGGACGTAATGGTTGTAGATCCAGCCGCATCGTCGTCCACCATCACAAATGGAGTTCCGTTGATGGAAGAAGCTGTCCCGTAAACGGTCTTAGGAGCCCACAACGCACCAGAAGTTGCAGCTGTAGTCCAGGTGCACGGTACGCCGGTGTTGAAATCCACCGTGTACGGCATGGCCGTAGAAGGAAGCGGGGCAAACGTAGCGTTGGCCGTTACAATGGGACCCATGCACGCTTCGCTCATTTTCCAATCGAAGAAGTAGTATACGCGCGTTTGGGTGGCTAAGTTCACCGAATCTACCTGGCCCAATCCGGCCAAGTTGTACGGATAGGTGTGGCCTGTAGGAAGTGCCGTAGAGCGGTACATAACAGCCGTGGTGCCTGCCAACTGCTCAATGTTGATCAAGTAACGACCGGGGGCAAAAGCCAAACCAACCGGTACTTTGATGTTCGCAGGCGTGGTGCCGCTGTTCACCGCGCTGATGGGTGCAGAAGTGTACAAAAGTGCACCGCCGTTCAAGCCGGTGGTGATTTTTCCTTTGCGCTCGTACACCCGAATGCGGAAGTTAACCGTGCCTCCGTTGGCCGTAGGGAATACGCGAACGGTGGTGGAGTCCCACGTCATGGGCGTAGTTACTGCCAAACCGGTGTAGTTGGTGAAGTTTCCGGCGGGAGCCGCGGTATAACCCACCGTGGTGGACGCTGCAAACAAAGCGGTTGATGGACCACCAGAAACACGTCCTTTGGTGTTGTCGTCCGTGATCAAACGTCCGGATACCGTAGTGCTGGCCGTGATGGCTGGGGTGGTGAAGGAAGCGCCCGATCCAATGGTGGAACCGTTAGCGGCTACCCACATCATGGAGTAGTTGGGATTGCTCCAAGTTGCGGTAAAGGTTACCGGGGCTGGGCCGCAAGAGGTTTGGTTGCCAATGGTAGGAGAAGCCGTCAACGGGCAGTTGGAAATAAAGCATGCCGTGGTAACGAATTTGCCGTAGACGTAACCTGTCCCAGTTGTGGCCGTCAAGGTGGTCACTGGGGTTTGGGTAAAGATGGTGTTGCCTGCAACGTTCTTTACGTACAAACCTACTTCCTCGGGGTAACCTCCTGCTGCTAAGATTTGAACCCGAACGGAGTCGTTCTGGCACAGCTGTACAATTGCAGTAGAAGCTGCCGTTGGGGGTGTTCCGGTGCATCCGGAGAATCCGCCGCAAACGTAGGTAATGGTGTCCATGCTGGTCCAGGTGCCTGCAACTTTCTGTTGCAACACCACGGATGCTCCATTCCAGCCGTCGCCCCACGCATCCGTCATATAAACGGTAAAGGCACACTTGTTGGCCGGAGGACACTGCGCAAAGGCTGCCGTTGCCGACAAAACCAAAAGCGCCATTAAGGTGTAAAGTTTCCTCATTGGTTGTTGTTTTTGTGTTAATTATCAGCGTGAAAGGTAATGTATTTAACGTTTCCTCGGTTGATATGCTGTCGAAAACTTTAATTTTTCGCGGTTTTCTTCCGGTTCTTGCAGCGGGTCGCACGGTGCCAAATCCGCCTTTGCTTCGCCCGGGAGACGCTGGTACCACCCGGTTCCTTCCGTTTTCCAGGCCAATTGTTCGTCGGACACTTGCTTGACAATCTTGGCGGGATTGCCCACCACCACGCTGCGGGGAGGGATGTTCATTCCTTGCGGAACAAAACACAGCGCGCCCACAATGCTTTCGTCGCCCACAACGGCTTGATCCATCAAGACGGCGTGCATGCCCACCAAACAGTTGCGGCCCACGGTGGCACCGTGCACAATGGCACCGTGCCCAATGTGAGCCATTTCGTGCAAGACTACATCCTCGCCCGGGAACACGTGGACCACGCAGTTTTCCTGGATGTTGGCTCCGGCGTGAACGGTGATCCGACCCCAGTCGCCGCGCAACACCGCGCCCGGGCCGATGTAGACGTCGGGCCCAATCCAAACGTCTCCGGTTAGGTTGGCTTCCGGATGCACAAAGGCCGACGGGTGTACGATGGGGCGCAATCCTTTAAAGGAGTAGAACATGCGGTTGCTTTTTAGACGTTGGCGGAACAGTCGATGGCGGGCGATGGCGGATTTAAACGCGCTCCAGAACGACGGCGTAGCCCTGGCCCACGCCGATGCACATCGTGACCAGCGCGTAGCGCTTGCCGGACTGAGCCAAATTTCGGGCAGCGGTTAAGGCCAGGCGCGCGCCGGACATGCCCAGCGGGTGGCCCAATGCCAGCGCACCCCCGTTCGGATTGATGCGGTGGTCCAAATCGTCCAAGCCGAGCGCGCGGGTGCAGGCCAAAACCTGTGCGGCAAAGGCCTCGTTGAGTTCGATGAGGTCCATTTGGTCCAAGGTGAGGCCCGCGCGTTGGAGCGCCAATTGCGAGGCGGGCACCGGGCCAATGCCCATGGTGCGGGGCTCCACACCTGCGGCAGCGCCGGATACCATGCGGACCAAGGGCTGGAGGTTGTGGTCCTTCAGGCCTTGTTCGGAGGCCAGGAGCAGGGCGGCCGCGCCGTCGTTGAGGCCGCTGGCGTTGCCGGCGGTAACGGTGCCGTTTTGCGGGCGGAAGGCGGGGCGCAAGGCGGCGAGCCCTTCCACGGTGGTAGACGGTTTGGCAAATTCGTCCGTGTTGAACAAGATGGGGTCTCCTTTGCGTTGGGGCAACGGTACAGCGACGCGTTCGCCGGCCAAGAATTCAGCAGCCGCCGCAGCGCGTTGTTGGCTCCGAACGGCGTAAGCATCTTGGTCTTCGCGGGAAATGCCGTACCGATCCACCAGGTTCTCGGCCGTTTCCCCCATGGCGTCCGTGCCGTACTTGGCTTTCATTGCGGGGTTGACGAAGCGCCAGCCAAAGCTGGAGTCGTAGAGTTGGGCGTCCGTGCCGAAGGCTTTGGAGGTTTTGCTCATGACGTAGGGGGCGCGGGTCATGTGTTCCACGCCGCCGGCTACGGCGAGGACGCCGTCGCCCACGGCGAGGGCGCGCGCGCTTTGGTAAACAGCACTCAATCCGCTGGCGCACAGACGGTTGGTGGTTTCTGCGGGGACGTTGAGGGGGTAGTCCGCAAGCAAGGTGGCCATGCGGGCCACGTTGCGGTTGTCTTCACCGGCTTGGTTGGCGCAGCCCAGGACCACGTCGGCAATCTGCGAAAAATCCACGTTTGCGTTTCGGTGGCGCAATTCGCGCAAAACCAAAGCGGCCAGGTCGTCGGCACGAACCGGCGACAAACTTCCTCCAAAGGACCCGATGGGGGTCCGTATTCCGTCAACAATGAATGCGTCCATGGCTGTATTGTAATCTAGGGTGATGGGTTACCGCGCCGGGCCTTCCCAGAGCGTTTCTTTTCGGTATACGGTGCCGTGGAAGAGGGCTGCCAGGCGTTCGCCGTTGGCGGTGACGCGCACGGTGTAGCGGGCAAATTGCTTGCTGCGCTGATCCTCCGTGGCTATTGCTTCCAAGCGGTCTCCCGCACGAACCGGAGCTGTGTGGGCAATGGTGGTTTCTACCGAAACGGCGTGCTGGCCGTGGGTATTGGAGGCAAACGCCAGGGCAGAATCTGCCAGGCTGTAGGAGATGCCGCCATGGGCCACGCCAAAACCGTTGGTCATCTCGGGGCGAACGGTCGCTTCCAGGGTACAGGTACCCGGGGCTAGGTGCGTGCACACAACACCCAACCATTGGCTGAACGGGTCGTTGTCCAGCATCGCGCTCAAGATGGCTTCCGGGGTCATTCGTTCTCTTTTTTGGGTTCCAGTTGAACGGCTTCTTCAAAAGCGCCAATCAGCACGTCGATTAAAACCAACAGGTTGTGGCGCTGAACTTGGTCCTCCGGGAGTCCGTCTTGCAGCTCCGTGTGCAGAAACGTGCGCATTTCCTCAAACACAAAAGGGGAGCGCGCCACCCGAACCATTCGGTCCAAATCCAATTCTGCCTCTTCCTCCAACAATTCGGTGAGGTCGTCCAGCTGGGCCGTGACGTCGTCGATGGCAATTTGGAGGTGGTGTTCCGTGATCAGCCCGACGTTGAGTTGGGCGTGGGCAAAACCTTCGTTGAGCAACAACGCGGTGCGCAAAAGAGCCTCGTGTTCCTCCTCCTCAAAATCTTCGGATAAATTGAACAAAAAGCCAAGCAAGTGGGGTTGCTCGTCCAAAAACACACTCAATCGATCGGTGTAGGTTTCGTGGGGCCACTGGCGAACGGCGGCGGCGGCAAGGGAGAAAAGAGGGGTTTCCATGGGAGTACGTTACGGATTGGTGTCGAATAAATAGAGCAAGGCGGCCAGGGCGGCAGCGCCCAGCTCCAATTCGCGCGGATGAATGCTCTCGATGCGGTCTTGTGCCGAGTGGTGGTAATCAAAGTAGCGCTGCGAATCTGCGGACAACCCTACCAAAACGACGTCGCCCTGGCCGCGCAAGGCGCTGATGTCTGCGCCGGAGCCGCCCACCGAGTAGGCCAACAAACCGTACGGAGCCAAAAAGGGCTTGAACTGCTCCAGGCGCTCCCGGGCAGCAGCGTTTTCCGTGGAAAAACCGCGAGGCGTACCGGATCCGCCGTCGGACTCGATGGCCAAAACGTGTACTTCGCTCCGGCTCAAGGCGCTCGCCGCGTACGCCCGGCCGCCGTTCAATCCAAATTCTTCGTTGGCGTACAGCACCACCCGATGCGTTCGGTTGGGCCGGTAGCCGGAACGCATAAGGAGCCCCAGGGCTTGGATGCTCTGCACGCAACCGGCTCCGTCGTCCTGAGCGCCCGTGCCCAAATCCCAGCTGTCCAGGTGGCCGCCCACCAGCGCAATTTGTTCCGGGTTGCCTGTGCCGCGCCACTCGCCCACCACGTTGTACGAAGTACAGGTGCCGAGCATTTCGCAACCCAGGGTGAGCTGCACGCGCAAGCCTGGGTTCTTTTTCAATTCCGACGACAGCCAATTGGCGTCTTGGGTACTGATGCCCGCCGCGGGGATTTTAACAGAGGCATCGCCGTAGCTCATGGCTCCCGTGTGCGGGAAATCGTCGGTGCGGAGGGTCAAAGACCGCACCAAAACCGCAACAGCGCCGTGCTTACCGGCCTCTTGAGCGCCGGCCCAGCGTTGGTCGCCGGCGTTTCCGTAGGCGGAGCCGGTGTTGATGTAGGACGGGTCTAAGGGGCGATTGAAAAAAACGATTCTCCCGGCAATTTTTCCGGCGGCGGCCAGGACGTCCAGTTCTTGGAAATTCTGAACTTCTACCAGCTCGGCCCGAATTCCCGCTCCTTTATTCCCCCCGGGGGTTCCAACACTGCCGCCCAAAGCCGTCACGTTGAGGGCGCCCTTTTTGCCGTACCCCACCGCCGATGCCGTCTCCACACCGCGCACCCAGCGGGGGTTGTCGGGCACCTCTTGCAGGTAGACGGAGTCGAACGGAAGCTCTTCCAATTTGCGCACCGCCCAGGCAATGGCGCGCGCGTCGCCGGAGCTGCATACGGGACGCGGTCCCACTTCCGAACACAAGGATTCCAGCAAACGGTAGCCTTGCTGATGGGTCAGCGCGTCGGTGTACAAGCCGCGAACAAGCTGCGCCTTTTGCTGCTGCCGAGCAGAGTCCTGCGGCAGTGTGCTTTGTGCCCACCCGGTAGCGGCGGCGGCCCACACAAAGGCCCCGGCCAGAATTAAATTTTTTCGTTCCACGGTATGAATTGTTGGCGGTCCATCCAGGAGGATAAATTCCCCAGGCGCACAAGGTACCTGTCTTTCTTAACTTCCAAAAGCTCACCCGGGGTTCGCCCGCCGGAGAGCACGCGCACTTTGTCTCCTCTAGTGACGGGCAGCGCCCACAACTGCTCCAAGCGTATTCGCTGAGCTTGCTGGGCTTTGGTTTCGGCCTTTTTTTCGTCCTTTTTGGCCCTTCCGGCTCGTTCGGCAAACAGTTTCACCACCTCTTGCAGCACTTCCTGCCGCGCTTTTGGTCCTTTGGATGCTGCGTAGAGCTTGGCCGCGGCCTCAAATCGTTTGCCCCAGGCCAATCGGTCGGCTACCTCGGCGTTGGCGCTGCCAACGCGTTCCAATTTATCTTCCAATTTGGCAATTCGGCCTTCCTGATCGGCTTTGAGTTGTTCCAATTCCCGCAAACGTTTGCCGCTCTCGTTTTGCGTTCGGTCCAGGGTGGTTCTTTGGCGCTGAAGGGTCACCAACAACTGGTCCACGGAGCGGGTTTGACCGTCCAGCGCGTCGCGCGCCTCCGCCAACAATGCTTTGGGCAGGCCCACGCGTTGCGCCACTTCAAAGGTATAGCTGCTGCCGGGAGACCCCACGTGCAAACGGTACTCGGGTTCAAACGTGTTGACGTCGAACGCCATGTTGGCGTTGGTGGCGTGCGGCAAACTTCCCGCCAGTGCTTTGATGGCGTTGTAGTGGGTGGTGAACACGCCCAAGGTGCTGCTTTCGTGCAATTTCTTCAAAAAAACCTGCGCCAAGGCGCTGCCCAGGTCCGGGTCTGAGCCGCTGCCAAATTCGTCCACCAAACAAAGTGTTCCGGGGCCCGCGTGCACCAGCAACTGCTTCATTTTGGACAACTTGGCGGAGTATGTAGACAACTCGTTTTCCACACTCTGCGCGTCCCCAATGTCTACCAAGATCTTTTCCACCCAACGAAAAGCACTGGACGGATGAACCGGCACCAACAATCCGCTTTGCAGCATCAACTGAAAAAGCCCCAAGGTCTTAAGGGCAAGGGATTTTCCACCGGCATTGGGTCCGGAAATCACCACCAGCCGGTGCGGGTCGCCCAGGGTCAATTGCAGCGGGACCACGGGCTTGCCGCGGCCTGCCTGTACCCGGCGCAGCACGGGGTTGATTCCTTGTGCAATTTGCACCGGGGGCAGCGGTATGCGCCGGTCCTGGCCTTTTCCGTATCGATGAACGGTAGGCAAGCAGGCCCCTTCGTCAAAGGCAAAACGCGCTTTGGCATTCAAGAAATCCAAATCAATGAGCCGCTCCGCGCTGGCCATCAACGGCTCACGAAGTGGTGCCAATTGGGCCGTCAGCGCTTTCAAAATTCGCCGTATCTCCTTGGTTTCTTCCTCGCGCAGCAAGGCCACCTCGGCGTTGACTTCCAGGCATTCACCCGGCTCCAAAAAGACCAAAGATTGCTTGGACGAGCTGCCGTGGAAAGCGCCGTGGGCGCGGTTCTTGTACGACGCGGTAACGGCCAAAACGCGTCGGTCGTCCGCTACACTCTCGCGAATATCGCCCAACCATCCTTCGGATTCGTACCGACGGAGCACTTTATAAAAGACCCGATCTGCCGCTGTCCGTTTTCGGGACAACGTGTTCCGAATAGTCGCTAATTCCTTGCTGGCGGAAGTTTTTACCTCCCCGTTGCGTTCCAAAATTTTGTCGATCCACAGCGGAACCTCGTCCACCGGAGGGGTGCGCTCCAGCAGCCGAACAACAGCGGGCATGGACGCGCGGTGAAGGCCGCAGAATCGGTAGAGGTTTTGATAACTTTCGGTTTGTGCTTTCAGGGCCATAAACTGCTCGGAACTCAAGACGGCCTCACGCACCCGCAAAAGGGTCAGTGCCGACGCGGTGTCGGCCGTGGCCACGGCCGGTAAAAAATGCCCCTGTTGGTACAGGGTCAGCATTTGATCCGTGCGCTCCAGTTCCTCTGCTTGCGCTTCCCAGCGAAATTCCGGCTGCAGCTCCTCAATGCGGCGGCGGGCCTGCGGCGTCGCCGCCCGCTCCCCCACCATCGCCTTCAGCGCCGTAAAGTCTAGGCTATCTGCCGCGTCCGCCGGATACAGCATGGATTAATCGACCTTTTCGGGACGCATTTGCGGGAAAAACAAAACCTCCTGTATGCTGCTTTGGTTCGTCAACAACATCGTCAAACGGTCCATTCCAATGCCCATGCCCGCGGTGGGCGGCATGCCGTACTCCAGCGCGCGCAAAAAGTCCTGATCAATAAACATGGCCTCGTCGTCGCCTTTTTCAGACAACTTCAACTGGTCCTCAAATCGCTCGCGTTGGTCGATGGGATCGTTCAACTCGCTGTACGCGTTGGCCAGCTCCTTTCCGTTCACAAACAACTCAAACCGCTCCGTCAACGCGGGATTGTCCCGGTGGCGCTTGCACAGCGGAGACATCTCAATGGGGTAATCCGTAATGAACGTGGGCTGCACGTAGTGGTGCTCGCACTTTTCGCCAAAGATCTCGTCGATCAACTTGCCCAAGCCCATTTCCGGCTTCACCTCAACGCCCAAAGAGCGTGCAACGGTTCGAACCTCGTCTTCGGACTTGCCGTTTAAGTCGTGGCCGGTGTGCACGCGAATGGCTTCCAAAATGGGCACCCGCGGGAACGGGGCTTGGAACGAAATAGAGCGTTGGCCCACGTGTACTTCCACCGAGTCGCCCGTTACTTCGCGAACCACTTCTTCCAACAAAGACTCCGTGAACTGCATCATCCACCGGTAATCTTTGTAAGCCACGTAAATTTCCATCACGGTGAACTCCGGATTGTGCGTCCGGTCCATTCCTTCGTTCCGGAAATCCTTGGCAAACTCGTAGACGCCGTCGAACCCACCCACAATCAAACGCTTCAAATAAAGCTCATTGGCAACGCGCAAATACAGCGGCATGTCCAAGGCGTTGTGGTGCGTAATGAAGGGGCGCGCAGCGGCGCCGCCGGGAATGGGCTGCAAAACAGGGGTTTCCACCTCCAAATAACCGGCGCGGTCAAACACCCGGCGCATGGTGTTGAAGATTTTGGTGCGCTTCACAAAAACGTCTTTCACGCCTTCGTTCACCACCAAATCCACGTAGCGTTGGCGGTAGCGCAGCTCTGGATCGGAAAACGCGTCGTACACCGTGCCGTCCGCATCCGTTTTCACCACGGGCAGCGGTCGCAACGATTTGCTCAAAAGCGTGAGCGACGTAGCGTGTACCGAAATCTCGCCGGTCTGGGTTTTGAACACGTGTCCTTCCACGCCCACAAAGTCGCCCATGTCCAAGAGCTTCTTGAACACTTCGTTGTAGAGGTCTTTGTTTTCGTTCGGGCACAACTCGTCCCGATTGAGGTACACCTGCATGCGCGCGGAACTGTCCTTGAGCACCGCAAAAGAGGCCTTGCCCATGATTCGTTTGGCCATCAACCGACCCGCCACGCACACCTTGGAAAAGGCGTCTGGATTGGCCTCGTAGCCGTCCAATACTTCTTGGGCCGTATGCGTAATGGGGTACGACGCGGCCGGATAGGGTTCAATGCCCATTGCCCGCAGTTGGGCCAGGGACTCGCGGCGAAACTGTTCTTGCTCGTTGAGGGTGCGCTCCATAGGCAACAAAGATAGCGATTGTACGCGGTGGGCTATCTTTGTTCCCCTCAAGGAAAACCTTATGTCTTCACGTCCCGTTCGCGTTCGATTTGCCCCCAGTCCCACCGGAGCGCTCCACATGGGTGGCGTTCGTACCGCCCTCTACAACTACCTCTTTGCCAAACAACACGGCGGCAAGTTCTTGCTGCGCATTGAAGACACGGACCAAACCCGCTTTGTCCCGGGCGCGGAAGAGTACATTTTGGAGGCGCTGGCTTGGTGCGGCATTTCGCCCGACGAGGGCCAAGGCGTGGGCGGGCCCCATGCGCCGTATCGCCAATCCGAGCGCAAACCCATGTACCGCCAATACGCCGATCAACTGATCGCAGCCGGCAATGCGTACTACGCGTTCGACACCCCGGAAGACCTGGAATTGGTTCGCGAACGCGCCAAGGCCGCGGGCAATCCCAACTGGCAGTACAACAGCATCACGCGCACGGCCATGAAAAACAGTATGACCCTTCCGGCAGAAGACGTGGAGCGTCGGTTGGCTGCGGGTGAGCCGTACGTGATTCGCGTCAAATTGCCGCGCAACGAAGAAGTGAAATTTCAAGACCGCATTCGGGGCTGGGTCAGTGTGAACACGTTGAATTTGGACGACAAGGTCTTGCTCAAGGGCGACGGCATGCCCACCTACCACTTGGCCAATGTGGTGGACGACCGGCTCATGGAAATTTCCCACGTCATTCGCGGCGAAGAGTGGCTGCCTTCCGCTCCGCTGCACATCCTGTTGTACCGATTCTTTGGCTGGGAGGCTCCTGAGTTTGCCCACTTGCCCCTGCTCTTGCGCCCGGACGGAAACGGAAAACTGTCCAAGCGCGACGGCGATCGGTTGGGCTTCCCTGTATTTCCCCTGCATTGGGTCAGCCCGGAAACCGGCGAGGTCTCCAGCGGCTACCGCGAACGCGGATTTTTGCCGGAAGCCTTCGCCAATATGCTGGCCTTTTTGGGTTGGAACCCCGGCGACAACCGCGAACTGTTCTCCCTGGCTGAATTGGTCGAAGCCTTCAACTTGGACAAGGTGCACAAAGCCGGCGCCCGTTTCGATTTTGAAAAAGCCAAGTGGTTCAACCAGCAATTTTTGCGCGCTCTTCCCGCGGCGGAACTCGCCCAAAAAGTGGCTGCAGATTTAACCCGTCGGGGCGTTGCCGTTCCCGCTCCCCACGTGCTGGAAGGCGCCTGTTCTTTGCTGTTGGACCGTGCCGTATTCCCGCAAGACGTCTACGAAAATGGACCCTATCTGTTCCACGCTCCCCACGGGTACGACCCCGACATGATGGGCAAGAAATGGACGGACACCTCCGCGGAGCATTTGCGCGTCTTGGCGCAACGCTTCGCCACGGTGGAGCCCTTTGCCGCTGAGGCCCTGGAATCAAACTTTAAATCCTACTTGGCAGAATCCGGACAAGGATTCGGTCAGCTGGGTCCTGTTTTGCGTTTGGCCATCACGGGTGTTACGGTAGGGCCGTCGGTTTTTGAAACCATGGGGTTGCTGGGCAAAACCGAATCCCTAGAACGCATCGAAAGCATTTGCCGTGCGCATTGAGGTGACCCAACAAAGGCTGTACGCCTACCACGGCTGCCTTCCGGAAGAAGCCCAAATAGGATCCAACTACCACGTTGATTTGGCGGTGGAGGTTTCCGACGAACGAAGCGCACAAACGGACCGGTTAAACGACACGGTGGATTACGTCCTGCTCGCCCGGATTGCGCGCGAAGAAATGGCTGTTCGTGCGCAGTTGCTGGAGACTGTTGTCTTGCGCATTGGTGAACGCATCCTTCGCGAAGCACCCTCTGTGGATTGGGCACAAGTACGGGTGGCAAAACTCAGCCCGCCCATAGACGCGGATGTGGAACGCGTGACGGTTCAAATGGAGTTTCGTCCCAACGGATCCTCGTTTCGCTGACGATCGAAACCTTGGAATAAAGCGCAATTCGCCACAATTGCGTATCTTCGCAGTCCGCTCAAAATTGGTCTCGTGGCCGAGTGGCTAGGCTCAGCTCTGCAAAAGCTGCTACAGCGGTTCGAATCCGCTCGAGACCTCTCTTTTTTCCCCGCCTCGGGCGGGGTTTTTTTTGCCGCGCCTGCCGCAGCCCTTGTTCCAGCGGCACACGTTGCGCGTTGCGTACCTTTGCCCCATGGCAACATACTCTATTACTGACTTTTCCGCACTGGGTTTGAAACCCACCAACGCGGGCACCTGGACCGGTCGTCAATCTTCCAACGCAGGAACTTCGCTAACCAGTTATTCCCCGGTGGACGGCAAAGCCATCGGTGAAGTAAGCACCACCACGCGGGCGGAATACGATGCTGCGCTGGAAAAAGCGCACGCCGCTTTTGTCCACTGGCGCACCATTCCGGCACCCAAGCGCGGCGAGTACGTGCGTCAATTTGGCGACGTCTTGCGCGCCAACAAGGACTTACTCGGAAAATTGGTGAGCTACGAAATGGGTAAATCCCTCCAAGAAGGTTGGGGTGAAGTCCAAGAAATGATCGACATCTGCGATTACGCGGTTGGCTTGTCGCGCCAACTTACCGGCCTGACCTTTCAAAGCGAGCGCCCCAACCACCACATGATGGAGCAATGGCACCCCTTGGGTATTGTGGGCGTCATCAGCGCATTCAACTTCCCGGTAGCGGTGTGGAGCTGGAACGCAGCCCTGGCTTGGGTTTGTGGCGACGTCGTGGTATGGAAAGCTTCTGAAAAAGCTCCTTTGTGCGCCGTAGCGTGCCAGCACCTTTGGAACCAAGTGGCAACCTCCAACGACCTTCCCGAGGGCATCAGCACCATCGTTACCGGTGCGGTTGAGGTGGGCCAGTGGATGACCGCAGATATGCGGGTTCCCTTGGTTTCCGCAACAGGTTCCACCGCCATGGGGCGTAAAGTTGGATCCGTGGTTGCGGAGCGTTTTGGACGCTCCATTTTGGAATTAGGCGGCAACAACGCCATCATCGTTACCCCAGAGGCAGACCTCAAAATGACGGTCATTGGAACGGTCTTTGGCGCCGTAGGTACCGCCGGTCAGCGCTGCACAAGTACCCGTCGACTCATTGTACACGAGTCAATTTTTAACAAAGTGGTGGACGTTTTGAAAAAAGCCTACAGCCAGTTGACCATCGGAAATCCTCTGGATCCTACCGTACACGTAGGTCCTTTGATCGATTCAGCTGCCGTAGCTCAATACGAACGTGCATTAACTGAAGTCGTACGCGAAGGCGGTACCATCTTGGTGGAGGGCGGAGTTCTCAGCGGGCCCGGCTACGAAAGTGGCTGCTACGTAAAGCCGGCCATTGCGCACGTAGAAAACCACTTCGCCATCGTTCAGCACGAGACGTTTGCGCCCATATTGTACCTCATGACTTATTCCACCTTGGAAGAAGCTATTGCCTTGCAAAACAGGGTCCCGCAAGGTCTCTCGTCGGCCATCATGACCCTGAACATGCGCGAGGCACACACCTTCTTGTCTGCAGCCGGCTCCGATTGCGGCATCGCCAACGTAAATATTGGCACCAGTGGTGCTGAAATCGGCGGTGCTTTTGGTGGTGAAAAAGAAACCGGCGGCGGGCGCGAATCCGGATCGGACAGCTGGAAGGCATACATGCGTCGCCAAACCAACACCTTGAACTACGGAAACAACCTTCCGTTGGCGCAAGGCATCGTTTTCAACATTTAATAAACACTAAAAACTTTTTTTAAATAGAATCTTCTTGATTTTAATGGTGAGTTCACAAGGGGGATAACTTTTATCCCCTTTTTTCTTTTCAACGCATTTGACACCTTGTTAACAGTTTATAAACACTTCGTGCGGTATCGTTTTCCTTTTGAATTAAGCAGTTTATTGCGTACACTCGTAATTTATGAGCAGCCGTGCACATCGTGTTTTGCATTTTTTCGTTAAAATCTTTTACCCCCACTTTAGGTCGTGCGGTTGTGGATAAAGTGGGGTAATTTTACAGGGTCTAATTTTTGTATTGACTTATTCACACAACTTCACAGGTTATGAACATTGCTATTGGCGCCGATCACGCGGGTTTTGAACTCAAAGAAAAAATCAAGCAGTTGCTGTTGGAAGAAGGACATACCGTG
>CAMBEZ010000035.1 GCA_945865885.1 Owenweeksia hongkongensis DSM 17368
TGCGTTCCACACCGGCCGCGGCCGCGTGGTGTTGCGCGGTAAATGCCACTTTGAAGAAGTCAACGGGCGCGAGTGCATCATCGCAACGGAAATTCCGTACCAGGTCAACAAGGCCGAGATGATCAAAAAGACCGCCGACTTGATCAACGAGAAAAAGTTGGAAGGCATTGCGGACATCCGCGACGAGTCAGACCGAAGCGGTATGCGCATCGTCTATGTACTCAAAAGAGACGCCGTTCCAAACGTTGTATTAAACAAGCTATACAAGTACACTTCGCTGCAAAGCAGCTTCAGCGTCAACAACATTGCCCTGGTGCACGGGCGGCCGGAAATGCTCAACTTGAAGGACCTGATCCATCATTTTGTAGATCACCGCCACGATGTAGTGGTTCGCCGCACGAAATACGAGCTTTCCCAAGCGGAAAAGCGCTCGCACATCTTGGAAGGATTGCTCATCGCCATCGACCACCTGGATAAAGTCATTGCCCTCATTCGCGCGAGCAATACGGTAGACGAAGCAAGGGATGGCTTGATGAGTCAATTTGGCCTTTCAGAAGTGCAAGCCAAGGCTATTTTGGACCTCCGTCTGCAAAAATTGACCGGTCTGGAGCGAGACAAAGTCAAGGCTGAATACGCGGAATTGATGGCTTTGATTACCTACTTGAAGCGCATTTTGAACGAAGAATCCCTTCGTTTCCAAATCATCAAGGACGAGCTCGTTGAAATTCGGGACAAGTACGGCGACGACCGTCGCACGGACATTGAGTACGCCGGTGGAGACGTTTCCATTGAAGACATGATTGCCGACGAGGAAGTGGTCATCACCATTTCGCGTGCGGGCTACGTAAAACGCACGCCACTCACCGAATACCGCTCGCAAGGTCGGGGAGGAGTTGGGGCCCGCGGTGCAACTACCCGGGACGAAGACTTTATCGAACAGGTCTTTGTGGCCACCAACCACAACTATTTACTGCTCTTTACGGAACAGGGTCGTTGCTTCTGGCTGCGCGTTTACGAAATTCCAGAGGGAACTCGCACGAGTAAGGGAAAGGCCGTCGTCAATCTCATCAATATTCCGCAGGACGACAAGGTACGCGCATTCATCAACGTGCTGAACCTGAAGGACGAGGCCTACATCAACAACCACTACGTGGTTTTGTGCACCCTGCGTGGCATCATCAAAAAGACCACCCTGGAAGCCTACAGTCGTCCGCGCGCCAACGGCATCAATGCCATCACCGTGCGTGAAGGAGATACGTTGCTGGAAGCGCGTTTGACCGGAGGAAACGACGAATTGTTGATGGCCATCCGTTCGGGCAAGGCTATTCGCTTCAACGAAAGCAAGGTTCGCCCGATGGGCCGGAATGCTTCCGGAGTTCGCGCTATGGCGCTGGACACCGAAACGGACGAAGTAGTTGGTATGGTTTGTGTTTCCAATCCAGACGAAACCATTTTGGTGGTGAGCGAGCACGGATACGGAAAGCGGACGGACCTGGAAGATTACCGGGTAACGAACCGAGGCGGTAAAGGAGTTAAAACCTTGAACATCACAGACAAAACCGGTCAACTCGTCGCCATCAAGTCCGTTACCGACGAAGACGATTTGATGATTACGAACAAGAGTGGTGTTATGATTCGCTTGCGCATGGACGATTTGCGGGTGATGGGACGCGCTACCCAAGGGGTTCGATTGATCAACCTCAAGGGCAACGACACCATTGCTTCGGTCGCCAAGGTTCCTCGTTCGGAAGACGAAGTCGTATTGGTTGAGGAAGTTATTGTTGGAGCCGACCAAACCCCATCGTCGGTTGGCGAAACGCCAACATCTGAGGCAAACAATGAATCACTTAACAATGAGAACACGGCGGAAGCCTAATTTTGCAGCATGAAAAAAGTACTGTTAGCAGCGGTATTGGCCCTGGGATTCGGAGCCTCCGCGCAAGAAACCATCAAGATGTCCAGCGCAAAAATTGCGTACGACCGCCAAGACTCAGCAAGCATGGCCGAAGCGCGTGCTTTTATTGACGAAGCTGGCGCCATTATCGATGGCAAAGCTGGAGCGGTGATTGAAAAAACCATGTCCAAGTATTTGGAATACCGTGGTTTAATCTATCTCGCATCGTATGAGAAGGCCAAGGTGAAGAAGGCCGCGTATTTATTGGAAGCACAGTCCACCTTCAACAAATTGGTGGAGTACGAGAAAGCCAATAAAATGCGGGCAACCAATCGCCTAAGAGAAGAGGTGTTCCCTTCCTTGGGTGGTGGTTTGGTTGCTGCTGCCGAAGATGCTGTGTTTGCAACCAAAGACACTGCACTGGGATTGAAGTTCTATGAGGCTGCCGTACAGACCCGAGGGTTGTTGGGACAAGTGGATACGCTGAATTTGAGCTACATAGCTGCTTTGAACCAAGGTTTGGGTCAATACGCCAGGGCAGAAGAATACTACCAAAAGGTTTTGGATTTGGGTTTCAAAAACATTTCCTGGACTGGTTTTTACGTCAAGAACAATGCGCGCGTCGCTTTTCCAGACAAGAAGACCTTGGATTACTTCATCTTAGCCGGCGAAGCAAAGGATCCCGAACGCACCAAGAGCCAAGAGGAAATGTACTGGGTGCAAATGGTGGCTATGTATTTAGAAGCTAGAGCGGCTCAACCCAACCAAGGTTGGGACGCCAAGATGGAAGCCTTCTTGAAAAAAGCACGCGAACGCTTCCCGAACAACGGGGATTTGTTGAATGTGGAGCTCCAGATTTTCTTGGACAAAAAGGACTACGAGGGTGCTATGACCAATATGTTGAAAGCTTCCGAGCGAGAGCCCAACAATCCACTGTATCTGTACAACATCGGATACCTATACCACAAAGAGAAGAAAGATGTGGTCAAGGGCATTGAGTTTTACGAGAAGGCCTTGGTTGCAGATCCCAACTATGGAGATGCTTTGTACATGCGCGGCTTGATCTTCGTGGATGAGTCCAATACGGTGGTAGAATCCATGAATAAGTTGACGCGGTCGCCCGCGGATCAGAAAAAGTGGGAAGAATTAGACAAGAAGAAAAAGTCTTTGTTGGCCAGTGCCATTCCGTATTTTGAGAAGGCCTACAAAGGCAATCCCGAAGACATCGCCACTTTGGATGCTTTGCGTGAGGTCTATTACAAGACTGAGCGCATGGAAGATGCGTTGCGGGTGAAGCGCGAGGCAGACGCCGCGCGTGCCAAGAAGCGTTAATGAATAGAGCTCAACCCGAATGGGGTAGATTGGAAGAGTCCGGTGTTTTGCCGGGCTCTTTTTATTTCTTGAATACTATTTAACATAATATTAATTATGTTCTGAAACAGGTTCGCTGAGCAGGGGGCTTTTGGTACGTGCACCCGCCGATTGATCCGCATACCGTGGATCTTCCAATACCGCTAACTTTCTCATGGACTGAACATCCAAACAGCAGTAATCAAATTCTTCAGAAACAACACCTTCTAATTCGTAGAGACCGCCGCCGCGAAATGGATGGCGCTGAACAACCGGTGGAAAATGAACCGTGTCGAACACCCGCCCGTCTGGAGCTTCGAAGGTTCCGAATTTCATCCATTGGCCTTGAGCCGTTCGGGTATCCTTGACGCTGACGGTCTGCCCAACTACCCGAATTTTCTTCCCAACCCATTGGGGCCAATGCTGGGGCGAAATCCACGTCCCCAGGGGTTCGGCCAAAAGATCCATTGGATTGCACAACGGAAAACCGAGCAATTCCCACTCCTCATAAGCTTGTTCCAAGGGGGGCATTTCCAAAACGGGCAATTTAACCGGTGTTCGGTTGGGCGAAAAAAGCGACTCGGATTGCGGTGGCGGCACGCGGTGTCCCAGGAGCCTATGCGCTTCCCACAGCAACGCCCGCTGCGGCTCGTGGGTAAAGCGAAAGGCCCCGATGCGGATGAGTAGCAAAAGGGATTCCAGAGGAATGGTTTTTTGGGGGCTTTGCATCCGGTCGATGAAGTCAATCAATGAGGTGAATAGATCCCCTTTATCTCTTTCTTTTTCAATGGATTGGCAAAATTTCTCGTCAACTCCGGAAATTTGAGAAAACCCCACGAACAGCGATGTGCCGCGCAGTCGGTAATTCCACCCACCGTTCTGCACGCACGGGGGCTCTACATGAGCGCCCAAACGCTTGGCTTCGCGCAAATAGACTGACTTTCGGTAAAATCCCCCACCGTTGTTGAGGGTGGCCGTTAAGTATTCCAAAGGATAGTGCGCCTTGAGGTACAGGCTCTGGAAACTCTCTACGGCATAGGAGGCGCTGTGTCCTTTGGCAAATGCGTAGCCGGCAAAGCTTTCCATTTGGCGCCATATTTCCGCAACTTCCGTGTCCGGACGATTCTGGACACTTCCGTTTGCAAAGAATTGATTCTGAACATTTTGGAATTCTTGCCGGGATCGAAATTTTCCGGACATGCTTCGGCGCAGGACGTCGGCCTCTGCGAGCGTGAGTCCGCCGTAGTGGTGCGCTACCTTGATAACGTCTTCTTGGTAGACCATAACGCCGTAGGTGTCCGGTAGCAATTCCAGAAGTGCTGGAATGGCGTCCTTCCTGCGTTCCGGGTTGCGGTGGCGCAGGATGTACTGGCGCATCATGCCGCTGGAGGAAACACCCGGGCGGATGATGGAACTTGCGGCGACCAAATCCACGTAGCTCTGGGTTTGCAACTTCTGCATGAGCATGCGCATGGCTGGAGATTCCACGTAAAAACAGCCCATGGCCCCTCCTGTTGAAAGCAACTTCAGTGCGGCGGGGTCGTTTTTGAATTGGGGTATGGCGCTGAGCGGTAACGGCGGTCGGTTGGGTTGGTTTTCCTTAGCCAATTGCACTGCTTCTGCAATTTTGGCAATGCCCCGCTGCCCCAAAATGTCAAATTTGGCCAAGCCCACGTCCTCTGCGGCCAACATGTCGAAGTAGACGGTTGGGTATCCCTTGGGGGGCCAAAAGGTGGATGAGAAGGTGGCAAGCGGTTTGTCTGCGATTAGGATTCCGCTGGAATGGAGCGTCATGCGGCTGGGGAGGTCGTGCAAACGGTGGCCAAAATGGAGGACGGCACGTCCCCATTGATCTTTGGGTGCTTCTCCGTTGGCCAAGCGATCAATGTCTGACTTGGGCAATCCGAAGGTCTTGCTGACCTCCCGAACTACGGAACGAAATTGGTACGTGGAATAGGCTCCCAAAAGCGCTACGTTTGGGTAGCGGCCAAACAAATAACGCGTGATGTCGGGCCGGTCGGTCCAGGAAAAATCCAGATCAAAGTCCGGTGGTGAGGTTCTGTGAATGTTGATGAATCTTTCAAAGTAAAGATCTAATTCAATGGGGTCAACATTCGTTATTTGAAGAATATACGCAACAATGCTATTGGCTCCACTCCCCCGCCCTACGTGGTGAAATCCCCGCGACTGAGCGTACCGAATCAGGTCCCAATTGATCAAGAAATAGGCGTTGAATCCTTTGGATTGAATGACCTCCAATTCTTTATCTACGCGCTGTTGCACGTGGCGTGCAGCTTGCGGATACCTTTGGTACAGGTGGTCTTGGCACAATTGGCGCAGCAAGAGGGCGTCCTGGGCTTGAGAACCTGTGTACGATTGCAGGTTGGTCGGGGGCGCTTCGGAACCCATGGGAATGAAAACGGTGCAGGTTTCCAGCAGTTGTTGCGTTCGCTCCACCAGCACAGGGGCCTCGCGGTAGGCCTCTTCCCACTCCGGACGTGTCATCCAAACTTCACGCGGATCGCAGGTTTCGTTTGGCCCGATGCGCTCCAGCAGGGTGTTGAGGGACACCGCGCGCAAAACCCGATGGGCCTTGAAGTCGGAAGCGTCCCGAAGGGTGAAGGGCATCCAGGCCAAACACCGCGTATGCCCGGATCCCCACTTCTTTGCGGCTGCCCAAAGCTCCCACGGACGAACCCCCAGCCAAGCGCCCGCGGGAACGATATCCACAGCATCCCAGGGATAAATGCACGCAAATTCAGCGTTCGTTGATTCCAATGGAAATTCCCCCGGAAACGGCGCTCCCGTCTGTTCGTGTTCGGACAACCAAACGTGCAGTTTGGTGAGGGCGTCGTTGTTGAGTGCCAGGACACTGTACAGGAGTTTGTGACCGTTCCTTATTTCCACACCCGGAACGATTTGAATCCCGGACTTTTGGGTGCGCTCCATCAGGGGAAGCAGGGCGGCGGTGTGCCCCAGATCCGTCAATGCCAGGTGGGTGTAGTTGCCCCGGGCCCGATCCATGATTTCGTCGGCGCGAAGCAGCCCAAAACCAAAACTGTACGCGGTGCGAATGGAGACCACCTCAAGCGTTTCTTCTTCCCATGCCCTTCAGTGCAATTCCGGGTTTGGTGAGGTAGGTTGACTCTTCAAAAAGGCGTTCCCCTAAGGGTTGAACAAGTTCCAATGATTTGTTTCTTGGGTTTTTCAATGCTGGAGACACCGGGTAGGCATTCATCCGATGATCTTCACACGGGCGAAGAAGTGCCATAACATCCGGCAAAGGGGTGTGGGGCGAAAGCCACAACGCTTCTTCTTCGGGGTGCAGCACAACCGGAC
This sequence comes from Owenweeksia hongkongensis DSM 17368, assembly GCA_945865885.1. Lineage (GTDB taxonomy): Bacteria > Bacteroidota > Bacteroidia > Flavobacteriales > Schleiferiaceae > CAMDTE01. Next base: position 6,584 of record CAMBEZ010000035.1, read on the forward strand.
AACGCGGATGGCCAATGGCCTGCATGACTCGATTGGGAGCAGTGGTCAACAGAGCAAAGGACCGAATGCTTTGCTGGCTGACGGGATCGTGCCATTCGTCCCAAATTCCAGCAAAGGCAAAGGGGCGCTCTTTATTAACTAAATACACCAAATAAGGCTTGCTTAATTTCTCATTTTCAGGACCTTCGTAAAATGCATCAGCAGGAACAATACATCGTTTTCTTCGCACAGACGTGCGGAACGAGGGCTTGTCCAAGACGGTTTCCGAACGCGCGTTTAGGTACAAGGTTCCGGCTTTGCTCCCTGCGGGGCAAAGTCCAAATCTTTGAAAAACAATGGATTGAGGCTTATCGTCCACAACAACCGGAAGCCAGTCCCCGGGAGCTGCATTTGCCGTAGGGGTCCAGGTGCCTGGATTTTCCATTTCTGCTTGAAACCGCTGCTCCAAAACTTCAATCGAACTGATCTGAACATACCGGCCACACATGACTAATCTTTTATTTAATTAAATATATATAATATACTGGTTATTAATAACTTAAAGATTATTATAGTTTTTATCTATGCTGTGTATTTTAGCAAAAAATGGACGGTTTTTGACTCGTTTCAAGGAGTGAGAAGGGAATCTTCGTCTGGACTTAGTAGATCTGGACTTCAGCAGGAATTGCCTCCACCTGGTTATCTTCCCTCCTACCCGACCACCGCGTTTGGAATCTACTGCCTTCGTCGGGCGAGGAGCATGGGCGGCCCTCCGTCGAAGGGGTTGCTGGCTCCCCCAATGGAGCGGGCGTGCAATCCGGAGGCGCGCACAACGGCGCGATCTCCGTACTTTTTCCGAACGGCATCCAATGCTTCGTAGAGTTGGTGCACGCGCGCTTCTTGCTCAAAAAGCTGAAACTGCATTCCGCCGCCCACCAATCCCCCAAAGCGAACACCTACCAGACGAACCATTAAGCGCCGGCTGTGTAGCTCCCGGAAGAGTGATTTTGCCAGCGGTATCAATACGTGGTCGGCGCTGGTGTACGGAATTTTTCGCTGCTTGGTTTGGGTTTCAAAGTCTGCGTAGCGAATTTTTAGGGTGATCTCACTCGTTACTTTATCCCCACGGCGCAATTGAAAGCATAGATTTTCCACCATGGCTGTGAGCAGGCCTTCGAGTTTTTGCGCATCGAGCGTGTCTCGTTCAAAGGTGCGCTCCGCCGAAATGCTTTTTCGTTCTTGCGTGGGGACTACGGGGGTTGGGTCCACCCCTTGCGCCTTTTCCCACAAAGTTTTCCCGGGCTTTCCAAACACCTGCTGCAAAAGATCAACCGGCATCTCCTGTACGGTTCCTATGGTTTGCACCCCCAAATTGCGCAGCGATTGGTACATCTTCTCTCCGACCATGGGTATTTTACGTACCGACAGCGGTGCCAAAAAGGTTTTCTCCTCTCCAGACGCAATTCGCAGCTGGTTGTTGGGCTTGGCAACTCCCGTGGCCACCTTGGAAACCGTTTTGTTGATGGAAAGTCCGAACGAAAGCGGCAATCCTGTTTCCAATGCGATTCGGGAACGAAGCTCGGACGCCATTTTGTACGTCCCCAGAAAGCGATCTACTCCGGTCAAGTCTGCGTAGAATTCGTCCACCGAGGCCTTTTCAACCACCGGAACCGATTCGCGAACGATTTCCGTCACGGCTTGGGAATGAGCCGAATACGTGGCTGAATTTCCGTGAATCACAATGGCTTCCGGACACAGTTCCCGAGCCATGCGCATGGGCATGGCCGAATGCACCCCAAAGGCACGCGCCTCGTAGCTGCAGGCCGCAACCACTCCGCGGTCTCCAGAGCCGCCAATCAAAATGGGGCGGTCCCGAAGCCGGGAATCCAACAAGCGCTCCACGGACACGAAAAACGTATCTAGGTCCATGTGCAGTATGGAGCGTTCCATTAGAAAATTAGTTTGTTCCTGTTGTTTTATTCCACCAAGACTTTAATCCTTCGACTTCCTTGTGCAGGGCGTCTAATTTCTGCGCCACTCCTTGGCGACTGTCCTCGGGAGCGTCCAAGTCAAACCGGAAAACGCCTTCTGCTTGCCAAACCTCCAAGACCTCATCCGGGCCGACAACAAAGGGGGAAAACAAGGTATTGTCCGAGACCAGCTCCAAAAAACCACCGTCCACCAGTCGATTGTACACCCGCTTGAACACAATTCCGTCGTTCTGTGTGAGCACAATGCACGGTGTGCCGGAAGCAACCGAAGACCAGTCCTGAACGTACCGACCCACTACGTAGGAACCCGATGGAATGGGCAGCATGCTGTCCCCTTGAATTTGAAAGACACGTCGGGTCACTTGTCCTTTTAGTTCGGGAAAGGGAAGCGAAAATGCCGGCAATGTTTCCATGAAGTCCACGTCTCCGTATCCACCCAAGTAACCGGCAGACGCTTTTAAGGGAACCAAACTGGCTCGCTCCTCTCCGCTTTCGGTGACGGCGACTGAAACGACTCGGAGTGCGGAACCGGAAAGCCGTGCCTTTCGTGTGGGATCCGGCAACGGCTGCCCCTCGGGGCCGTTGAGCAAGGCGTCCAAAGGAACCTCCAAGGCAACCGACAGGTGCCGCAATGTTTCCAACTTGGGCTCAGCGCGCCCCTCTTCGTACGCGCCAATCAACGAGCGCTTGGCGCCAATTCGGTCTGCCAGCTGCTGCTGGGTCCAGCCGCGCTGCTTGCGGAATGCTTTTAAATGCAGGTGAAACACGATTGCTTGTTTTAGAATGCTAATTTAAGTAGCATTTCTAATATAAATAGTAATTGGTTGTTTTTTTTATTCGAGGGGGCGGTGTGCCATCGCATGACCGGCGATCCACCCGCCGGTCCAAGCGGCTTGAAAATTAAATCCACCGGTTACGGCGTCGATGTCCAAAACCTCTCCCGCCAAGTAAAGATTGGGGAACAGCTTACTTCCAAACGTTCGGAAGTCAACCTCAGACAACGCCACTCCTCCGGCGGTAACAAACTCGTCTTTAAACGTATTCTTTCCGGAAACCGGGAAAGATGCCTGGGTTACTTGCTCGGCAAGACGGCGCAAATGAGGCTTTCCGGCGTCGGACCACGTGAAGGATTCCGGTATTTTTGCGGCCAGACATAGGCTTTTCCACAGACGTAAGGGCAAGCCCAAAACGGGAGTTGTTATTAACTTTCTTCTTTGAAAATCAGTTGACTTACGTAATCCATTTAAGTGATCAATTAAAGACTCAATCGTGTAGTCGGGCGTAAAATTGACCGTCAAGGAAAAGCGGTAGCCTGCGTCGGCCAACCAACGAGCCGCAAAGGCAGACAAGCGCAACACCGCGGGACCGCTCATGCCGACGTGCGTGATGAGGAACGGCCCTTCCGACTCCCAGCCGGATAGGGGAATCGAAAGCGAAACACGGTCCAAAGAAATGCCTTCCAATCCCGTTATTCGCTTGTCTTTAACCACAAAAGTGAACAACGAAGGAACTGGGGTCACGATGGAATGACCCAATTTGCGCAGAACATCCCACATCCGGCGGGAACTTCCCGGTGCCAACAAAACGGCATCGAAGTCGCGGTCGCCTCCTTCGTCGAACACAATCCGCCAACGGCCTCCCGGTAACGGGTCCAAGGACTGAACTCCATGACGGGTTTTTACGTCGACTCCCGCTCGTGTGGCAAAGGTCTCCAAGCAATCAATGATGGTTTGGGAACTGTTGGTGACCGGAAAAATTCGATTGTCCGCTTCTATTTTGAGTTCGACACCGCGGTCCGCAAACCACTCCAACGTGTCGCCGGTCATGAACCGATTAAACGGTCCGAGCAACTCAGCACTTCCGCGCGGATAAAACTCAATGAGTTCGTTTGGAGAAAAACAGGCGTGCGTTACGTTGCATCGACCGCCGCCGGAGATGCGCACTTTACCAAGCGTGTCGGCTCCTTTTTCGTACAGAATGACCTGACAATTCGGATTGGCTTCTGCTGCGGCAATAGCGGCAAAGTAGCCCGCTGCACCACCGCCAATGACCGCTACAGTTCGATGCGTAACCATGATGCTAAGTTACGCAGAAAATAACGGGGCCACCTTGATTCAGGCGGCCCCGATTCTTTTAAACAACCAACCAATGCAACCGGTCGTTGCAGCTGTATTGCTCACGTTGGATTAAATTTTACCGATAGCCGCGTGGCGGATAGCGTTGATCGCGACGAAAGCGAACCACCCCATCTTGATCGCGGGTGTACTCAAAGTCGTAGATTCCGTAGACGGTAGTCCCATCTTCGCGAACTTCCAACGAAGTGACGTAGTGGGGATCAAATCCGTAGCGTTCTAAATCTTCCATGACCGCTTCCTCTTCGCCAACTTCAATGAGATCTTTTAGAATTAACCAGTTCCCGCGCAGTTGCCGGTTAATTTTCCGTGTAGCGCTGTAGGATTCACCACTTTTCATGTTGTGAAAAGCATTACGACAGCCGTCGTCGCAGAACTTTTTATCTGCACGACCGGTCATGGATTTGCGGCAAAAATTGCAGCGCATGGTGGTGTTGTTTTTTGTGGGCATGTAAAACTTGTTTTGAGGTTAATTAGGGTGTCAAAACAATAAAACATTTTACAAATTTCCAAGAGTTTTTTTTGAATTAAATATTTAATTAAATACTTGCAACAACTTTTATGTGTGTTAAATGATTATATACGCGTGCGTACGGCTGTCGGCAAATCCTCAAGATAAATTTGCTGCATAACCTTTAAAAAACTCTGTTATGAGTACCATGAACAATCGCGTTTCCTTGATTGGTTACGCAGCCGTAGACGCCGAAGTTCGAACCTTCGAATCGGGAAAAACCAACGCCAAATTTAAGTTGGCCACACACGATCGCTACAAAAATTCAGAAGGCGAGTGGCAAGACGAAACCCAATACCACTCTTTGATCTCTTGGGGGAAACTCGCAGAGTACGTTGGGGATCAAGTCAGAAAAGGAGACGCTGTAGTGGTCAGTGGAAAGTTGGTCAACAGTTCCTATACCGACGCACAAGAAATAAAGCGGTACCGCACCGAAGTGGTGGTTGACGAAATCCAGACCTTTAAAAAAGCGAGTCCGGTTACTGCATGAGGGAATTGAGGTCCTCCCAGCGGTCTCCAATGGAGACCGCTGGACTGGCCCCGCGCTCAAACGCGAATGGAGCCTGTTTCGCCAGTCCACTTCCCACGGCGGCCAACTCCCAAAAAAGCACGCTACTTCCTTGGTCTACACGTTCTGAGGCAACAAAGGCCCAGTCGGTTGGGTCCAAAGGATCTGGACTCGTCAAAACCAAATCAAAACGACCGGATTCCGCTTGTTCCAGGGATTGATACCCTGCAACACGATCTTGTGGGGAGCTCCAATGGCGCAGTAAACCATCCGTCAACCAGGCAACTTGCTGCGTACGGTCGTAACCACTGAAATGACTGCCGGTTTCAACCAAAACTACAGGAATCCCCGAAGCTTGCACGTTCTCGCCAAATGCGCCGGGATAGAAGGAATCGTCAAAAGTGGTTGTGGGTAGACCCGATAAATCGTGGAAAATATGGGCTAAATCGCCTGCGGCCCCTTGTGCCTCTAAAACTGCGGGGGTTGTGGTACCTTCCGGATTGGCACGTGCTGCAAGCACCGAGAAGGTTGCAGGAAGGTTGGAATTGGGCAAGCCAAACCATGAACGTTGGTCGTGTAAATTGTACGCGACCTTGGGTTGGTGGTTTTGGATCCAGTCCCAAAGGACCCGAGCTTCGCGCGAGGTGCGTTCTTTTGCGTCGCGGTTGATGTCCACGCCCTGAGCATTGGCCCGGGTGTAACGTTCAGCTCCATCGGGATTGACCAAGGGAAAAAATGCCCACGACTCTCCGCTGGGTAAACTTTTTGTTTCGTTCATGATGCGCAACAAGGCACGGGTTGCCGTTGGCTCGTTGCCGTGCATTTGCGCCCACGCCAAGCGCGTAATCGGACCGTTCCCCAGGGTAAACGCCCACAGAGGCCGACCTTCTTCGCTGGT
>CAMBEZ010000036.1 GCA_945865885.1 Owenweeksia hongkongensis DSM 17368
CTTTCGGCATCTGTCAATTCCCATTTAAACCCTGGTAAGGTTCCTCGCGTATCATCGAATTAAACCACATGCTCCACCGCTTGTGCGGGCCCCCGTCAATTCCTTTGAGTTTCACCGTTGCCGGCGTACTCCCCAGGTGGATTACTTAACGCTTTCGCTTGGTCACTGACTGTATATCGCCAACAACGAGTAATCATCGTTTACGGCGTGGACTACCAGGGTATCTAATCCTGTTTGCTCCCCACGCTTTCGTCCCTCAGCGTCAGTTGTAACATAGTAAGCTGCCTTCGCAATCGGTGTTCTAGGGCATATCTATGCATTTCACCGCTACATGCCCTATTCCGCCTACTTCTACTACACTCAAGGCCTCCAGTATCAATGGCATTTCCACAGTTAAGCTGCAGGCTTTCACCACTGACTTAAAGACCCGCCTACGGACCCTTTAAACCCAATAAATCCGGATAACGCTTGGATCCTCCGTATTACCGCGGCTGCTGGCACGGAGTTAGCCGATCCTTATTCGTATGGTACCTTCAGTTTTCTACACGTAGAAAAGTTTATCCCCATACAAAAGAAGTTTACAATCCAGAGGACCTTCATCCTTCACGCGGCATAGCTGGGTCAGAGTTGCCTCCATTGCCCAATATTCCTCACTGCTGCCTCCCGTAGGAGTCTGGTCCGTGTCTCAGTACCAGTGTGGGGGACCACCCTCTCAGGCCCCCTACCTATCATCGCCTTGGTGAGCCGTTACCTCACCAACAAGCTAATAGGACGCATGCCTATCTTATACCGATAAATCTTTCCTCACTGTTCCATGCGAAACTGTGAGCATATGCGGTATTAATCCGAATTTCTCCGGGCTATCCCCCAGTATAAGGTAAGTTGCATACGCGTTACGCACCCGTGCGCCGGTCTCAATTCTCCGAAGAAAATCTACCCCTCGACTTGCATGTGTTAAGCCTGCCGCTAGCGTTCATCCTGAGCCAGGATCAAACTCTCCATTGTAAGATTGTTTGACTGGCTATTCATTCTATTAATTATTGGAGCCGATCCGAAGATCGAACCAAAGAAATTTTCAGGTCGTTTTTCTCGATTTTTTTTGCGCAGTATATAAAGAACGTTTGGATCTAATCCAATCCCTTTCACAATCTTCAGCCAACACTTAGGTTCGCTTGTTTCGTTTGGGGAGTGCAAAGGTAACTAAGTTTTCCAATCCTGCAAGCTTTTTAAAAAAACTTCGTCAGAAAAATTTAATCAACCAGTGTACACAAAGAACTTCTGAGTTGCCTCAGGTAATTCGGGCTGCAAAGATAGGCATAATTCCAACACTTGCAAAAAAGCCCTGATAATATATTCAGGAGCGCTTTTGGCTGGGTGGTGAATAAGTTAAGCAATGAATTGCTAAGACTCGTTCGGGACTGTGCCAATAATTGTCAGTGAACTTTACTCTTTCATATATTAGCCTGATTGAGGGTCGCAAAGATACCTGAAGTTTTTAAACCCACAAGCAAGCGTTGTAGAAATACACCAACAAATACAGGCGTTTCGCGATCAATTTGGAGTTTGTAGTTGTTTAATTACTGATATTCAGCACTTCTCGTGAGTGATTTCTTCAAGCATTCCCTTTTTCGAAACTCATCCCGCGTCCCAACGATAGGTACTTTCCCCGCAATTAATACTCTGAATGGCTCCGCTCCCAGCCAATGCACACCGTTTTATCGGTTTAATTGGCGTCGAAAAGGTAGAGCGCACCCTCCTTTTCTCAACCCTCCCCCTACTTTACTTTGCCCTCTCACCTTTCGTTTGATGCCTACGTAACGCGCGCCAGACAGATTATCGATAACTACATCCTTTACATGTTTTAAAGCCGCTAGCCCCGGGACGGGTGCTGGACGTGGTCACCCACAGTCCGGCATTCGGGCCCTGGAGAATGCAATGCGGTGCACCACCCTTCCATCAAGCCGTGCGTTGCAAAACTGCGCAACAGCGTCGTTTGCCGTAAACGACACGAACACAACACTCCAATTACGTTGGCAATAAACACTGGGCTAACGGGCAAAAAAAAAGCCCCCTTGAGTAGGAGGCTTTAGGTTGTGCGGAAAATATCCTTTACAGGGCAGCTACGTGTTTCATCAACGATGACTTCAGGTTGCTTGCTTTGTTCTTGTGGATGATGTTGCGCTTCGCAAGTTTGTCCAACATGGCTACTACCTGAGGCAAAAACGCTGCAGCGTCCGCCTTGTCGTTGTTTTCACGAAGACGACGTACCGCGTTGCGGGTGGTCTTGTGGTAGTACTTGTTGTGCACACGACGCTTTTCGCTTTGGCGGATGCGCTTCAATGCAGATTTATGGTTGGCCATTGTAGTGTTTTTTTTTGGTTGCAATCGGCTTGTGACCCGTACGGGATTCGAACCCGTGATCTTCTCCGTGAAAGGGAGATGTCCTGAACCGCTAGACGAACGGGCCGTTGAAAGCGGGTGCAAATGTACGCAACGATTCGAAAATTCCAAATCTGTCCAAAACAAATTTTAAACCTTCCTAGTTGGTCTCACCCACAATCCACCGCACAATGGTGCTCATCCGTTTCAAAATCGTCCATCTGAGCCATCAAAGGGCACATTCGGTTCCGCTAAGGTAACAAATTTCAGGACCTCGGCATTTCGCAAAAAAAGGCAGGAAGATCGTTTGACTTACGTGTGTAGGGTTAGCCCGGTGACCTCAGCCAATGGCGCAGCCGAATTCCGCGTCCGCAATATACTTTCTCGCGAGGCATCAACTTGGACGAAAACCCAACGTCTTGGCCGTTCGTTGCTTCAACTGCCCACTGACGTCAAAAAATTGCGCAACAGACACTTCTTCCAGGCCTTCAAACGGTGAGGCCACCAAATCAAAAGCCATGGCGTACAGAATCGCCTGTTGCACCCAATCCTTGAGTAGGGCCTCATCTACCGGCCCTTTGGACAAGGTGCGGTTCAACTTGTCGTGCCCTTCCAGCATGGCCCGGCCGTCCTTGTTGATCAGAATCCGGCCCAATAAATACCCGGCGTCGTTGAGTCTATTCATACGGAACGAGTCTGCCAAGAAATTGTATACGTGGATCATGCCAAAATAGGCAAACAGTGGGTCTGACTTGGCCTCCGGCAGTTTGCGCAAGACGTGATCAGGCGGCAAGGCAAATGCGTTGGTGTGCACTTGAAAAACAAGCGCATCGCCGGAGAATCGAATCTCTGCTTCAAACTCACCCCGGTCAAAAAACTCCACCACCACATGATGGTCAATGTCGCAAACGGCTGCATTCAGCTCTGCGGCAAGTTGAATCAGTACGCCCTTCAAGCGCGCAAAGGTGCTGAGAACATTCCGGTGCACCTGTTGCTTGGTGCTGGATTTGGTGGACAGGACTTCAATAATACGATCCGACGGTTTCTTTTCCATGCGCTTGGTGGCCAAACGGCCCATTGACAAATTGAGGGTAACTTATTGGAATCAAATTAACGAACAAAATAGGGCAGAGTTAACGAACAAAGCCCAGACTGCATGCGTCCTGGGCTTTGAACCGGGTGTGGTTGCAACTATTGATCAGTAGGCACGCGCAAAAGCCACGCGCCGGGTGGACGGATTGCCCGTCAAAATGCACGCCCCTACTTCGTCCGGTGAATCCAAAGGAATGCAACGGATGGTTCCTTTTGTGCGCTCCTTAATCTTCTCCTCCGTTTCTGGTGTTCCATCCCAATGGGCCATCACGAATCCACCCTCGTCCAGCGCCGCTTCGAACGCTTCCCAAGTATCGACTGACTTTGTGGTGGAGTTGCGGAACGCCACGGCCTTAGCAAAAAGATTGGTTTGGATCTCCTCCAATAAAACGGAAACCGATGCCGCTAATCCTTCCATAGGAAGGGATTCTTTGCTGAGCGTGTCCCGTCGGGCCACTTCTACCACCCCGTTGGCTACATCCCGCGGACCGATAGCAATGCGAACGGGCACCCCCTTCAACTCGTACTCGTTGAACTTCCAGCCCGGTTTGTGCGTATCCCTGCCGTCGTACTTTACACGAATACCGGCAGCACGAAGCTGTGCCTGAAGATTTTTGGCAACCGCTTCAACAAGAGCCAACTCTTCCTCGCCGCGGTAAATGGGCACAATGACCACCTGGTCCGGCGCCAATTTAGGGGGCAATACCAGGCCGTTGTCGTCCGAATGGGTCATGATCAAGGCGCCCATCAATCGCGTGGAGACTCCCCAAGAGGTGGCCCAAACGTGTTCCACCTTGCCCTCTTTGTTTTGGAACTTGACGTCGAAGGCTTTGGCAAAATTCTGTCCCAAAAAATGGGACGTTCCGGCTTGAAGAGCCTTTCCATCTTGCATCATGGCTTCAATGCAGTAGGTCTCCAAAGCTCCCGCAAAGCGCTCATTGGTGGATTTCACCCCGCGCAGAACGGGAATGGCCATTACGTTTTCAACAAAGTCACCGTAAACGTGCAGCATTTGTACCGCCTCTGCAACCGCTTCCTCAGACGTTGCGTGCGCGGTGTGCCCCTCTTGCCAGAGGAATTCCGTGGTTCGCAAGAACAGTCGGGTACGCATCTCCCAGCGCACCACGTTGGCCCACTGGTTGATGAGCAGCGGGAGATCTCGGTAGGACTGGATCCAGTCTCGGTAGGTGTCCCAAATGATGGTTTCCGAGGTGGGCCGAACAATTAACTCCTCTTCCAGTTTGGCGGTTTCGTCCACCACGATTCCCTTGCCGTTGGGGTCGTTCTTGAGCCGATAATGGGTTACCACCGCACATTCCTTCGCAAAGCCTTCCACGTGGGAGGCCTCCTTGCTGAAGTAACTTTTGGGAATAAATAAGGGGAAGTAGGCGTTTACGTGTCCGGTTTCTTTGAAGCGTGCATCCAAGTCTGCTTGAATGCGCTCCCAAATGGCATATCCATACGGTTTAATCACCATGCAACCCCGCACAGCGGAGTTGTCGGCAAGATCTGCTTGTACGACGAGTTCGTTGTACCATCGGCTGTAATCGGTGGCACGGGCGGTCAGGTTTTTGGCCATTGGTACGGCTTTTGTTATAATCTACGCAAAGGTAATCCCTCCTGCGCATGCGACACGTTATTCTTCCCCTTTTTGCTGCACTTTTCGCAGCGGGTTGCAGTTTAGGCAACCCCGCCGAACGCGTTCGGTACGACGACGGCATTTATTCTGCGCGCCCCTATCCGGCGGACGCCATAATCGCGCGCGGAACGGCGAGCAAATCAGACGAGTCCAATTACGACGCCTACGAAAATGAACCGGACGGCGCGCGCACCGTAACCCCAACCTCCGGTACGCGTTTTGCCAATCGGAGCCGCTCTAGAACGAACCACTACCATTACTACAACGATACCTGGACTGCGCCGAGTTACTCCGGCTGGGGCTCCAGCCCATTGATTTACAACACCTACATCTACCAACCGTATTCAAGCGGCTGGAACTATTCCCGCGGCTGGTCATCCCGACGCGGTTATTCCTATTGGTCTTTTGGGGTCAATCCCTATGCATGGGGCTGTTCACCCTACGGAAACTGGGGCGCTCCCTACGGATGGGGAGGCAATCCCTATGCATGGGGCGGTTCACCCTACGGAAACTGGGGTTCTCCATACGGTTACAACGATCCGTGGGGATCTCCCTTTGGCTTCAACGACCCGTGGGGTTGGAACGGCCCTTGGGGGTGGGGGTCTCCTTATGGATGGAACGGATCTTACTACGGAAATCCTTGGTACAACGGCGGATTTAACAACAACGGTGGTTCCACTGGTGGCGGTGGTTCATCTGGTGGAGGGTCCAACAACGGTGGAGGATCTCCAGTTGAACCCGGACGCACGCCCACCCGTTTGGTGGTTGGTGACAATGCGCCCATCAGGACTCCCCTCACTCCTGCGGATCGCCCCGGACGCAGCTTGCTATTGGGCGAAAACACCCCCGATGTGCGGACGCCCTTTGACGATAAGAACGGGGAACTTCCAGCGTATTCCAGCCGACCTTCGCGTGAAGCAATCGGAGACTTGATTCCAAAACCCACCTCGGCACCGGAAAAACGGGTGAACAACGCCCACGCATGGGAAGAACTTCCGGCACGACCCAGTGCACCGGTGCGCGCGGCAGAGCCCCTTCGGCCCCGAACCGTGGTGCCGTCGGGCCCAGGCCGGAATACCCTTCCCTCCAACGAGCCGCGCCGAGAAGCTCCATCGTACGAGCCCAGCCGAACCCCGGCACCAACACCTGAGCGGAGCAGTTCTTCCCCGGCATCTCGGAGCGCTACTCCTTCCTCTCCAAGCCGAAGCGCCTCCCCGGCGCCCAGCCGAAGCGCTTCCCCGGCACCCAGCCGCAGTGCAGCGCCTGCCAGCAGACCTGCCGCGACGGCTCCAAGAAGTTCGGCTCCTTCGGGAGGAGGAGGGCGCGGTGGTTTGATGAACGAACGATCGCAGGAATAACGATTGCATGCATACGCTAAGAATCATGAAACATCGACTCCTTTTTGCGACCGGATTGTTGGTCTTATTGAACGGACATTTTGCGCAGGGGCAATCCGCCGCTGGCTTGCAATTTGTTCAGCAAGATGTGCTTTTTGGCGGCGCTCGCTACATCGGAATGGGCGGTGCGCTGAGTGCCGTCGGACACGACGCAGGCGCGGTGTCTGATAATCCTGCCTTAGGCACGGTCTACCGGGTGGGCCAGTTGGAAGGTAGCTTGGCCCAAACGGTGGCCAACGGCAATGCTCGGTTTGGGGTTCCCAATTTAGCCTACACGCACATCTTTCAAACAGGCTCTACCCGATGGGCCTTGGGCGGGTCTGTCATGCAAAATAACATGACCACGGGCACGTGGAGCCGAAAGGCGGACGATGGAAAGTCTTGGGTAGGACGTTGGCTGGATCAGGCGGAGGGAAACAACGCCGGTGAATTGATGGGCTTGGGACTCACTGATGTGTACCAAGCCTACTATACCTACATCCTGGACCAGGATCCCGCAACTTTGGCTTGGATTCCCGGTGCGCAAGGCGTGCCTTCCTTTGGGGAGCAAACCGTACGTTGGACGGAAAAGGGATTTCAACAAATGGTGCACGGAAGCGTCCGAAGCGAGCATTTTTCTGCGGGTGTTTCGGTAGAGGCAGCACAGCGAACGCGTTCACTTCGGTCGGAAGTTCAAGAAGGAGGTTTTTCTTCTACCGGCTGGATTGGATCGTGGTCCTGGGATACGGAGGAAACCACCCGTTGGACCGGTTGGCGTACACGAATGGGCGCCTGGTGGAATCCCGAAGGTGGGCCGTGGCGCTTTGGCGCGGCTTGGCGCGGCATTGGATTTGGCAGTTTACGGGATAGCGCAACCTCGTTGATGGATGCGCAATCCATCAGCAGTTCGGTTGTGGTAACGCCCATCAAGGTGGTGGACAAAACGGAAGAGGCCTGGAATGCCCCGGGACAGGTTACCCTGTCTGCTGCGCATGTATTTGGCCGGGACGGTTTGGTCAGCTTAGAAGGGCGCGTGAATACTCTGGGTCAGTGGGAGGCCCGCACAGGTGGTGAATTGCGGCGGGGGGCTTGGAGCTACCGAGCCGGCTACCGATACGTGCCCAACACTACTGGTTTTTTTGACTGGGACGGAATGCAGCAAGGCAGCTTGGGCGTGGGGGTTCGCGGAAACAAGTGGTTTTTGGACGCCGCTTGGCAAGCAACGTACCGCAGGGCCCAGTATACCTCTGCACAATGGGACGGCGCCTGGAACCTGCCAATGGTAGCAACGCGTGCAATGCTTACCTTGGGCTATCGAATTCGATAGCTCTATGAAAAACATCTTTATTGCGGCGGGCCTATTGGCGTTGCCTTGGGGAGCTGCGGCTCAAGATTTAAGCGCCTTTCATTGGCGCGCTATTGGGCCGGCAACCACGTCCGGCCGAATTGCAGATTTGGCGGTTGCGCCGGATCAACCCGATACCTGGTACATCGCCGCCGCAAGCGGCGGCGTGTGGAAAACCACGAACCACGGGGTAACCTTTGAACCCTTATTCGACGGGCAATCGTCCTACTCCATGGGTTGCTTGGCGTTGGACCCTACCAACAGCAACGTGGTTTGGTTGGGAACCGGAGAAAACAACAACCAACGGTCGGTTGCCTACGGAGACGGTATTTACAAGTCCACCGACGGCGGAAAATCGTGGAAAAACATGGGGCTGAAAGCGTCCGAACGCATCGGCCGGATTGTGGTGCACCCCACCCAACCCAACACGGTGTATGTGGCGGCGTACGGCCCGGTGTGGAATGCCGGTGGAGAGCGTGGAATTTACAAGACCACGGACGGCGGCGAAACGTGGACGCGGATTTTGCACGTGTCGGACCAAACAGGGTTCAATGAAATTCACCTGGACCCCCGCAATCCAGACGTGCTGTACGCTACCGCCCACCAGCGCCGTCGACACGAATGGACCTACATTTCCGGCGGACCGGAAAGCGGATTGCACATCAGCCGCGACGGAGGAAAAACGTGGACCAAAGCGAGCAACGGATTTCCCGGCGGTGAAATTGGCCGAATTGGAATGAGCCTCTCCCCCGTCAATCCAGACGTGGTGTATGCAGCCGTTGAAGGCAGCGGGTTCTACCGATCCGTGGATCGCGGGGCCTCTTGGAGCAAAATGAGCGATCACTCCACGGCAGGCAACTACTATTCGGAGATCTTCGCCTCTCCCCACGATGTACACACCGTCTATTCCATGGACACGTACGCGCAGGTAACGCGCGACGGCGGCAAGTCTTTTAAAGCCGTTGGCGAACCCGGTAAACACGTAGACAACCACGCGCTGTGGCTGGACCCCAAGAATCCAGCTCATTTTCTCATGGGCTGCGACGGTGGTTTGTACGAGACGTGGGACAACGCGGGAACTTGGCACTACAAACCGAATTTGTCCATCACGCAGTTTTACCGCGTGACGGTGGACAACTCCGCTCCTTTCTATAACGTATACGGCGGTACGCAGGACAACTTCTCCCTGGGAGGACCGTCGCGCACCATCAACGACCGCGGCATTGTGAACTCCGACTGGTTTGTGACGCAGGAGGGCGACGGTTTTGAATCGCAGATTGACCCGAGCAATCCCAACATTGTATACGCGCAAGCCCAATACGGTTGGGTCTCTAGATTCGACCGTTTGAGCGGCGAAAAAGTGCCCATTCAGCCTGTATCGCCTCCCGGGGTGAAGCCCTACCGCTGGAATTGGGACGCGCCGTTGTTGATCAGCCCGCACGACCCCGCTACCTTGTACTTTGCGGCCAACGTGGTGTTTAAATCCACCAACCGCGGCAACGAATGGAGCACCGTTTCACCGGACTTGTCCAAGCAAATCGACCGGAACACCTTACCGGTCATGGGCAAGGTTTGGAGTATGGATGCGGTGGCCAAAAACCAAAGCACGTCCATTTACGGGAACGTGCTGTCTTTAGCGGAATCGCCCGTGAAGAAGGGCTGGCTGTATGCCGGAACCGACGACGGTTTGATTCAGGTGAGCACGAACGATGGAGGGTCCTGGACCCGCGTGGAGTCGTTCCCGGGAATCCCCGCCAATACGCCCGTGGTGGACTTGGAGCCGTCGCGTCACAATCCGGAAGTGGTGTATGCGTTGTTCAACAACCACCGCCAAGGTGATTTCAAGCCCTATGTGTTGAAATCCACCAACAACGGGAAAAGCTGGACGAACATTACTGCGGATTTGCCGGTGCGTGGCAGCGTGCACACGCTAGCGGAGGACCATGTGGACCCCGACTTGTTGTTTGTGGGCACGGAATTTGGCATCTACTGTTCGATGGACGGCGGAAAGTCTTGGAAGGCTCTGGGCAGTGGATTGCCCACGATCGCCGTTCGGGACATCGACGTACAGCGTCGGGAAAACGATTTGGCGATTGCGACGTTTGGACGCGGTTTCTACATTCTGGACGACTACAGCCCCTTGCGTCACCTGAGCAAGGAAACGTTGGAGAAGCCCGCCGCCATTCTGCCGGTTAAGGACGGTTTGGTGTTCCACACGGCAAACCCTTTGGGATACGGACCTCCGGGATTTATGGGGGCCTCCTACTTCATGGCGGAAAATCCGCCGATGGGCGCGGTGTTCACGGTGCACGTTAAAGACGTTCCGAAAAGTTTGAAGGCGCAGCGCCAAGAGAAGGAAAAATCGGGTGTCACGGGTTATCCGTCGGCAGAGGCCATCCGGGCGGAGGACCAAGAAGAGAAGGCCTACCATTTGTACGTTGTATACGACAGCAACGGCAAAGAAGTGCGACGGTTTAGCCAGGCTGCTGCCAAAGGTATTCAACGTGTGGTTTGGGACGGCGAACTGGGACGAATGGACGGCAGCAGCCGCGGCTCGGAGCCCATCACCACGGCGCCGGGCGCGCACTTTGCGCCGGAAGGCACCTACCAGGTGTCGATGTACCAACTGGTCAACGGCGTGGGCAGTTTGCTGGCCGGGCCGGTGTCCTTCCGTTTGAATCATTTGAAAAACGGAACCACCCACCCC
>CAMBEZ010000037.1 GCA_945865885.1 Owenweeksia hongkongensis DSM 17368
GTTGAGCTGTTCCAGGCCAACGGTGGTGCCGTAGTAGGTGCAGCCGGTCAAAGCAATTAGGGCAGCGCCCATAAAAGTCCGTTTCAAGGCACAAAAAAAGCCCACCTTCCGGTGGGCTTGGGGGTTCCGGAACGAATTCATGTTCCGAAGGTACGGCGCTTCGCGCTGCCGGCGAACCGGCGGCTCGAAGGATTAAACCAGACCTTGATCCAACATAGCGTCGGCAACTTTAACGAAGCCGGCCAAGTTGGCGCCTTTGACGTAGTCGATGGAACCGTCTTCGCGGGCACCGAACTTCACGCAAGAAGCGTGGATATCTTTCATGATTTGGTGCAAACGGCCGTCTACCTCTTCGCGCGTCCAAGACAAACGCAAGGAGTTTTGGGACATTTCCAAGCCAGATGTCGCTACGCCACCGGCGTTGGACGCCTTGCCCGGGCTGAACAACACACGCGCTGCAGCAAAAGCTTCAATGGCCTCCGGAGTGGAAGGCATGTTGGCGCCTTCGGCAATGCACTTCACGCCGTTGGCAATCAATGCCTTGGCGTCGTCGCCGTTCAATTCGTTTTGCGTTGCGCACGGGAAGGCCATGTCGCACGCCTCGCCCCAAGGGGTTTTGCCGGCAACAAACTTCGCCTTGGGGTACTTGGCGGTGTATTCGCTGATGCGGCCGCGCTTCACGTTCTTGATGTCCATCACGTGGGCCAATTTGTCGGCGTCGATGCCGTCTTGGTCGATGATGTAACCGGAGGAGTCGGACATGGTCAGGACCTTGGCGCCCAATTCGTTCAGCTTCTCAACAGCGTACTGCGCCACGTTGCCGGAACCGGAAACCACAGCTGTTTTGCCTTTGAAATTCAAACCTTTGGTGGCCAGCATTTCCTGTGCGAAGTATACGGTGCCGTAACCGGTTGCTTCCGGACGGATCAAAGAACCGCCCCAGTTGCGACCCTTACCGGTCAAAACGCCGGTAAATTCGTTGCGCAAACGCTTGTATTGGCCAAACATGTAGCCAATTTCGCGACCGCCCACGCCGATGTCACCGGCGGGAACGTCCGTGTCCGGACCGATGTGGCGGGCCAATTCCGTCATGAAGGACTGGCAGAAACGCATTACTTCGGCGTCGGACTTGCCTTTGGGATCGAAGTCGGAACCTCCTTTACCGCCGCCCATGGGCAGCGTAGTCAAGGAGTTTTTGAAGATTTGCTCGAAGCCCAAGAACTTCAAAACAGACAGGTTCACCGTGGGGTGGAAGCGCAAACCGCCTTTGTAGGGGCCGATGGCACTGTTGAACTCCACGCGGTAGCCGCGGTTCACCATGACCTCGCCGCTGTCTAGGGTCCAGGGCACGCGGAACAAAATGGTGCGCTCCGGCTCCACAATGCGTTCCAAGATCTTGGCGGTCTTGTACTTGGGGTTTTCCTCAATAAAAGGAATTACGGATTCGGCCACTTCGTGAACGGCCTGCAAGAATTCCGGTTCATTTTCGTTGCGCTGGCGCACGGTTTCCATGAACGCGTCAATGTGTGCTTGATATTTCTGAGCCATAGGGTGAAATTTAATGCAAAGGTAGTGCGAAATTTGTGCCATGATAGAAGAACCGACTCCCCAAAAAACCCCGTTGTCCGCTTTGGGCGAGTTCGGGCTGATTCAGCGCCTCACGGAAGCCATAACCCTGAAGAACACCACCTCCGTATTGGGGGTGGGGGACGACGCCGCCGTGCTGGATTTTGGACCCGATTCCGAGGTGGTGGTCACCAAGGACCTCCTGTTGGAGGGGGTGCATTTTGATCTTTCCTACACGCCCCTCAAGCATTTGGGCTACAAGGCAGCGGCCGTCAATCTGTCCGACCTCTGCGCCATGAACGCCACTCCCTCCCAATTGTTGGTGGGCTTGGCCGTCAGCAATCGCTTTCCGGTGGAGGCTTTGGAAGAAATCTACCACGGTCTGTATTTGGCGTGCGATCGCTACGGCGTGGACTTGGTGGGGGGTGATACCACCTCCAGCCAAACCGGCTTGGTATTGTCCGTGACGGCCATCGGCCACGTGCAACGGGGCACCGCGGTGCGTCGGTCCGGTGCCTCTGCCACGGATTTGTTGGTGGTTACGGGCGACTTAGGCGCGGCCTATTTGGGTTTGCAGGTGCTGGAGCGGGAGAAAGCCGCTTGGCAGGCCAACCCCAATTTGCAGCCGGAGCTCCAGGGCCACGAGTACGTTTTGGAACGCCAATTGAAGCCGGAGCCGCGGATAGACATGATTCGGCTCCTCCGCGATTTAGAGGTGCAACCCACCTCCCTGATTGACGTGTCCGACGGTCTCTCGTCTGAGGTTTTGCATCTGTGCGATGCCTCCGGCCTGGGCTGCAAGCTGTTTGAATCCAAGATCCCCATGGACCCTACGGTCATCCGTTTGGCAGAGGAATTTGGCATCAACCCCATCACGGCGGCGCTGAACGGCGGGGAGGACTACGAATTGCTCTTCACGGTTCCTTTGTCCGACTGGGACAAGATCAAGGGCAATCCCAACCTCACGGCCATTGGCCACCTGACGGAGTCACCCCAGCGCTTGTTGGTGCTGAACTCTGGCCAAGAGGTGGAGCTGAAGGCGCAAGGGTTTCAGCACCAGTAGGAGGCGCGCACCGCGCGCGGTAAACTCAAAATGGAAGGGGCCCGGCGCGCAAGCGCCGGGCCCCTTGTTTTGACGTGCTGTTCGCGCTTTATTGAAACTTGGAAGCCTGCTCCGCGTAGCGAGCAAACAGCGGATCGCTTTGCATTTTGGCCGGATCAAAATTGCCTCCGTTGTACGCAGAAGACAAACGCACCAACATTTGGTAGTACTGCAAATCGCCTTCAATGTCCTGGGTCACAAAGGTCCGCTTGCTGCCGCGGAACTGAGCGTAGAAATTTAGGTTTTCATCCAAATTAGCTGAAAAACCGTCCACCAATTTGTTGGCTTTTTCTTTGGCGCCGGCGCGGAAGTAGCCCTCAATCATGCTCAGCAAGAAGTAGTCGTAGCCAAAGCGCTCCACCGGCATCTTTTGCATGCCAAAGTCCAGCATTTCGATGGCCTTCTTGTTTTGGCCTTGGATGGCCAAAGTGGATGCTGCACGCCCAAACGTGGTGCGCAGGTTGAAGCACAAACGACGGTTGGTTTCGTCCATATACACGTTTGGATCTTCCATATTTCCGTACAGGAATTTACCGGCCTCGTTTTTGGGGTTCACCATCAGGTTGTAGCAGGCCTCCGCGTTCACATCGCCAAAGTCGTACGAACCTTCCGGAGTGGAACTCTTGACCGGAACAAAGCGGTAGGCCAAACCTTCCAAACGGAAGTACGGCGTCAGCCAGAAGAATCCGCTGGCAGACGAGCCCACCGTGGTGCTGAAGTAAATCGGACGGGACCAGTCGTTGTTGGCCAACAGGTCAATCAACATCAAATCGCGCTTGGATACCACGCTGGAACCCCAGTCCCAGTCGATGTACTCCAGAATGCGGTCCGCTTGGTCTGCGGGCACTACGTTGTTCTTCAGAACCTGCTCTTTGTTGACTGGAATGCGCCATTTCTTCTGGGGGAAGAAGGAGAACTGCTTGGGCGCCTCCGTGCCTTGGTAGGCCGTGAACTTGGTGGCGGCATCGTCCCGACGGGTCCAATTCAAAAAGTCTTCTACGTACCAGCGTCCTTGAACGCCAATGTCTTGGTAGAAGAGCACGTCGCGCGTGCCCTGCACGTACTGGCTCTTTTCAAAGCGGAAGGGCACCGGCGCGCCTTCGTAGTACTTGCGCTTCATCATGTCGATGTACCAGTCCGTGTTGAGCAGGGAGAGGTTCACAATGCGCACGTCCGTTCGGTAGCCTTCTACCTCTTGTACGTACCACAGGGGGAAGGTGTCGTTGTCACCGTTGGTGAACAAAATGGCGTTCTTTTCGCAGGAGTCCAAGTAAGCTTTGGCAATGTCACGCGCCGTGTAGCGGTTGGAACGGTTGTGGTCGTCCCAGTTTTGCTGCGCCATGAGGCCCGGAACAGCTACCAGTAGGGCCGCGGTTACCAAGGCCGCAGTAGCGGTGGAACGCAACTTGCCCAACCACTCCACCAAGGCCACTACACCCAGGCCAATCCAAATGGCAAAGACGTAGAAGGAGCCCACAAAGGCGTAGTCCCGCTCGCGCGGTTCAAACGGCTTTTGGTTGGTGTACACCGCAACCGCGATGCCCGTAAAGAGGAACAACGAGGTCAGCACCCAGGTGTGGTCCTTGTCTTTGGAGAACTGGAAAAAGAGCCCCACCAAGCCCAAAACAAGCGGTAGTGCGTAGTACACGTTGCGGGCCGGGTTGTTTTTGAGGAACGTCGGCTGGTTGTCTTGTGGGCCCAAACGCGCTTCGTCCCAGAACGTAATGCCCGTAATCCAGTTGCCTTTGGTGAATTCGTAGCGGTTTTGCTCGTCGTTCTGGCGTCCGGCAAAATTCCACATGAAGTAGCGGAACCACAGCTGGCCAATTTGGTACTTCACGAAGAACGAAAAATGCTTCCCAAAGGAAATTGGGGCGTCCTTGTCCGTAATTTTCATCAAACTCATGTAGTTCTGCACGTGGTCAGACTGGTCCGACCACATCCGCGGAAAGAATCCGATGTACCGCTTGTCGTAGTTGGGTACCGACGCCTTGCCGTCGTTGGTCACTTCGTATTTACCGGTTTCCTCGCTGAACGCGTAGGCGGGCTTGCCGTCCTTGTAAGGCCGCTGCGGGTCCAAAGGAGCATTGAAGCTCTGACCGTACAGAACGGGCCAGTCGCCATACTGCTCGCGGTTGTAGTACGCCAGCAAGGAAATGGCGTCCTCCGGGTTGTTTTCGTCGATGGGGGTGTTCGTGTTGGACCGAATGGCCAAGGTCAGGAAAGTGGAGTAGCCAATCATGATGAACACCACGGCCAAAATACCTTGCGAGATGAGGGGTTTGTTGGTTTTCTTGGCCCACTGCAAGCCGTACACTACGGCGCCTACAAACAAGCCAAACGCCAGCAGCGTACCCGAGTTCTTGGGGAGTCCTACGGTGTTGACCGACTGAATTTCCAAGAAGCCAAATACCTTCAGTATGAACGGAACGATGATGGCAAAAACGAAGGCGAGTACCGCCACGGAAACGGTGTTTGCAACCAAGAAACCTTTCCACGACCGATCGGAATACAGCTTGTAGTACACCACCATGACCACCGCCGGAATGACCAGGAACGCCAAGATGTGTACGCCCACGGTGAGGCCCACGGCATAAGCCACGAGCAACAACCAACGATTGGCGTAGGGATCGTGGTCCACCGCAGCTTCCCACTTCAATCCGGCCCAGAAGGCCAAGGCCGTGAAGAACGAACTCATGGCGTATACTTCACCTTCAACGGCACTGAACCAGAAGGAGTCGGAAAACGTGTAGGCCAAGGCACCCACTGCTCCAGCACCAAAAATGGCGATGGTTCTGGCCGGGGTTTGCTCGCCCAAACGCGCAATCAAGCGCTTGGCAATGGCCGTGATGGACCAAAACAGGAACAAAATGGTGAAACTGGACGAAAACGCAGACAACAGGTTCACGTAGTATGCTTGTTGCGTTACGTCACCGGCAAACAAGTTGCCCACAACGGCGCCCATCAACTGAAAAAGCGGAGCTCCGGGAGGGTGTCCCACCTGCAATTTAACCGAGGTTGCGATGTATTCGCCGCAGTCCCAGAAACTGGTGGTGGGCTCTACGGTTAGCACGTAGGTGGCGCTGGCAATCACAAACACCAACCAACCGAGCAGGTCGTTGATGCGTTTGTAGGAGGAGGCATTCATTCGCTGGCTGTTATCAAGCTTTAAGCCAACGAAGATAAGGAATTTGACGACCTATTGGGGCCCTTAGGAAACCGAAACGCGGAGCTTTTTGTGGATCAATGCGTGGAGTTTGCGTTCCAATGCGGGAAGTTCCACCTGCGCCAAGGCATCGTTCGCAAAGGCCAGCATGAGCAAGGCGCGTGCTTCCGTTTCGGGGATTCCGCGGGCACGCAGGTAAAAGAGAGCGTCTGCATCCAACTGTCCTACGGTGCACCCGTGCGAACACTTGACGTCGTCGGCAAAAATCTCCAACTGCGGCTTGGTATCGATCTGCGCACGATCGTTCAACAACAGGTTGTCGTTTTGCTGATAGGCGAGGGTCTTTTGTGCTTGCGGACGCACCATGATTTGCCCGTTGAACACCCCGTGGGAACGGCCGTCGTAGACTCCTTTGTACACCTCGTGGCTGGTGCAATGGGGTACGGCGTGGTCCACATAAGTGCGGTGGTCCACGTGTTCGTCGCCGTGGATGAGGGTTAATCCGTGCAAATGCGCCTCCGCATTGGAGCCTGCTAGGTGAAAGCGAAGGTCGTTGCGGGTGAGTTTTCCACCGCAACTGAAGGTGTTGACCACGGCGGTGCTGTCCGCCGCTTGGTGCACAAAAGTGGCGTCCGTGAGGGTGGCGGTGGAAACGTCGTTTTGCAATTTGGTGTACCGAAGGTGGGCGTTGGGCGCCACGCGAATTTCGGTGACGGCATTGGTCCAATGGGCTTTGCCGTTCAGGGCTTGGTGCCGTTCAATGATTTCCACGCGCGCTCCGGACTCCACTACTACGATGTTGCGTACTTGGGAGAACAGCGGTTCGTCTGCCGTGGTGAAGTAGAAGATTTGAATGGGCTTGTCTGCGGCGGTATTTTTAGGAACGTGAACCAGGGCACCTTCCCGGGCCAAAGCACGATTTAGGAGCACCAAAGGCTCGTCCAATTCGTCCAAAGCCGCAAAGTTTTCCGCCAACCAATCCGGAGATTTGCGCCAAGAGCTGCCCAGCGTGCACACGTCCAAACCTTGGTGGGTGGTGCTGCTCAGCCAGGAAGAGTAGACCCCATTGACAAAGACCACGCGGTAGGCGTCCAACTCGTCCAAAAAGTAGGATTCCAGGTCCTTAAATTCCAAAGCGTGTTGGCTTGCAGAGGCAAACGGCGGCACGGTGGTGTATTCGGTTGCAAGGGTGGATTTTAGGGAAGTGTATTTCCAAGATTCCCACTTCTTGGTGGGAAAACCCAAAGCCTCAAATCGATCGATGGCTGTACGTCGTTTGGACGCAACCGCATCGCCGCTTTCCCGGGCCAAGTCTGCCTCGTGTTCCGCGTATAAATTCAGCAACGTATTGTGCATTATTTGCCGGCGTTTTCTTTTTTGATCCAATCGTAGCCGCGCTCCTCCAATTCCAGCGCCAAATCTTTGGTGCCGCTTTTGACGATTTTTCCGTGGAGCAAAACGTGTACGAAGTCCGGTACGATGTACTCCAACAAACGCTGGTAGTGGGTGATGACCACCACCGCATTGGTGGGGCTTTTCAAGGCGTTAACCCCTTGGGCCACAATGCGCAACGCGTCAATATCCAGACCGCTGTCCGTTTCGTCCAAAATGGCCAAACGGGGCTCCAGCATGGCCATTTGGAAGATTTCGTTGCGTTTTTTTTCGCCGCCGGAAAATCCTTCGTTCAACGAACGGCTCAGAAAGCTCTTGTCCATTTCCAGCAGTTCCAATTTTTCGCGCATTTTTTTGAGCAGCAATGCGGCTTCCAACGGCCCTTCGCCGCGCGCAGCGCGGTGCGAATTCAAGGCGGTTTTGATGAAGTTGCTGACGGACACCCCCGGAATTTCAACGGGGTATTGAAAGCTCAAGAAAATCCCCTTGTGGGCGCGCTCCTCCGGCGAGCAATCCAATAGGGATTCGCCGTCCAGCAGAACATCGCCGCCGGTGACTTCGTATTCTTCCCGACCGGCCACCACGCTGGACAAGGTGCTTTTGCCGGAGCCGTTGGGCCCCATAATGGCATGAACCTCACCGGGTTTAACCTCCAAGTTAATCCCCTTGAGGATGGACGTTCCGTCGGCCAAGCCGGCCTGTAAATTTTGAATGGATAGCATGATTTCTTCTGTTTCGCTCGGGCGATTTTCGGGATTATCCGACGGATCCTTCCAAACTGATGGCGAGTAATTTTTGGGCCTCCACGGCAAATTCCATGGGGAGTTGTTTCAAAACATCTTTGCAGTAACCGTTGACAATTAGGGCGATGGCCGTTTCTGTATCCATGCCGCGCTGGTTGCAGTAGAAGATTTGGTCCTCCCCAATTTTGCTGGTGGTGGCCTCGTGTTCTACTTGAGCAGATTTGTTTTGGATCTCGATGTACGGGAACGTGTGGCTGCCGCATCCGTCGCCCATCAACAGGGAGTCGCACTGGGAGAAGTTTCGCGCGCCTTCGGCGCGCGGCCCCATCTTCACCAATCCGCGGTAGCTGCCGTTGCTGTGCCCCGCGCAGATGCCCTTGCTGATGATGGTGCTCTTGGTGCGTTTGCCCAAGTGAATCATCTTGGTGCCGGTGTCCGCCTGCTGGTAGTGGTTGGTTACTGCTACACTGTAAAATTCGCCCACACTGTCGTCTCCTTTCAAGATGCAACTGGGGTACTTCCAAGTCACCGCGGAACCGGTTTCCACTTGGGTCCACGAGATTTTGGCGCGCTTCTCGCAAATACCGCGCTTGGTCACAAAATTGAATACCCCGCCCTTGCCCTCGGCATCGCCCGGGTACCAGTTTTGGACCGTCGAGTACTTGATTTCTGCGTCGTCCAACGCCACCAATTCCACCACGGCTGCGTGCAGTTGGTTTTCGTCGCGGGAAGGGGCGGTGCAACCTTCTAAGTAGGACACGTAGCTGCCTTGGTCCGCAACGAGCAAGGTGCGTTCAAACTGACCCGTCCCCGCTTGGTTGATGCGGAAGTACGTGGAGAGTTCCATGGGGCAACGTACGCCTTTGGGGATGTAGCAAAAGCTGCCGTCCGTAAAGACGGCGCTGTTCAGCGCGGCAAAGAAATTATCCGTGCGCGGAACCACCGTTCCCAAGTACTTGCGCACCAGTTCGGGGTGCTCGTGTACGGCGTCGGAAATGCTGCAAAAGATGATGCCTTTTTCGGCCAGGGTGGCCTTGAAGGTGGTGGCGACGCTGACGGAATCCACCACAACGTCCATGGCCACGCCAGACAAACGTTTTTGTTCGTCCAAACTGATGCCCAGTTTTTCAAACGTTTTCAGCAGTTCGGGGTCGACTTCGTCCAAGCTGTTCACCTGCTTTTTGACCGGCGCGGAATAGTAGGAAATGGCCTGGTAGTCCGGTTTGGTGTACCGAACGTTGGCCCATTCCGGCTCTTCCATGGACTGCCAAATGCGGAAGGCTTCCAAGCGCCAATCCGTCAGCCATTCCGGTTCGTTCTTTTTGGCCGACAGTGCTCGGATCACGTCCTCGTCCAAGCCCGGAGGCAAGTTATCGGACTCAAAATCAGTGGTGAAACCGTACTTGTACTCGGCGGAGGTGACGCCTTCAAGGATTTCGTCTTGGCTCATACCGCAAAGGATTCGCCGCAGCCGCAGGTGCGCGCTGCGTTGGGGTTGTTGAACACAAAGCCCTTCCCGTTGAGGCCGCCGCTGAAATCCAGGGTGGTGCCCAACAGATAGAGCAAACTCTTTTTCTCC
>CAMBEZ010000038.1 GCA_945865885.1 Owenweeksia hongkongensis DSM 17368
TTTGGCCGGGGGAATGTGATGGATTTCAACACCGACCCCGTTTCTTTTTCTACGACAACTTGGTCACCTACTCCGAACCAATACAAAGACCTGAACAACGCCTCCACTTGGTGCGGTCGCAACGGGAATTTACAGGTTTACTTTCTTAATGGAAAATATTACGATGCCAACGGAACCTTGATTCCGGGTGGAGAGGTATCCGCGTACTACAATTATTTCAGCAGCCTTGTGACCTACAAAGGCGCAAGTTTTGTCCCCTCCTACCAAAGCGACACCCTTTTTCATTACTACGTGTACCAACAATCGGCAAATACCTGGGTTCGGCGCATCAAGCTCAATGCCTTGTATTGGAACGGTAGCACCTGGACCATTACACCTGTTCAGGATTACAACGGTGCAATGAATTTGGGAACCTACGATGAGCATCCTTCAATCATTAATGACGACATCGGTCAAATGAACCTAATAATCGTCCATGAGGTTTCACCGTCAGGAATGAATAATCGACCCCTTCGCGTTACCGCTACGGGCTTTAAACCCTTGACTCCCTCCATCCTTAGCAACCAATTTGATGCCGATTTGGATCGAATACACGTGAGTGTTGGCGCTTACTATAATCCGTTGATAAATCGATTTTTCAGTTACGAATCCAGTGTGGGTTTTGGAAAGAATAAATATTTTAAATCATGGACCAATTTGGGGTACGGCTTTTTCACTAAGGATAATTTGAAACTTCCGCTTATTATACCCGGACGTACAGACAGCACCGCAAACAACGGGTTTCAAATCTTTGCTTCAACCAGTTCATTAGACGGAAAGTACTTGTTTTATCTGGCACGTATCATGGGAAGAAAAATGACGGTTTTTCGTTACGACATGATGTGCCCCGACAGTGCCTCTTTCGTGCAGAACGCTGTTGAACTCTCACTAGGATTAAGTCTGTATCCACACCAAATTTCAGACTTCCAAATGGCGCCCGACGGAAATATTTATTATCAGTTAATCGAAGATCGATGGACCAACCATTACAATAGCCGCAAAATCGGCCGCATCGTCAATGCCGGAGATCCGGACACTTCAAACATCACCGCAGAGCCCAACTTTGCTACATTGGCGCCGTACTCCGTTTACTACTCCTTCCCCTATTTTTCCGCCAACCAATCACTTCCGAGGCCTTTTACCCTTACGGCCGACTGTTCCGACTCCGTCCAATTCAAGTTGGCCTACAAAAACGTACCCGACAGCGTGTGGTGGAATTTTGGCGACACGGCCCTCGGCCCGTTGAACCACTCCACTGCGCTGGAGCCCTCCGTGCGCTACTCTACCTCCGGTTCGCTGTACGTCACCGTGGAACTGTGGCTTCGCGGCGTGCTCCTCAAAACCCTGGGCGACACCGTTCAAGTCAAACCTTCCCCCCGCGTCCAACTGCACAACGACACCCTCCTGTGCCGCGGCGAATCCCGCATCCTAAACGCTTACCCAGGATTTAACGCCGATTACCTCTGGAGTACCGGTAGCACCGATTCTTTGATCACCGTCAACGAAACCGGCACCTACTGGGTTCAAGTGAGCAACAGCTGCGGTACCGCTCAAGACACCTTCAGGTTGACCGTATTGGATCCTCCCAGCGCCAGTCTGCGGGACACCCTCCTATGCGACGAGTGGACCTACGTGCTGCGCGTGCATGCAGACTCCGCTTCCTACCTGTGGAATACTGGAGACACGCTGCCGGCGCTGGTACCCAGTCGCTCCGGAACCTATTCCGTGGAAATCACCAATCCCTGCGGGCAAGTCCAAGACCGCGCGGAGATTGAGATCCGTCCTTGCCTGTGCAACGTCTGGATCCCCAACTCCTTCTCCCCCAACGGTGACGGCGTCAACGAAACGTTTGAAATCAAGGCGGAATGCCCAGAATTCAACTTCACCCTGGACATCTTCAACCGCTGGGGCGAACACGTACACCACCAAACCGACCTCCAAAATCCCTGGTCCGGAACTTTTCAAGGCCAACCCCTGCCGGCCGGCGTCTACACCTACCGAATCCAGTACGAAGGACGGGACCAACAAGGATTGCAGTGGGTGGAAAAGAACGGAACCGTGCAGTTGATGCAGTGAGTTGAAAGCTGACTCTGCTATCCTTATAAATGGCCGGTTTTTTCCTAACCATTTAAGGAGAATTAAGCACCCTACAGATGTTTTGTGTATCCGATAACGGGCCAGGCGGCGGGATAAAACCAACCATAATAACGCGGGTCCCATTCGTAGTGTGCCCATCCGGTTACACCAAAAAATAGCGAATTATTTTTTCGCAATTTTTTAGACACCAAAAGTGAAAGTCTAAAATTTCGGTCCGCCCATCCCCAATCGGGGTTGTCGTCGTATACACCGGACCAACGGATCACGCCCCCAATTTCCACGCCTATTTGTTTGTTTGGAAGCGATTTTTTGTAATTAAAGCTAACCAAATTCGACCACGGTATATAAATGTAGGATCCCATAAAACTATAGCCAACAGTGGCCATGTTAAAATCATTAAATTTTCTGGAATACAACAAATAGCCTCCAACTAAACCCGGATAGGGGTACCATATTGGTAAATAATCAGTGGCACCAAATGCACCAATTTTTATGGCCTCAGTCTTCGATTCATAAAGCACTTGACTGATGTTCAATGTATGAAAAACACCCAGACCAAGCGGTTTTGTGCCTTCGCCAAATCCAAGTGGTACAATCCCCAATCCAATCGAGGTTGACCTTCCAATACCATATTGAAAATGATTGCCAACAACCATCGTGTTTTGATACAACCCACGTGATTTGGCTAAGCCGAATGCAGTCTGACCGTAACAAGTTGACAATGATTGATCTACACTCAGTTGTGCATTTAAATTCAATATGCTTAGGAGTGAAAAACTTATAAAAGCTACCCATTTCATAATTCCTGAATGCTTAAATTCCGGATGTACATTATCGATTGACTGGTGTCGCCCGTCAGTTTTGTATTGCATGCACCATTACCGATCATTAAATATACAGGATCCTTCAAATTTTTCCATCGGTAATTGGATTTCCCGATGGAGATTACAACATCATTGTCGCACATGATGGTAATTTTTGAATTGGTTCGTTCAATGCTGAAGGAGTGAAATTCAGAAGTTACATTGGCAACTTCGTATTCGTTTCGCATGTTATTGTAAATTTTTCTATTCTTTTTTCGGCTCACCCCATGAACGGATTGAACCAAATAGCTTGCCTCTTCTTCTAGAGTGTTTACGCAACCCTTTCCTGGCTTTGTTTTTACCCGGTAATTACCGTTGGGACCGCTCCAACCTTCAAAAACATCAAATTCAAGATACTTGTACGACGAGGTGTCCGGAACTCCGCTTGTGCTGTACAGCCAAAATGCGGGCCACATTCTTTCGCCAGGAGGTAATTTTGCTTCAAGTTCAACTTTGAAGTTGTTCAACAATTTTGGTTCGTGATAACCTGAAGGACCAATCTCATTTTCAACAAGGCAAATAACCCCAACATCAAAGCGTGTACTTCCATTTTCTTGACAACGACAATTCGGACGAATATGCAACTCCAAGGGCACCGCATCATTTTCATCTTGCTGAATCATTTCGTCAAAGGTATTTATGGGTCACAACTATAACGTGATAGATATCTATCATTATAAAGCATTTTTAAGGACTGAACTAAGTCCATACTTTGGTAGTAAGAGCGTGCATTTCAAGCCGTAAAACAAAAAAAAGGGCTGCCTCATGACGAAACAGCCCCTTTTGGTTTTTTGCGGCTAAGCCGCCTTCGGCTCACTTAAACGCGCTCAAACCGGTCACGTCCATGCCCGTGATGAGCAAGTGGATGTCGTGCGTGCCTTCGTAGGTCACTACAGACTCCAAGTTCATCATGTGGCGCATGATGGGGTAGTCGCCCGTGATGCCCATACCGCCCAGCATTTGGCGTGCCTCGCGTGCAATTTCCAACGCCATGTTCACGTTGTTGCGCTTGGCCATGGAAATCTGGCCTGTGGTGGCGCGTCCTTCGTTCTTCAACTGACCCAAACGGAGGGTCAGCAACTGCGCCTTGGTGATTTCCGTGATCATTTCCGCCAACTTCTTCTGCTGCAATTGGAACCCGCCAATGGGTCGGTCAAATTGCACGCGTTCTTTGGAGTAGCGAAGGGCCGTGTCGTAGCAGTCCATGGCCGCGCCCAAGGCGCCCCAAGCAATGCCGTATCGGGCCGAATCCAAGCAACCCAGCGGTGCGCCCAAACCGGATTTGTTGGGCAATAAATTCTCCTTGGGAACCTTAACGTTGTCAAACACCAACTCACCGGTGGCGGAGGCGCGCAGGGACCACTTGTTGTGGGTTTCTGGGGTGGTGAAGCCTTCCATGCCGCGCTCCACAATGACCCCGTGAATGCGGCCTGCTTCGTTCTTGGCCCAAACCACGGCGATGTCGCAGAAAGGTGCGTTGGAAATCCACATTTTTGCGCCGTTCAGTAGGTAGTGGTCCCCCATGTCTTTGATGTTGGTCACCATGCCGCCGGGGTTGGAACCGAAGTTGGGTTCCGTCAAACCAAAAGAGCCCAGCATTTCGCCGGAGGCCAACTTGGGCAAGTACTTGCGGCGTTGCTCCTCAGAGCCGTACGCGTAGATGGGGTACATGACCAAAGAAGACTGCACGGAACAGGTGGAACGCACCCCGCTATCTCCGCGCTCAATTTCCATCATCATCAGACCGTAGGAAATCTGATCCAAACCGGCGCCGCCGTATTCCGTGGGGATGTACGGACCAAAAGCCCCAACTTCAGCCAGGCCTTTCACCAATTGCTTGGGGAACTCCGCACGTTGGGCGTATTCCTCAATGATGGGAGAAACGTCGCGCTTTACCCACTCGCGGGTGGCTTCGCGGATGAGTTTGTGCTCGTCGGAGAGCATCTCGTCCATCAAATAGTAATCGGGGTGCTGGTATAGATCTTGACGTGCTGCCATGGTGCAATCGATTGAATTTTCTGCAAAAGGGTTCGCCGCAAAGGTAGTGCACGGGGGGCATCGGACAGAAGAAATCGTACCTTTGGTTCGCTCATGGAAACTGGATTAGAAGGCGTCCTTCGCACGGAACACCCCACTGCTTGGCTCTTTTGGTTGGTGCTGGGATTCACGCTGTTGGCGGGAAGTTTCCTGCAACAACGGCGGGCGGCCTTGGTGGGCTGGTACGCGGACCTGTGGAAGCCCCGGGCCGTTGAAGGCAGAGCGTATTCCAGTGGTTTCATCTCCTTGAGCTGGGTCCTGTCCGCACTGGCCGCAGGACTTTTTGCCCTTCCGGTGTTGCCGGAACAGATGCGCTTTGCTCCCAACTGGCCCCTGTGGACGTGGTCTGCCTTACTGGCCGCGGCTTGGCTGGTGTTTTTTGGCATCCAATACGCCGTGCATACGCTTGTGGGTGCTTTGTTGGCGCAACAATCCTCCTTTGCCTTGTACTGGACCGAACGGTCCGTTGGGTTGCGCTGGACGGCACTGTTGGCGCTGCCCTTGTTGTGGGGCTGGATCTTGCCCACCAGCCACATGGTTACTTCTTGGATTTTCTACGGCTGCGCCGCATTTCTCTATCTCATTGGTATTGTGCGTGGTATGCGTGCATTAATTCGAAAATCAACCCTTTCCTCCGTTCATCTTTTTGCCTACCTTTGCACGCTGGAAGGGGCCCCCATCGCCTGGGCCTTTTATGGAGCGACGCACCTATGAAAGTCAAATCGATCCTCGTATCGCAGCCCGAGCCCTCGGCGGAGAACAATCCGTACGCCGCGCTTGCTGCCAAACACAAAATCAAAATTGATTTTCGTCCCTTTATTAAAGTGGACGGTGTACCCGCTGCTGACTTCCGGCGGGACAAAATAAACCCGGGCGCTTTTTCGTCGGTTATTTTCACGAGCAAGAACGCGGTAGACCACTACTTCCGCATTTGCCAAGAGATGCGTGTGGAAGTGAATGCGGAATGGAAGTATTACTGCGTATCGGAAGCCGTTGCTTTTTATTTGCAGAAATTTGTTCAGTACCGCAAGCGCAAAATTTATCCGGCAAAAGGCACCCTGGAAGACTTGATTCCCACGTTGAAGAAGCACAAAGACGAGCACTTTTTGTTCCCAACGTCGGACATCTGGAAGGACGACATTCCCGCACTACTGAACGCCAATAAGTTGAAGTACACCCGCGCCATTCTCTTTCATACGGTGGCCAGCGACTTGAGCGATTTGGCGGAGGTGAAGTACGACATTTTGGCCTTCTTCAGCCCGGAGGGCATTCGGTCTTTGTTCAAGAATTTCCCGGACTTTGTGCAAAACGAAACCCGCATTGCCGCGTTTGGATCCAGCACCCAACAAGCCGCACGGGACCACAACCTGCGCCTGGACATTCCCGTCCCTACCCCCGAAGCGCCGTCCATGACGGCCGCCTTGGACCTCTACACTAAAGAGGCGAACAAAGGCAAATAAGTGCGGGCCACCCTGTCCAAGAACGACCGACTGCACCTTCAAAAGCGCATTGATTACCTGTTTGCTGCGGGCAAATCTGCTGTTTCCTACCCCATTCGCGTGGTAGCCGTGCCGGCAGCCGATGATTTGTTGGATGCCCGCGAGGTTGAGCCCGCCTTGCAAACGCTGTTTTCCGTTGCCAAAAAACGATTCAAACGGGCCGTCCAACGCAACCGACACAAACGCCGCATGCGCGAGGCCTATCGGCTGGAAAAGGCCGTGGCGGATTGGAATCCATCAACCCCCGTTTGGTTGGCCCTCCAGTACATCGGGAACGAGGAAATTCCGCTTCCGGAACTTCGCGCCGCCATTCGGAAAGCCGTGGAAAAAGGCCTAGATTTGGCGCATGAATCGACGCCATCTCGTCCGTAGCGCCGCAGCAGGCCTCGCCCTCTTGGGTTTGGGAGCCGCTGCTCCGGTAGACTACTTCGAAGTCACCAAGCAAATCGAGCTGTTCAATGCGGTCTTTCGCGAGATCACGTTGAGCTACGTGGATCCCACCCAGCCCGGTACCCTCATGGAAAATGCATTGGACGGGATGCTTTCTGAGTTAGATCCTTACACTGTGTTCATTCCGGAACGTCGGATTGAGGATTTTCGGATCCAACAGACCGGCCAGTACGGCGGCATTGGGGCCACCATCCGCATTGTGGAGGACGTGGTGCTGCTGGCGGCGGTGCACGAAGGCGGCCCTGCAGACAAGGCGGGCCTGCACCCGGGCGATCTGTTGGTGGAAGCCGGCGGCGTGGCCCTCAGTAAGAAAACCATGGAGGAAATTGGGGACGTCCTCAAAGGTTCTCCCGGTTCCAAGATCGACGTCGTTTACGAGCATTTAGGCGAGCGCAAAACCCTGAGCCTAACCCGCGCGGAAATCAAAATGAAGGCGGTCCCTTATTCGGGAATGCTGGACGCCAACACCGGATACATCGCCCTGTCCAGCTTCACAGAAACCTCAGCCAATGAGGTGCGCACGGCCCTTCAGGATTTGCAAAAACAAGGCGCGGTAGCACTGGTTTTGGATTTGCGGAGCAACCCGGGCGGACTGCTCACGGCCGCCATTGAAATCGTCAATTTATTTGTGCCCAAGGGAACGGTGGTGGTGCGCACCAAAGGCCAAATGTCGGAAACAGACCAAGTGTTCAAAACCCTTCGGGAGCCCATTGCCCCGGAAATGAGGGTGGCCGTTTTGATCGACGGCCAAAGTGCCTCCGCTTCCGAAATCGTGGCGGGCGCCCTGCAAGATTTGGACCGCGGGGCGGTGGTGGGCCAACGCTCCTACGGCAAGGGCTTGGTGCAGCAAACGCGGCCTCTGGCCTATGGAGCGCAGCTTAAATTGACGGTCTCCAAGTACTACACGCCCAGCGGTCGGTGCATTCAAGCGTTTGACTACTCCGACAACGCGCGCGGCAAACGTTTGGACGCCACGAAGCGGACGGAATTCAGAACGGCCAACGGCCGCAAAGTATTCGACGGCGGCGGTGTGGACCCGGACGTCTTGGCCGGAAATGGCGAGGTTTCTCCGGTGCTGTACAGTTTGGTGCGCAACGGCGCTCTGTTTGACTTTGCCCGCACCTACGTGGCCAAAAACCCCGCTCCCCAGCAAATTGAATTGTTCCGTTTGAAACCCAACGACTACAATCAGTTTTTAACCTACCTGGAGCAGTCCAAGCCGGACTGGACTAGCGATTTGGACGAGGTCCTCAACGATTTTGAGGAGTTTACCCGGGAGGACGGCTACGAAGCCGCGCTCAAGCCGTCCGTGGAGCAGGTGCGCAAAGCCTTGCTTGCCGCGCGCAAGGAGCAACTGCAGGCCCACAAAGCACAAATCTCCAGCGCCTTGGAAATCGAGATCATTGGGCTGTACGGCTACGAACGTTCACAAGCCGCGCATTCGGCCCTGGCGTCGGAAGAGGTGCTTCAAGCGCGGGAACTGTTGCGCAACAAGGAACGCCTTCAGCAGATCCTGAGCGCTCCCAAAGGCTAGGAAGAAGGCCAAAGAGGGCCTTTTTAAGACCTGGGTGCTGCGCTCCGTCCGTTGGGCACTTCGGGGTTCGTGCCGGCAAAAAACGCGTACAACGCGATTAAATGCACCCCCAGGGCCCGTTCGGTCAGGCTTTCCGACAGCGCCACCAAAAACAGGACCACGGCGCACGCCCAAAGCTGCGCCCGTCGCCCGGCGCGTTCCTCCGGCAAACGGTGGGTGGGGTGTTGGGCACGGAACAAGACAGAAACGCGTACGGCGGCCAGCAAAGCCAGCACCACGGCAGCAACCCCCAACAATCCGTAGGCCAGCAGAAATTCCAAATACGTGTTGTGGACGTTCAGGTGCCGCTTGTCGCCAAACCAGTAGCCCAACCGACGGTACTCTTCTTCCAAGAGCAACTGCTTGTGCGCAGCACCAACACCGGTCCAGGGCTGTTCCGCCCAAAGCCGTGCCGCTGCTTGCCACTGCACGGAGCGCGTTTCAAAAGAGCCGGTGGCCCATTCGGGTTTGGGGTGCAACAAACGCTCCTGCTGAAAACGGGCGTCGGTGTTTTGAATAAAGATAAAAACCACGGCCACGGCGCCCGCCACCAGCGCACCCCGCACCAGCCAACGCCAGCGGAAGGCGGCCGGATGCATGCCGGCCCAAATCCAGGCGCCCAACAGCAGGGAAACCACGGCCATTTTACTGCCGCCCAGCCAAGCGGCCCCCAACAGAACCGCGGCGACCACCCAACGCCAGCGCCCCAGTACTTTTTGCTCGGCCACCGTCACCAAAGCCAGGAAGGCGTACAGCGACCAATAGACGTGCTGGTGGCCCACTCCGCCAAAGGCACGGGCAGAGGCCACCCGCGCTGCCGCATGGGAATCTGCGGGGTTCAAGGAGGGAAGCTCGTACCCCCAAAGGCGCGCGGTTTGCGCGGCAATCAGCCACAAAACGCCCAGGGCTACCCCCAGGAGCCAGCCGCGAAC
>CAMBEZ010000039.1 GCA_945865885.1 Owenweeksia hongkongensis DSM 17368
CATCCGGGAGGTGGAGCACGGCCCGGTCCCAGTACAGGGCGCCCGTGGCGTAGCGGGATTCGCCCGGAACCAGCGGGTAGAGGCCCAAGCTGGCCATCACATACCACGCAGACATTTGGCCGCAGTCCTCGTTGCCGCTCAAGCCGTCCGGCGCATTGCGGTACAAGCTGTCCAGCACGTGGCGCACCACGCGTTGGCCCTTCCAGGGATTGGGCGTGGCGTTGTAGAGGTAGGCGATGTGGTGGCTGGGCTCGTTGCCGTGGGCGTACTGCCCCACCAGCCCGGTGATGTCCGCTTGTTCGCGTCCCACGGTGGCCGAAGGCGCTGAAAAAAGGCCGTCGAGCAGTGTTTCCAACCGGTTCAACCCGGCCCGACGGTCCCCGTTGCCCAGCTGGGCGGTCCATCCGGCCAAATCGTGCACCGGGGCAAAGGAGTACTGCCAGGCGTTGGCCTCCGTGAAGTGGTTGTTCACCTCGCGCGGCTCAAAGGGGGTCAACCAACCGCCGTTGGTGCGCGGCCGCACCAGTCCGGTTTCGGGGTCCAGTATGGAGCGGTATCCGGTGGCCCGACGGTCGTATTCCGCGCGCAAATCGGGGCGGCCGGCGGCTTCCGCCAAACGGGCAATGCACCAGTCGTCGTAGGCGTACTCCAGCGTTTTGGACACGGATTCCGGGGCGTCCTCCACGCTCAGGTAGCCCTGCTTGCGGTAGGTGGGAAGGCCAAAAACGGCGGCCTTGGCCGTGGAGTCTGCCGCGCGCAGCGCGGCCTTCAGCGGAACCGGATAGCCCTTAACGTAAGCATCCGCCAGCACCGACACCGCGTGGTACCCAATCATGCAATTCGTTTCGTTCGCCGCCAATTCCCACACCGGCAAGCGTCCGCTCAACGTGTAGTGGTCCAGCATCGTCGCTACAAAATCGTTCGTGCGCTGGGGCTGCGTCAGGGCATACAGGGGATG
The DNA here is from genome assembly GCA_945865885.1 of Owenweeksia hongkongensis DSM 17368. Taxonomy (GTDB): domain Bacteria; phylum Bacteroidota; class Bacteroidia; order Flavobacteriales; family Schleiferiaceae; genus CAMDTE01. The sequence continues at coordinate 959 of CAMBEZ010000039.1, forward strand.
CGCCGTGCGGTACGTGTCCCACAAGCTGAAGACCGTGTAGCGCTGGTGCAGGGTGTCTTGGTGCACCGCGTCGTCCATCCCGCGGTACCGGCCGTCCACGTCGCTCCACAGATTTGGAACGGAAAAAGCGTGGTAGAGTGCCGTTCGGAACACCACCACTTGGTCCGACGGTCCTTGCACTTCAATTTTTCCCAATTCGCGTTCCCAATCCAACGCCGCCGCTCGGCGGGTGTCGTTAAACGTAGGCTCGCGCCGGGTTTCCGCCGTCCAGTTGCGCCATGCGCCCTCGATGTCCGTGGAGGACAGCGCCACGTCCAGATCTAGGTGCCCCGTCTTGCTCCAACTTCCGGCCGCAAATTCCAGCACAAACAGGCCGGGTTCGGGCTCCGTCAGCACAAAAGGAACCGACGCATTCAACGCAAAAAACAGCTTTTGGCGCGTGGCCCAAGCCCGCGAAAACCGATGCCCCTCCGCCCGGAAAACGCCGGCGGCGCTGGAGGCCGCGCTTGTGGAAGCCGCGGCGGTGGAGACTCCGCTTGCAGGCGCACCTGATGCCGCCGCCCCGGCCACCGGACGAACCGCAAAATCGTACGCCTTGTCCCGGTGGTTCATTCGGATCAATACCCGAAACGGGCGACTGGGATCCGCCCAGTACCGATGGCGTCCAACGCGCTCCGATGCGGTCAATTCCGCACGCAACCCGCCGGGAAGTCCCACCGAATAATACCCCGGAACGGAAATTTCCGCTAAGGGATCACCCGTCGAAGCGTGTTGAAAAGGCAGGGGTTTGTAGCGCAGGTCCAAAGCACCGGACTGGGGCACCACCAATAAATCTCCGTAGTCGCTGACGCCGGTTCCGCTCAAATGCGTGTGGGAAAAGCCGTACACGGCCGTGTCCGTGTAGTGGTAGCCGCTGCAGCCGTCCCACCCTTCCAAGCGGGTGTCCGGGCCCAACTGCACCATGCCAAACGGGCGCTGAGCACTGGGGTGGGTGTGCCCGTGGCCACCCGTACCGATGAACAAGTTGGGCTCGGGCGGCGTTGCAACCGTTTGACCCCCTGCGTGACCGGCCGTCCACACCGCGCAAACGGCCCAAAAAATACCCCATTTCATCGTGCGCATGCCCAAAGATAGCCGTACTTTTGGCGACATGAACGTGAAATCTACCTTCTTGATGACCGGTCTCCTTTTGGTACCGGCCCTGACCTTGATCTCCTACCCTTCCGGCGCACCCATCAACCGCAGCGGTTCACCGGCGTCAAACAACCAAAACTGCACCAGCTGCCACAACCCCGTGGGCAACGGTGCGGAATCCATTGACATTACCTCCAACATTCCGGCCGACGGTTTTAAGCCAAACACCAACTACACCATCACGGTCACCGGCAACGCCAACGGCACCACCACCCCGCGCATGGGATTCTGTGCGTCGGTTGAGGCCAACGGTGCGCACGTCGGCGCGGTTCAGCCCCAAAGCGGCTCGCAAAAAATCAGCGACTTCATCACGCACCAGTCCACCAGCATTTCCACCGCCAACGGCGCCAAGTCTTGGAACTTCACGTGGAATTCCGGCAGCACCAGCGGCTCAGCTACCGTCTACGTTTCCATGCTCTTTGCCAACGGCAACGGCGGAGACAGCGGAGACCGCACGCGTACCTCAAGCGCTACCTTCACCCAGAGCTTCGTGAGCCAGGAAGAAAACACCGCACCGGAAGTGGCCATTGGCCCCAACCCTGCGCAGAACTTCACGCGCTTTACTTTCCCCGCTACTACGGAAACCCAGATGCTGGAAGTGGTGGACCTGCAAGGCCGCAGCACCTACCGCGCCGCCGTGGAATCCGGCAGCACAGCGCATTTCCTGAACGTGGCCGATTGGGCCAACGGCACCTACCTCGTTCGCCTGGGCACGGCCTGCGGCCGCTTGGTGGTTCAGCACTAAGCGTTTGCTCCCATGACCCTTCATCCCCTGTTGTTCTCCGCGTTATCCCGGGCCCGACAGGGGATTTTTCAGTTCCGGACGGTTGCCGCAGTGGGCGCATGCCTTTTGGTGACGCCTGCGTTCGGACAGGCCACCCCCGCAGACACCCTCTCCCCCGCTCCTCTGCCCGACGCCGCCACTCTGCGCGCTTTGTTTGGCGCCGCCGCAGACTCTGTGGTGGGACCGTCGGACTCCGCTGCCTTTCTGGTGCAAATTCCGCAGTCGGTGGACTTGGAGGAGGTCATCGCCTTCGGCAAGACGCTGATTGGCAGGCCCTACCGTTCAGGCAGCAAGGGACCCAGTGGGTTCGACTGTTCGGGTCTGATGCACTACATTTTTGGGCAACACGGCATCCTGATGCCGTCCAGCAGCCGCGACTACGCCCACCGCGGCTCCCCCGTGCCCTACGGCCAGTGGGAAGTGGGAGACTTCGTTTTATTTGGCGGCCGCGGCGCCCGTGGAATTGGCCACGTAGGTTTGGTGGTGGGCATTGAGCCCGGCGCCGTCTACATGCTCCACTCCGGCACCAGCCCCGGCGTCTGCGTCCAAAACTTCCTCGCCATGCCCTACTACAAAAAGCGGTACGTAGGGGCGAGGAGGTTGTTTTAAAGATGGGTATTTTACCCCAGTCCTCCTCACTATCTTAGACGCATGCGCCGATCTCGTCCTTTCCCCCTGTGGTTTCGCAGCACACTGACTTTGATCGGACTCCTGGCTGCAGCCGTGCAACCGGCGTCGGGCCAGAATCCCGCCCTTCCCTTTGTGCACAACCCGGAGGCCGGGATTGTGTACGCGGACAGCACCGTGCCCCGCGTGGATGTTTGGCTGCCGGCAGACACCCTCCAACAAATTTTGTCCGACGTCACCTCCGACCGCGAATGGCGTGCCCAGTTTCGGTGGGAGGGCAACGGATTGCGCGATTCCGTGGGGTTGGTGGGCTTCCGTCTGAAGGGCAACACCTCTCGGTATTCCGGGAAAAAGTCGTTCAAAATCTCCTTCAACACCTTTGCGCCCGGCACCCGGTGGCAAGGCGTTAAAGACCTGAACCTCAACGGAGAACACAACGATCCCACCGTGGCGCGCGCCCGGATTTCCTGGAACTTTGCGCGCCGCATGGGCCTCGCCGCCGCCCGCGTCAACCACGTGGCCCTGTACGTCAACGGCGCCTACTTCGGGGTGTACGCCAACATAGAACACCTCAACGACGACTACGTGCAGCACCGGTACGGAACCGACGACGGCAACCTCTACAAGTGTTTGTACCCCGCGTCCCTTCAATTCCGCTCCACCAACCCCAACGACTACAAGTTCATCGCCGGCGGTAGACGCGCCTACGAATTGAAAACCAACACGGAACTAGACGATTACACGGACCTCGCCACCTTCATTCAGCTTTTGAATCAAACCCCGGATGCCGATCTTCTCTGCACTTTGGACACCCTGCTGGACCTCAACGAATACCTGCTCACCTTGGCCGTGGAAATCAGCCTGGGCCACTGGGACAACTACGCCGTCAACAACAACAACTACTACCTCTACCGGGATCCGTCGGACGGCAAATTTCACTTCCTTTTGTACGACCTGGACAACACCATGGGCATCGATTGGTTTGGCATCGACTGGACTTCCAAAAACGTGTACCAGTGGGGCAACACGGGCTTTCCACTGTACGGCAGATTGATGGCCAACGCGGAGCTGCGCCAGCGCTTCACGTACTATTTGAAGGCCGCCAACGACCTCCTCTACGCGCCAGAATTCCGCACCCAAATCCTCCAAATTCGCGACCAAATTGGGCCTTTCGCGGCCCTGGACCCCTACCGTCCGGCAGACTACGGCTACACGTTTCAGCAATTCAACCTGGGCTACACCGCCACCATTGGCGCGCACGCCAAGGAAGGCATCCTCCCGTATTTGTTCAAACGAAACCTCAACACCGCGCAGCAATTAACCACCCCCGGCGGAGGTCCTCTGTTCCGCAGTCCACGGGTACGCACCGCCAGCTCCTCTGTACCCGTTGAACTCAGCACTGGGGTAGACGGAGTGCAACCGGTGGCACGGGTGGGCTGGATTTGGAACGCAGACACTTCTTCTGCGGGCGGGGCTTTGGGAGCTGCTTCAGACACCGCGTGGTTAACCTTTCAGCCGCAAGAACAACGCTGGACGGGGTCCTTTCTGCCCCCATTGCACACGGATCAATTGAGCGGTCAATTCTGGGCCCAAACCAATGGAAACAGAACCGCTTTTTGGCCGTGCTTCCCGCAAACCGTGCCCCTGCACCGGTCGGAAGGATTGATTTTCAACGAAGTTGGGGCCCGCCATCCGGACTTTCTGGAATGGTACCACCAGGGGAGCGCGCCCTTGAATTTGGGGAATTACGCCGTTTCCAACGACTCCACCGGCACCAATCCCTATGCTCTTCCTTCGCAAACGGTAAATCCGGGCGAGCGCAGGTGCTTGGACCTGTCCGACACCCTCAACCGTCCCTTTGGGCTGAGTTCCCGGGGAGAATGGGTGGTTTTGCTGTACCGTCCAGACACCCTGGCCCCGTACCTCCCCGTAGATGTCCTTCGCTATCCTGCACTTCCGGAAGGAACCACCTATGCCCGATTGACCGACGGCCACGCCTTGTGGGGATTAGCGCGCCCCGGCACGCCTTGTGCGCCCAATGAACCCAACGCGGTTTTGCCGGATAAAGTGCCCGTGGTGTACCCCAATCCGCACGGCCGGGAGCTGACGGCAGCCAATCCGCATCCGTTTCCCGTGCACGCTACATTGCACACGGCATCAGGCGAATGGCTCGCAGAATGGACCCTGCCCGCATCGTCCCACGTTCCTTTGACCGACGATTTTCCGCCCGGATTTCGGGTTTGGACGTACACCGCCGACGGCCTTTTTCTGGGCGCGGAACGAACCGTTCGACTGCCCTAATTTCCCACCAAAAAGCCCTGCTCGCATTCCCCACAGGGCGGTTGGGAAATAAAATTAACATCCCCGCTGCAACCTTTGGCATCCTTTTTGCCTCTACTCCAGAGTACGAGTAGATTCAGGACAAGGGGTGATTTTTGTGTTAATGTTCGTTTTCCAACCCTGAATCAAGAAGGGCGGCCCTCCGGGCCGCCCTTTGCTTTTTTGTACTTCTATACAGCCCCGCAATCAGTGCGCCCCGGGTGCTAATGCAATGCAAATATTCTTGGGTTCGGTGAAGAAGCGGAGCGCTTCAAAACCGCCTTCGCGGCCGACGCCGCTGGATTTGATGCCGCCGAAGGGCGTGCGGAGGTCGCGGACGAGCCAGCAGTTGACCCACACGATGCCGGATTCCACTTCCGAAGCCACACGGTGCGCGCGCTGGAGGTTGGAGGTCCAGACGGTGGTCGCCAGGCCGTATTGGGTGGCGTTGGCGAGGTCGATCGCTTCCTCTTCGGTGTCAAAGGGCTGAACCGTGACGACGGGTCCAAAGATTTCCTCCTGGTTGGTGCGGCAGGCTTGCGTGAGGTTGGTGATGACGGTGGGAGCGATAAAAAAGCCGTTGGCATGCGGGCCGTCCAGCTGCACGCGGTGACCGCCGCAGACTACGTCGCCGCCTTCTTGCTTCGCTAACTCAATGTAGGATAGGATTTTGTGTAGGTGGGCTTCGCTCACGACGGCGCCTACTTGGGTGGTGTCATTGGAGGGGTCGCCTACGCGTAGGGCGCGGACGCGCTCGGTGAAGGCTTGGAGGAAGCGGGGGTACAACGAGCGCTCCACCAGGATGCGGCTGCCGCAGAGGCAAATTTGGCCTTGGTTGGCGAAGGAGGAACGCACGGTGGTGCGCAGCATTTCGTCGAAGTCGCAGTCCGCAAAGATGATGTTGGGGTTTTTGCCGCCCAGCTCCAAGCTGAGTTTTTTGAAGAGGGGGGCGGCTTGGGAGCTGATTTTGGCGCCGGTTACGGTGCCGCCCGTGAAGGAAATGACGGGGACGTCCGGGTGGGTAACCAGGACTTCGCCGAGGCCGGCTCCGGTGCCGTGGATGATGTTCAAAACCCCCGCAGGCAGGCCGGCGTCGGCACAAATTTGGGCCAAGAGGTAGGCGGTGACGGGCGTTACTTCCGAGGGTTTGGCTACCACGGTGTTGCCCGCAGCGAGCGCCGGGGCGATCTTCCAGGTGAAGAGGTAGAGGGGCAGATTCCACGGGCTGATGCAGGCCGCCACGCCAATGGGCCGGCGCAGGGTGTAGTTGAAGCCGGAGACGCCCATGTCGTGGGTTTCCGAGTGGTCGTGGAGGATGGCGGTGGCGTAGAAGGCAAAGTTGTCTCGGGCGCGGGGGATGTCCACGGTGGTGGCCAACTTCAGGGGTTTGCCGTTGTCCTTGGACTCGGCGGCGGCCAATTCGTCCAGGCGTGCGGCGATGCCGTCGGAAACACGGAGCAAAATGCGGCTGCGCTCTGCGGCGGTGAGGCGGGACCACGCTGGGAAGGCTGCTTTGGCAGCGGCTACCGCGCGGTGCACGTCTTCGGGGCCGGAATCCGGAATTCGGCCATACACTCGTCCGGTGGCGGGCTCCACGTTGTCCAAATAGCGGCCGGTGGCAGGTTCCACAAAAGCACCGTTGATCCAGTTGAGTAAGTCCATTTTACTTGCGTTTTGCCGGTTTTTGAGCCTCCGGAGGCGAAGTTTTATAAGTTGGGCGTACGTCCGCCGTCGACCGGTAGATTGATACCGGTGATGTAGGCGGCATCCGGGGAGGCCAGGAAGGCCACAGCCGCCGCGATTTCTGCGGGTTGCGCAAAGCGGCGCATGGGCACTTCGTCGATCATTTCTTGGGACACCTCGGCGTAGGTGCGGCCGTTGCGGGCAGCCCTGCCGTCGATGATGGCGGTGAGTCGTTCGGTTTGGGTGGCGCCGGGCAAGACGTTGTTGACGGTGATGCCGTCCGCTGCCAGTTCGTTGGCCAGGGTCTTGGACCAGTTGCCCACCGCGGCGCGCACGGTGTTGCTGACGCCCAATCCGTGCAAGGGAACCTTCACGCTGGTGCTGATGATGTTCACGATCCGACCGTATCCGCTGGCGCGCATGCCGGGAACCACGGCCTGGGCCAGGCGCTGGTTGTTGATCAAGTGCTGTTGGAAGGCCGCCACGAAGGCGTCGGGCTGGGCGTCCAGAAGCGGACCGGCGGCGGGGCCGCCGGTGTTGTTCACCAAGACGTGCACGGTATTGCCCGCGGCCAAAAAGGCGTTCGCAGCAGCCGCAACTTGGTCCGGCTGGGCGTAGTCCGCCACCAGGTAGGTGTGTTGTTGTTGCGCAGGGGTGGGCAGTTGGGCTGCCGCGGCGCGCAATTTGTCTTCGTTGCGGGCCAAAAGCACCACGCGTGCGCCGTGTTCAGCCAATTTCAGGGCCACGGCCCATCCGATGCCCTGGGTGCTTCCGCCCACCAAAGCAGTTTTGTTCGTCAAATCGTGCAGCATAGTGCGAAAGTACGGCAAACTGGGGTGCCGTGCCTACCACTTCATGGCCTCTACCCCCGCCTCTAAAAAAGACAAGTGCCCCCCGGGCAACGCCACGCGGCGGGTAACTCCGGGCAAATTCCAGAACGTTTCCGTCAAAGCCATCGGCACCACGGGGTCATCGATCCC
>CAMBEZ010000040.1 GCA_945865885.1 Owenweeksia hongkongensis DSM 17368
TTCCCCGACGGCCTGTTTGTAGCGCAAGACGGAGCCAACACAGACGGCAAAGTAGCGCGTCCCCAAAACTTCAAGTTGGTTTCTTGGGCAGAGATTTCGAAGGCCTTGAATTTGCCAAGCGCAAAAAAGTAACTAGATTTGAGAATGACTTTCCGCGACCGCCTTTCCGAAATGCTCAGCTTTGGCCTGCTGTTGTTTGTGGTGAATGCTTGGTTCATCCCCTGGTTTCAAGGCAAAACGCTCACGGGAACGGAAATCGCCGTATACGCCGGAGCCTCAGCTTTGGGCGGCGTGGCGTACCACTAAACCACCCAGTGGTTGAAGAGGCGTCGGGAAGAGAAATAGTAACCGACCTAGTACATTTTGCGGGTTTGCAAACGAAAGCTGCAGCCCACTAAGTACTTTGCCGTTTTCAGAGCAGGGTTTAGCCCGAGCATAGCATCCACAACGACAGATGGGGTGATGGCGTAGAAAAATCCAGTATTGATGGGAGTCCAACCGTGTTCCATGGCATTGCCACCAGGGTACGAATGCACCCCTTCTAGAAAGAAAGTCGAGCGATCACTCAGCGCCAATGCATGCGAGTGCGAGAAAAATGAAAACGCTGCGGCATCCGTTAAGGGCCTTTGATGCCCTAAGTTCCAACCCAACGTATAATCACCAAGCGAGTGTTCTCCAGACAGAACGGATCGAAATCCTTGCCAACCCACGGGGCGAATGTGGTTGATCCAGGCCACTCGGTTCTTATCCGAACGGAGGAGTACCCACTTCGCTCCCAGTTCCACTCCGCCCGGATGGAGCAGGGTGGAACGTACCTCTACTTTCTCAGCAAGGCGGAGACGAATCATTCCGCTCCATTCGGTTGGTTTTGCGGGCAGCGAGGCACCTGTTTCCAGATGTACGAAACCCCGGCCCACCAAATTGGGCGATTCCGTGTAGTCCGGTCGGTCGATGCTAAACGGTTGGGCATTGAGCGGTAGCGTGCTCCAGCACACCACCGCCCACAACCCATAAAAAACATTCTTCAAACCCTTAAAAACGAGTGGTCAAACGAATACCGTGCGCCAGTAACCGACCTTCTCTACCCGCAAAGTAACCTTCCGAGCGGTACACATTGGACCGAGAGTTGGACACTACGTAGTGAATTTGAAGGATTGCCGACCGCGGAACTTCAATCTCAACGCCGGCACTGTAGAACTGCTCCCAGAACGAAGACTCGATGTCGTCGGTTCGCTCGGTATACGTGTGGAATCCGTCTTCTATGCTCAAATAGACTTGGGTTGCGCGCACGAGTCTGTTGTGCACCAATCCTGCACTTGCACTCAAACGGGTGTTGTCCCAAAGGACGGGTGTTCGTGCGGTTAGGGAAATGGGCACACTCCAGGTATTCATCCGAAATCGGGTGCGGTGGGTTGAATCCCCATTCCCTACACCACTGACCCGGTCCGGCATTAAAATGCCCGCTCCGTGTTGTTGATGAGCGTAACCCACACCCAAAGAAATAAGCGGAAAAGGCGAGTAATACCCTACCAGCCCGCCGCCCATGCTGGGCTTGACAAAATAGTCTGGAAACGCGGGGTCTTCTACCGTTGTAAAGCCTTGCGTAAAAGACAGGCCCCAGCTCCATTTTTTTTGATGGAGTGAAGCAGAAAGGTCCACCGGTTGGTTTCGAAGCCAGTTGGTGTCTGCTTGAAATTGCGCCTGTGCATGGAATGAAAACAAGAACAATGCGCTCAATAATAGGAACTTACGTGCGTCTATCATTTTTTGTCTTTTTTGAAGATTTTATAAATCACAGGCATGGCGATCAACGTGAGGACGGTTGCGGAAATCAAACCTCCAATCACAACCACGGCAAGTGGCTTCTGGGTTTCCGAGCCGATGCCGCTGGACAATGCGGCGGGAAGCAAGCCCAATCCGGCCATCAATGCGGTCATGACTATGGGACGTACCCGGGAAAGTGCCCCCTCGCGGATGGCCGTTAGCGTATCCTTACCTTCTTTGCGAAGGTCATTGAATACACTCACCAATATGACGCCGTTCTGAACGCTGACCCCAAACAAGGCAATGAAACCAACGCCGGCAGATATACTGAAATTCATGCCGGTAATGAACAAACCCAAAATGCCTCCAATCAACGCAAACGGCACGTTCATCAAGACAATACCCGCGTCCATGGGCGAACCAAACATGATGAACAACCACAGGAAAATCAAAAGAATGGAAATGGGCACCACAATCTGCAGTTGTTTTGTGGCCCGAACCTGGTTTTCAAACTCACCGTTCCACGCCAAGGAGTACCCCTTGGGCAAATCTACTTGCTCAGCAACTTTGGCCTGAGCTTCGGCAATGGTACTTCCCAGGTCCCGGCCGCGAACCGAAAACTTAATGGGTATGAAACGAAGGTTTCCCTCCCGATAAACGAATGCCGTTCCGTTGACCCGTGAAATGGTAGCAATTTCGCGGAGCGGAATGCGCGTTCCGTTTTCGGTGGTGCCTTTGGTGCACGGAACCAACAATCTGCCGATGTCGTCTATGCTGCTGCGGTATTCTTCCGAGTACCGAACCCGGATGTCAAAGCGACGTTCGTTCTCGTACTTGGTGGATACTGCCTTGCCGCCAATGGCCATTTCCACAACGTCGTTGGCGTCGGTAACGTTGACCCCGTACCGACCCAATTTCTGAAAATCCAATTCTATTCGAAGCTCGGGTTGCCCAATGCTTTTGAATACGCCCAAATCTTGAACGCCTTCAATTTTAGCCATGATGGACTTGATTTGCTCCGATTTTGACTCCAAAACAGTCAAATCTTCACCAAAAACTTTGATGGCCATTTCTCCTTTGACGCCCGAAACCGCTTCTTGCACGTTGTCCGAAATGGGTTGTGAAAAGCCAAACGTTACCCCAGCATAGTCAGACACCAAGGTTTGCGTCATGCTGTCGATCAACAATTCCTTCGTGACTCCATCCCGCCACTCGCTTTTTGGCTTCAAGTCCACAAAAAACTCCACGTTGAAAAAGCCCGTTGGGTCTGTTCCGTCGTTGGGGCGGCCGTTTTGGCTGATGACGCCTTTTACTTCCGGGAACTTTCGGAATACTTGACGCATGGATTCCGAATAGGCATTGGATTGATGAAAACTAATGCTCTGGGGCATGCTGGCCCGAACGTAGATGGATCCCTCGTTCAATTGCGGTAAAAACTCCGTTCCCAATTGGGTGGCAAGTCCCAAAGAAAACAGGAGCAAACCCAGGGACACGAGCAACGTCTTTTTGGGTTGCGCCAATGCGCGCTCCAGCCAGGGCCGGTAAACGTTTTCTACGGCGCGCACGAGCGGATTCTGCTTTTCCACAACGTTGCGCTTGAGCAACATTTTGGTGAGCAGTGGCACAAGGGTTAACGTGAACAACAGAGCTCCCAGTAGCGCAAATCCCATGGTCCAAGCCAAAGGCGAGAACATTTTGCCTTCGACTTTCTGAAAAGTAAAAATGGGCAGCAGTGCAGTGATGATGATCAGTTTGGAAAAGAAAATGGGCTTGCCCAAGTTGACACTGATTTTCTTGATCAAACCCGTCTTGCTCATGGCATTGAATCTGGCTAAACCCAGTGTTTCTCCTTTGTGCGCCAAATAGACAAACAAACCCTCCACCATCACCACGGCACCGTCGATGATGATGCCAAAATCAATGGCGCCAATGGACAGGAGGTTGGCACTCATTCCCTTGATCTGCATGCAGATAAATGCAAAAAGCAGCGCCAAGGGGATGATCAAAGAAACAATGAGCGTGGTGCGCCAATTCAATAGAAAGACCGTCAGAATAAAGGTGACGAGGAGCATGCCGACGATGAGGTTCTCCATCACCGTATGGGTGGTTAAATTGACCAAAGTTGTTCGGTCGTAAAAGGCGTCGATCTGAACCCCGTTGGGCAATACCCGTTCGTTGAGGTCTGAAATCGTTGCATTCAGGTCTTTCAGAACTTTACTGGGATTCTCGTGCTTGCGCAACAAAACGATTCCTTCCACCACGTCCGGCAATGAATCGCGGCCAACTTTTCCCAAACGAGGCCGAGCACTCTCTTGGACATTGGCCACTTGCCGAATAAAAATGGGCGTGCCATTCTTAATAGCGACAATGGTATTATCCAAGTCCTCTGTGCTCTTAACCGAACCAATTCCACGAACAATATAAGCTTGTTCGCCTTGGGGGATAATGTCACCTCCAACGTTGCTGTTGTTCGCTTTAAGTGCGGAAGAAACATCGCCCACCACCAAATCAAATTCATTTAACTTGTCCGGGTCCAGAGTGACTTCGTAGGTTTTGACCTCCCCCCCAAAGCTGATGACGTCTGCGACACCGGGTACCGCTTTCAAGCGTTTGTCAATGATCCAATCCTGAACTTCCTTGAGTTCGCGAACCGACTTGTCTTTGCTCGTTAAGGTATACCGATAAATTTCTCCAGTTGGGCCACTGGGGGGCTGGATTTCCGCTTCAATTCCTTCCGGGAGAACCACATTTCGAAGTTGGTTGGCCACCATTTGTCGGGCCTTGAAATCATCTACGCCATCCTCAAAAAGAAGGGTTACCACCGATAATCCAAACAAGGAAACCGATCGAAGGTTGGTCTTGTTTTGGACAACATTCATCTCCGTCTCAATGGGTATCGTGATGAACTTTTCCACCTCCTCTGCACTGCGTCCGGGCCACTGGGTAATCAGAACCACGCGCGTGTTGATCACGTCCGGGAATGCCTCAATGGGTGTGCGTAAAAAACTCACAACACCCAATGCCACTATCAAAAAAGTTCCACCCAACACCGTCCAGGTGTTTTTCAGGGAGAAACCAATAATATTCTGCAGGAATTTATTCATGGTTACCGACGGTTATTGATTTCATTGGAAACCAAAAGTGCACCGCGAACAACAACCTCCTCGCCGGCGTTCAAGCCGGCCAGAACTTCAACCTTATCTCCAAATTGCCGTCCGGTCTTGACCGGCCTCTTGACCAGTTCACGGCCAACTTTTACCACAACATGGGGCTCGTTGCGTTCCAGAAAGACGGCTTCTTCCGGCAGAGCAATGGCCCGTGTCTTTTTGGCCGGGACAATGTTGATGGTGGCGTACATGCCGGGGAGTAGCTTCTCGCCGGGATTGCTCAACTCCGTGCGAACGCGTATAACGCGTGACTCCACGTCTAAAATACTGTTGATTTTTTCCACCTTACCGTTGAAACGATCTTCCGGAAATGCAATGGTGGTTGCTTCCACTTGATCGCCCAAATGAACCCGTGAATAATCAGACTCGTAGACGTTGGCCTGAACCCAAACCGTGCGCAAGTCGCTCAGGGTGAACAAAGCGTCTGCATTGTCCGTCCGGATCTGAGTGCCTTCGTTTACCTTGCGCTCTACGAGGTACCCGCTCCGGGGTGCAAAGACGTTATAAACCGCATCGGAGGACAGAGCATTGCCCCCAAACAACTCCAAGATTTGCTTTTTTCCGACAAACTCGGCCCGGGCATTGGAGTATTCATTCTCCGCCATTTGCAAATCCTTGTCCGAAGCAAAATTGGAAGCGTGCAAAGCCTGTACTCGGTCGCGGTTCTTGGCTGCAACGTCCAAATTGCTTTTCGCAATCGAGAAATCGCGCTGGTACGTGGAAATGTCCGTAGAAAGTATGGTTGCCATCAATTGGCCCTTCCGCACGTAATCGCCCAAAGAAAAATAGACCCGCTCCACACTTCCAGAAACAATTGGGAAAATCCGGACAACGTTGTCTTCGTCAAACGTAACCTCCCCGACTACCGTTAACGGGGCAGCGTGGTCTCCCATTTCGACGGTCTCGTACGAAAGTTGCTTTTCAAATGACGCACTGGGGATAAACCCGGTAGTAGTGGTGGACATATCTTCCGTCTTCAATTCCGACTCGGAACACGACGAAGCAATGAGCGCTAAACTTAACGTAATTAACTGAATTGTTTTCATGGTTGGGTATTTTGACCTGCCGCGTACATCAAAGCTGCATGCGCGTCCAGTTGGTTCTGTTTGACCGTTAGGTAATCCGTAATGGTTTGCTTGTAAATTCTTTGTAAGTCTATGTATTCCAATAAACTAAGGTGCCTTTTGAGGTAGTTCTCTGTTGCACTTTTGTTCATCAATCGAACCGCAGCCAACCGTTCATTTGAATATTCTTCTAGGGTTCGATTCACTTCCAAACACTGTCTGTAAAGACTGAAGAGTTCGTTCTGCATTTCATTCTCCTTGTGCACCAACTCCACTTGAGCTCGACGGTATTCATTTTCAGCAATGGAAACATTTCCCTGATTCCTATCAAACGTGGACAAGGGTATCTCAACGACGATCCCCTGGTAGGGTCGTACATAATTGGATCCTCTATCGTGCGGTTGGAAACCTAATTTTACATCGCCAATGGCCAATGCCCTTTGGAGCGAAATATTTTTTCGGTGCATTTCCAAAGCTGAAAGTGCCGCACGGTAATCCCCTCGTCCGACAGCCATTTGCGCCATCAACTCGCCCATGGGCGGCAGTGCATTGACGGTACCCGTAGTAAGTTCGGCTTGAATTCTGATTTCGGGTTGCAGATAAAGCAACGTTTTCAATCGAGCTTCGGATGCCTCTATGTACTGTGCATTTTGCATGCGCTCCGCTTCAACCGTGAGTCGCTCGGATTGCAATCGGAGCACCTCACTCCCCGCTAAAGCCCCCACTTTTTGGTTGAGTTCTGCCGATTTGATCAACTGATCGTACAAGGCCTCAACTTCTTGCAACAGCTTTGACCGTTCTTGAGCAACAGCCAATCCATTGTATTCCAAAGTGAACGAAAAAATGAGTTCGCGCAAGGTGTTGCTGAAGTTTGCTTTTGCCACGTCAACATTCAAATCAGCAACGCGCCCAGCTTTGTGGAAACGGCCGGTAACGGGTACCATCATTTCCAATTGGATCAATACCTGATTTTTGTAATTCATGTATTGATTCTTCTCGACACTGTATAGGTCTGAGTTCCAAACGAAGTTTGGATTGTTCCAGACCCTTGCTTGCACCGCTTCCGCCTCCGCGATTGCGATGGAATATTTCTCTGCAAGTAGGGTGAGATTTTCGCGCAAAAGGCGCGATTTGGCTTGGTCCAACGTCAAATGAACGACGTTTTGAGACCGGAGTGTGGTGGACGGCAATCCCAACAAAAGGAACGCTACACCCACCAAGCGGTTCATACGCATGCTGTGGAATATTAAAAAAATTAAAGCAACGGATTCTAGCCCAGTGGGCTATTGGTTGCTTCTCAAATTCTCAAATTCCGAATGCGGAGGTATAAGTGCGTGTTTTGTTTGCTCCCATCGTTTTCAATGATGGAGAACGTGTTGCAAAATTCAAATTTTGCGCGAGGTGGCTGAAACGCAAAATAAATCGGCTGGTGGCTGCAACTCCAGAACGATTGACGAATGCCAGAGCGGACAAGGACCAAATGAGGCGCCTCTGCCTTGCTTCGATTGGTCCATTCGTAGGAAGAAACAAACGTCTGCTCTTCGAGCATTTTGCCTTGCTCCGGAAGCGTAGTTTGGAAGTGATGCTCCTCCGAACGTACCGCGTCAATCGCAGCTCTTGTGTGGTCGTTGGCCCACAACGAAGTTGATCCGTTGGCGCCATAAAACATGGACTGCACCAACACGACCCAGCAGGTCAACAAAAAGGACAACCTTTTCACGCCGCAAAATTAAACTAATTCAATGGACTTTTACGGCCTCCCTCAAAAAAGTGCCCGGAACGTTCACGAATGGAACCGGAAATCGGGTCCTCTAAAGTGCGAAAAGCTCTTCAACGGACGTTTGAAACGTCTTTGCTAGCGTCAGGGCGAGCGGCAAACTGGGGGCGTACTTCCCCTGCTCGATGGCGTTGATGGTTTGGCGGCTGACGCCCACGGCGTCCGCCAGTTCCTGCTGGGACCAATCTTTGTCGGCCCGGAACACCTTAATTTTATTCTTCATGGCCCGATGCGTAATGCGTTCGTAAAGACCAAGCAAGCAGGACGTTGAACAACACCAAGAAGGCCACCAGTTGTGCGTACATCACGTACAGGTAGGTGGCGCCGTACACCGTGAGGGTGGCCGCCAAAAAGAGCAAGGCGTTGATCCACGTGGCGTGCGCCAGTGCCTTCCACCGAAGCTGCCGGATGAGCTCATCTTCCACGCGTTCGCGGGAAAATCCCAGCACCAACCCGCTCAAGGTAACCACCACCAGCAGCAACTCGTCCGTCAGGTTGTTCACCACCCACTGCGGACCCGCGGCCGTGCTGTTCAAAAATTCGTTCGACCACAGGGCGGGAATGCGCCAGGACAACCACTTGATACCGCCCTCCGGGGCGCCCACCGCCAGCCAAAAAGCCGCCGACAGGACGCTGAGCGAAAACAAAACTGCGGCAGGGGCTTTCCAAGCTGCCGGCAACAAACCGTCGTTTTTCATGAGTGTAGTTTCTTGTTCAACGCATCAAATGTATAT
>CAMBEZ010000041.1 GCA_945865885.1 Owenweeksia hongkongensis DSM 17368
CGCGCTGCCTCCGCCATAACGCGCAGGTCTTCCCGGAGTCGGTCCGCATTGGCGGGAGCCACCAAAGCGGGGATGGCCGCATGCAGGTAGCTGGACTTCTGCTTTTTAGCCACTTCCATGGCGCGCTGACGCAGCACCTTGCGCTCCTCAGAATCCGCAAACGGATGCGAATTGAGGAGCATCAACCCGCGCAATTGCTGCGGATTCCGCTCCAAAAGCGCCAACGCCACGTAACCGCCCAAAGAATGCCCCGCCACCCGAACTGCGCGAAGTCGCTCAGCGCGCGCCACCGCAAGCACTAAATCCGCATGGTCCTCCATGCGGTGCACGTAGCCCGTACAACCTGTTTCGCCGTGGCCCAATAAATCAACCAATACCACGCGGTACTTCTTCGCCCAAAACGCCGCCAGCGGACGAAAGGCCGCGCGCGTCTCCAGAAATCCAGGTACCAAAACTACCGCCGGCGCTCCGCGCCGACCCCACACCTCGTACCCCGCAGGGACGCCCCGGAACAGCAGTTCCTTGTGTTCGCATACCGCGCTGCGCGGACCAAGAGCGCCGTCCGCGCTGGTGGTGCCGCGCGCAGCTTCGTCCCGCGCGGAGTTTCCCCCATGCTCCGCACGCATCAGCCCAAACGCGCCTCGCGCGCTTCCGCCATCTGCGCCTCAATCTCGTCCACTTCCTTGGGAATCGCACGCGTCAAATTCACGTGCCCGTCGTCCGTGATCAAAATGTTGTCTTCAATGCGGATGCCCAGACCTTCTTCTGGAATGTAGATGCCCGGCTCCACCGTAAACACCATGCCCACCTGCATTGGCGCCGTCCAAGGGCCGTAGTCGTGCACGTCCAACCCCAGGTAGTGGCTGGTTCCGTGCATGAAGTACTTCTTGTAGGCCGGCCACGCGGGATCTTGGGCAGCCACTTGCTCCGCCGTGATCAATCCCAATTCCAGCAACTCCGCCGTCATGATTTCGCCCACGCGTGCGTGGTACTCGTGCAAGAAGGTACCCGGACGCAGCAAGGCAATGGCGGCTTTTTGGACGCGCAAAACCGCTTCGTACACCTGACGCTGGCGGGGGGTAAAATGGCCGTTCACCGGGAAACACCGCGTCACGTCGCAGGCGTAGTTGGCGTAGACCGCGCCCACGTCAAACAAGACCAAGTCGCCGTCTTCGCACGAACCGTTGTTTTCGATGTAGTGCAGCACGCAAGCGTTGGCACCGCTGCCAATGATGGGCGTGTAGGCAAATCCGTCGGACCGACGGCGCACGAACTCGTGCAAAAACTCCGCTTCCAGTTCAAATTCCCAAACTCCCGGGCGCAAGAACCGCAGGACGCGGTCGTAGCCGGCGGCGGTGACGTTGGCGGCCGCTTGCATGGTTTCTACTTCTTCCGGAAGCTTGACCGCCCGGAGGGCGTTTAAAAGGGGGGCGGAGCGTTTGTAGGTGTGGTTGGGGTAGGCGGCCCGCAGGGCCGCGTTCTCGCGCTCTCCGCGCACCGATGGGCCGTCCTTGGACCGACGCCAGTGCTCGTTCGTCACCTGATAAACGTTGTTCGCATGGGACATCATCTCGTTTATCACGCGGTCCAAATCCTGAAGCCAGTAAACCGTCTTCACGCCCGTCCGTTCTTGGGCCTGAGACTTGGTCAACTTGGCGCCCTCCCAGATGGCAATGGTTTCGTTGGTTTCCTTCAAAAACAAAACCTCGCGGTGCTCCGGCTTGAACGCGTCGGGGCAAACCACCAAAATGCTCTCTTCTTGATCTACTCCGCACATCCAAAACAAATCCGTGGCTTGCTTGAACGGAAAATGACCGTCCGCACTGGTGGGATACAAGTCTGCTGAGTAAAAAACAGCCAGACTGCGCGGCTCCAAGTGTGCGGCAAAACGCTCGCGGTTGCGTACAAAAAGAGACGCCGGTAGGGGATGGTACTTCATGGGAGTTTCTTGCTTAAAAAGTCCTCCAAGTCTTCGGGGGCCAAAGACTTGGCAATAATCTTGTGGTCTTTGTCCAGCACCAAAACCGTTGGGGTGGTTGGAATGTGGTAGTAATGCCTAAAGGTAACCCGGTCAATGGCCGTGTCGGAACCGTTGGTCCATCCGGGAACGCCCACCATGCCCTTTCTCTCCACAAAAGACTTCCACTCAATAAGGGTCAATTCGTTGGTGATGGCTACGGTCTTCAAGCCCTTGGCCGCATATTTTTTGTGGATTTCCAAAAACTTGGGCATGTTTTCTTGGCAATGGCCGCACGTGGCATCGTAAAACGCCAACAAAGTATAGGACCCCAAGGTCTCTTTTAATCGATGCGGACTGCCGTCGTAGGCCGCGTAGCCAAAGTCCGGAGCACGCAACCCAATCAAATTCATGCCAATGTCGTCCGCCTTTTTCAAAATCTTCGCCAACGACTCCGGTTTTTCCCACGTTGCGTAACCGGTTCTGTAGTATTTGTTCACCATCCAAACAAATGCTTTCTCGTGGCCCATTACGTTGGACGTCTCGTACTTATTGGTCAAAAACGCCACGGCGTATTTCTGTGCGGCCGAATCCTTGGGCAAATCAAAAAAGACGTTTAAGGCAGAAACTACGGTGTCTGGATCTTGAATGATGGCCTTGTCAAAAAACAAGGTAATGGCAGAATGGAAAAAGGGCGACCGAAAATAGGCAGGATCGGACAAGGGCAATCCGCTCCAATAGGCCCGCGTCCAGCGCTCCACTCCTCCCGGCTCCACCGCCGTGCGCGCTCCCATGGGGTTCCGCGCACGCAACAGTTGACCAAAACGGGTTGTTCCATTGGCCGCCTCCCAGGCCAAGGTGCGCTCATTGTAAGCCGCCTGTGCTTGTTCGGCGGTCAAAGATCCACCTTCGTAGTCCCTTTGTACCACCATGCCAATGTTCTGAAACTCTTGGAATTTTTGGTTGTCGGCGTCCCGAAAATCCATCGCCCGCAAAGCCGTGTAACTTCCCGCAAAAGAGACGGGCGAACCTCCGTAGAAAAAGTCAAAAGCGTGGGTGGTGTCCAGGAAAAACGTGTAAAAACCGGGGCGCATTTTGCTGCCGCGGTACACAAAGCACCCTTCCTTGTCCAACGCAACCGAATCCGCCACCAAACGTTTGTCGCCAAAATAGTACCCCAAAGCGGCCTTCTTCACCGGCGAACCCGTAATGCAGCCGTGCAAGGACTGAGCCCTTAAATTGCTCACTGCCAGAACAATAAACAACATACCAACGGCAGGCCACCGAATCGCGCGAAACATTGCATCCATGCCCCTAAAATACGAACAACGGGTTCGTTTGCACCTTACTTTTGCAAACTAAAGAACCCTTAAATAAGACTCCATGGCAACTGGAAAAGGCCTTTTTGGCAGTTCGCTGGCCCGAAAATACTGGATGGCCCTTACCGGACTCTTCCTGTGCAGCTTTTTGGTCATCCATTTGTTGGGCAATTTGCCCCTGATGACGGGAGACCACGAAGCATTTAACATCTATGCGCGCTTCATGACCACCTTCCCGGTAATCAAAGCCGTGAGCTACTTGCTGTACGCCAGCATCCTCCTCCACACCGTAGACGGCCTGATGCTCACGCGTCAAAATTCCGCCGCCCGCCCGGTGAAGTACGCCAACTACAACGGCGCGGCCAACGCCAGCTGGGCCAGCCGCAACATGGCTCTTTTGGGCACCTTTACCTTGGTCTTCCTCATCGTGCACCTCAAGAGCTTCTGGTTTGAGATGCACTTTGGCAACGTCCCGACGGTCCTCATTGAGGGCGAAGAGGTCAAAGATTTGTACACCCTGACCGTCACTTCTTTTGCGCAGTGGTGGTACACCGCTTTTTACGTGTTCGCCATGGCCATGCTTGGTTTTCACCTGTGGCACGGCTTCTCCAGCGCTTTCCAAACACTGGGCATCAACCACCCCACCTACACCCCCATCATCAAAGGAATTGGCGCCTTCTTCGCGCTGGTAATACCGGGCGTATTCGCTTTGATTCCAATCGTTATTTACCTCAACTCTTTGGCCGCCTAACCCCATGAAACTGGACGCACGCATTCCCGAAGGCCCCATTGCCGACAAGTGGACCGAGTACAAAGGCCACGTGCCTTTGGTCAGCCCCGCCAACAAACGACGCATCGACGTCATTGTGGTAGGGACGGGCTTGGCCGGCAGCTCCGCCGCCGCTTCGCTCGCAGAATTGGGCTACAACGTGAAAGCCTTCTGCTTTCAAGATTCCCCCCGTCGTGCGCACTCCATTGCGGCGCAGGGTGGCATCAACGCAGCCAAAAACTACCAAAACGACGGCGACTCCGTGTTCCGTCTGTTTTACGACACCGTCAAAGGAGGCGACTACCGCAGCCGGGAAGCCAACGTACACCGCTTGGCGGAGGTATCCACCAGCATCATAGACCAGTGCGTGGCCCAAGGCGTTCCCTTTGCACGCGACTACGGCGGCCAACTGGACAACCGCTCCTTCGGTGGTGTGCAAGTAAGCCGCACGTTCTACGCCAAAGGTCAAACCGGCCAACAGCTCCTGTTGGGTGCCTACAGCGCACTTTCGCGCCAAATTGCCAACGGTCGGGTTAAAATGTACCACCGCCACGAAATGGTGGACGTGGTAACCGTGGACGGAAAAGCCCGCGGCATCATCGCCAAAAACATAGTTACCGGCAAATTGGAGCGCCACAGCGCCCATGCCGTGTTGCTGTGCACCGGAGGCTACGGAAACGTGTTCTTCTTGAGCACCAACGCCATGGGTTCCAACGTTACGGCAGCCTGGCGCGCCCACAAAAAAGGCGCCTTCTTCGGCAACCCGTGCTTCACCCAAATTCACCCCACGTGCATCCCGGTTAGCGGCGAACACCAGTCCAAGCTGACCCTCATGTCCGAATCCCTTCGGAACGACGGCCGCATTTGGGTTCCCCTGCACAAAGAGGACGCCCAAGCCATCCGCGAAGGCCGTTTGAAGGCCACCGACCTCCCCGAGGAAAAGCGAGACTACTACTTGGAGCGTCGCTACCCCGCATTTGGTAACCTGGTTCCGCGCGACGTTGCCTCGCGTGCCGCCAAGGAGCGCTGCGACGAAGGCCACGGCGTGAACGCTACCGGCGAGGCCGTGTACCTGGACTTTGCCAGCGCCATCGAGCGCTACGGCAAGGAACAAGCCAACCTCAAAGGATTGCACAACCCCACCCAAGAACAAATCATCGACTTGGGCACCCAGGCGGTGGAAGCCAAATACGGCAACCTCTTCCAGATGTACGAGAAGATCACGGACGACAACCCGTACCGCACCCCCATGATGATCTACCCCGCGGTGCACTACACCATGGGCGGCCTTTGGGTGGACTACAACCTCATGACCACCGTTCCCGGCCTCTTTGCTTTGGGCGAAGCCAACTTCTCAGACCACGGCGCCAACCGCTTGGGTGCTTCCGCCCTCATGCAAGGCCTTGCGGATGGCTACTTCGTTGCTCCCTACACCGTGGGCGATTACCTCTCCAACGACATCCGCACCGGAACCATCCCTACGGACAGCCCTGAGTTTGACGCGGCAGAAAAAGCAGCAGAAGAGCGCCAACAAGCCTTTCTGGACGCCAAAGGAACCACCCCCGTGGACGTGTTCCACCGCAAACTGGGCAAAATCATGTGGGACGAGTGCGGCATGGCCCGCAGCGCAGAAGGCCTCAAAAAAGCCATTGCAGACATCCGTGCCCTCCGCGAAGAATTCTACAAAGACGTCCGCGTCCCCGGCCAACGCGAAGGCCTGAACATTGAACTGGACAAAGCCGCCCGCGTGGCGGACTTCATGGAGCTCGGTGAACTCATGTGCCTCGACGCCCTCACCCGCGAAGAATCCTGTGGCGGACACTTCCGTACCGAATACCAATCCGAGGACGGCGAAGCCCTACGCGACGACGCCAAATTCACCCACGTGGCGGTTTGGGAACACCAAGACGGCGACCCAGGAAAATCCGTTCGCCACCAAGAAGAATTGAACTACGAAAACGTCAAACTCATTACCCGTTCTTACAAATGAACCTGACGCTCCAAATTTGGCGCCAAAACGGCCCGCAAGACGCCGGCCGCACGGTAACCTACCCCGTATCCAACGTTAGCCCAGACATGTCCTTTTTGGAGATGATCGACGAGCTCAACATCGACCTCATCAAGAAGGGCGAGGAACCCATTGCCTTTGATCACGACTGCCGCGAAGGCATCTGCGGCATGTGCTCCATGTTCATCAACGGCGAGGCCCACGGCCCGGATCGCGGCGTCACCACGTGCCAACTGCACATGCGCACCTTCAAAGACGGCGACACCATCACCGTTGAACCTTGGCGCGCCAAGGCCTTCCCGGTCATCAAAGACCTCATGGTGGACCGTTCCGCGTTCGACCGCGTCATCCAAGCCGGCGGTTACATTTCCGTGAACACCTCCGGCAACACCCTGGACGCCAACGCCATCCTTGTTCCCAAAGCAGACGCAGACGCCGCCTTCGACGCCGCCACCTGCATCGGTTGTGGAGCCTGCGTGGCCACCTGCAAAAACGCCAGCGCCATGCTTTTCGTTTCGGCAAAAGTTTCCCAGCTGGCCCTCCTTCCCCAAGGAAAGGTAGAAGCCGCAGAACGCGTTCAAAACATGGTTCGTCAAATGGACCTGGAAGGATTCGGCAACTGCACCAACACCGGCGCCTGCGAGGTAGAATGCCCCAAGGGAATCTCCTTGGAGAACATCGCGCGCATGAACCGAGAATTCCTTTCCGCGTCCCTAACCCACTGAACCGTTTAACCGGATCCATTTATTCTACTTCCTCCATGCAGCAGCACCGCCTCTCCGCATTCATCGGCCTTCTGATTTTGACGGTTTTTCACTTGTCTGCGCAAGTCAAGTCGTTCTCCGAAATGAAGGAGCAAGAGCGGGCGGGGTTGGTTCAATTTTATCATTCGCAATGGGGCGCCGTTGTAGACAACAACGGATACATCCTCACCACGGCGGACGCCCTGAGCACCCCCTATTTTGACTTTGGCGCCTTTGCCTCCAAACAGGCAAAAGGAGACTCCATTGCGTTTTCGCCCGCGACATCCCGTTCCCTGCCCTGGGAAGGAGAATCTCCCAAATTGTACCTTGGAGACGGCAAAGAAGGCGCCATCAGCTGGATGTATGTGAACGACTTAACCGTGGTGGCAACGGGTCATTTGAAGAAGCGACCTTGGGTTTTGTTGCAATCCAAATCCATCGCCAAGAAGTCCAAAAAAACGTGGGCATTTCCTGCCAAACCTCTTTCGTCTTCTGCTCTCTGTACGGGCATTCAAGCGGGTTCTGCACCCGGAAACGCAACAACAGACGGGGCCCAATATGCCAACAACGACTACCTGCAGGCCTACGGACAATTTTTTTCCATGGTGGCCAAATCAGGCAGCAAAAAAACGGCCCCCTTTGTCACCTACCAAGAGCGAACATTGAATGCGCTTCAAGGAGGTTGCCCCATGTCCCAGTCAGAACGCACTGCAGCCGTAACGTCTGCTGCTTTGGCGCGCGGAACGGCGGCGTTGACATTCGCTTCAGACGTGCTTCCCTTGATGCGCGAACTACTCTCCAAACCCACGGACACCCTCGTAAAAAAGCAAATTGCTCGTTGCCAAAAGTCTTTTTTTGAGCAGTACGACTACGCTCAAGACGAGTCATTGGCAAACAATGCGTTCTTTTTGGCCTACAACGTTTATCCTGCGTCGTACCTCCCAGAACTGTTGGCCAACTACAAAAACAACCATCCAGACCTGTACCGCGCCACCAAAAGCTGGTACGAGAACTCCCTATTTACGGATGTTGTTCGCTTCAACGACTGGGTAAATGCACCCAATCAGGCAGCCCTTGACCAAGATGCATTGCATGGATTTGTGCAATGGAATCGCTTGGGAGCTCCTAAAGCAGCCGGAAATGGACTGGTCTTCACCTCAGCCAATGCCGAAGCCGCGGGTACCGAATTGACGCAAATCGCGGGAATCCGCAACGAATGTGCCGCCCCTTCATTGCCGATGGCCATCAAAACAACCTTGGCAACCGCCAAAAAGGTGAAGGGTAAGTAAACGCTAGCGCACTAAGTTCAAGGTCCCGGTCAGTCGGTAAAACCGACCGTTTAAATCGGTAAACTCCAAGACGTACACGTACGTCGCCGCTTCTGCGGGATTTCCGTCTGGATTGATTCCCGTCCACGATACCACATCGTTTATAGTTTGATACACAAGTCCGCCAAAACGGTTGTAGACTTTAGCCGATTGAACTTTGTTGTCCGCATTCAACAACTGAACCGTCCAAGTATCGTTTACCGTATTGCCGTTGGGAGTAAACGCATTGGGTACGTACGCGGGATAGTTCTGCGAGATTATGACTTGCGCTGCTGCGGTATCCACGCATCCATATAGGGTATCAATGCCCACAAAATATAGGT
>CAMBEZ010000042.1 GCA_945865885.1 Owenweeksia hongkongensis DSM 17368
CCTTCCGCGGCGGGCACCTCCGGCAGGCCGGGCATGCGCATCATCGCCCCGGTGATGGGCACCACAAAGCCGGCGCCCGCCGCAACTTCAACTTCGCGCACCGTCAGGGTAAAACCGGTGGGTCGGCCCAGCAGGGTTTCGTCGTCGGACAAGCTTTTTTGGGTTTTGGCCATGCAGATGGGAAAGGATCCCATGCCCAGCGCCGTCAGGCGGTCCAACTGCGCCGACGCCAGAGGCGTGTAGGCCACGTCTGCTGCACCGTACCAACGGGTGGCGATGTTCTCAATCTTGGATTTCAACGGGGCGTCCAGTTCGTACAACCAGTTCACCGGTTTTTCCGGAGCTTGGGCGGCGTCCACCACCGCGCGGGCCAAATCAGCCGCGCCGGCACCCCCTTGGGCCCAAGCGCGGGAAACGGCAAAACCTACCCCCAGTTTTTCGCAGGCCGCGCGCACTAAATCGTAGTCTGCGGGGTTGTCTTGCGCAAAGGCGTTGAGGGCCACCACCACCGGCAAGCCCAAGGACAGGAGGTTTTCGGCGTGTTTTTCCAAATTCGGCAAGCCTGCCGCTAAATCACCGCGGCCGTGGTACTGCAATGCGCGCACGGTGGCCACCAAAACGGCCGCCCGCGGGCGCAAGCCCGCGGCGCGGGCCTTGATGTGCATGAATTTTTCCGCGCCCAGGTCTGCCCCAAAGCCGGCCTCCGTCACCACCCAGTCCGCGTGGCTCAGCGCCATGCGCGTGGCCAGCAACGTGTTGGTTCCCTGCGCAATGTTCGCAAACGGACCGCCGTGGAGGATGGCCGGATTGCCTTCCAGGGTTTGCACCAAGTTGGGACGGATGGCGTCCTTCATCAGCAGGGTCATGGCGTCGTGCGCGTTCAACATGGACGCATAAACGGGCTCGCGGTCCCAGGTGTCGCCCACGTAAATGCGCCCCATGCGCTCCTTTAAATCCTCCAAACTTTGGCTTTGGCACAGAATGGCCATGATTTCCGACGCCGCCGTGATGTTGAACCCGCTTTCGCGCGGCACCCCGCCGTTTTTACCGCCCAATCCCAGCACAATCTGGCGCAGGGCACGGTCGTTCATGTCCATGACCCGCTTCCAAGAAATGGTGCGGGGGTCCAGACGCAAGGATCGTTTTTTGGACTGCAAGTTGTTGTCGATCAACGCGGCCAGCAGGTTGTTGGCTTTCTCAACCGCGGAAAAATCGCCCGTAAAGTGGAGGTTGATGTCTTCCATGGGGATGACCTGCGAATGCCCGCCCCCCGTTGCGCCGCCCTTGATGCCAAAAACGGGTCCCAACGACGGTTCCCGCAGGGCCGCCGCACTTTTCAACCCAATATGGGCCAAACCGTCCGTCAAGCCTACCGTGACGGTGGTTTTTCCCTCGCCCGCTGGGGTGGGGGAAATGGCCGTAACCAGCACCAAATTGGCTTGTTTTTCGCGGTCGGGCTGCAGCAATTCCAGGGGCAACTTGGCCTTGTTCTTGCCGTAGTATTCCAGGGCGTCCGCAGGAATGCCGATGCGGGCCGCTGCTTCCGAGAGGGCGCGCGGCTGCGCCGCGCGTGCGATTTCCAAATCCGTCATGACCCAAAGGTCGGGAAGAATGTCTTTTGAATTCCGGAACGTTCTCCGCCTTTTGCGAAGATTCTGCGAATCAACGCACGCCAATGCTCAACCGCACCGGAATACCGTTTGGCCCAATCCACTCCACCCAATACCGACCTGCAGGCAAGTGGGGCACGGCCAGGGCGTCCGCTTCCCACGATCCACGGGCCACTTCTTGACCCAAGGCATTGACCCAACGTACCGAAAGCTCCTCCCCTTCGGAGGAACCAAGACCGTTGGAGATTGCCTGCCAGCGTACTGATGCGCCCGCAAAGACCGGGTTGGGGTACAGCCAGCCCGCGGGGCCCGCAACGCCTGAAAGCTCTTCCAGACCGATGCTGTTCACCACCAGCCCCTGAACCACGGTGTCCGTTCTGCAGCTGCTGAAGGCAATGGCCGTGGCCGTGTACGTGCCATTAGCGATGTAGGTGTGGCTCGCCGCCGGGGGAACGGCGCCCACCAGGGTGCCGTCGCCAAAATCCACCCATAAGGAGTCCGCTCCCACGGGGGCCGTAAACGCCATGGATACCGCGCTTTGCGCCACCAGCCAAGGACCCCCAAACAACGGACAAACGTTTAAGGTCACGCAGGCGGAATCCACCCCGCAAACGCTGTAGGCCACCAAACAGGCCGTGTAGGTGCCCGCCCCGTTGTAGGCGTGCGCAGCCGTTCCGTTCGTGTCCAACGCCCAGGTCCCGTCGCCAAAATACCACCGAGCGCTGTCCGCGTTCAACACACTGCCCGTAAACTGCGCCATCAAGCCCGTTGCCGAGCCGGTAGCCGTTGACCAAGGTGCCGGACACGTCAAACCCCGACGCTGCGCGTACGGCCGTAGGGTGCCGTTCCGGTTCTCCACCCACGTAGCGATGGCCTTGCCGGCAAATTGGCCGGAAAACTCCACGCGCGATTTCACCCCGGTGGGGTGGGTGCCCACGGGAAGGGGGGTGGTGGTGGCGGGCAGCCCCGCGGAGTTCAACGTCATCAATTTCAGATCCTTAGGAAATACCCCGTTGGAGTTGCCATCGGAAAATACAAAGGTGGGCTGGTGGTTGATGACCCGCAGGGCTCCTTCGTGCCGACGGTCCGCCGTACTGATGCCAAACACTTGCACGCCGCTCACGCCCAACGGCCGAGCCCCCGTTTTTTTGTGGATCTTTTGGACGGTTTCCCCCGTGTTCTGCTGGGCGCTCGTGGTCATGGTGCACAAGGCCCACAAAAACGGGGAGTCGTCCTCCAGCGCCAGCCGCAAGCTCATCTCGTACAGCGTGGACTGGTCCATAAAATTGACGCCGGTGCTGCCCCAAGGCAGCGAGCCATCCGGGTTGATTCGTTGCACAAATCCTTGAAAATCAAATGCCCCTGCGCCTGAAAAGCCAAAATACGCCGTATCGCCCAGCGCAATCAAGTCGTACCGCCTGTTGAACGATGTGGCGTAACCGCTCGTCAACGCCACCGGCCCGGCCCACATCGGCAGACCGGTTCCGTGGTTGTACCGCCGCGCGTACGGATTGGAGCTGATGCCAAAATTGCCCCGGTCGTGGAACACCACCAGAAAAGTGCCGCCCGTCAAAGCCGCCAGTTCGCCAATGCTGCTTTTGGTGCCCGATGCCGGATAAACCACCACGGGATTGGCCCATACGTTGGTTCCGGTCGTCGACAACTTAATCATCGTTCCGTAGTCTCCGGGCAAATACCCCACAATGGTTTGCCCGTTGGGAAGAGCCAACAACTTTACGTCGTAGCCCGCGCCCAAATTGCGCCCGTTCGCGCCAAAAAGAGGCAGTCCGGCGGGAGTGATTTTCTGAACCACCGCCGCCTCGGAACCGTCGGTACGTGTAAAACCTACCAGCAAATTGCCGCTGGCGTCCACCGTCAAGTCCCACGTAACCAAATAGGTTCCCATGTTTCCGCCCACCACAGACACCCCGTTGGGACCCAACAAAGGAACCCCCGCCGTGTCCAGCAACTGCGCGCGAAACTGATAATTCTGCACCCCGCCCACGTTCGTCCAGTACGCCACCCACGTCCGACCGTCCGGCAGCACCTGGCTTTTGGCATCCTCCGTAGAAACGTTCGCCACCAAGGTATTCACCGACGTCAACGGAGTCCACTGGGCTTGGGCCGAAAATCCGCCTGGGGCGCCGCCAAAAACGCCGCAAAGGAAGGCCACCAAAAACCAAAAACCCCGCACGCCCCGCGCTATCCGCACTGTTTGCAACGAATTCATTTCGCCCAAGAACTTCGAAGTATTCATCCGTTAAAATTTATTTCTGCGTTGCATTTCTTGCGGCTAACGCATTTTAAAGGTACGTTGCACCTTAGAACCTTTGCACCCCTCCGAAAATGATTGAAAAATGGGAACCGTTGAAATCGGAAAAGGATTTAAAATGGTTACCTGGAAATCGCTTCGCGTTTCAACGGTTCCCATTTTAAATCCTTTTCGTCTAAGGCTTACGGATCGCTCCGCGCCGGACGATACGAAAGGTGTGGTTATTCTGCACCGTTTCTATTTTGCTTGAAAAAATTGCAGGCGGATATTTGTGCGTCCAGCATGCCCAGCTGCACTCCATGCAGCTGCCGCGAAGTAGCTGCCGCGGAGCGGTGCTTTTTTCCGCCATTTAATTTTTTGGAACAAAAAAATTGCAGGTGGTAAAACACCGCGAAGCCCACCACTCCCAGCGTAAAACACAGTTGAAATCAATACAATTCCACGAAGCCAGAATTCGTAATTTTAC
Source organism: Owenweeksia hongkongensis DSM 17368 (assembly GCA_945865885.1). Lineage (GTDB taxonomy): Bacteria > Bacteroidota > Bacteroidia > Flavobacteriales > Schleiferiaceae > CAMDTE01. Next base: position 4,349 of record CAMBEZ010000042.1, read on the forward strand.
CCCATGAACGACACCCAACCCAACTACCAAGAGGACGAAATCAGTTTGGCCGAACTTTGGAACAAGGCCAAGAGCTATTTTTCCTACCTCTGGCATTACAAATTCATCATTGCCGGAGTAGCCTTACTATTTGCCCTCGGTGGATTTGTAAAAACATGGATGGCAAAGCCAACGTACACGGCTAACTTGACTTTTGCTTTGGAGCAAGGCGACGCAAGTGGAGGTTTGGGCTCTTTGGCCTCTCAGTTTGGTTTTTCCGTCGGTGGCGGTGGCGATGGATTGGCAGGGGATAATCTACTGTCTTTGATGAAAAGCCGACGAATTGTCCAAAATGTATTGTTGAGCCCCATTCAGAAGGACGGAAAATCGGTGCTGTTGGTTAACCACTACGTTCAGTCCGACCCCGATCGTCTGAAAAAGTGGAAAAAACAGAATTTGTACCCCATCAACTTAGAAGATATAAACCTCCCAAAACAAGATTCCGCCATGGGAGAAGTGGTGAAAGCAGTCACTTCTAAGGCCCTTGCCGTGTCCAAAGTGGACAAAAAATTAAGTTTTGTTAGCGTTTCCTATACCGGTGACGATGGATTATTTGCCGGCAATTTTGTTGAATTATTGACGAACCAGTCCACAAAATTCTATGTTGCCACCAAAACCTCCAACGCTAAATCGAATATTGCCAAATTGCAACGCCGCGTTGATTCTGTAGCTGTTGAACTCCAGCGTGCAATGTTGGGGTATTCTACCTCACAAGACCAGAATTTATTTACGGTTCAAACGGCGGCGAAGGTACCCACCATGCAAAAGCAGATGAAGGTTACCATGTTGTCCACCATGTATGGTGAATTGGTAAAAAACTTGGAGTTAAGCAAAACCATGGCTGCCCGGGACGAGCCCTTAATCACCATCATTGACCGACCGCACCACCCCCTACGTGTTCGGTCTTCAAAATTGAAAACTGCTGCTATTGGTGGTGTCTTGGGTGGATTTCTTACGGTCCTGTTTTTGGCTGGTCGCGCTTTTTTCCATGACCTTTCCAGTCAAGCAAAAGCCCTGGAATCCAAAAAATAGGAGCCACATTCTTAAGCTAAAAAAGGCCTGCATTCGCAGGCCTTTTTTGGTAGTATTGGAAAGAATACTAAGGAACAGGATTCCGTTAGCGGGTCAACAACACGTACAAGGTGGCGAATCCGGTTAAGGCGGTGGTTACCGTTGCGATAGCTTGATTCATATCAAACGGCTTCTGTTCGCGTTTTTCTCGTTTGGATTTTTCCGGAGCCAATTCAACCCGAATTACCCCCTTAGCTTTAACGATAGGATAATCGTTGTACAACCAGTAGTTGGCGGTTTTATCCACCTTTCCATTTGGGTATTCAACAAATAAATCGGCTCGATCCGCCTTGTCTGCGAAACCAAGAGCGTAGTTGCGAATGTAGTAATCAGCGGATCGGCCGGGGGTGAATGGTACGTTCAAAACCAATTCACCCATGTTGGTAAAGTAGTCGTGCCCGGTACCGTCAATGGTAACTAAACTAGAGACTTTTGGCACAATCACGTTGTCGCCCGGTTCCAAAGTGTAGTTTACAGGTGCATTCGGCCATTTCAATGCTTTTTTCAGATTCAGAACGATGTTTGGGGTGTTCGGACGGACAATCTGCGCATTGGCCTCATCCGCAAAGCGTGTAAGGCCACCAGCGCGATTGATGAAGCTGTTCAGTTTCTCCTGGCGAGACATAATGGGATAGTATCCGGGGTACTTCACTTCCCCACCGACGAAAACGAATTCCAGTGCTTTGTAGTCTGGAATTTCGCGCACCACCACTTGGTCGTACGGTTGCAGCACAAAATCCATGGAAGGTGCTGTAGCACTTAAGTCGCGCACCAAACCGGCCGGAACCTCCGTCGTCAACACAACAGTACGTACTTCCCGAATGGACCCCTTTTGAAATTCGCTGAAAGCATTCAATCGACTGACCTCAACCCGTTTAAAATCAGCATTGGGCAGGAGTCCACCGGAAATGCGCAAAAGGTCCCCCAAGGTCATGCCCTCTGCATAGGGCAAAGTAACCGGATTCCGAACCGCGCCGTTGATGGTAACTACCAAAGACGCGTCAAAACTGGGCTTGCTCAAAACGGTCAGAACGTCACGCGGAGCGAGAAACAAATCATTTTCACCGCCCGGCTCGTTTAAAATGGTTGCCAAATCCAGGTTGATGAATTCCGAGCTCAAATCTTGCTTCGTTCTGCGAAGAACTCCCTGTCCGGTGTAGGTTTCAAAGGTTATTCCGTTCGCCATCTGCAGCAAGGAGCTCACGCGCATGCCTTTGGCAAATTTGGTTTTTACGTTTTTGCGAACAGCACCTCCAATGCTCACGTATTCCTCTTCGGTAAAGTCTTGTTTGGCGGTTACCGTAAGTATGTCTTTAGCCTTCAATAAGACGTTCGATGCGGCCATGGGGTTGGCCAGTATGGAAAAGACATCAATTTCTTGGTAATCTAAAGTGAAGTCCGTGTTGGTGCGCACCAACCAAGCACGATCAATGGCAACAATGGAGTCGTTCCGCAAACCGCCGCCCCGTTGGATCAAATCCAAAACGCGCATCCCTTCTTC
>CAMBEZ010000043.1 GCA_945865885.1 Owenweeksia hongkongensis DSM 17368
ACCAGCAGGGCGACGGCACCCAAGTACGGCACGAAGCGAGCGGGGTCGTGCCCACCCAGGTGGTTGACCAGGAAGAACAAGCCAAAGGCCAACGCAGGCAGCGCCCATCGGGCCAACTGGCGTTTCAGGCCGGCCAAGCCCAACGCCCCAGAGGAGGAAGTCCACCGACCGATCATCAAGCTGGCCCAGTAGAGGGAAATGTAGGGGGCAATGCCGTCCAGCGTTACGCCGTGGTACTGCTTGAGGTACTCCGGAAGGTTGTCTGCCGTAGCCACTTCAACGCCCACGTAGAGGAAAATGGCGATCATGCCCATCCACACTTGCGGGTAGGAAAATGCGCTCTTGCGGCCCTCTTCCGACGCCGATTCCGCGGCGCTTTCTGCGTGGGGCCGGCCCAAGTCCATGTTCCAAAAAACCAAGGCAAACAAAACAAACAGAGCGCCCAGCGCCAAATAAGGGATCTTAACGGCCGTTATGTCCAGCGCCGTTCCGGCGCTGGAGGCCGCGTTGCCAAAAATGGCGTAGCTCACCAACAGCGGCCCCACGGTGGTGCCCACGTTGTTCACGCCGCCGGCCAAACTCAAGCGCATGGAGCCGGTTTCCGGCGTGCCCAAGGCAATCGCCAGCGGGTTGGCCACGGTTTGCTGCAAACTAAAGCCCAGACCCACCACAATCAAGCCGCTGAGCAGCAGGGGAAAGGAGGCCGATTCCGCGGCTGGAATGAAGAGCAGGGTGCCCAAGGCACTGATGATGAGGCCGTACGAAAGGGCGCGCGCGTAGCCCCATCGGCCAATGAGGTCCGTTCCGGCCAGTTTGGAAAGGCCCAAATACCCCAACGATCCGACGGTGTATGCCACGTAAAAGGCGAAGGCAATCATCTGGCTTTGCCACTGTTCCAGGTTCAGTTTGGCCTTGAAGACCGGGATCAAAATGCCGTTGCTGGCCGCCACAAAGCCCCAGAAGAAGAAGACGGAGACCAGGGTGGCCAAAGAGGTTGCTGTTTTGTTCATGGGATGAAATGTACGTTTTTCGGTCAAACTTTTAGCGCGTCGGTGGGTTAAAAGGACATGTGGCCATTCAAGAAAAAATCGCAATCGGAGGTTTTGCGTGCGCGTTACGACGCGTTGATGAAGGAGAGCTTTGATTTGTCTACCCGCGATCGCGCGGCGTCGGACTTGAAACGGGCCGAGGCCGAGGGCGTGATGGACGAGTTGGTGCGCCTGGAGGGCAAGTAAGCGAGCCGGTTTTTCCTAAGATTCTCCCAAATGCTCGACGGTTCTCCGACGGGCTCTTGGGCAACGCGTGGCAATTTCTAAAATGCGCTCGGGCAGCACCCGGGGGTTGCCCTTTGGCGTGAGCTACCTTTTGGGGTTGCCTCCCGCTTGGGATTTTCTTCCGCCCAAAGCGCAAAAGAAAACCCCTTGGCAGCGCGGAGCTGCGCAAGGGGTTGTTCCACAAACACACAAAAAAATTTTTTGGGGTCCGCGGTTCCGGAGGAACCGCGGGACTTCCCATTGCAATCGAATTAGTGGCGAACCGCCAGGCGCGCAGCAGAGCTTTCGCGGCCGTTGGTCCAACGCACGGTGTAGATACCGTTGGCCAATACAGACGTTTCGATGCGGTTTTCACCCGCAACTACAGCTTGACGTGCCACAACAGCACCGGCAACGTTCACTACTTCAACAGTACCGGCTTCGGTAGCGTTCAACACCGCAACGTCCGCACTGGGGTTGGGAGTCAAGGTGAACAAAGCAGCGGTGTTTTCTTCCGTGCTCAAGCCGCAAACGTTGCAAGAGGCCCAGCATACGGCGGGAAGAGTGGTGTCAGCGGTCACAATCCACACGCGGTTGGTGTAGGTAGCGTTGCCGTTGGTGCAAGGAGCGTTGGGGTCGTTTTGCTCTTGTACGCCCCAGTTGTCCGCACTGAACTTGTACTCAATGGTGTCGCCAATGGACAAGTTAACGGTGCGCTCCCAAACCTCGTCGCCGTCGGCATCGGTCAAAGGCGCGCAGTTGCCGCACCAGCCGTTGAACGTACCGTTCACTTCAGGTGTGGTAAAGGTGCCGCTGAATTCGCTCATGTCCACGCGGAACGTGATGTTCGCCGTGGTAGCAGTACCTGTACAAGGGGTGCAAGAACCCCAGCAAACGGCGGGCAAGGTGATGGCCGCAGCCGGAACCACCAATACGCGGTTGGTATTTACCGTGTTGCCATTCGTACAAGACGCAGTAGGGTCGTTTTGTTCCTGACCGGTCCATGCGTCGTGGGAAAATTTGTACTCAATGGTGGAACCGGTAGCCAAAGGCAAGGTGACGGTCCAAATGTCGTCGCCGTCGGGATCCGACATCGCGTTGCAGTTGCCGCACCAAGAGTTGAAGGTGCCGTTGACTTCCGGTGTGGTGAAGGAACCGGTGTAGTCGTTCATGTCCACCTGGAAGGTGACGTTGGTGGTTTGAGCGGACAAAGCGACCGCAACAACCGCCAGAGCAGTGGTAAGGATTTGCTTCATGGGATTGGTTATATTTAGTGAAGGTTAGAAATGGTTGGTTTTGAAAAGCGTTTCGAATAATGGTAAAAATTACAAAAACTCACTACGAAACTAATAAGAAATTGTTAAAGTTACCATAACTTGCTCCTAGATTTTTCAACGAATCATGCAAAACTGTACGAAACATGCGGCTTTTCGGGGTGCTTCGGCACGCAAAGAGTTGTTTTTAAATAACCGGATTCGGCCCCTTTTGTTCGCATTGGGGATGGTGCTGGCCGGAGTTTTGGGAGCCCAACCGGTGCCAACAAGTGTCCAACCCACACCGAATGGCGGTTGGCAGTTGGTGCGCGGCGGACAGCCCTACTACGTGAACGGTGCGGGCGGGTCCGTCCACATGGACCAAATCGTGGCCTTGGGCGGCAATTCTTTGCGCACGTGGGGCCTGGAAGACGCGGAACGGATTTTGGACGACGCCCAAAAGCACGGGCTCACCGTCATGATGGGCTTGTGGCTGCAGCACGAGCGCCACGGATTTGACTACAGCAATGCGGACCGCGTGGCTTCGCAGAAAGAGAATTTTAGGCAGGCCGTTTTGCGGTTGAAGGACCACCCCGCGCTCCTGTGCTGGGGCGTCGGGAACGAAGTCGATTTGTTCTACACCAATACCGACGTTTGGTACGCCGTGGAGGACATCGCCAAAATGATCCACGAATTGGACCCCAACCACCCCACCACCACGGTGACGGCCGGACTGGACAGCAACGAGGTGTATTTGATCAAAACGCGCTGCCCGAACATTGACTTTTACTCGGTGAACACCTACGCGGACATCGACCGGCTCCCCGGCATGCTGAAGAAGTACGGTTGGGACAAGGCCTACATGGTCACGGAGTGGGGCCCCAACGGGCACTGGGAAGTGGCGAAGGCGCCGTGGGGCGCGCCTTTGGAGCAGTCCAGCGCCCAAAAGGCAGAATCCTACGGGCGTCGGTTTGCGGAAAAGATTTTGAGCGAGCCCGCGTGCATGGGTTCTTATGTGTTTTTGTGGGGCCAGAAGCAGGAGACCACGTCGTCTTGGTACGGGCTGTTTTCCGAACGCGGGGAGCCCACCGAAGCGTTGGTGGCCGTGGGCAACGGTTGGCGCTTGGCCAACGCACGCGCCCAAGCCTTTGCGGACGCAGCGGCGCCGTCGCCCTTGGACCAACGCACCAAAGCTGGGGGTGGAACGACGGGCGGCACCTTTGAGGCGCGCCAAGAGCGCCCGCAGGTTTCCATTGAAACCCTGGATTCCCTGTTTTACCGGGCAGAGGCCGGCGCCCCGCGCAGCGTCCGGGTGCGCGGAACGTGGTCGGAGAACGCCCAGTTTTGGCTGGAATTGGTGCCGGAGAGCACAGACATCAAGGCCGGTGGCGACGTGGAATCCAAGCCCGCTACCTTGTTGCGCAAACGCGTGCGCCTCACCGCGGACCAGCCCGTAGTAACCTTTAAGGCGCCGCAAGTTCCCGGCGCGTACCGCGTGGTGGTGGTGGCCCAAGGCCCCAACGGCTACGTGGCCTACGCCAACGCACCCCTTTGGATCAACCCGCGCCCGCCCGGCGCCCGCCCGCGGACGTGGGTGGATTGGGAAACCATCAACCGCATAGACTGATGATCCAGTATTTTAAACGTTTAGCCACCCGGGCCGCGGGACTGGTCGTCGTCCTGGCCGTACCTGCCGCACTGTGGGGACAAGATGCGCCGGCGGCCCCTTCCTCTGTGGACCGGGAGGTCGTCGTGCCCCAGGAGCGCGTCAAGAAAGCCGACACGGCGGTGCTTCATGCCACCCGCAACGTTCTGGACGATGAAAAAAAACGGATCCTCTTCTTGGAGTCAGATCCCGTAGGGAATTTTCCCAAAATGGAACCGTCGCGCTTGCGGACCCTCAACGCCAACGGCTTTTTTAGGCAGTTCATGACCTACCGACACCTGCCGGGGAACTACGCCTACCTGCCCACCGGGCAAATGCTTCCGCGGGAGTTCTTTGTGGGCGACGACAGCCAGCTTCCCACCTTGATGGTGAACATCACCGGAAAGACGCGCCCCGGCGCCACCTTCGGCATGGATTTGTACGCATTTCAGTTCTTGGACAACCCCGGGCGTCCGGCTTACGGCGTGCAAGGTGATTTGGGCGGACACCTGCTGCTCAACCTGGGCATGAACGTGTACGCCACCCTGCCCACGGCTTTGGGACCCCTGAGCGTGAAGCTGGGCGGCATCCACTGGGAAGAAATGACGGACCTCACCCTGGGCGCGTACACCGGCTACAACCGCTACATGTTGTTCGATCGCAACCCGTGGGACCCCATTGGAACCACCCCGTTTGCGCGCTACAAGCGCTACATTGAAGCGGGAAGCGTCAACCAAGAAATGCGCTGGGGCAAGCGTGCCTTTGCGGGCGGTGTGGTGGACTGGACCGGCCTTCCCTACGGGCAAAAAGTAAAAGTTTTGTTGGGCAAAAACGAGCAAAACGGCGGCTTTGACCGACGGCCCAACGGTGCCTGGGGCGGGCAGTACCAACTGCCGCTGGGCAAGTTGTTGTTTTCCGCGCAATCCATGCAGCAACGCAGCTACCAAGACACCCTGCTGACCCAGCCCTTCGGTTCCGGAGCGGCCACCGGCAAGCTTTCCTTCACCGGCGGCAGCTGGACGGCCTCCGCCGAAGGCGGCTACGGCTACTACTACTCCGAAGACCACGGAACCTCGGGCGGATTGGTGGCGCAGATGCGCGCGGCCAAACGCTTGGGAACGCGTTGGCAGTTGCTGTTCCACGGCCACGCGCTGCACCCGGGCGCCGTCAACAACGCCAGTGCGGCGGTGAACGGATCCGTGCGGGAAGCCGCCGTCAACCAAATTCCCGCCGGGCAGGCCGGCAGCCAAGCGGTGTTGAACCCGGTGGGGCCGTCTTTGTTGGGCTTTGCGCAACTCGCCAACAACCGCTTTGGGGCAGACCTCAACGCCGTGTACCGCACCAAACACCTGTTTTTGACGGGCGGTTTCTCCGCCAGCCGCCAGTGGGAAGCCGGCGGCAGCACCTTTGCCTTTGGGCACCCGGTGAACGCCCTCACCCGCTCGCGCTTCTACCGCTGGGGCTTTCCGCAGGGCGTCGGCCCCTACGGCCGCACCAATGCCTTGTACCGCAGCACCTACGAGCTGTTGGACTTCAAAGTGCCGTTGGACCAACCCATCCATTTTTCGCAGTGGGAGGTGCAGGCCCTGTATTCCATCCCCGTGGGCAACGCGGAAATCGCCTTCAACCACCTGGCCCGCGCGCATTCGGCCCAGTTGCAGCCGTCGCTTCTGTACGTTCGGCCCGACGCCGTGTTGCGCCAGTATTCGTCGGAGAACGAGGTGTACCTCAAGACCAGCGACCGATTTACGTGGGTGGGTTGCGCCAGTGCCGACGCCACCTTGGGCAGCCTCAAAACCAATTACAACGCCACCGGACGTCCCATCGACCAACGCGGATGGGCCCTGGGCCTGGGTTTTGATTGCTGGGCCGCAGACAACGCACAAATCTTTTTCCGCCACAAAGCCTTCGGATTTGCGGACCGGAGTTTTGAATTGGACGCCTTCCGGGGCACCGAAACCACTGTTGAATTGAAGTTATTCTTTTGATGATGAGCTCTATAAAAATAGGATTGGCCCTGGCTGCTGCTGCCGTCGGACTGTTGCCCGTTCAAGCGCAAAATGCGCCCGGCGCAGGCGGAACGGCGTGGCGCCCCAAGTTCTCCCTCAACGGCCACACCCGAGCGGTATACACTGCAGACGGCTTCCGTCTGGCGGGCGATACCACCACCTTGCCCCGCGAAAACAGCGGCCACGTTTTGGCAGACCTGGGCATGAACGTGCGCCCCAACGACCAAACCGAGGTGCAGGCCATGATCCGCGTGCGCAACGACTACGGCGGTTTTTGGGGATCCGGGGTCTCGTTTGACGTGCGCCAACTCACCGTCAAAGGCCTCATCAACAACCGATTCCGCTACGCACTGGGCGATTTGGACTACAAACTCACGCCCTTCACGATGCAGCGCACGGCGCCCCTGCTGCAAGCCGGCGACGTCCTTCCGTCTCTGGAATTGTTCCAGCGCGCCCTGCCCGGCAACGACGTCTGGATGAATCCCGACGGCACCTGGCGGACCCAAGGAGCGTCGGTGGAGTGGGGGCTTCGCTACAAAAAAGGCCCCGAGTCGCACAAGACCAATCTTTTTGCAATGCGACTGCGTCCGGCTTTGGGCGGAGCACAAACCGAGCAGTGGGCCAGCGGCGGCCGCACCGCTTTGAACTGGAAGACCTTTTTCGTGGGGGCGAATGCCATTCTGGTGCAAGACGTGCCCGGAACCAGCGCCGCCTCGCTCTTCTACCGCAACGCCGTGGCCACCCTGGACGC
>CAMBEZ010000044.1 GCA_945865885.1 Owenweeksia hongkongensis DSM 17368
ATTCCCTGGCAAGACTTCCTCCGCCTGGAACCCGCGGACTGGGCGGTGTGAGGCGCCTGGAGCTTATCGTTTAAAACAATTGGCCCAGCGCGCTCGGCCGAAAAGGTCAAAAAAGGCCGCAAAACGATTACAACTCAAAAGCAAAGCCGCGTTCCATCAGGAGCGAGTAGCGCTGCGGATCAAAGCGGTAGAGTCGTGCCGGACGGTGGCGTACGGCGTGCTGGGTTTTCTCCAGCGGCTGAAGCAGGTTCATGGCCAAAATCTTCTTGCGGAAGTTGGCTTTGTCAAACTGGGTGCCTAAAATGGCCTCGTAAAGGAGCTGGAGCTGCGCCAAGGTGAATTCCTCCGTGAGCAACTCAAAACCAATCGGTTGGTGCCGGATGCGGTGCTGCAAATGGCTGAGGGCCACCTCCACAATGCGGGCGTGGTCAAAGGCCATGGTGGCAATCTTGTCTATGGGAACCCACTGCGCCTGACTGGCCCATCCCCCCGGTTTGGGCGCGTACCGACGGATGTCGATCAGGGAGTAATAAGCGACGGTGACTACCCGGCCCATGGGGTGGCGGTCCACCCGCCCAAAGGTGTGGAGCTGCTCCAGGTAGATGTCCGGAAGGCCGGTGAGGTCGTGCAGAACGCGCAACGACGCGGCATCGGTGTCTTCGTTGGGGTGCACCAAATCTCCCGGCAAGGCCTGAAAACCCTGGAACGGATTGGCGCCGCGCTCAATCACCAAAATCTGCAGGTCCGATCCGTCGAATCCAAAAACGACGCAGTCCACGGAGATCCCAAAGTGAAAAAAGGAGTCCAACCGCTCGCGTTCGGCGGCCAGCGTCAGGGCTTGTTTGGGGTCGTGGAAGGCGCTCATGGCAAATTAAGGTACTTTAAAGGTAACCGAATCTCCCGACGCCGCGGCATGCGGAACCACCCAGGCCCGGTGTGTTCCGGTCATAGGAAGCTCCTGGCCCGCTGCACTGTAGCGCACCAAGTCACGCGCGGAAACCCGGATCTCGGCCGTCTGCACCGCACCCGGCTCCAAGGCAACCTGTGCAAAACCAACCAAACGACGGCCCGGACTCACTCCCTGGCCGTTGGGCGCCAAGGAAACATACACTTGAGCGGTCTCGACGGTTCGAACACTCCCATTATTCTTCAAATCCACCCGAAAAACGACTTCCTGCTCCTTCGAAGTGCCGTCGGACACCACCTCGGCAAAAGGAACGCCGTATTCAACCGTACTGTAGCCCAAACCGTAGCCAAACGGATAGGCCGGTGCGTTGGGAAGGTCTGTCCAGTGGGACCAAAAAACTTCCGCCTGGGGACCGGGGCGGCCCGTGGTGTACTGCCCCGCATGGATGGGAATCTGCCCCACCGACCGAGGAAAAGTCATGGGCAACCGACCCTGCGGCTGCGCCTTGCCGCTCAACACCTGCGCCACCGCATTTCCGGACTGCGACCCCGGCTGCCAAACCCACAAAAGCGCGCCCAACTGCGCCCGCAAATCGTCCGGCAGCAGCAAGGGGCGTCCGGCAAAGACCACCGCCACCGTCCGCGGCTGCACGCGCAGAACGGCGCGCAAAAATTCTTCCTGCAATCCGGGCAAATTGGGCAACGCCCGACTGCGCCCTTCGCCGGAGAGCAAGCCGTGCTCGCCTACGGCGACCACGGCTACCTCGGCTTGGGCGGCCGCCCGCAGGGCGGCGGCCCAACCGGAGGTGTCGGTGGAATTGATCGCCAATTCGGCGTGAAACGCCTCCGTGCCCGTCCAGCCGACCGGTCCCCGACGGGTCACCAAGCGGTCTTGCCAGAGGGGGCGCAGGCCTTCTTCCAGGGATACCGCCGAGTTCGGGGTTGCCTGCGCGCGCCAATTGCCCAACGGACCGTTTTTCTCCAGCGCCATCGGGCCCACCAACGCCACCCGCGTTTGGGTGGAAAGGGGCAACAACGAACGGTTTTCCAGCAAAACAAAGGACTTGATGGCCGCTTCCAGGGCCAGTGCTGTGGCGTTTTCGGGTGCTGGGGAAGGCGGCGTCGCTTTGCGCGCCGCGGATGAGGCGGACGCCGGCGAGGCGCCGGCAGGCGCCGAGCGCTTGCTGCTCTTGGCACCCTTGCTGCCCTTGCCGCGGTACTGCTGCAGGTAGTGGGCGTCTAGGAGGCCCAACGAAAATTTCACGCGCAAAATGCGTCGAACCGCGTCGTTCACCACGGATTCAGAAACCTTGCCGGAACGCACCAGCTCCACCAGAAATTGGGTGTAGCCCGACGACTCCATGTCCATGGAGCATCCCGCATTCGCGGCCAACTCGGAGGCATGCCGAAGGTCCACCGCGTGGCCGTGTGCCACCATTTCCACAATGGATCCCCAGTCCGACACCACAAAACCTGGAAACTTCCAGGCGTCGTTCAAAATGCGCGGCACCAAGTCCGGATGGGCGGTGGCGGGGGTTCCGTTGACGGTGGTGAAGGCGTTCATGAAGGTGGACACGCCGGCGTCCGCTGCCGCCCGGAAGGGCGGCAAAACGGTGTTCCACAAAGTGTAGTCCGAAAAATCCACCGTGTTGTAGTCCCGACCGCCTTCCACAAATCCGTAGCCCGCAAAGTGCTTGGCGCAAGCGGCCAGTGCTCCCGGGCTCTTCAGGCCGCGCGGCAAATCTGCCCCCTGAAAACCTTGAACGCGCGCTACCGCCGCGCGCGCACCCAGCCAGGGATCCTCGCCGGCGCCCTCCATGACGCGGCCCCACCGGGGATCGCGAGACACGTCCACCATCGGCGCAAACGTCCAATTCAAGCCGTCGGCCGTGGCTTCCAGGGCCGCCGCGCGCGCCGTGCGGCGCATCAAATCCAAGTCCCAACTGGCGGCTTCACCCAAAGGGATGGGGAATTGCGTGCGGTAGCCGTGCACGACGTCGGAGCCAAAAAGCAAGGGGATGCCCAAGCGAGTTTCCCCAACGGCCACGGTTTGCAAGGCCCTCACTTGGCTGGGGCCTTGGACGTTGAGGACGGAGCCCAGGCCGCCGGCGCGCAAAAGGCGCACCTTGGCGGCGGCGTCCGTTGCGGTGGGCTGTGGGCCGGTGGCGTCCCAAAAACCGTTGTACTGGTTCATTTGGCCCACCTTCTCCTCCAGGGTCATCATCGCCAAAACCGAATCAATGCGCGCGTCGACGGGTTTAATCTGGGAAAATGCCGGATACGAAACAGCTAAGGTGCTGAAAAACAGCACTCCTCCAAAAAATACGCGACAATCTTGAATGTTTGAGCGTGTCATGGAATCAAAGGGCCAAAAAAATTAAAGCGGGTGGTAGGTGAAGGAGCGGATCACCACCTCGTAGGTTTGGCCGCCGGTGGGGCCTGCGTTTTGGTCCTGCATCAGCCAGAGATTCATGCGGGCGTTGGTGGTGGTGCCCGGCGCGGGAATGATGATGGGAGCGCTGGTAATGCCGCCTTCCTGCTTCACGCGGGCCGGATTGTTCAGATCAAATTTCCAGGTGGCGATGACGTTGTTGGCCGACTTCGGCCCCAAGTAGCTGGTCCACGTAATTTCCTCCGGTGCCCAGCGAAATTCGTGGGTGGTGGGCTGCGTACGCGCTGCCTCCGGCAGCGCGTGGCCGCGCGTGCGTTCCGGATAAAAGCTTCCAAACCACACGGGCTGCACGCTGGTGTGCAACGTGTTGTTTTGGTTGGGGTTGCCCCATCGGCTGAACTCAATGTCCACCTCCGAGTTGGCCTGAGACTGCAACGTGTTGTTGTCCCACGTAAACAAACCCAGGACGGTGTTGGTGGGGAGGTCCAATTGGTTCGGTTCGACTTCCCACGAATAGGTGCCGTAGCCCAAATTTTCGTTGGAGATCACCTCGCTGCAGTACCAGCGGCCGTCGAGCTGACGGATGTTCAGGTGCAGATAGCCCAAGGAATCCGTGTACGCGCTGTACAAATCCTTGCTGAAGTAGTTGGGTCCCGGGCCAAACAGCTCCTGCCCGCCCTTCACCGTCCACGTTCGGCCGGAAAAAACCAGCTGGTCCCCACTTCGGCCCATGGGCGGAGCCAGGGTTTCCAGGGCACAGCTGGGCAGCAGCAGTGCGGAGAGTGCGGCGCTTCCCGCGAGAAAGAATTGACGAAAGGTCATGGGTTTAGGGGGCTACAGGTGCGTCAAAAGGGTCGGTGAGGCGTACAATGCGGATGCTGTGGATTTCAACGACGCCGTCGGCCTCAAACTGCAGCAAAAACTGCTTGATGTTCGACGGATCCGTTTTCATTTCGCGCCAGTTGAAGGCCGTCAACGGCAACCGAATGGCGCGGTAGTCTGGGCCCACGGGGCCGTTGAGGATGCGGTCTGCGCTCATGCCCATCCAGGCCTGGCGTCCGGAGTAGTCTTCCAGGCCGAAGGCCCAGGGAAAGGACCTTACGGGTTGGCCTTGGGGAAGGCGGACCACCAATTCGATGGCGGCCAAGTTCAGAATGGGGCCCAGGTTTTTGCCGCTCCACTGGTCCCATCCTACGCCCAGTCCCACCCAGGGGCAGCCGCCGCCGGGCTTGTTCCAATCAATGAGGTAGGTATTTTGCGCGGTCAATTTCGCTTTCAAACACGCGGCCGTCCCCGCCGTCCAAAAAGCATCTCCAGCCGGACCTTCCAACACCGTCAGCGAGGCAAAGCCGTTGATGTTGGCGTAGTTGTTGTCGGGATTCACGGCGTCGTACAACCCCCGAAAACCCTGCACCGGCGAGGGATCCAGCACCACGGTGCGCAACGCAGCCTCCTGGCCCCGGTTCCGCGTGCGGCCCGTGTCGGCCAAAAACCCTGTTTTTATATCGACTATTCGGCCCGATAAGTTGACCGATGTGCGCGAGAAAGCAAACTCGTCAGCCGATAACCCATACCCATCGGTTGATTTATCAAACCAAATGGACAACATTTCGGCCGGCTTTTGCCCCACTGCATCCCTTTTCCCGACGGTCCCAAAACTGCGAGCGGAGGCGCTATAGGTGCCGCAAATTAAGGCCAAAAGGCCGCAAAACAAAGGCGCGCGCATCACAATTTAGCGGGGGAGTTCAACGAAAATAAAAGCGCATCTGCGTCGCACTCGGCGTAGCCGCTCGAGGGATTCGCCAAAAACAACATGGACACCTGATGCAACTTGTGCGGCTCGTGGATGCCATTGCCCACGGCGGAAGCGGGTGTCCCGTTGATCAGGGTGACCAAATCGCTGTACTTCAGGGACTCCAACTTCCAGTTGGCGGTAGGTCGGAGCTCGACGGCCCACAAATCCTCGTTGCTGGACTGGTAAACGCCGTCGCCGTTGTCGTCCTCACGGAATTGCAGGAGTATAATGCCGTTGCTCAGGCCGGCTTTTTGCTTGAAAATGCCGTTGAAATAGACCTTGGTGGCGTCTGTGGGCAGGCCAAAGCCTTCGGTGGCGTCGTAGTCGTTGGCAAAGAGGTCCAGCATGCCAATGAGCCAATCCCAGGCGACTGCGCCGCCCATGCGGTAGTAGGAGCTGCCTTGGGCGCGGGGCGCTTCGTTCACCGTGGTGAATTTCATGTTGGCGCCGGTCTGCAAGAAGGGGGTCCAGTGCGTTTCTATGGCCGGCGCGTCAAACGCATCCAGCACGACGCCTTCCAGCGCGCGGGTGCCGGTCACTTGGACGGTGCTGCGCAGCGTGTCCGCTTGACCGAGCCACCAAAGCTTGACGTTGCACGGCTCCGCCGCAAACGTGGGAAACTGGCTGGTCTGTCCTTCCCAGGTGGCGTTTGCGGCATTCAACTCCTTGGACTTGCCTTCCAGGCGCCAGCGGGAACCGCTGGTGGTTCCGCGGACTTCCAAGACCCAGTCCGCTGCAATGGAGGTTTTTGCCGTGAAATGCACGGTCTGGCCGGCGCTAAAATCCACGGTGGTGGCGGACACTTGCAGGCCTTCGCGGATTTCGAAATTGCCGTAGAGGTCACCCAAATTGGGGCCGTCGGGGGTCAGATTGCGTTCGCAGGCGGACAAAAAGAGCGCCAGAGATCCGCTGAGGGCCAAAAGCGAGGCACGTCGGGTCCAAAGGGCCGGGGTGCGGAAAGTCAACTTTTTCATGGTCAATGCGGTAAAAGTCAAATTAGGCATTAAAACGACTGGATGTAGGCCACAAAGGCAGACGAAAGGCTTGGGCCGGCGACCGCCGCAGAGGAGGTGCGGTTGGCCATCCACCCGGCCACCAGCTGGGTCTTGTCGAACGGTTGGTAGGTCAGGGAGGCGACGGGCAGCCACTCGCGGTAGTTCACCTCGCCCCCGGTGAAGTCCACCACTTGGTTTTGGGCGTCGCGTACAGATTGGAAGGCGTAGCCGGTGCTTTGCACGGTCCACAGCCCGGCGTCCAGGCGCAAATCGTTGCGCAAGCGGTAGCCCACGTTGGCCTTGAGCCAGGGCTGGCTCAGCGCGTAGTTGGGGACGTTCTCACCGGCGTTGGTGCGCCAGGTGCGCTGCCAGCGAAGCAGGGCGCGCACGCTCCAGTTTTTGTTGGACCAGCCGCCCAGTGCGTCCAGGCGCGCGAACTGCGTGAGCGCGGCGGTGCCTTGGCCGCGAATCTCGCTGGCCCAGTCCGCTTTCAACAAAAGGTTCCACGGTCCCATGGGTTTTCCCGCCAGCGAGTGGGGGGTGGGATTCCACTCCGCGGAAAGGCCGCGTCGGTTGGGGGTGGCCAGGCCAAAGGGATCCATGGTGAGGTACACCGACGGTTCCGCGCCCAAGGTGGGGTTCCACGCGGTGCGGTACAGGCTGGTTTCCCGATGCAG
>CAMBEZ010000045.1 GCA_945865885.1 Owenweeksia hongkongensis DSM 17368
GGTGTCCGGGCTGTTGTTGGTGTACTTCAACCGTTCCCAACCTGAGAAGGCGTGGTTTTCCGGGTTCAACTGCACCGAAAGGGTGTAGTCCACGTGGTTCTGCCAGTACCCGTTTTGGGACTGGGCGGCGACGGGAAGAAGGGCGCACAAAGCAACCCAAAAGACCGATTTTTGCATGCCCCGAAGATAAGCGGTTCTGGGAAGATTTTCCGTCCAGAGCCAGGCCCTTGTCGGTGCAAAATCAGCCAGGCGGGGTGTTGAGGCTGGATTTCCGCCTACGTTGGCCTTTGTCCAAACACCAACCCAGCAGCGCGCCAAAAGGCTACAGCGCCTCTCCGGCCTCCAGGAGTCGAGGGCCTTTTTCGGTTTGGGTGAGCCGGCACCAACTATTGACGCTGTCGTGCTCCAAGAAAAGGGTCCAGTTTTCGTCCGCGGCGCGGTGCAGGATTTCCGATTTCTCTTCCAAAGTTATCAGCGGGCGGGTGTCGTAGCCCATGACGTAGGGGAGGGGAATGTGTCCCACGGACGGCAGCAAGTCCCCCATGTACAGCAGCTTGCCGCCTTGGTGCGGCAGCAGGGGAAGCATTTGGGCTTCGGTGTGGCCGTTGACCACCACCGCTTGGAAGCCCAGCGGGGTGTCTACGGTGCGCGCACCTTCCGGGGTCTCGATGAATTTCAGTTGGCCGGATTCGTGCAAGGGGGCAATGTTCTCGTGGAGAAAGCTCGCTTTTTCGCGCGCATTGGGCTGGGTGGCCCATGCCCAATGCCGGGCGTTGGACCAAAAGGTGGCGTTGGGGAAGGCCGGAACCAGCAGTCCGTCCGCGCGTTGCTCCACAGCACCGCCCACGTGGTCAAAGTGCAGGTGGGTCAAGAAGACGTCTGTGATGTCCGATCGGTGGTAGCCGGCGGCAGCCAGGCTGCGGTCCAAGGTGTCGTCCCCGTGCAAGTGGTAGTGGGAAAAGAACTTTTCGTCCTGTTTTTGGCCGATTCCGGTGTCCACCAGGGTGAGTCGGTCTCCGTCTTCCACCAGCAACAGCCGCATGGACCACGTGCACAGGTTGTTTTCGTCTGCGGGGTTGGTGCGCTGCCACAGGGATTTTGGGACCACGCCAAACATGGCGCCGCCGTCCAATTTGAAAAAGCCGGTGGGAATGGAGGTAATTTTCATCGTTTGGCTCGGAAAAATTCGGTCAGTAGATCGCCGCAGAGCTCGGCTTCTACGCCGCTGCGAACCTCGGTTTTGGGGTGAAACTTGCCGCCTTGGCTTTGGAAGCCCCGCTTGGCGTCTGAGGCGCCGTAGACTACGCGGCCGATTTGGGACCAAAACAAAGCGCCGCAGCACATGGTGCACGGCTCCAGCGTGACGTACAAGGTGCAGTCTACCAAGTATTTTGCGCCGAGGTAGTTGGCGGCGGCGGTGAGGGCTTGCATTTCTGCGTGCGCCGTGACGTCGATCAGGCGCTCGGTCAGGTTGTGCGCCCGGGCGATGATTCGGCCGTTGGCCACCACCACGGCGCCCACGGGAACTTCGTCTTGTTCGTAGGCTTTTAGGGCCTCTTTCAAGGCCTCGCGCATGAACAGCACATCGGGGTCAATAGGCGTCTCCACTCGCCAAAGGTAATCCGTACTTTTGTGCCCATGTACAGAACGCACACTTGCGGAGAACTTCGCGCGGCCCACATCGGGCAAACGGTTACCCTGTCGGGTTGGGTGCAACGCCGTCGGGATTTTGGCGGCATGACCTTTGTGGACCTACGGGACCGCTACGGCATCACCCAGCTTTCCTTCAACGACATGATCGACGCTTCGCTGGTGGAGCAGGCGCGCGGACTGGGCCGGGAGTTTGTGGTTCAGGCCGTGGGCACGGTTCTGGAGCGAGAGAACAAAAATCCCAACCTGGCCACCGGCGACGTGGAAATTCGGGTGACGGAATTGCGCATTTTGAACGGCTCCAAAACCCCGCCGTTCACCATTGAAGACGCCACGGACGGCGGCGAGGAGCTGCGCATGCAGTACCGCTATTTGGACCTACGACGCGCCCCGATTCGCAACAATTTATTGCTCCGAAACCGAGTTAATTTATTGGTTCGCAATTACTTGGCAGAACACGGTTTTGCGGACATCGAAACACCTTTTTTGATCAAATCCACGCCGGAAGGGGCACGCGATTTTGTGGTGCCCAGCCGCGTGCACGCCGGAGAGTTCTATGCCTTGCCGCAGTCGCCCCAAACGTTTAAGCAGTTGCTGATGGTGGGCGGCATGGACCGCTACTACCAAATTGTTCGCTGTTTTCGGGACGAAGATTTGCGCGCAGACCGGCAGCCAGAATTCACGCAGATTGACTGCGAAATGGCCTTTGTGGAGCAGGAAGACATTCTTGCGATGTTCGAAGGAATGGTTCGGTCTGTGGTTAAGGACGTGCACGGCCTGGAGCTGGGCGCGTTTCCCCGCATGACCTACGCCGACTCGATGCGCCTGTACGGTAACGACAAGCCCGACATTCGTTTTGGCATGACCTTCGTGGAACTTACGGACCGCGCGCAGGGCGCCGGATTCCCGGTGTTTGACGCCGCCGAATTGGTGGTGGGCATCAAAGTAGACGGTGCAGGAGCCTACACGCGAAAGCAGCTGGACGCCTTGACGGACTACGTGAAGCGCCCGCAGCTGGGCATGTCCGGCATGATTTGGATGAAGGTGGACGAGAGCGGCGTTCCCACCTCTTCCGTGAATAAGTTTTTTGACGAGGCGGCTTTGCGCGGTTGGGCGGAGGCTTTTGGCGCCACACCGGGCGATTTGGTGTTGGTGCTGGCCGGTGCCGCAGCAAAAACCCGCAAGGCCTTGAGCGAGTTGCGGTTGCACGTGGCGGAGAGCGAGGGCTTGCGCAAGCCCAACGAGTTTGCGCCTCTGTGGGTACTTGATTTCCCGCTCTTGGAGTACAACGAAGAGGCGGAGCGTTGGTTTGCCATGCACCACCCGTTCACCAGCCCCAAGCCGGAGGACATTTCCTTGTTGGATTCGGACCCTGGCGCCGTTCGGGCCAACGCCTACGACATCGTGTTGAACGGCAACGAGATAGGAGGCGGTTCCATCCGGATCCACGACCGCGCCGTCCAAGAACGGATGTTCGCTCTTCTGGGCTTCACGCCGGAGGAAGCCCAAGAGCAGTTTGGATTCCTGCTGAATGCGTTTGAATACGGCGCACCTCCGCACGGCGGCATTGCCTTTGGCTTCGATCGTTTGGTAGCGCTTCTGGGCGGAGATGAAGTGATTCGTGACTATATTGCCTTCCCCAAAAACAACGCCGGCCGGGACGTTATGATAGACGCACCCAGCCCCATCGATGCCAAGCAATTGACGGAGTTGCATTTGGGGATAAAACCTCAATAAACTTATTGCACCATTTGCGTGTTGCAGTAGTTAAAGAATTTTCTGCCATGCACTGCAAATACCGCGTAGTCCTCTCGTCTTTAGCCGCCGTATTTTTCTCCGCAGCAG
The DNA here is from genome assembly GCA_945865885.1 of Owenweeksia hongkongensis DSM 17368. GTDB lineage: Bacteria > Bacteroidota > Bacteroidia > Flavobacteriales > Schleiferiaceae > CAMDTE01. Next base: position 3,496 of record CAMBEZ010000045.1, read on the forward strand.
TTTCTGCGCAATCCACCGTCCCCGGGGTACTTACCGCGCCGGACGAGCCGTCGGTGTGGGTGAACGCTATGGTGGATCCGTCGGTCAACGTGTACGATGCAGTAGCACAATTTGAAGCGTATTGGAAGGACCGTCCGGTGGAAAAAGGACACGGGTGGAAGCAGTTTCGCCGTTGGCAAGCGTTTATGGAGCCGCGCGTCTACCCAACCGGTGAACGGCCCAACCCCACGGTATTGTACCAAGCGCAGCAAGAGCTGCAGGTGCAGTTGAATGCGCAAAAAGGAAGCGTTTCTGGAGCCGAGTCAACCACCCCCGGAATCGGTAACTGGACCCTGGTGGGTCCGGTGGACGGGAATGCCATTGCGGGCATTGGCCGTGTGAATGCCATTGCTTTTCATCCCACCGTGCCGAATCGGCTGTTTGCGGGAGCGCCTGCGGGCGGCTTGTGGCGTTCGGACGACAACGGCGCCACCTGGTCCACCAACACGGATTTGCTGCCCAATTTGGGCGTCAGCGCCATTGCCATCGACCCGCTGAATCCGGACACCATGTACATCGGTACCGGAGACCGGGACGCGGGAGACACGTATTCCATTGGCGTATTGAAAACAGTCGACGGCGGACAAACGTGGACTACCACGGGCCTCACCATGACGGTGGATTTGAACCGTCGGGTCACCGGATTGGCCATCCATCCCACCCAAACCCAAACGGTAGTAGCCACCACGCGCAACGGTATTTTCCGTACTACGGACGGCGGCATTACCTGGTCTCCAGTGCAAGGCGGCACCTTCCAAACCGTACAAAGCGTGCCCGGCAACAGTCGCCTGCTCTACGCCAGCACCTACAACAACACGCGCATTTTCCGTTCCACGGACTTTGGCGCCACCTGGTCCATGGTGACCACCGGTTTGCCGACCACCAACTGCCTTCGCTCGGAAATCGCCACCACCGCGGCAGACACCAATTACGTGTACGCGGTCTACAGCGCCAACAACTACGGCTTGCTGGGCGTCTACCGCTCCACAGACCGCGGAGTTAACTGGACGCAAGTTAAAGGACCCACCAATCCCAACTTGCTGGACTGGGGCGTGAACGGAACGGGTACCGGTGGCCAAGGATGGTACGATTTGGCCATTGCTGCATCTCCGGTTGACAAAGAGGTGGTTTTGGTAGGAGGGGTCAATGTTTGGCGCTCGTCCAACGGGGGCACCAACTGGACGTTGAGTGGCCACTGGACCGGCGGTGGAGGCAAGCCCTTTGTGCATGCAGACGTCCACATTTTAGCGTTTAAACCCAACACGGCCGAGGTTTGGGCCGGGTGCGACGGCGGCATGTACGTATCCCCCAACAGCGGGTCGCTCACGTGGTCCTCGCAAAACATGGGTTTGTCCATTTCCCAGTACTACAAAATTGCGGTGACGGCTGCTGTTCCTGCGATGACTTTAGCGGGTTCTCAGGACAACGGAACCCACTTGAACGACAACGGATTTGACCGCGTTCGCGGCGGCGACGGAATGGATTGTGGCATTGCCCAAGACAACCCCAATGTGATGTACTCATCCGTTTACTACGGAGATTTCCGCAAGAGCACCAACCGCGGTCAGTCGTTTAACGCGTCCTTTAATTTGACGCCGTCGGGCAGCGGGAACTGGGTGACGCCGTTTTTGGTGAGCCAGCACAATTCCAATGTGCTCTACGCGGGCTTCAGTCAGGTTTGGAAGTCTGCTAACGGGGGGGCAACATTTACAGCGACCTCGGCGGCATTGAACGGCACCAACAACATGGACGTTTTGGCGGAGTCCCCGTCGGATCAAAACGTGTTGGCTGCTGCCATCGACGACAAACTGTACCGTTCCGTGAACGGGGGCGCTTCGTGGACCCTGATTTCCGGATCCATGGGCAGCGCGCAAGCCATCACCGGGGTTACCTTTTCGCACAACGATCCCAACCGCATGTGGGTAACTCGTTCCGGCTATCAGTCCGGCCAAAAGGTGTACGAAACGGGCAACGGAGGTATTTCTTGGGCCAACATTTCGGCCAATTTGCCCAACATTCCAGCAAACTGCGTTGTGGAGCAACCGGGATCGAACGGCCTGGTGTATGTGGGCACGGACTTGGGCGTTTTCTACAAGGACGCCACCCTCACTTCTTGGATTCCCTTCATGCAAGGGCTGCCCAACACGGTGGTGAACGATTTGGAAATCCTGATGGGCCCGGGCTTAGTGCGCGCCGGAACCTACGGGCGTGGCATATGGCAGTCGCCTCTGGTGAACAGCTACTTGCGCAAGCCGCAAGCCGCCTTTGCGGCCCAGCCGTCCGCGCCCTGCACGGTAGCGGACACCGTCAATTTGCGGGATGCTTCCGGGTTCATACCCACCGCGTGGAGCTGGGCGGTTCAACCCGCTACGCACGCCTTTGTGGGCGGCACGTCGGCAACGTCGCAGAACCCACGCCTGGTGTTCAGTGCCTCCGGAACCTACCTGGTTCAGTTGATTGCGCAGAATGCCTACGGCGCAGACACCCTGGTGAATGTCCGTGCCGTTCAGGTGGGAGGCGCCTCGCTGCCGTTGGTAGACCCCATGGATTTGCCTTTGGCGGAGCGTTGGACGGTGGTGAATCCCGGCAACGACGCAACCTGGTCTTTGG
>CAMBEZ010000046.1 GCA_945865885.1 Owenweeksia hongkongensis DSM 17368
CCTTGCGGGTAGCCCGGAAAGTTGTCCACTTCGGTGGTGGTGGTCAGCTGACCACCGGGCTGCAATCCCACGTACATGACGGGTTTTAGATCGGCTCGAGCGGCGTAAATGGCGGCCGTGTAGCCGGCCGGTCCGCTGCCGATGATCAAGCACTCAATTTGTTCCATAAAGCAAAATTCTTAGCGAAGTTTTTTATTCGAGGTGCAAAGTTACGCCACACACAATCGATGCGATTGATGAGAAGTCGCATGAGAAAGTCAACCTTTTTCGTATATTTGCAGCCCTCCAAGCGAATAATGAAACCTCCGGGTTTCATCGAGCGCGGAACCATCGGGATGTAGCTCAGGTGGTAGAGTACACGTCTGGGGGGCGTGTGGTCGCACGTTCGAATCGTGTCATCCCGACGAAGGCCGTTCCTCTTTTGGAGCGGCCTTTTTTTGTTGGTTGATGGAGGGCGTTGGAATCCTAACGAAGGACGGTTGGAGTTTACCTGCGCCTTGGATCGGAGCTCGGGACCGTTGGCGCCGACGAATACCAAGCATTGCTCTACGAAATCATCGAAGCCTCAGCGGGGAAGAGTGAAACCTTCAGCGGGGGAAGAACATCTATTCCACCGCAACTCGGTAGGTCGCACTGCCGCACTGCAATACATACAGACCTGCGGGCAACCCCCGAACGTTCAAACGATTTTCGCCCGATTGAGCCCGTTGTTCGGCCACCACAGCGCCCCGCAAATCCCGAAGGACCACCGTTTGGACGCTCAACGCCTGAGCGTCCGTAAACTGCCACAGCAGTTCGGTAGAGGCCGGCTGGGGGTAGATCACTAGGGCACCGGTTGCACCTTCGTCCAATCCCACATTGGCCACGGAGACGCAAGCACTGGTATCCGTGCAACCGTTGACGGTAGCGATCACCGCATAGGATCCGTTGGCGGTGGGCACGTAGGTGGGAGCGATTTGGCCCAATACGGGCGATGAGGTAGTGCAGTTCCACCATTGGTAGGCGTCGGCTCCTGCGGGCAAAGCGGTGAGGACGTTCCAACTGGGCTGAACGCTGGCTTGGATGGCGGGCAGTGCGGGTACGGTGGCGGACACGGTGCGCGCACATCCGTTTGCTGCGGTAACGGTGACGGAATACGTGCCTGCTGCCAAACCGGAGGCGGTTGCGGTGTTTTGAACCGGATTGGTGGCCCAACTGTAGGTGTAGGGTGCTCCGCCGGAGGTACCTGTGGCGGTGGCCGTGCCCGTGGGGGCGTTGGTGCAGGCCGCGGTGGTGGCGGTGGTGGCCGCTGCAGAGTCCAAGGTGAGGATCAAATCAAAAAGCGAATCACAGCCTTCGGAACTGGTAGTCTTGGCCACGTACGATCCCGCTTGGGTGTAGTTGGTGGTTCCAACGGTGTAGGCGGATCCCTGACAAACGGTTGCGGACAACAATCCGTACGCCCCGATGCCCGGAACCAAGTTGGAGGTGGTGCCGGTCAACGCCATGTTGGAGGTTACGGCGGGAATCGTACCGACGGTTGCCGGAATGCTGCTTAAGGTGGCGTTTGAACCGTTGGCCGTGCCCACGTTGAAGGAGTGGTGCAGCAGGAGCCCAACGGTGGTAGGAGCTAAATCGCCCTGGTACAGGCACAAAACTTCTGCGGCCGTCAGTGCCTTGCCCCACAGGGCGACGTCGTCCAGTTTACCGCCAAAATAAAAACTGGTGGTGGTGTTCAAGGGAAGGCGTCCGATGTGCAGGGCCTGTGTGGCGTTGCTGAACGAGCCGCTCGCTGCCGTGCTGCCGCTCAAGACACCGTTTTTGTAAAATTTAAGGGTAGAACCGTCGTACACCAGGGCCAAGTGCTGCCATTGATTCAAGGTGACGGATGGCGACGAAATGGTGAAGGGCGTACCGCTGCTGTTGCGGAAGCGTACCTCGTAGTTGGTTCCGGACAGCTGCAAAATGTAAAAGTCGCAGTTGGATTCGTTCCGGATGCCTACAATTCCGTCGAAGTTGGGGTAGGCAGGGGTAGGGTTGGTGGGGTACACCCAAGCAGACATGGAGTAGGTGTTTTTGCCCACCAACAATCCGGAAGCATTGGCGGCCGTAGCATAATCATTGATTTTGTCAAAGTGCAACGCATTTTGCGGGGTTTGACCCTTGATAAATGCTAATGAACTGAAAATCAGAACTAAAGAATAAATATTTTTCATACACATTTTACACTTGTTCCAAAGGTACCCATTTTTTAACCACGTACCTTTGCACCATGCGTGTTGAATTCACCCCCGATGATTTCCAGGTAGCCTTGGCCACCAGCGTGGTGGTGTTTGGATTCGATGGAGCCAACCTCCAGGTCTTGATTGCCAAAAAAGTGGGAATGCCTTACGAAGGCGCCATCATTTTGCCGTCCACCGTGGTGCATCCCAACGAAGATGTAGAAGCCACCGCCCGCGGATTGGTGGAACGCGTAACCGGCAAGCAGGATTGGCCGTTGGAGCAGCTCAACGCGCACGCAGACGTTTACCGGAACCCCGTTGGCCGGGTGGTCAATATTTCGTTCTACTGCCTGATCAAGCTGGACGACGAATTGCAATCCAATCTGAAAAAGGCCAACTACCGCTGGGTTAATGCGGACGACGTCCCTGCCATGGCCTACGACCACGATTCCGTGCTGGAGTACGCCAAAGAGCGCCTCAAACGCCGCGTAAAGCGTCGTCCCATCGGTTTTTCGCTGCTCCCCAAGGAGTTTACCATGAACCAAATACAGCGTCTGTACGAGTGCGCTTTGGGCAAGTCTTTTGACAAGCGAAACTTCCGGCGCAAACTGCTCAAAAGCGCTTTGCTTTTGGAGACGGATAAAATGACACGCGCTACGGCCCGGGCCAAGCGTCCATCTCGCCTCTATCAATTTGACGAAAAAAAGTACCGCACGATGACGTTGCGCGGGTACGATTTTGTGTTCTAAAAGCGCGCTGGATTTTGTTTTAAAGCCAAAAAAGGGGCGGCCTCGCAACGAGACCGCCCCTTTTTGTTATTGGCGCTGTTGGTTTACCGCACGGACCCCATCAGTTTCCGCACCAAGGGAGAGAGCACCAGCAACACCACACCGCCTACGGCGGCAATCTGCGCCAGGTACAAGTAGCCGTCGGTATACCCCGTCAATCGTTCCAAATTGGTTACGTTGTCGCCCACCTGGGCCATGCCCGCGCCCAACAATCCGGCAACGTACTGACCGTAGGCGCTGGCCAAGAACCACATGCCCATCATCAAGCCCTGAATGCGGGTTGGGGACAGTTTGGTCATCAAGCTCAACCCAATGGGACTGAGGAACAACTCCCCAAAGGTGATGATGAAGTAGCCCAAAACAAAGATTTCCTGGGACGTCATGCCGGTCTCTGGGTTGGCTACAAACACGGTGGCGTAGAACACGTAAAAGGCAAAGGCCAACAGCAAAAAGGCCAGTCCAAACTTGACTACGGAATTGGGCTCAACTTTTTGCTTGGCCAAGGCCACCCATAAAAACCCCAGGATGGGGGAGAACAGGATGACAAACAAGGAGTTAGCGCTGTTGTTGGACACGTTTGGATCTAGGCTCAATCCGCCAAATGTTGGGGTGATGTTGTTCAGGGCGAACAAACTCAACGATCCTCCGCTTTGTTCAAAAAACGCCCAAAACAGGACGGAAAACAAAATAAAAACCAAGGCAGCACCCAGCTTTTTGTTTTCTGCAGCGGTGAATTGACGCATTTCCCACGCCAAATACACCAAGGTGGACGGTCCTATAATCCACATAAAGAGGTCCGTATAGGCCGTATTGGTCACCATTTTCAGGATGAGGGGAATGGAGAGCAAGGAGCCCACGTAAACGGCTGCTTCCCGCTGGGTGGCTTTCATTTTGGGCAGGTGCGCCAACGGGCTCAGTCCGATGGGCCCCAGTCCCTTGCGGGTGAAGGCAAACGTGATCAGGGAGATGGTCATCACCACGGCAACCAATCCGAAGGCCATGGGCCAACTGTGGAATTTGCCGATGTACACCATCAGGACCCCACCTAGGAAGGCGCCAATATTGATGCCGGAGTAAAACAAGCCAAAGCCAGCGTCGCGTCGGGTATCGTTCTCGTGGTACAATTGACCCACCATGGTGGAAATGTTGGGCTTGAAGAAACCCGTACCGATGATGTTGAACGTAATGCCCAAATAGAACAATTCCGTGGGCGATACGGCAATGATGGCACCGCCCGCAATCATGAGCAATGCGCCCCAAAACAAGGAACGCTGGAAGCCCAAAATCTTGTCTGCCATCACGCCGCCAATGAAGGTGAAGGCGTAAACAAATGCCTGGATTGCGCCGTATTGGAGGTTGGCGTCTTTCTCGCCCAAGTCCAACTGCGTCACCATGAAGACTGTCAGCATGCCGCGCAGACCGTAGAAGCAGAAACGTTCCCACATTTCGGTGAGGAACAACCACCAGAGTTGGCGGGGGTAGGTGCCGCGGAAGTCGCGAATGCTCTCTAATGTAGGGGTCATGGGGTAGGGTTAAGCCGTTTTTTCTTTGAGTACGGCCGCAATGCGCTTGACGCCGATGAAGAGCAGAACGGCACAGATCATGGCGCCGGTGAAGTTGATGTAGAACACCATGCTCTTGTCTGGGTTGTCTGCGCCCATGTGGCCCATCACACCGGCCAACTTGTTGCCGATGGAGGTGGACAGGAACCAGCCTCCCATCATGACGGCGGTCAACCGCCGGGGGCTTAATTTGGAAACAAGAGATAGTCCCATGGGGCTGAGGCACAATTCACCCACCGTGATGACTGCATAGGTGCCCAGAAGCCAGCCGGCAGACACTTTGTCTGCGCCGTTGTTGCTGGCGCTCACGGCCAGAATCATCACCAACGTACTCATGCCGGTGATGAACAAGCCCAATCCAATCTTCATGGGTGTACTGGGTTCTTTGCCAATGCGTCCCAAGAACCCGAATAGTCCCACCACCAAGGGGGTAAGCAGGACCACAAACATGGGATTCAAGGATTGGAACAACTCCGTGGGGATCAACTGAACAGATTCGCCGGGAGCAGGTTGTTGCTCCGCGGGTAAATTCTCAAAATAAGCATCCTTTTCCGCCGCGGGATCCGTGGGCATCTCCACGGTTTGACGCAGGGATAGATTTTCCGCCACTCCGCTGACGCTGGCCGGCATCTCGCGGTGGGTGTATTTTTCTGCCCAAGAAGTTAAAACGTTGCCGTTTTGGTGGAAGATGGCCCAGAAAATGATGACCACCACAAAGATGTACAGCAACGAGCCGATGGGCTTTTTGTCTTCTGCAGAGGACTTCAGGTAAGTGGTCAGGTAGAAGAAGGCCACCGGCAAGCAGGCAAACAAGAAGGTGTCGTTGGAGGTGGAACCAAAAATATTTTCCACACCAAATAGGCTGCCGGCGTTGAATCCGATGGCGGCAAATACCAAGGCGGGCACGAAGATGGTCAGGGCAATGCGGGAGAGGGGCATGTCCTCCGGTTGGGCCGGCTTGATTTGGTCTGCGTCGGACAAAATGGTCTTCCCACTCATGAAGATGCCCACGCCCACCAACATACCGATGCCTGCGGCGGCAAAGGCATAGCCCCAGCCGTATTCATTGCGCAGCCAGGCAGCGATAAAGTTGCACGCAAAGGCACCAATGTTGATGCCCATGTAGAATATGTTGTAGCCTTTGTCTTTTAAGGTGCTGTATTCCGGTTTGTTGTACAAATTACCCAACAAGGTGGAAATGTTTGGTTTGAAGGCGCCGTTGCCCAAAATGATGAGCAGAAGACCTACGTAGAAGGCCGTTTCACCGGGTATGGACAGCGTCAGGTAACCTGCGGCCATGAGTAAGCCACCGGCAATGATGGTTTTTCGGTAGCCAAAAACCCGATCCGCGAGCAGTCCGCCGATGAAGGGGGTCAAGTAAACCAAGGCGATGTA
>CAMBEZ010000047.1 GCA_945865885.1 Owenweeksia hongkongensis DSM 17368
GGCAGCAAGCAGCGCGTGGACCGCGTGAGCGTGGGCCTTCTGAAGGACATTGGCGCGTGGATTGCCTTTCCGCAAGGAGTGGCGGTTTGGGCGTCCAACTCGGAGGTGGACCCGACGACCCTCGCCTCCCAGGACTTTGAAACCGTCTCGAAATCCGTGCGATCGGCCTGGAGGCAGCAGGTGGATTTGCGGGCAACGGCCAAGACCGACGAGGCCCCGCGTACGAACACCGTCACCTTAGACGCCCAACAACCCAAAAAGGTCCGATTTTTGTACCTGAAATTCACCAACGCCGGCTTGCTGCCGGAATGGCACCCGGGCGCCGGAGGCCAAACGTTTTTCTTTGTGGACGAGGTGTCCGTGCGTACCAAGTAGGTAAACGATTGAGCGAAAAAAATGAAAACACTTTTGGAATTCCAGCGCCGCTCCGCGGCGCTGGTGGGAATGGGACTCCTCTTGGTGGGGGCGGCCGCCTGCGGCGGCCCCAAAAACCTGCAGCCGGAGGCTGCACAAGCCGCTTTTGTGAGCCCCGCGCCTGAAATCCCCATTTCCACCGTCTCCCTGCCGGTGCAAATCTCCTTTGCCTCCTTGGAAAAGGAACTCAACGGAGCCTTCACCGGTGTTTTGTACGACGACCCCTCCTTCGAGAACGACAACGTGCAGGTGCGCGTCACCAAGGCCGGCGCCTTCAAACTCGCTGGATTTGGCGACAGCCTCTCCGTCACGGCGCCCCTCAGCGTCTACGTCAAAGGTCGCTACGCCCCCGGCGGTGTAGAGGCCCTCGCCGTGGAGAAAGACCTCAACCTCAAACCCATCGTGACCCTCGTGACCCGCGTCAAGCTCACGCCGGACTGGAAAATGGAGACCCAAACCACCGCGCGCGTGAAGTGGGCAGAAACCCCTGCCTTGGTGTTGGGGCCCGTCAAAATCCCCATTCAATCCCTGCTGGACGCCGTCTTGCGCAAACAAGGAGACCGCATCGGGAAGGAGATCGACGCCGCCATCGCGCAGCAGTTGAACATCCGGAAGGAGATGGAAAAGGCCTGGAAAACCGCTTTTGCCCCCCTAGAACTGGACAAATCCTACGGCGCCTACTTGATCCTGACCCCCATGGCGTTGGGCATTGAGCCGCTGCGGGCCGACGGCCGGTCCGTGAACACAGGTGCAACGCTGCAAGCCAAGGTCCAAGTGATCACCGGAGCCACGGAAGCGCCCAAGACGCCCGCGGCAACGCCGTTGCCGCGGGCATCCGCCAAGCTGCCCCCCGAAAAAGGATTCAGCACCACCTTGGCCGCGTCGATCCCCTACACCCTCCTGGAAACCGAAATGCAGAAGGCCTTTGCCGAAGAACCCTTTGATTTTCCGGACGTGGGCCGTCGGCTTTTGATCGACGCCTGGACCTTTGTACCCCAAGGTGACCGCCTCCGCGTGGGGCTGGACTTCCGCGCCCTGAAGCTGGGCAAGGACGGCAAACCCCTGGAGAAGAAACCCCTCAAGGGACGCGTGTACCTGACGGCCGCGCCGGCAGTCAACTTGGAGAAAAGGGAAGTCGGCTTCGCCGACGTCAAGTTTGAGCTCAAGAGCAAGAACGCGCTTGTCGGCGCGGCCGCCTGGATGCTCAACGGCAAGATTGAGAAGGAGTTGGCGGCCCAAACCTTCTCCTTTGCAGACTACCTGGACGAGTACAAGCGCGTGGCGGACGGCATGCTCAAGGGCTATCCCCTGGGCGCCGGCATGCAGATCCGCGGCTCCATGAAGAAGCTGGATGTGGTTAAAGCCCTGCCCACGCAAGACGCTTTGGTGGTTTACATCCTGGCTTCCGGGCAGTTGGAGTTGCGGAACTGAGACGGAAAAAAGTAAGCTTGTTGTAGGTATTTAATAAAAACATTACCTTTGTAACATCGTTTCGGCGCTGCACCGCGATCAAAGTGTTTTAGGTGCGTCATCATTTTATTCCCATTTCCCATGTCAAAACGTGGAACGGTGAAGTTTTTCGATGCCACTAAAGGTTTCGGCTTCATCAAAGAAGAAGGCAGCAACGAAGAGTTTTTCGTACACGCCACCGGTCTTAACCAACCTATCGCTGATGGCGACGAGGTAGAATTCGAGGTGAAGGACGGCAAGCGCGGCTTAAACGCCGTGAACGTCAGCAAAATGTGATTTTTCCCCTTTTGGATCGACGGAAACCCGAGGCAACTCGGGTTTTTTTATGCCCAATTGCGAACGGATTGTAGATGAGGGCAATACGGCCCTACGTGGGGCCAAAAACCCACCCAAAACGCCCAAAAAAGGCGCAAAATCGGTCGATAAGTCAACCATTTGGCTTCATAAGTTGGCCCAAACAGCCAACAAGTCCGACACAATAGTGCATAAGTCGCACACAACAGTCAACAAAACGCACACGTCGGCTCACTTTCCGACCACCCCAACTCAAATTGAAGCATTGGACTCCTTGGTCGACGAGCGCGTGGGCCGGGTCTGCATGATTTTGGACGAATGCGACATTTGGCGCAGCGCGGGATTGAATTTTGCGTTGTATAGGAAGCTGCCCCAGGCGGTGTGCATTTGCAGGGTTTGACTGATTTTGAGGAAATTACGCAACGTAATGGTGTCTCCGCGCTCAAAACTCCCGACGGTTGAGCGGCTCACTTTAGCCCATTTGGCCAAATCATTTTGCGACCACTGCAGCCTACAACGTTGCTCGATGACTTCGGATCTGATTTGGTAGAAAAGGTCGTATTCGGACAGCGAGGAGATGTAGTCGGCGTAGCGTTGGTTTTGCTCGCAGGTTACGCAGGTTTTTTCAGGCATGTTCTTTAAGTGTTTGGGCCGTCCCAAAACGCCCAGCGCCCCGCGAAGCGGGGCGCTGGGCGAACCGGTTGGGCCGAATTAATTTTTTAAACGTTTGTTAATGAGTTAGTTAACAAAAGTAAAGATAGAGGTTTTTTAATTCGGCAACGGCGTCAGGACGGCGGCGCAGCCGCCGCCTTTTTGCAGGGGAAGGTTGAGGACGGTGCCGCGCGTGACCACTTGGGTGGTGATTTGGATGGGCGGGTTGTGCGCCTGAATGAGTTTAATGGGCCCGTTGGGGTCCTCGTAGAGCGTCAGGGTGTACCGTTTTGGCCCGTCTTGGGGCAGAAAGGAGAAGTCGAGCGCGTAGGTGCGGGGGGTTTCGTCGTTTGCAATGCCCACAAACCAACGAGCGGTGGCGTTTTGGTCGGCTGTTTGGTTGGTTTTGTTGTCTGTGGTGTTGGATTTGTTGGCTGTGGTGTTGGTTTTGTGAGCTGTTGGGGTTGACTTATGCGTCCCGACGGTCGATATATCGGCCGATTTTTGGGCGTTTTGGGTAGTTTTTGGGCTGTTTTTGGCCTTTTGGGTTGGGCTATTTGTTTGGTAATCAATGCGTTCCTGTCTGGCTACCGCAACGTAGTCGCCAACGCGTGAGGGGAGCACGCGTGTTGTTTCCCAATTAACGGCGACGGCCTTGATGAATTCAAACGCGGGGTGGATTTGGCCGTTTGGGGCGTAATGCTCCGGCAAATCCGCCGCCATTTGCAGCGGGGAGTATAGGATGGTATAGAGTGCCAGTTGCTGCGCCAAGGTTGTTTGTATGGGGTGGTTCTGCTTGTAGGGTTCCAGAGATAGATTGAAAATGCCGGGCGTGAAGTCCATCGGACCGCTCAGCATGCGGGTGAAGGCCAGGTTGGGGATGTGGGAGGGTGGGTTGCCGCCGTCGCTGCTCCAGGCGTTGAATTCTTGGCCGCGGGCGCCCTCGCGGGACATCAGGTTGGGCCACGTGCGACGCAGCCCGGTACCCGTGACGGGTTCGTGGATGTCTAGTGCTATTGAGTATTTTGCGGCCGTCTCCACCGTCTTTTGGTAGTGGTTCACCATCCACTGACCGTAGTGCCATTCGCCCTTGGGCAGAAGGGGTCCCACGTAGCCGGTTTTGACGGCGGGGATCTGGAGGGACTGCATGAGTTGGTAGGCCGTGTCCAGCTGCTTTTCGTAGGTTCTGGGGGCGGAAGAGGTTTCGTGGTGCATGATGAGGGTCAGGCCCTTGCTTTGGGCGTAGCGCTGCACCTCCTGGAGGTTGTAGTCTGGGTAGGGGGTGACGAAATCAAAAACGCCCTCGCGGTCGTCGAACCCAATCCAGTGCTCCCAGCCGGTGTTCCATCCTTCTACGAGCACGCCTTGGAAGCCGTGTTGCGCGGCGAAGTCTATGAGTTTTTTGGCGTTTTCGGTGGTGGCGCCGTGTTTGCCCGACGCCCGATCCCACGAGTTTTTGCCGAGGTGCATTTCCCACCAAATGCCCATGTACTTCATGGGGCGGGCGTAGGGGACGTCGCCCAGGGTGTTGGGGGCGTTGAGGTCCAGGAGGAGGTGCGCTTCCAGGAGGGGGGCGGCTTCTGGCGCAACGAGTGCCATCCGCCACGGGGTGTGGAAGGCCCCCCGCAGGGTGGCCTTGGCGCTGTCCCGCGCGCGGCCCACCAACTCCGTTACAAATCCTTCCGCGCGCGGATTTTGGGTGGCGTCGGACCGCAGACGAAGGGTTTGCGCCGGGTAATTGATCAGCGCGGCTTCGTGGAAGGCCACGTGGACGCCGGACCGGACGGGGTCGTCGGATTCAAAACGGAAGGTGACGGGCGTGTTGACCGCGTTGTAGGGAATGTAGGTGTTGCTGAGCGACGCAGCCTGGCGTTTGGTGGTGGCGTCGATTTCGCTCAGGCGGCACTCGTTCACCAGGTGTTCGGTGATGTCCCAGTCGCCCGGGATCCAGAAGGCCGTGGGGTTGCCCACGAGGCGGTAGTCCGTGTGCTCGGACAGCACGGTGACGCTGTCCACCCCGTCCCAGGCGGGCCAGCCGGTGCGCAGGGCCCAGCCTTCGTCGGTGGTGTGGAAGTCCACGTACCACGGGAGGCCGTCGGTCTCAAACTCCAAGCGTCGACGGTTCCCCTGGTGGTGAATTTGGCGCACTTCGCCCCAGGGGAGGGTGTAGGTTTCGTCCACTGCGCTGTCCCGCGAGCTGCGCAGTTTTCCGGTGCCCAGGTGCAGTTCTTGGTCCGGCTTTCCGGCGCGGTGCAGCAGCAGGTGGAGTTTTACTGCGGAAGGGTTGAGGAGGGTGTCTCCCCGGTACAAAACGGTGTAGGTCAGGGAGTCGTCGGTGCGCACCGCCACCTGAATTTCCCCGTTGGGGGAGGTCAGGGGTTGGTCTGGGCGGCCGCACGCGGCCGCCAGCATCAAGAGAGGAAGTAGGAAAAAGCGCATCAGTGCCCCCCGGCGGCAGAACCGTCGAGCGATACGCCCCGACGACGCAGCTCGTTGCCCACCTTCCACGCGTAAAACGCGAGGTAACCAAAACACAGGACGCCCAAGAGGAACGAATACCGGATGCCCAGGTAGTCTTCGTGGGCCAGAGCACCTTGCGCCAAGCTGACCACACCGCCGCCCATGATCATCATGATCAGCCAGTTGGAGGCTTGGGACGTCTTGCTGCCCATGCCGGCGATGGCCAA
>CAMBEZ010000048.1 GCA_945865885.1 Owenweeksia hongkongensis DSM 17368
ACGTAGAAGGCCGTTTCACCGGGTATGGACAGCGTCAGGTAACCTGCGGCCATGAGTAAGCCACCGGCAATGATGGTTTTTCGGTAGCCAAAAACCCGATCCGCGAGCAGTCCGCCGATGAAGGGGGTCAAGTAAACCAAGGCGATGTAGGTGCCGTAGACGTCGTTGGCGCTGGATTCGTCCCAACCCAACCCACCCTTGAGGCCGTCGGTCATGTAGAGGAACAAGATCCCGATGATGAGGTAGAAGCCGAAGCGTTCCCACATTTCTGTGAAAAACAAGGTATACAGACCCTTGGGGTGCGATTTCGCGACGTCTTGGCGCATGTTTTTGGGGTTTAATGGTTGCAACGAAGGTGGGAAGATAGCGCCAATTAGAGATTTTCCAACAAGAATTGCGTCATCTTGGTGTACAGGTGCAGGCGTGTTTTGCCGCCGAAGATGCCGTGGTTTTTGTCCGGATACACCATGTAATCAAAAGGTTTGTTGGCTTGTATTAAGGCTTCAGCCAAACGCATTGCGTTCTGAACGTGGACGTTATCGTCGCCTGTTCCGTGGACCAACAGGAAGGGGTCTTGGAGCAGGTTGGCGTGGGATAGGGGGGAGTTGACGTCGTAGTTGACTCCGTTCTCTTGGGGCGTCCGCATGAAGCGTTCGGTGTAGATGTTGTCGTAGAAACGCCAGTTGGTGACGGGCGCCACGGCCATAGCTGTTTTGAACACGTCGGCTCCTTTCAGGATGCAGTTGCTGCTCATGTAGCCGCCGTAGCTCCAACCCCAAATGGCGATGCGCGCGGGATCAACACCCGGCTGGGTGCCCAAGGCTTGCGCCGCGGCGATTTGGTCTTCCACTTCCAACTTGCCCAACTGCTGGTAGGTGCATTTTTTGAATTCGCGGCCCTGGCCGCCGGTTCCTCGGTTGTCCACGCACACCACCGTGTAGCCCAAGGAGGCCAGGTGCTGGTACCAGAAGTAATCGCGTCCACCAAACACGTCCAAAACCTGCTGACTGCCCGGTCCGCCGTAAACAAACATCAAAACGGGGTATTTTTTGGTGGGGTCGTAGTTCAAAGGTTTGATGCGCCAAGAGGGAAGGGTGCGGCCGTCGGCCAAGACCAACGGGGCAAATTCCTTGGGGCTGATTTGGAATTTTTTCAGGCGTTCGGCCAAGGCGGCGTTGTCTTCCAAGATGCGAACCTCCTTGCCGTTGGCAGTGTGCAAACCGATGCGCGGAACTTGGGACGCGGATTGAAACGTCAGGATGAACGACGTTTTGGTCTGGTTGAATTCCGCGTTGTTGGTGCCGGGTTGCGCCGCTACCGCACGGGGCTTGCCGCCGTTAAGGGATACCGCATAAACTTCTCGTTGGGCGGGCGATACGGCCGCGGCTTGGTAGTAAACGGTTCCTTTGGCGTCCGTTCCGTAGTAGGCGGTCACTTCGGATTTTGGGTCCGTCAGGGCTTTGCGCTTTTTGCCGTCGGCAGAGATGGAAAACAATTGATTGTAGCCGTTGGCCTCGCTGGACCAGACCAGGGAACCGTCGGGCAGTACTTCCCAATTGTCAGAGATGTCAACATAGGCCACATCTTTTTCTTCCAGCCACAATTGCGGCTTCTCGTTCAAGCGTTGCTTGAAGAGTTGAAGGTGGTTTTGGAGGCGGTTCAAAACCAGAAACGCCAATTCATTTTTAGGAGTCCACTGCACGCGCGGCAGGTATTCGTAGTCGATCCCGTCGGCCATTTTGGCCGTGGTTTGGGAGGACAAGCTGTGCACGTGCAGGGTTACCTTGGAATTGGGCTCACCGGCCTTGGGGTACTTGAATTTCTGCTGGGTGGGGTACAGATCTTTGCCGTACACGTCCATGCTGAAAGTGGGAACGTCCGTTTCGTCGAACCGCAAAAAGGCCAAGTGTTCGCTGCTGGGAGACCACCACAAAGCCACGTGGAAGCTGAATTCCTCCTCGTAGACCCAATCCGGAGCTCCGTTCAGGATGCGGTTTCGCTCTCCATCTGTGGTGACGGCCTTTCGGTTGCCCGTGGCGACCTCCAGCAACCAAATGTTGTTGTCTTGCACGTACGCCACCCATTGGCCGTTGGGCGACAATTGGGCGTTTTGAACCGGTTTTGGGCTGATGGAAACAAACGACCGATCTGCCAACCGGAACAAGCCGGCTTTGGCTTGGTAGGAATGGCGGTAAATGGATTCGATGCTGGTTTCCAAAAGCACGGTTTTCTCGTCCGAGCTGAACGTATAGCTTTGGATGTCAAACGACTGTTTGTGTGCGGCTTCAACCTCTTTGGAGGTCACCAAAACGCCTTTACTGGCCCCTGCGGCGTAGTCGAACTTTTCAATTTGGGTACCGTCCTCGCCGCGCGTGAGGCGGGTGTAGTGGGCGCCGTCGGCCATAGAGCGCAGGCCGCTGACGGATTTGGAGCCAAACGCGTAGACGCCCCAAACGTCGTCCAACGATACGGGACGAGGATCCTTCGTGTTGGCTGCTGCGGATGCCGCCGCTTTGTTTTGATCCGGACGGCCAGCGAGCGTTTCTGTTTGCGCCACGGCGCTGAAGGAGGATGCGGCAAACAGGCCGGCCCAAAAGAGCGAGGGAATCGAAGTGCAGTGCATACTTTTGCGTTCAATGAAGGATGCCGAAGATACTGAAAAATGGCTCGACGCACTGCGCTCGGTGCTTCCCGTGGAGGCCGTAAAGGTTGACCACGAAACACGAGCCGCACACGACCACGACGAAACCGAGGACCTGCACTTCCTGCCCCAGGCCGTGGTTTTTCCCGCTACGCCGGAGGAAGTTGCTGCGGTCATCAAGATTGCGGCACACTTTGGCGTGCCCGTAACGCCCGTAGCGGCGCAAACGGGATTGAGCGGCGGTGCCTTGCCCGTGAAGGGCGGAATTGCCCTATCTACGCAGAAACTCAATCGGATTTTAGACATCGATGTTGCAAATTTTCAGGCAACCGTAGAGCCCGGAGTCATCAACCAAGTATTCCACGAGGCCTGCAAGGAGCAGGGCATGTTCTATCCGCCAGACCCGTCCTCGTGGGGAACCTCCACCCTGGGCGGCAACGTGGCCTACAACGCCGGCGGCCCAAAAGCCGTGAAGTACGGTGTTACCAGCGCGTACGTGTTGAACTTGGAAGTGGTACTGCCCAACGGCGAGATCGTCTGGACCGGCGCCAACGTTTTGAAGAATTCCACAGGCTACAACCTCACGCAGTTGTTCGTGGGTTCGGAAGGCACCTTGGGCGTGGTGACCAAAATCGTGGTGCGCTTGCTGCCGTATCCGCGCCACAGCTACACCCTGCTGGCCCCCTTTGAATCGGCCGAACGCGCGTGCGCCGTGGTCTCCAAAATCTTCATGGCCGGCATTGTGCCGTCCGGATTGGAGTTCATGGAACGCGACGCCCTGGATTGGACGATGCGGTACGTGGATGGGGTGAGCATTCCAACGGGTCCCAACATTGCCGCGCATCTTTTGCTGGAAGTGGACGGAACCGACGAGGAAACCGTCCTGCGGGAAGCTGAAAAGTTGGCGGAATTGGTGGAGGCCGAAGGGGCCACCGAAGTCCTGTTTGCTCAGTCTGCCTCCGAGCGTGACGCCCTGTGGAAGTTGCGCCGACGGGTGGGCGAAGCCGTGAAAAAACACAGCATTTACAAGGAAGAAGACACCGTCGTTCCCCGTGCGGCATTGCCGCAGTTGCTCGCTGCCGTCAAACGAATTGGGGCGGAGTATGGGTTCAAAAGCGTTTGCTACGGACACGCGGGCGACGGCAACCTGCACGTGAACATAGTCAAAGGCGACCTGACGGACGAAGCATGGAACGGTCCGCTCTTGAAGGAAGGCATCCGGGCTTTGTTTGCGGAGGTTCGAACGCTGGGGGGAACCATCAGCGGGGAACACGGCATTGGCTACGTGCAGCAGGAATACCTGGACCTGGCCTTTTCCAACGCGGCGTTGGAAGCGCAACGCGCCATCAAACGGGCCTTGGATCCCAAAAACATCCTCAACCCAGGGAAAATGGGCATGGACAAGGCCTACGAGTAAACGCTCTGCGGACGGTTTGCGCTGCCCTTTACTCCACGCTGGGGCCGTACTCGGGCTCGGCCATACCGGGCACAACAGAGTTCAAGCCGCAGCGAACCCACTGCACATCGTACCAGGTGCCTAATTTTTGGCCGGCGTTGTCGTACCGAGCAAAAGGTTTGAAACCGCACGCTTCGTGCAAGGCCAAACTGGGCTCGTTGGGCAAGGTGATCACGCCGTAGGCCCAAACAAAACCGCGGTCGCGCAGCTCAGACAAAACTTTTTGGTACAGTTGCTTCCCAATTCCTTCGCCAGGACGTCCCACATACACACTGGTCTCTACGGCCCATTGGTAAGCGATTCGCTCCCGGTGCGCGGTTCCGTAGGCATAGCCCAGAACGGTTCCACCGTCCTCCCAAACCCAAAATGGAAAACGCCCGGCGATGTTCGCCAGGCGTTTTGAAAAATCTTCTAAAGTGGGAACGTCGGTTTCAAACGTCACCCCGGAATCCCGCACAAACGG
>CAMBEZ010000049.1 GCA_945865885.1 Owenweeksia hongkongensis DSM 17368
GCCTTCCTGGGCGCCGCCGCCTTCGGCGCCGTCCTGCTGGAAACCGTCAACTACATTGAGCACTACGGCCTGGAACGGCAAAAAGTCAGCTCCAACCGCTACGAAGACACCAGTGCCCACCATTCCTGGAACTCCAACCACTGGGTGGGCCGCGCCATGCTCTTCAACCTCTCCCGCCATTCGGACCACCACGCCCATCCGCACCGACCCTACCCGGTCCTGCGCCATTTGCCGGAGGCGCCGCAAATGCCCACCGGCTACCCCGGCATGATGCTGCTTGCGTTGGTACCGCCGGTTTTCAACCGGGTGTTGGCGCGCGCCGTGCGCGGTTAATTATTCGCGCTCATCGGCTCCTTGGGGCTCTTCAGCGTTCTTGGGAGCTGGGAGCGCCGACAACCGTATTTATACGTTTACAACCGACTGTCGGCAAAAAAGGCCCGCACCTTTGCCCCATGTCCCTTGCCCCGACCGATCCCAACACCCCGTCTTCCGGCCACCCCTGGCCCGACGGACCGTTTCTCCACGGTACTCGGTCCGAACAGCCCCTGCTGGACCTGTATTTGTACGGCATTTTGCCGTACATTTACACCATGGAAACGCCCGACTCTTTCTCTCCGGACTCCGCGCTGAACGGCGAATGGGGCTCCGACCTGCCCCAAACCGACGCCACCCCGCCAACGGCTGCAGACCTTCCCAAAACCGGAAATCCCCAAGGCGCCAAAAAAGACGAACGCTTTGAACTGCGGCTCAGCCCCGCGGACAAGCAACTTCTGGCCCGCGCGCAAGAAATTGCCGGCGACAAAACCCTCTCCGGTTTCGCCAGCCGCATCCTGCGCGAGCAAGCCCGCAAGGTGGTCGCCGAACACACCGTCATCCACCTGAGCGAGGCCGACTTCCTCCACTTCTGCGAAACCCTGGCCAATCCGCCGGAGCCGAATGCGCATTTGCTGGCCATGGGGAAAGTGTACCAAGAATACTTCAAAGACCGTGGTCGTTGAGTTGCTTCACAGCGGACATAAAAAAGCTGCGTTTTCCTGCGAGCACGAGCGCTTGAGCCGCTACCTGCACCAACAGGCCCGGCAAGACGTCGCACGCAACGTAGCCCAATGTTTTGTCTTGGCTGCGGATGAAAACAAAGTAGCCGGATACTACACGCTGTCCATGGCCAGTATTCCGGCCCACGATCTCCCGGACGAACAGCGCAAAAAGCTGCCCAACTACCCGGCCTATCCGGTGGTGCTTTTGGGCCGGCTGGCGCGCGACCAAAGCTTTGCCCTTGTCGGAATTGGCAACCTACTTTTGATCGACGCCCTCGCGCGCATTGCTCAGGTTGCGCAAACGCAAATCGCAGCTTTCGCAGTGGTTGTTGACCCCATCGACGACCGTGCACAAGAGTTTTACGCCAAGTACGGTTTTGCTCCGCTCAAGAATACCCACCGAATGTTCCTGCCCACAACAACGGTTCAAATGTTTGCGGCACAACTGAACCTACAACCGACAGAAATCATCCCGCCAAAATCCGCAATTTGAGCTATCTTTAAACAAAACCCACACCATGCCTCTATTATCCATTTCCCTCGTCGTCGTACTCATTCTGGTGGTCCTCATGGGCGCCAAGGTGGTGCCGCAGCAAACTGCATACATTGTGGAACGCCTGGGCAAGTACCACAGCACCATGAGTCCCGGATTGAACATCATCATCCCGTTTGTGGACCGGATTGCGTACAAACACACCCTGAAAGAGGTGGCTGCGGACATTCCGGAACAAGTGTGCATCACCAAAGACAACGTACAGGTAGCCGTCGACGGCGTTGTGTTCTACCAGGTAATGGAACCTAAGTTGGCTTCCTACGGGATCAGCAACTTCATGTTTGCCGTGTCTCAGTTGTCCCAAACCACCATGCGTTCGGAAATCGGCAAAATTGTACTGGACAAGTGCTTTGAGGAGCGTGGAAACATCAACGTAGCCGTAGTTGCTGCCATCGACGAAGCAGCCGCCGGCTGGGGCGTGAAGGTGCTGCGCTACGAAATCAAGAACATCACGCCGCCGCAAACCGTTTTGATGGCGATGGAAAAGCAGATGCAAGCGGAGCGCGAAAAGCGCGCCACCATTCTGTACTCCGAAGGCGAAAAGCAGAGTGCGGTCAACGTAGCAGAAGGCCAAAAGGAAAAGGTGGTCTTGGAATCGGAGGCCTTGCGCCAGCAAGCCATCAACCAAGCAGAAGGTCAAGCCGCGGCCATCATTTCCGTAGCCGACGCCACCGCCGAGGGCATCAAAAAGATTGCCGGTGCCATTCAGTCTCCCGGCGGCATGGAAGCCGTTCAGCTGCGCGTGGCGGAGAACTTGGTGGAACAATACGGCAAACTGGCCAAAACCACCAACACCATGATTCTGCCCGCGAATTTCGCCGACATGGGCTCCATGATTTCCGCGGCCATGTCCGTGATCAAGTCCAACGGAAACGTCGGGTCAAATCCCACCACGCCGGCTAAAACCGCCAAGTAAATGGACCCCTACATCCTTTGGCTGGCCGCCGGCCTCTTGCTGATGGCCCTTGAAATGGCCTCCGGTGCCTTTGTGCTCCTGCCCATTGGATTGGGTGCGGCGACCACCGGAGTCTTGGTGTGGGCGGGTGTTCCCGTCAACCTCAGCATGCAATTGGGCCTTTTTGGGGTGTTCTCCGTGGTGGCCTTGTGGCTGCTGCGTCCCCTACTAAAGCGCTGGCTGCAACACGCCCCGGATTCCTACAACGAACACGCCGGCCAAACGGTGGTGGTGGAATCAACCATCACCCACGCGGCCAGCGGCAGCACCGGTACCGTCAAGTACCGCGGGTCGTCGTGGCAAGCCCGTGCGGCAGAGCCCGAGCAAACGTTCGCGACAGGTTCCACCTTGAGCATTGCCTCCGTAGACGGTATTGTCTTGGTGGTTCGCAATTGACCATCAGGCCCGCTCAAAGTCCCCAAGCCCGGCCTGCGGCCGGGCTTTTTTGTGCCCCTCCGCCGCGGCGCACCGCCTTATATATCCTTGTAAAATACTGATTTTTAATTAATTAGAAAATTACTCAATGGACTGAGTAATTTTACTCAATGGATTGAGTAATTTTATATGAACTTTGAGTAATTTTGTAACTCAATGAATTACAGACGTAAAGAATACTATCTTCTGGAGGAGCGCATGCGCCCAAACGGGCCCAATCGCATTCAGATGGTGCTTGGTCCGCGTCAAGTGGGCAAGACCACCCTGGTGCTCCAATGGCTCCGCACGGTTCAAGAGCCCAATAACCTGCGCTACTTCACGGGCGACGCCCAAATAGGGAGCAGCTGGATTGAAGGCGCTTGGAATGCCGCACGCATCGCCAGTCGGGCCGATCAAGCCACACAGTACCTCGTTCTGGATGAAATCCAAAAAACAACTCGTTGGAGTGAAGTTGTCAAACGCTTGTGGGACGAAGACCGCGCACAAGGAGTAGACGTACGCGTTGTGCTGCTGGGCAGTGCCCAACTTCTTTTGGA
Source organism: Owenweeksia hongkongensis DSM 17368 (assembly GCA_945865885.1). Taxonomy (GTDB): domain Bacteria; phylum Bacteroidota; class Bacteroidia; order Flavobacteriales; family Schleiferiaceae; genus CAMDTE01. The sequence continues at coordinate 3,517 of CAMBEZ010000049.1, forward strand.
TAAAGGCCTTACGGAAAGTTTGGCCGGACGCAGCGAGCGAATTCACCTGAGCCACTGGCGATTCAACGAGATGAACGAAGCCTTTGGCCTATCTGCGGAGGAATATGTTTGGTTTGGCGGATATCCGGGCGCTATGGATTATTGGACCGACGAATCCCGATGGAAGGCCTACGTGCGCGAAAGTCTTGTTGAAACGGCCATTACCCAAGACGTCCTGATGATGCACCGGGTTTTGAAACCTGCCCTGCTCCGGCAAACGTTTGAAATGGCGCTTCACTACGCCGGACAAACCTTATCCATCAACAAAATGGTGGGGCAATTGCAGGACGCGGGCAACACCACCACATTATCCGAATACCTCAATTTGCTCAACCAAGCCCGACTCATCGCTCCGCTCCACAAATACGCCGGTGCTTACGTTCGGAAAAGAGCATCGTCGCCCACCTTTCACCTGTACAACCCCGCCATTCGCAATGCCTACCGGCCGGGAGGACGACTGGACTTGCGGAACGCGCCCAGCCTGTGGGGTCGCGCCGTTGAAATTGCGGTAGGGGCACATTTACTGAGTTACCAATCGCCAGAATTCGAAGTAACCACTTGGCGCGAAGGCGATTTTGAGGTGGACTTTGTGGTGAAAACACCCCGCGGACTTTTTGCGCTGGAAGTAAAGTCCGGCCGGGACAAGGCCTCAGGATTGACTCGCTTTCAAGAACAATTCAACCCCACGCGGACGCTTTTGGTTGGTCCGGGCGGCATTCCCTGGCAAGACTTCCTCCGCCTGGAACCCGCGGACTGGGCGGTGTGAGGCGCCTGGAGCTTATCGTTTAAAACAATTGGCCCAGCGCGCTCGGCCGAAAAGGTCAAAAAAGGCCGCAAAACGATTACAACTCAAAAGCAAAGCCG
>CAMBEZ010000050.1 GCA_945865885.1 Owenweeksia hongkongensis DSM 17368
GATGCCGTGCGCGGCGATCGCAAATTGAGCGACGTCGGCTTGTTTGGCACGAAAGACATGGCCGATCGCGTGGGCGTGGACGCTTCGGACGACGACGTCAAGAACACGGTTCGTGGTGACGTCAATGCTTCGATTGAAAACGTTTACACGGTTTTGAAGGCACGTATTGACCAGTTTGGGGTGGTGCAACCGAACATCCAGAAGTTGGAAAATTCCGGCCGGATTTTGGTGGAACTTCCCGGTGTTAAAGAACCTGCTCGTGTTCAGCGCCTGCTGCAAGGAACCGCGCGTTTGGAGTTCTGGCGCACCTACCAAGGCGGAGAATGGATGCAGTTCATGGTGGACGCCAACGACAAGCTCAAGGCAACCGAGAAAGTAGCTGCTCCGGCAGTAGAGAAAGCGGCGGAGCCAAGCGCATTAGACGTTGCATCTATTCCGGATGCCGAAGGCAAAACTAGCGATGCACTTGCGGCTGATACGGCTGCCAAAGCAAAGGCTGCGGCCAACGATACCGCCAACAAAGATTTTGGTCCCTTGTTGAAGGTGATGGCCTTGAACGTGAATCCCCAAACCGGTGCTATCGGTGAAGGTCCGGTGATCGGCTACGCAGCCACTAAGGACACGTCCAAAATCAACACTTACTTGCGCAACAACGCCGTTCGTTCCATGATTCCGGGCGACAAGCGCAACGTTCGCTTTGCCTGGACCCGTCCGGAAAAAGAAGCGGACGTTACCATGTTGATTGCCCTGCGCGGCACCCGCGACAACCAACCGGAGTTGGACGGTGAGGTAATTGTGGACGCTCGTCAGGAGTTTGACAACGGCAACAATCCAGTGGTCAGCATGTCCATGAACGGTCAGGGCGCTCAAATTTGGAAGCGTTTGACGGGTGAAGAGGGAGCTAAAAACCCCAAAGGCCATGTGGCGGTAGTATTGGACGGATTGATCTACAGCTACCCCCGCGTAAACGGTGAAATTGCCGGAGGACGCACGCAAATCGAAGGTGGATTTTCCTTGGAAGAAGCAACGGACTTAGCAAACGTGCTGCGTGCCGGCAAATTGCCCGTTCCAGCCCGCATCATTCAATCCGACGTTGTTGGACCGAGCTTGGGTAAGGAAGCAATTTCTGCCAGTTTGTGGTCGTTTGTTTACGCCATGGGCGTCGTTTTCTTGTACATGGTGTTCTACTACGCCGGAGCAGGATGGGCCGCTAACCTTTCTTTGGTGGCCAATATGTTCTTCATTTTCGGCATCTTGGATGCCATTGGAGCAGTATTGACCTTGCCCGGTATGGCCGGTATCGTTTTGACCATTGGTATGGCGGTGGATGCGAACGTATTGATTTACGAACGTGTACGTGAAGAATTGGCAGGAGGTAAATCGGTGGATGCGGCGGTTAAAGATGGCTACAAGCATTCCTACGGAGCCATCTTGGACTCCAACTTGACCACGTTGTTGACTGCTGTTATTTTGTACTTGTTCGGAACGGGTCCGATTCGTGGTTTTGCTACTACGTTGATCATCGGTATTCTTTCTTCCTTGTTTACCGCCATTTTCATCTCGCGTCTTTATTTGGAGTGGCGCTTAAGCAAAAAGTCGGAAGTGACTTTTTCGAACAGGTTCTCCAAAGAGTTTTTTGCCAACGCGAAGTTTGGATTCATGCAAAATCGCAAGATCGCGTATGTAGTTTCCTTGGTTCTCGTCGTTGGAAGTTTGGTTTCGCTTGCCACCCGCGGCATGCAATTGGGTGTTGATTTCTCTGGAGGTCGTACCTACCAAGTCCGCTTTGATCAACCGGTTCAGGTGGAAGAATTGGGAGCTTCGTTGATGGCGGAATTCCGCAAGATAGACCCCAATGCCACGGCGCCTGTTGTGAAGACCTTAGGAACACCGGAACAAGTGGTGGTTACTACCAATTTCCGAATTGATGAATCGGGTGCGGACGTAGAAGATCAATTGCGCGGCCACTTGTACAATGGTCTAAAGGCCTTTTACGCCAAGCCTTTGACACAAAAGGAGTTTTTGTCCATTGAAGAAAATCCCCTGGGTCTGGTAGCTTCTCGTCAAGTGGGCCCAACCGTTGCCGACGATATTCAAAAGACGGCCGTTTGGGCGGTACTGTTCTCGCTTCTGGGAATTTTCATTTACTTGTTGGTGCGCTTCAACAAATGGCAGTATTCTTTTGGTGCGGTTGTGGCTTTGGCCCACGACGCCATTATCGTAATGGGGGTATTTTCTGTTTTCAATGGAATTCTCCCTTTCTCATTGGAAGTAGATCAAGCATTCATTGCCGCAATTCTTACGGTAATTGGTTACTCCATCAACGACACCGTTGTGGTATACGACCGTATTCGTGAATTCTTCAGCATGAAGAACCATGCCAAGTTGACCAAGTTTGAGTTGTTGAACAACGCCTTGAACCAAACGCTGGGCCGTACGTTCAACACGTCCATGACAACTTTGGTGGTTTTGATCGTAATCTTCTTGTTCGGAGGCGACGTCATTCGTGGATTCGTGTTCGCAATTTTGGTGGGTATTGTTGTGGGTACCTATTCTTCGTTGTTCATTGCAACACCTATTTTGGCCGACACCGCCAAGAAGTTGGGCGATGAAGAAGAAGAAGCTTAATAAAAGAAACGGGTTTATTTTGAACAGGGCCGCCCATCGGGCGGCCCTGTTGTATTTTTGTCCCATGCAATTCTTATTCATCAGCGGTGGCGAATTAACGGTGGTGCTCCTGGTGGCCTTATTTGTGTTGGGCCCCAAACGCATTCCTGAAGTGGCGCGTGGCTTGGCCAAGGCCATCAAAACCGTGCGCAATGCGTCGAACGAAATCAAACGCGAAATTGCGGATGCCGCAGAGAAGGATTCGGCAATTTCTGAATTGAAAACCACCGTTCAGGACGCAAAGACCACCCTCAATGAGGTGGTTGATGCGGTAAAAAGAGAATAATTTGCCTACCACCCCCTAAATTAACGGGGGTGTTGATAAAAAAATTCATTTTTCCTCGCTAGCTTGACCCCCTTTCTGCTAATTTTGCAGAAAATAAATCAAGTATGGCTACCGTTCGTTTCTTGGGTTTGGCGGAAACCCTCAACCGCAAGCCGGTCGAATTCAAAGCACCGTTCAAGAAATCGTCGGAGTACTACGGGTCCAACGTATTCAACGACAAAGCCATGCGCGAGTTCCTGACCAAGGAAGCGTATGTTGCCGTGCGCGGCGCGATGGAACACGGCTCCAAGATTGATCGTTCCATGGCGGATCAGATTGCTTCGGCCATGAAGGCCTGGGCCATGAGCAAGGACGCCATGCACTACACGCACTGGTTCCAACCCTTGACGGGCGCTACCGCTGAAAAGCACGACGCATTTTTTGAACCTACCGAAGACGGGCGTGCCATTGAGAAATTCAACGGCGCCATGCTCGTTCAGCAAGAGCCCGACGCATCTTCGTTCCCCAACGGCGGCATTCGAAACACCTTTGAGGCGCGCGGTTACACGGCATGGGATCCCAGCTCGCCGGCATTCATCATGAACGACACGCTTTGCATTCCAACGGTGTTCGTTTCCTATACCGGTGAGGCGCTGGACTACAAAACGCCCCTGTTGCGGGCCCTACAGGTCGTAGACCAGGCAGCAACGCAGGTTTGTCAGTACTTCGACCGCAACGTGACCAAGGTTCACGCTACCCTGGGTTGGGAGCAGGAGTATTTCTTGGTGGATTCGGCTTATTTCGTTGCGCGTCCGGATTTGGTGATGACCGGCAGAACCTTGGTAGGCCACAGTCCGGCCAAGGGGCAGCAATTGGAGGACCACTACTTTGGCTCCATCCCGGAGCGGGTGATGCAGTTCATGCGCGAAGTGGAGTACGAATCGCACCTCTTGGGCATACCGGTCAAGACCCGGCACAACGAGGTTGCTCCCGCGCAATTTGAGTTTGCGCCCATTTTTGAGGAAGCCAACGTTGCGGTAGACCACAATTCTTTGTTCATGGATTTGTTGGAAAAAGTAGCGCGCCGCCACAATTTCCGCGTGTTGCTGCACGAGAAGCCCTTTGCAGGCATCAACGGTTCCGGCAAGCACAACAACTGGTCTTTGGCTACCAACACCGGAACGAACTTGCTTTCGCCCGGAAAGACGCCCAAGCGCAATTTGCAGTTCTTGACGTTTTTTGTGAATGCTATTGTGGCCGTGGATCGCCACGCAGA
>CAMBEZ010000051.1 GCA_945865885.1 Owenweeksia hongkongensis DSM 17368
TCCGACGACGAAACCCTGCTGGGCCGACCCACCGGTTTTACCCTGACGGTGCGCGAAGTTGAAGTTGCGGCGGGCGCCGGCTTTGTGGTGCCCATCACCGGGGCGATGATGCGCATGCCCGGCCTGCCGGAGGTGCCCGCCGCGGAAGGTATGACCGTGGCGGCAGACGGCACGGTGCAAGGGTTGTTCTGAGTGGCGTTTAGGCCGCTCATTTGCAGAAATCCGTAATGAAAAAGTTTGGCATGCACTTTTTGCCAAAAGCAAGTATTTAAGTTCTCCAGCTCAAAACGCGTCGGGCCAAAAAAGCGATAACTTACCTGGGTGAAGCACAAAAATCTACTCCTGGGCCTGGCGGCTGCGGCACTCTTGACCGGGTGCAATGCAGCGCGCGTGGTGGCCCCGCTGGACGCCGGAGAATGGCGCGTGGGCGGCGCTTTGGGCGGCCCGCAAATCAACACGGACCGACTCCCCTTGATCTCCGTCTACACGGCACACGGCGCCACCGAAAAACGCACGGACTACGTGGGTCTGCAGGTGGTCAGCGCGGCGTTTCAAACCCTGCACCTGGACGCCGGAAGTTTGCGTCGGGTGAGCTCAGGCGGCGGCGTGGGCAGCTGGAAACCGGAAGTGAATGCCTTTGGCGGCGGCACCCTGTTGGTGGGCCTCCGCGACGGCGCCACCCGCATTTATCCCAACGCCGGGCTCCACACCGTTTGGTCCCTCCCGTTGGGCTTCAAACCCTATGCCGGCACGGATCTCTGGTTGGACCCCACCTACCGACTGGCCGAATTCAGCCAAGGTACCTTGCTCCACCCCAATTTGCACGGGGGACTTCGGTGGATCGGAAAACACCTGGAAGCGGGCGTTGAGGCCAAATGGCTGAACCCCACCCGAACCTTCATGGTGCCGCAGCAAACCGTCCCCACCTTTATGGGTACCGGTGCTCGCGGCCTGTACTTCACCTTAGCCTACCGCATCCCATGACCCGCTACTTAAACCCATTGCGCAACGCGGCCGCCGCTGCGGCCGCAACCGCTTTACTCCTCACCAGCACCGGGTGCGATGTGGATTTGGCTTTGCTGCGCGGAGCCCCAGAGCCCTATAACTTTCCTGCGGGCGATCCGTCGGACCCGTACTACGTGGAACCTGCGAACATCCACCAAATGGACCTGCAGTCCTTGGCGGACGCGGCCAACAACGTTCCGGCGGCTACCCTCAAGGGCTTGTACGTGGGCAACCCGGCGGACATTGCCACCGATACCGTCATCCTCTACCTGCACGGCAACGCGAATTCCATGAACGCGTTTTGGAACGCGCTGCGGCAGATGGCCAACCTTGGTGGTCACCATCGGTACGGCGTGATGTGCTACGACTACCGCGGATTTGGCAACTCGGAAGGACCGTCGACCGGCACCGCCAGCATGCGCCAGGACCTGCACGCGGCCCTGCAGTGGCTGAAGGACCGCGGCCTGACGAGCGACCGACTGGTGGTTTTTGGCAACTCTTTGGGCACATTGCCTGGCGCACAAGAAGCGGGCGAACAGGGCGGACCACTGAAAATCAATAAATTGGTTTTGGAGTGCCCGCAGTCCAATTCGGACGCTTTTTTTCAGGATGCGGTGGGCCTGAGCGTACCGTCGTCGTTGGCCACGGACTATGCCTTTGACGTGGACGGCAACATGGCGCGCTATCCGGGTGCCCTGTTGTGGATGCACGGGATGGACGACGACGTGGCGCCCATCGACAATGCAAAAAATTTATACGCGGCGCACCAAGGGCGCTTCAAACGCGCGCACCTTCTGGCCGGCGTGGGCCACAACATTCGCGGCGGCTGGGGTGCCCAGAACTGGGGCGACGCCATCTTGGATTTTGTGGCGCGGGTGGATTAAGCCGTCAACAACCGCTCTACATCCGCTGCGAGCGAAGCCGGCTGGCTGGTGGGGAAAAAGCGCTTGACCACTTGGCCGTTGCGGTCCACCATAAACTTGGCGAAATTCCACACGATGGTTCCGCCCAAGATGCCCTTTTGGCGCGCTTTGAGGTGTTGGTACACCGGATGGGTGTTGGCGCCGTTGACGTCGATCTTGGCCATCATGGGAAAACTGACGCCGTAGTTGATGAGGCACCCCTCGGAAATGGCTTGCGCGTTGCCCGGCTCCTGCTGGGCAAACTGGTTGCAGGGAAATCCCAGGATCACTAAGCCGCGGTCCTTGTAGGTGCGGTAAAGCGCTTCCAGCCCTTCGTACTGCGGGGTGAGGCCGCACTTGCTGGCGGTGTTGACCACCAAAACCACCTTGCCGCGGAGTTGGTCGAAGGAAAACGGTTGGCCTTGCAGGGTTTCTGCAGACAGGGAGTAGAAGGAGTCTTGGGACATGTTGGTTAAACGCTTGGGGCGGGGGATTGTTTCGGTTAATTTTGCGCGCTCACCCTACCTACTGCCCCATGACTACAACACCCCCCTGGTTGGAACGCTCCGCTTTGTTGCTGGGGGACGACGCTCTTTCGCGGCTGCAGGCCGCACACGTGTTGGTGGTGGGTCTTGGAGGCGTCGGGAGTTTTGCAGTGGAATTTCTGGCGCGGTCCGGCGTGGGACGCCTGACCTTGGTGGACGGAGACGTGGTGGATCCCACCAACCGAAACCGGCAGCTGCAAGCGTTGTCCAGCACCCACGGCCAAAAGAAAGCGTGGTTGATGCGGGACCGCGTTTTGGACATCAATCCAGAAATCCAGGTAACGGCCATCGACACGTTTCTGGAGCCGGAAGCCATGCGGGAATTGCTCCTGAGCCAACCGGTGGACTTTGCCCTGGATTGCATCGACTCCGTACAACCCAAATTAAACTTTCTCGTTACGGCCCTGGCCGCGCAAATTCCCTTCGTCAGCGCCATGGGCGCCGGGGGCAAGGTGGACCCCGAGCAAATCAAGGTCGGTCGGCTGGATCGCGTTCAAAACTGCCCGTTTGCCGCCCACGTTCGGAAGCGGCTGCGCAAGGAGTACCAGTTAAAACCCAATTTTCCGTGCGTGCATTCCACGGAACTGCCCAACAAAGAGTCCATTGCCCTGACCGACGGCACCAAATTCAAAAAGTCCTACTACGGCACCAGCGCCTGGATTCCCGCCGCCTTTGGCCTGCATGCGGCCGCCTACGCGGTGCGCAAGTTGGCGTCCATCTGATCCCAGCGCGTCCCCAACCCCAATCAGGACCAATTTAACGTACGGTTAAATCCCAAAAAAACAACCCAAAAAGCAATCTCAACCCTAATTAATCGTAATATTGCGTTATTACAATAAAGGCATACCATGGGCGCTACACGAACCGATTTATACTCCGCTAAAGACCTGGAAATCTCAACTTTAGCGAAGGTTTTGGGTCATCCCGCTCGAATTGCGATTGTGCGTCATCTCTTGCGCTGCACATCGTGCATCACGGGGGATTTGACGGAGGC